>JAGCCZ010000008.1 GCA_017651425.1 Bacteroidales bacterium
ACCATTTGTCTGTGATGCGAGAAATAACGTTCCGCACAGGGCAATCGGGGAATGTGGCGCTTTGTATCTCTTTCTTGTTAGCCATTTGATGATATTTTCTGCAAAAATAGTCAAAAAAATCAGAAAATCACTCACTTACGACAAGTCAACACACGCACCTTTTGGTTAGTTTTGCTGAAAACCAGCAGATTGAAAAGGCAGTTCAAGAGCTCTACATTGTAAATCACTACATTACGCACCTACACCAAATGCGGTAATGTTTGGTTATTCATTGTTTTTGGGAAGTATTATATAGTTTGGGATTCCAATTTGCAATGAATATACTTTCCGAAAATACCCACTTGTTGGGATATTGACATGCCCGGGAAATCGGATTTTTGCCGTCGGAAATATTAAATGGACAGATTATGAAACCGAATTACAAAAACTGGATTCCGAAAGGTATGATTTTAGGAACTTTGGGCGGGGCCGTGGCCAGCCTTGTTTTGTTCCTCGTCCTTGGCGTGAACGGCCTGCTTGCCGCCGGCACTTTGAAGACCATCCTGAAAATCGTCTTCCTCGTGCTCGCCATCGCATTGGCATTGATTGCGTTATGGATATTGCTGTTGCACAGGGCTTTCTCCTACGACGGGAAACGACAGATGTCGAAACAGATCATCGAAGGTCTTTCGCAGTATGTCATCCTTCCTGAGGGCGGAAAAGGTCTCGATGTGGGTTGCGGCAGCGGTGCGTTGACTATCGCCGTCGCCAAGCGCAACCCGCAAGCCAGAATGGTCGGCATCGACCGATGGGGCGCGGAATACGCCTCCTACAACCAGACGCTTTGCGAGGAAAACGCAAAGGCCGAAGGGGTGGACGACCGCACTTCTTTCGCCAAAGGCAATGCGCTGAAACTGGAATTCCCGGACGAGACTTTCGACGCGGTGACCAGCAACTATGTCTATCACAACATTCCCAGCCGCGACCGACAGGCCATTTTGCAGGAAACACTGCGCGTGCTGAAGAAAGGCGGCACCTTCGCTATCCACGATGTCTTCTCGCGCATGATGTACGGCGATATGCGTGCCTTTGTGCAACGATTGAAAGAGATGGGCTATGAGGAGGTGGAGCTTATTGACACCACCCACGGCATGTTCATGTCCCCGTGGGAGGCCAAATGGATGACCTTAATTGGGTCGGCCATCTTAAAAGGAAAGAAATAAACACACAAATTATGGGACTTTTGAGCAAATTTTTCAGCAATGCCAGAAAGCCGGAGGGCTTTTTAGGCAAAATAATGGTGAATGGAATGAACGGCGGCGGTCATGCTGCGATGGCGAATTGGGCGTTGGCAATGGTGACGATTGGCCGCGACGACCGCATTCTCGACATCGGATGCGGCGGTGGCGCGAATATCGCCCGGCTGCTGCAACGCACCCTGCGGGGAAGCGTCACGGGTATCGATTTCTCGCCAGTGTCCGTATGGAAATCAACGAGAGTGAATACCAAAGCCATTCGGGAAGGCCGCTGCAGGGTTTTGGAAGGCAATGTCGCCAACCTCCCGTTCCCCGAGGGCTCGTTCGATATGGTGACCGCCTTCGAGACCATCTACTTCTGGCCCGACATCGAGCACTGCTTCAACGAGGTGAAAAGGGTGCTGAAACCCGGCGGACAATTCGTCATTGTCAACGAATCAGACGGCCGCGGCGAGATGGATGCCAAATGGGAGAGTATGATCGAAGGCATGCACACCTACACACCGGAAGAAGTACGGCGCCATCTGACGAATGTCGGCTTCAACGACCTCAACATCACGGTGGACGAGGGGAAGCGGTGGCTGTGCGCGACGGCGAGAAAATGATCAACCTGGCGAAAAAATGTGCATTTTTGCAGCGTGAAAGATTAATGTAATGAATGCCATAATCATCGGAATACTGCTGCCGTTGCTCGGCACGATGCTGGGCTCGGCTTTCGTCTTCTTCATGAAGAAGGAGATCCCCGACAGGATGCAGAAGACGCTGCTGGGGTTCGCCAGTGGGGTGATGGTGGCCGCCAGCGTGTGGTCGCTGCTGATACCATCGATCGAGATGGTTGCTCCCTTTGAAGGGGAGCTGTCCGCAGGACTGAGGGGTGTGCTGCCGGCTGCTATAGGCTTCCTGGCCGGTATCGCGTTCCTCCTGCTGATTGACGAACTGACACCGCACCTGCACAACGGCGCCTTATCGGCTTTGCCATCGGCTTCGTCCTGATGATGGTGATGGATGTGGTGCTGGGGTAATCCGCAAATAGGTAGAATCCGTGACGCGACCACATCAGCGACACAGGAACGCTTGACATTCCTCGCCGCCAAACTTGTTCTGCAAGATGAACGTACAGGCAATCCTATGTTTATTATGATGCAAAAAGCCGAAAGGATGGGCAGTTAGTCGGTTTTTCAAATAATCTTTCCCTCCCACAATTCTTTGAAAAAGTCCGTCACATAATACAAATCGACATCCCCGCTCCGTCGGGTGACCCGGTCGCGGGAAACTATAATCTGCCTGACGTTGGGGTGCTCCTTGGCAAATTCGGCAAGACCTTTCTTGTGACTTGCTTGAACCGAATCGGTCGATTTGATTTCGATGGCCACCCGCGCATCCCCGATGACAGCGTCCACCTCCAGATTGTCGTACGTATGCCAATACGCCAACTTTTCCTCGCTATCGCTGTAGCCGAGATACGCCACAATCTCCTGCATCACAAGATGCTCGAAAGCATGACCGTATTCAGGAGTCTTTGGGGCGAGATGATGACGGCCGGTCAGATAATTGGCGATGCCCACGTCAAAGAAATAGAACCGCGAAGCCTTGGCCAGCTTCCGTTTGATGACTTTCGAGTAAGCGGGCACCTCGAATCCTAACAAGGTGTCACAAAGTATCTTGTAATAAGCTTTGACCGTATTGGCTGAAACGCCACAATCCGCTGCCACATTCTCATAATTGAGCATCTCACCGTCCGAAATGGCAGCCACCTCCAGAAAACGGACAAAGTCATCTACGTTTTGAACAACGGCTTCTTCGATGATTTCATCCTTCAGGTAGAGTTCAATATAGGATTTAAGGCGGTTGCGGGCATTCGCGACCATATAGTGCCGTGGAATCATACCGTTTTGTACAGCTCTTTCGAGATCGTAATCCGGAATCTCCGCACTGACCAAAGGGAATAGCGTTTCAGGAATAGCCCGCCCGCCGAGATTGTTGGCACCGCTCT
>JAGCCZ010000024.1 GCA_017651425.1 Bacteroidales bacterium
ATAGCAATGGTTATTTCTCTGTTTTTCAGAAAAATAACCATCTTTTTTTTAAAGTATGGAAAAGCACAAAAGTCGAGCTTGCAATCTTGCAAAAAAATGTAAAAAAAAAGAGGATGACTACTTTTTAGTCACCCTCAGTTATGGGATGTCCGCACGGGTGTGCGGACAAGGAAAACAATGCGCATCTAATCATAACAAAGAATGCAACTGCACATGTAATCTGCTATGCTAATCCGTAATAACAAAAAAAAACTACAGGTCAACATCCATATCATTGCCAAAAAAAAGGAGTTGAGAAAAATCCCAACTCCTTTTTTTAAATCCAAATTTCAGATTATCTTTCTTCCTCGATGGCAGCCTGTGCTGCGGCCAGACGTGCGACGGGCACGCGGAACGGCGAGCAGCTGACGTAGTTCAGACCAGCCTTGTAGAAGAAATGCACGGAAGCGGGGTCGCCGCCGTGTTCACCGCAGACACCGCACTTGAGGTTGGCGCGTTGGCCACGGCCACGCTCCACACCAAGCTTCACCAACTGTCCGACACCTTCCTGATCGAGGGTGTTGAACGGGTCGGCGGGGATGATCTTCTCCTCGATGTAGTCCTTCACGATGGCGTTCACGTCGTCGCGGCTGAAGCCGAAGGTCATCTGGGTGAGATCGTTGGTACCGAAGCTGAAGAACTGGGCCACACTGGCAATCTGGTCGGCCACGAGGGTGGCGCGCGGAATCTCGATCATCGTGCCATAGAGGTAGTTGATCTCGACGCCGAACTTGGCTTCCACTTCCTTCTTCACGCGGTCGGCGATAGCCTTCTGGTGCTCAAGCTCCTTGACGTTGATGGTAAGCGGAACCATGATCTCCAAATGCGGGTCGAAGCCTTCCGTCATCAATTCAGCGGTAGCCTGGAACAGGGCGCGGAACTGGGTCTCCGTGATTTCGGGATAGACGATGCCGAGACGGACACCGCGCAGACCCATCATCGGGTTCACCTCGTTGAGGGCGTCGATGCGCTTCTTGATCTCCTCGAAGCTGATGCCACGCTCCTGGGCGAGAGCGCGCTGCTTCTCCTCGGTGTGAGGCACAAACTCGTGCAACGGCGGGTCCATCAAGCGGAAGGTCAGCGGCTTGCCGTCCAAAACCTTCAGTGTGCCCTTGGCGGCGTTCTTGATGTACGGCTCAAGCTCGTTGAGGGCGGCCACGCGCTCCTCGGTGGTGTTGGCGAGAATCATGTTGCGCAACTTGGCGAGAGGCTCTTCGCTGTTCTTGCCATAGAACATGTGTTCGATACGGAACAGACCGATACCCTCGGCGCCAAAGTTGACGGCGTTCTGAGCATCTTCGGGGTTGTCGGCGTTGGTGCGGACACCCATCTTGCGGTATTTGTCAACCAGTGCCATGAATTGCTGGAAGAGCGGGTTCTCGGTGGCATTGATCATACCCACGGGCTCGGCATAGACCCAGCCCTTGGAGCCGTTCAGGCTGATGGTGTCACCCTCCTTGAACTGCTGGTCACCAATCTTGACGATGCCGTTCTCGAGGTCGATCTTGACGGCGTCGCAGCCCACGATGCAGCACTTGCCCCAGCCACGGGCCACGAGGGCGGCGTGGGAGGTCATACCGCCACGGGCGGTCAGGATGCCGTCGGCGGCGCGCATACCCTCGACGTCTTCGGGGTTGGTTTCCTCGCGGACCAGGACGTTGGCCACCTTGGCGGCGCGATACTCTTTGGCCTTCTCGCTGGTGAGGGCGATTTTACCCACGGCACCACCAGGACCTGCGGGCAGACCTTTAGCGATAACGGTGTGCTTCTTCTCGTCAGCGGTGTCGAGGATCGGGTGGAGCAGCTCGTCGAGTTGCTCGGGGGTGAGGCGCATCACGACTTCCTTCTCGTCGATGAGGCCTTCCTTCAGCATGTCGAGAGCCATCGTCAGAGCGGCCACGCCGGTGCGTTTGCCGACACGACACTGCAGCATATAGAGCTTGCCGTCCTGAATGGTGAACTCGATGTCGAGCATATCGTGGTAGTTCTCTTCAAGGATGCGGCGCACCTCGCAGAGTTCCTTATAAGTTTCAGGCATCAGCTCCTGCATGGAATGCATATGCTTGTTCTGCTCGTTCTTGGTATCGTCGTTCAGCGGGTTGGGGGTACGGATACCGGCCACCACATCTTCGCCTTGGGCGTTGATCAGCCATTCGCCGTAGAACTGGTTGTCGCCAGTGGCGGGGTTACGGGTGAAAGCCACGCCAGTAGCGGAGCCGTCGCCCATGTTGCCGAACACCATCGTCTGCACGTTGACAGCAGTGCCCCAGTCATCGGGGATGCCTTCAATGCGACGGTAGGAGATGGCCTTCTTGCCGTTCCAGCTCTTGAACACGGCCTTGATGCCGCCTTCGAGTTGGGCCTCGGCGTCATCCGGGAACTCGGTGCCCAGCACCTCTTTGATGCGGACCTTGAAGTCCTCGGCCAGTTGCTGGAGCTCTTCAGCCTTCAGTTCGGTGTCGGATTTGTAGCCTTTGGCTTCCTTGTAAGCGTCGAGCATATCGTCAAGTTGCTTGCGGATGCTCTTGCCGTCGGCGGGCTCGATGCCTTCGGCCTTCTCCATCACGACGTCGGCATACATCATAATAAGACGACGGTAGGAGTCATAGACAAAGCGTGGGTTGTTGGTCTTCTTGATGAGACCGGGGATGGTCTTGGAGCAGAGACCGATATTGAGCACGGTGTCCATCATGCCGGGCATTGACTTGCGGGCGCCGGAGCGGCAGCTGACGAGCAACGGGTTCTCGGGGTCGCCGTATTTCATGCCCATGATGTTCTCCATATTCTTCATTCCGGCGTGGACTTCGTCCATAAGGCCGGCGGGAAGTTGGCAATTGTTTTGATAATAGGCGGTGCAGCATTCGGTGGTGATGGTCAAGCCAGCCGGCACGGGCAGCTTGAGCAAGCACATCTCGGCGAGGTTGGCACCTTTGCCACCCAGAAGGTTTTTCATATCAGCCTTACCCTCGGCTGTCTTTCCTCCAAAGGTGTAAACATACTTTATATTACTCATACTTAATGTTTTAGATTGATTAGAACTAATTTCTTTTAAGAGGCGCAAAGATAACAAAAAATCGTTTTCCAAGAAGCGTTTTTTTTGGTTTTTCATAAAGGGCCGGGAAAAGGTCACAGATTGTCATTTTTTCAACTATTTTGCAACAAAAGGAGATAAAAATCGCCAGTCCGTCGAAATCCAATAAAAGAGGATTCGCCTTTATGAACAAAAAAAACGACGCCTTTCGGTGTCGTTTTTTTCGATTTGCAGTGCCCAGGACAAGAGTCGAACTTGCACGGGAGTACTCCCACTACCCCCTCAAAGTAGCGTGTCTACCAATTCCACCACCTGGGCTCGTTTTGCGGCGGCAAAAATACATTTTTTTTAATATGGTTCATCACCATTTGAATTTTTTTTATTCGAAAAAATTTCGTATCTTTGCACACGCAAAAAAGTTAACATGGCAAAGAAGAAAGTCTTATTCATTACCCCGGAGATATTTCCCTATTTTCCAGAGGGTTACATTTCCAACATCTGCCGATACCTCCCGCAAGGCATCCAAGAACGCGAAAATGAGATTCGCACGTTCATGCCAAAATTCGGTTGTGTAAACGAGCATCGGCACATGTTGCACGAAGTCATTCGCCTCTCGGGGCAGAATATTATCATCGAGGATACCGACCATCCGCTCATCATCAAGGTCGCCTCGCTCCAAAATGTCCGCATGCAGATTTACTTCATCGACAGCGAGGACTATTTCAAGAGGAAGACGCCCTACTACGATGCGGAGGGCAACTTCTATCCCGACAACGACTCCCGTGCCATCTTTTATGCCAAAGGTGTGATGGAGACTGTCCGCAAGTTGGGCTGGGAGCCTGACATCATCCACTGTCATGGCTGGATTTCCGCGTTGGTGCCACTGTTTATCAAGACCGTTTACAAGGACGACCCGCTGCTGCAAGGCTGCAAAATCGTCTATACCATCTTCCCGGACTCCTTTCCGGAGAAGTTCTCGACCAGTTTCGGCAAGAAACTCCGCCAGACCAACATCCCGCGCGAATGCCTGCGCCATTTCCGCAACCCCGGCTACGACCAGATCGTCCAAACCGCCGTGGATTTCTCCGACGCCGTGGCACTCACCACCGACATCAAGAAACGACTCCTCACTTATGTGGAACAGTCAGGCAAACCTGTCCTGCAACACCCTGAAGATGACAACTACGTGGACCTTTACGATGAATTCTACGACGAATTGTTAGCCCAACGGGACAACGGATAGTCTATGAAAACACTTCGGCTTATCGGCATCCTTGCCGTACTGACATGCTTTTTGGCAGCATGCGACAACCAGACCTCCTCCATCGGTCTCGGACTCACCGACCAGCTCGGCACCGATTTCACGGACACGGTGACCTTGCAGGCCTATTCCATCCTGGAGGACACCATCAACACCACCAACACCAGCGCCAACCTGATCGGGCATCTGCACGATCCCGTCTTCGGCGACCTTACAGCTTCCACATATGCCCAATTCGACCTCTCGGGCGCGTCCGTGAACTTTGGCGACCACCCCGTGGTCGATTCCGTAGTGCTCTCATTACAACTCTCCTCCTGGTACGGGGACACCACCTCGCAAGTGGGCATCCGCGTCTATCAACTCACCGAACCGTTCTCTTCCGAAACCAATTACTACAATACCAGCACGTTAAGTTTTGACCCCACACCGCTGAACTATGCCCAAACCGGCTATGCCATCCAACCCAACACTTCGGTCATCGTCGATACGGGCAACTACAGCGCCCACCTGCGCATCCGCCTCACACAGACTTTCGGACAATATCTTCTTGACAACCAAGATCGGATGGCCAACTCCTCCTCTTTTCAGGAATTTTTCAAAGGCTTGTGCATCTCTGCAGTCTCCCACACCGGATCCACGGGCTATGTGCTGCTCACGAACATGACCAGTTCCCTGAGCAGCATCGTGCTGTACTATCACAACGAGAGCAGCGGAACCACCAAATACACCTTCCCCTGCGACGCCGAGTGCTGCAGGTTCACCCATTTTGACCATGACTACACAGCCTCCTCCAACGTCAGTTTCATCCAGGAGGTGCTGCAAGGCGACCCGTCCGTGGGTGCTACTCATCTGTTCGCGCAGGCCACAGGCGGCGTGAAGACCCGGATTGCGTTCCCGCACTTAAAAGACGCCTTCAAGTCGCTCGACAACCGCGTGGTCATCAACCGCGCCGAACTGATCATCAAGAACCTGTCCCCCTACGAGGAGCACCTTCTTCCTCCGGCAGCCCTCACCCTGCAGGGCATCAAATCCGATGGCAGCATCACCTACCTCCCCGATGACGAATACTACACCTCGTCATCCCATTTTGGAGGCTCCTACGACAAGGATAAACACGAGTACCGTTTTCGCATCACACGCTATGTGCAGGACCTCATTCAAGACAATGGCGACTTGACGGACTCCATCAACCTGGTCGTGCGCGGCTCCGCCGTGCGTGCCAACCGACTCATATTCGGCGGCACCAACCTCGACAATGACCAACGCCTGCGTCTCGAAATCTCCTACACCACCTTCTGATGCCACAGCAACTTTCCGTCACCAACAAGGAGATCTGGCAGATCACCTACCCTATCATATTTGGCAACCTGGCCCAGACAATCATAGTATTTGTGAACACCGTCTTTTTAGGCCATGTGGGCAAAGCGGAGTTGGGAGCGGCCATGATGGCGGGACTCTACTACCTGATTTTCACCACTATCCTGCAAGGATTTTCCGTAGGGGTGCAAATCATGGTGGCACGCCGTCTCGGCGAAGGCAACCTCAAGCAAATCGGTTCCATCTTTGAACACGGATTCCTCTTCAACCTGCTCTTGGGCATAGTGATGCTTGTCATCATCCACTTCTGCACGCCAACCCTGCTCGGAGGCATCATCCACTCCCCGCACATCCACGAGGCGGCCTTGCGCTTCATCAATTTTCGGCAATGGGGCATCCTCTTTGTCAGCATGAACTTCCTGTTCCGCGCACTCTACGTGGGTCTTTCCAACACCACGATTATCACCTACACGACATTGGCGATGGCTGTCGTCAACATTTTCTTCGACTACAGCCTGATTTTCGGGCACTTTGGGATGCCACAGATGGGTGTGGCCGGTGCCGGTCTCTCGTCCGTGCTCGCAGAAGCCACCGCCTGCATCTTCTTCTTCCTCTACACCTTCTTCAAATTGCCGTACAAGACATACGGCATCTTCTCCTTCAAATCCCTTGAATGGCCTTTGCTCGGACGGGTGTTGCGCATCTCCGTGCCCACCATGTTCCAGCGTCTTTTCTCCTTTGGCACCTGGTTCCTCTTTTTCGCCCTGATAGAGCATCTTGGCGAGGAGCCGATGGCCATCTCCGGCATCGTGCGGAGTGTGTTCCTGCTCGGCACGTTGACCGCCTTCGCGTACGGTGCCTGCGCCAACACTGTCACCAGCCGCCTCATCGGGGCTGGACTGCAAGACGAGGTGCCCCATACCCTGCGCCGCATCCTCAAGCTCTCATTGCTCACATTGCTGCCCATCCTGCTGTTGCTGGTCATTTTCCCAAAACAGGTCGCCGCCCTCTACACGGAAGACCTGGCCATGGCGGCACGCTCCGTGCCCGCACTGTACGTGGTCTATATCACCTCCATCCTCATGTCCGTGACCATGGTCTACTTCGAGTTTATCTCCGGCACGGGAAAAACACTCATCGCCCTGTATCTTGAAACCGGCGCGCTCGTTTTCTATACCATATATATATACCTCGCCACGGAAGTGTTCCACCTCGCCATCCAATGGGTGTGGACTGCCGACTGGATTTACACCTCACTTATGCTTGTCGGCTCGATAATTTTCCTGAAGGTATACCCTTGGAAAACTAAAAACGACCTGTCGGGCCACTGATGATTGCATTAATTTTTTGAACAATGAAGAAAAACAATATAGAAACCATTCCTGAACGGGCGGCACTGATGGCCGTATCCACCCCCTCCGTGTCTGAGGAAAAGACGCGCGAGTATCTCGACGAGTTGGCATTTCTGGTCGACACTGCCGGCGGCGTGGCCGTGAAGCAGTTCACCCAGAACCTGCCCTACCCCGACCCGCGCACCTACCTCGGTTCCGGCAAGATCAAGGATGTCGCCGACTACATCCACGAGAACGGCATCGACCTCCTGGTAGTGGACGACGAGCTGACGCCCAGCCAACAGCGCAATATCGAGCAAATCATGCACTGCAAGGTCATGGACCGCACGCACCTCATCCTCGACATTTTTGCCAAGCGCGCACAAACCGCCCACGCCAAAGTGCAGGTGGAGTTGGCGCAGTACAAATACCTGCTGCCCCGGCTGACAGGACTCTGGACGCACCTTGAGAAACAGCGCGGCGGCATCGGCATGCGCGGACCTGGCGAGAAGGAAATCGAGACCGACCGCCGCATCATCCGCCAACGCATCTCCCTGTTAGAGAACCGCCTCAAGGAGATTGACCGCCAGAAAAGGACCCAGCGCAGCCACCGCGACCAGTATGTGCGCGTCGCCTTGGTAGGCTATACCAACGTCGGCAAATCGACCATCATGAACATGCTCTCCAACTCCGAAGTGCTCGCCGAAAACAAGCTCTTCGCCACCCTTGACACCACGGTGCGCAAAGTGGTCTTCGGCAACCTCCCCTTCCTGCTCTCTGACACAGTCGGCTTCATCCGCAAACTGCCGCACAGCCTCGTGGAATCCTTCAAATCCACCCTTGACGAGATCCGCGAAACCGACCTGCTGCTCCATGTAGTGGACATCAGCCATCCCGACTTTGAGGAACAGATTGCCGTCGTCAACCAGACTCTCTCCGAAATCGAAGCCGGCGACAAGCCCATGATCATCATCTTCAACAAGATCGACCAATACACCTGGGTGGAAAAGGCCGAGGACGACCTGACACCCAAAACAAAAGAGAACATCACCTTGGAGGAGCTCAAAGCCACCTGGATGGCCAAAAGCGCCCACAAGACCTTCTTCATCTCCGCCAAAACAAAAGAGAATGTCAACGAAATGAAGGAGATGCTCTACGAGGAGATCAAGAAACTGCACATCCAGATCTACCCATACAATAATTTCCTATATTAGGTTTTGGTCCTACTCGGCGTGGAACTCCTCAATCACGCCGGAGTGGGGCAAATGCATGCCGGCCACCACCAATTTGTGATCCTGGATATAGTCATAGACCTCTTTGCGGGTCTTGGCCGCCAATTGGGGCTCCTGGTCGTAGGTGGGACAGTACTCGGGATGCGACTGCTGCAAAGCCAAGGCGTGGATCAGATCCCCGATAATCAGCAGATTACCCAATTGGTACATGGTATGCCCTGGCGTATGCCCCGGAGCAAGGATGGCATCCACACCGTCAACCACATTGGGACCGCATTTGAAAGGATGCGTGTGTCCTTCGTAGGCATCCAACATGCGCTGCACACGCCCGTCGCGCTTCCATGCATTCTGCTCTTCTATCGAAAAATAGACCTCCGCATTCGGGAATGTCGCCTTGCCACCCGTCAACATCCCGCCAATGTGGTCACCGTGAAAATGCGTCAACATGACCGTGCGGATCTCTTCGGGCTTGATGTCAAGCATTGACATTTTGTCCAACAGGGCACCACCCTGATCAATTCCCAAGCCGGCATCGAAGAGGATATAGTCATCGCCTTTTTTCACCAAAAAGCCATTGATGGCGGCCTCTGCCTCGCCTGTGGGCACTAACTTCTTAATGTCAGCTGGCTTAGCATCCGGAAACAGGTCCATTGACATGCCACGCTCCATGTCTTGCAGCGTCCATAACTCAAAACCATCAAACTGATAGTGATAGACGCCCGCCACAACCGTGGTGTCCTTCACCTCCTGTGGCTTCGGGGTCGTCTTGTGCTCTTTCTTGTCCGACTGACAACAGGCCAGCACAAGCAGGGCCGTAATGAGAAGAAAACAAATCTTTTTCATATCCGATTTTTTTGCTCTGAATTTTCTCTTATGTTATTTTTCCACCACACTCGTCACCTCGCCTTCAAAAAGCTGGGTGACGATGCGATCGCCCGCGCGCAAGGCCTCCGCACCCGTGACAGCGCGCCCCTGCAAGCGAGTGATGCTGAACCCCCGTTTGAGGATGTTGTCGGGATGCAGCAACCGCACCTTGTCCTCCAACGTGGCAACCCGTTCCTTGCGATTTTGCAGCAGCTGGCTGCTCAGTGCCGAAAGTTTCTGCGCCGACTGGCCAAGCTGTTCACGCTCCTGTTCCAAACGATCTGCCTCAAGGCGCACCAACTCTTCCCACAACTTGGACAGCGCATTGCCTTGCGTGAGCAGCATCTCCTTAGACTTGAGGGTCACCTGTTGGGCAAAGTCGCGCAATTGCCGCTTGTGCTCCGCCACGATGCGCGGGGCGGCAATTCGGCGCGCGGTATCCATTTCCAAAAGTCGGCGCTTTTCCTCCGCAATCACCTCTGCAGTCCGACGAGCGATGGATTCAAAGAGCTGCTGCACCTTCGCGTCGAAATCATGGAAGCGCTCAATGAGCGAAAAGGCCACGTCTGTGGGGGTGATGTTGAAGCTGTATGCCACCATGTCGGTCACCGTCTGGTTGGTGGAGTGGCCGATGCCGGTAAGGACGGGCAGCGGGAACGTGGCCACACGATGGGCCAGCTGGTAATCATCGTAGCAGCTGAGGCCGACATCGCCGCCGCCGCCGCGCACGATGGCCACACAATCGAACTCCTTGCACCGCATCTCGATTTCGGACAGACGCGCAGTCATCCCCAAGATGGCCTTGTCACCCTGCAAGATAGACGGGAACAGCTCCGTCTCGAAGCGATAACCGTAACGATTGCTCTCCAACGTGGTCATGAAGTCGCTGTACCCCTTGCTGGTCTCCACGGAGATGACCGCTATCCGCTTGGGCACCAATGGCATGGCGAGTGATTTGTTCTGGGTGAAGACACCCTCCTTTTTCAGCCGTTCGATGACGGCCATTTTGTTGCGGACCATCTCGCCCAATGTATAAGAAGGCTCAATGTCCTGGATATGCAAGGCCAACCCGTGCTTGGGGCTGAATTCAACGGAAGCCAGGCAGAGAATCCTGATGTCCTCCTTCAGTTTCTCTCCCGTAATTTGCTCAAAACGCTGGTTAATTCTTTGGTAGTTGGACGACCAGATGATCGCCCGCATCTCCGTCTTGATGACATTTCCCTCCTTTTCCACCAATTCCGGATAGCAATGCCCGCTGTAAGGATAGAAATTGAGTTTTAGAATCTCAGCCTTGATGTAGTAGGGCTGGGGATATGTTCGCTCCATGACACGATGGATGCTCATCGCAATCTCGGAGAGCGAATATATGGGGTGGTCGTTGAAAGTCTCTCGGACACTGTCGGGCATAGCGGATTTCCTATGGGATTATTGTTGAAAAATGAACATTCAAGAATAGGGGCTAAAGTGTTTTAGCCCCTATTCATTTCGATTCCAAGACGGAGTCGTTTTTCAGTTTCGGCGCTGCTATTTTTTCAGCAGGTCGCGAATTTCGGTAAGCAGTTTCTCTTCGGTGGAAGGCTCGGGGGCGGGAGCGGCTTCCTCTTCTTTCTTACGAAGCGAGGAGAGCTTGTTGATACCCTTGATCACCAAGAAAATACACACTGCCACAATGAGGAAGTCAATGGTCACTTGGATGAAGTTACCATAGTTCCAAGTCACGGGATCCAGCGTTTTCTCGACAACCTGAGGGAGTCCGTCCGGACCCGTCACTGTTTCCATCACCTTACGGGCGGGGAATTTGAGGCTCAATTTGGTAAAATCGGTACCACCGAGGACCCAACCGATGGGAGGCATCAGGATGTCGTTCACAAGAGAGGTGACGATTTTTCCAAAGGCACCGCCGATGATCACACCGACAGCCATGTCAATGACATTGCCTTTCAACGCGAATTCTTTAAATTCTTTCAATAATCCCATAATAAAGAGTTTTAATTAATACTATAAATTTATCAATGTGCAAAAGTAATAATTTTTTTCAGACAATATCCAAGCCACACATTTTTTTTATATTTTCGCCGCCTCAATGCAATCCGTATGAAAATCCAAAGCAATACAGAGACATTCCGCAACGCCCAGGAGGAGGTGTACGACACCTTGGTGAATTTCACCAAACGCATCCAGGTTCCCGCCGTGCCACAAATCTCCAACTGGAGCGTCACTGACGACACCTGCAGTTTCACGCTCAACGGCATGATAACCTGCCAACTCCGCCTGACCGAACAGATCCCCTACTCCAAGGTTTGTTACCACATCGACACCGACAAGCGCATCGCCGCCGATGCGGTTGTGAACATTGCGCCAGCGGGCGAAGGCTCCACCGTGCAAGTGGAGGCCGAAGCCGATGTGCCCTTTTTCATGCAAGCGTTGATCAAGGGTCCTGTGGAACAAGCCCTCAACCAAGCCATATCCAAAATCAAAGAGATGGCAGAAAGGGGAGAATATGGAATATAGGATCCGTACAGAAGGTCTGGTCAAGAAATACAAAAACCGGACCGTGGTCGATAATGTATCCATCGATTTCACGCAAGGCGAAATTGTGGGTCTGTTAGGGCCCAACGGTGCCGGCAAGACAACATCATTTTACATGATTGTAGGTCTGATCAAGCCCTTTTCCGGACGTATCTTTCTGAACGACACTGACATCACAGAGATGCCGATGTATCGTCGCGCCCAGTTGGGACTGGCCTATCTGCCGCAGGAGGCTTCCGTGTTCCGCCAACTGACCGTGGAGGACAACATCAAGGCCATCCTCGAGTTCAGCGGAAAAAGCAAAAAAGAGCAGAAAGAGAAGCTGGAGAGTCTCATTGCCGAATTCAACATCGAGAAAGTGCGGCGCAACAAAGGCAACAACCTCTCCGGCGGCGAGCGGCGCCGTGTGGAAATAGCCCGCTGCCTGGCCTCCGATCCCAAGTTCATTCTGTTGGACGAGCCCTTCGCCGGTGTCGATCCCATCGCCGTGGAGGATATCCAGAACATCGTGGCCAAGCTCAAGGACAAGAACATCGGCATTGTCATCACAGACCACAACGTCCATGAAACGCTCTCCATCACCGACCGCGCCTACCTGCTCTACGAGGGTCGCGTGCTCAAGTCGGGCACAGCCGAGGAGTTAGCCGCCGACCCGATGGTGAAGAAAGTCTATTTAGGCTCTAACTTTGAGTTGAGGAAATAATCCCACCTTTATGCAAAAATGAGTGCGAGAAGCACAAACAGCCAGTGGGCCGCGATGCCAGCGATGAGTCCGCCGATGGTGTGCGCGCCAATGGCCTTGCCGATGAGCTTGCGATAGCCCAAGGAGTCGAGCATGGCGGTGTGCGTGCTCAAGTAACCGCTCCAGCACATGCCCATGGCGGTGAAGACAGCCACAGCATTGTTGTCGATGATGCCCTCGGCGATGAACCGGGGCACCAAGCCAAGCGCGGCGCCCACGGCACCCAACGCCGTGATCGGGAACGAGATGAGCTGCGGGCTGTTGAATCCGAAGAGCCAACGGAAGATGAAATCCACCTTATCGGCCGCCCATGTAATGATAGGAACGCCCTCGTAGGCCGCCCCCGTATAGACACCGCCCTCCCCGCTCGGGCCGAAAGTCATCATCATCACAATGGTGGAGATGACTAATACTCCCGGGATAATGGCCAAGCCTATGTTCACGCCGTCCTTGCCGCCATCCAAAATGGAGTTGAGGAAACGCATGAAAACACTGCCTTCGCTCTTAAAGGAAATCTGCTGCTCATCGCCCGACTCCTCAGAAACAGGCGTATCAAGTTCTGGAAATGACTTGAGGGTGAAGTGCTGCATCAGGCGCGTGGAGACAATGCTGCCGATAATAGCCCCGAGGATGCCCACCAAGGCGCCCTTGCCAAAGCCAAGGCCCGTCATGAAGGCCAACACCACCAAGCCCATGCCGAACGCTGTGCCGAAGTTGGTCAGCGACACCAGCTGGTACTTCTTGAAATAGCGGCTGAAGTTCTTGTCCTTGGCCAACGTGATGATGGCAGGATTGTCGCTCAAGAAGGTCATGACAGCGCCCAAGGCTGCCACGCCGGGCAAGTTGTAGAGTGGACGCATGAACGGCTTGAGGATGTTTTCCATCAAACGAACCACACCGAACTCCGCCATCAACTTGCTGATGGCACCCATCAGCACGCAAATGGCCATGATGTAGAAGACCGTTTCCAACAGCAGATGATAGGCCGTCTGCATGAACGTGTTCAGCATCATCGGCAACGACATTTTATAGGCCAACAGGCCGAAAAAGCCTATGAACAGAATCAGGAAGAGGACAGCCTCGATGGAACGTTTGCTGGTAAACTTCAATGGATTTTTCAGCTTGAGCTTTTGCTCCAACTTCTGGAATACCCGCTCAATGGCCTGGGCATAACTGAGGGTGTTCTTGCGTCTTATCTTCATATCCTATTTGTTTCTGAAATATTTTGCAATGTCTATTTTCCACGTCACGCCAATGTTGGCATAGAGATTGTGCTCGGCTTGAATGTCCGGATCCTGCAACGCCGGCGCATAGTCGTTGATAATGGCGACGTCGGTCACAAAGCCATGCAAACGTATGTCGGAGTATTTCTTGGGATGCCACTCAAAGCCTATACCATAATATATATATTGTTGGCCTGGGAGCGCCAGACAGTCCCAAATCTCACCCGTGGCATTGTAATTGGCAATCTCCTCTTCGTCAAGATTCTGTTCATAGCCTGCCTTCACGAACAGGTTGGCCAGGGGATTGAACTTGAAGTCGGCGCGTGCAACCACGCCAAAGTCTTTAAACAGCTGTCGCGTGGAGCAGGCATGATGCATCAAGTCCAAATAAATGCTGAAATGTTCGTAATCGAGTTTGTTACCCAAGGCGATATAGTTCATGAAGACACCTCTCTTTCTCTCGAACATATTGAAGGAATAAAGCGCCTTGAAATGGCCGAAGTCGCCAGACCAGAGCAAATTGTAGCTCAACAGGGAGTTCCTGAACGGGGAGCCGTAGTGGATATAGGGCGAGTTGCCCACTTGCAGCTTGAGGGTGTTTTTCTCGTCGTTGGAGTGGAATGTGATGCCGGCGGCAAGCTGGAAGCAATAGAAGTTATCCCAATAATAGGACCAATAGAGTACATCGATAGGAGGTGCATCATACTCAAAGCCACCCACTGCCAAGGCTTCCTTGCCAACCCGCAGCGACCAGTTTTTATGGAACCTGTAGTCGAGAAACAGGAAATCCGTATTGTCGAAGAAAGAGTTGCTGCCTGGGTTGGCCACAATGCGCTGCCGGAAATAGTACGACAAGTCCTTTGTGAGATTGCCACCCATGTGCAGGTTGAAGTAGCGGCCCACAAACCCGTAAGTGCTCTCCCCGATGTTCGTGGATTGCATGCCATCCAACTCGTTCAAGACGAAAGGCTGGTTGAAGGTCATGTCCGCACGCACCTCAAGGAGCAGTTTGTTGACCAGGTCAAAATCGCGCTTGTTTTCACGGAGGGTGTCTTGTGCCAAAGACGGGATGGCATAAGCCGCAAACAGGGCACAGCAGAGAACGGTTTTCTTCAAAAGTGTCATCTTGGCAAAAAAAAGAGCAACCCTAAGATTGCCCTTTGAATCTATTTTGATTTATGATTAGTTGAATTTCAATTGGTTGGAAGACTTGTCTATGGTGTACGAACCCCATTCGTTCTCGATGAACTTGTCACCGACAACGATGGCGGCAGGCAGGTTCTTCTTGACAATGACCTTCACGTTCTCGGAATAGTCATCGCCAACACGCAACTCCTCGAGATAGAGTACCGAACCTTCAATAATGCTGCCGTCCTCCTGCTTGATGGCACCCGACTTCTCCTCGAAGTCGTTAAGGGTGATGAAGGATTCCTTCAGGAAGCGGGTGGCATCGGCGTAGTTCATCATAACCTCTTCGCTGTTGTTGCCGATGACAAAGTTCAGAGACTTGCTGTTGGCGAAGCAGTTACCCATGACATTGTCGCCATCGATAGTGACGGGGACAGTGCGTTGTTGCACAAGGGCGATGCCGCCGCCATGACGCACGCTGTCGATATTGTCGTTGCTGGGCACATAGTCGTCACGCAGGATGATGAACTCGGTACGACGGTTAAGCTGGTGGGCAGCCTCCTTCTCGGCTTTCGTGGGTTGAGACTCGCAGAAGGCCTCTGTCAGCACAGTGCCTTTCGGGAAGAAGTATTTCTTGCCGTTATAGGTGGAGTACATGTCTTTCTCTAATTTGCGCGGCACACGCTCACCGTAACCCTTGGCCACAATACGGTCAGCGGCAATGCCCTTCTCCTTCACCAAGAAATCGACACAAGACTGGGCACGGTTCTGGGAAAGGATGTCGTTCTTCTCCTCGGTGTCACGGGAGTCGGTGTGGGAACGCAACTCGATGACGATGGTCGGGTTCTTGACCATGATGTTGTACAAATACATCAGGGAGTCCTTGTACTGGGGCTTGAGGTCCCACTTGGCCAGATCATACAGGATCTCCGGCAGAAGGATAGGCTCCTTTGGAATCGGTTCGAGGGTGAAATCCTGTTTCAAGTCGGTGTTTTCAGACAAGCCCACCGTGGTAGCCGTGGCCGTATTGCCGCTCTCCCAATAACCCTTCTTGGCCACCTTGATGGCGTATGTCGTAGCACCCAAAATTTTGGACTTGTCGAAGTGGTAATAACCCTTCACGTCCGTGGTTGTCTTGTAAGAGGTACCGTCAGAGCCGCTGATTTCGACCTCAACACCATCCATGTACTGTCCGTTGTTCTTGTCGCGGATGTAACCGGAAAGCGTATAGACAAGCGGACGGAGGACAAAGTAGTAGATATCGTCGCCACCACGGCCTCCGGGACGGTTGGAGGAGAAATAGCCCTTGGCGAGGTACGGTGACTTGGATTGCGGGTCGATGGCTTCGTTCTCATCAAAGATAATGCCGATTTCATCGTATGAAGAGTTGATAGGCACCATAAGGTTCTCGGCGGGTTGGAATTTGCCATCCTTGATGCGGGAGAGGAATAGGTCAAGTCCACCGAGGCCCGGCCAACCGTCGGATGAGAAGTAGAGCTCGTTCTCGTTGCGAAGGATGGGGAACACCTCCTGACCCTTGGTGTTGACATTGGGACCGAGGTTGGTGATATTGCTGAACTTGGCGGATTTCTTGGCGCGGGTGGCCATATAGATATCATAGCCGCCTTCGCCACCCGGCATGTTGGATGCGAAGTAGATGGTCAGCTCATCGCCAGAGATGTAAGGATGGACGTAGTTGTAGGCGGAGTCGCCCAGGACCACCAGCTCGGGTTCGCCCCAAGATTTGCCTTTTTTCAACGTCTTGTAAATATAGCAACCTTGCACTTTCTTCTTGTCCTGGGGGCATTTGGTCATGTAATAGACAGAGCCCTTGCGGTTAGAGCAGGCCTCGCCCTCATTCACGCCAGTGTTGAGGGTGCCGCCTTCGTCGAGGGTGGTGACAGGCGACCATTCACCCGGCCAGTCCGTGTTTTTGCTCTTGGGCTTGTTGGTGATATAGATGTCGGAAAATGACACGCCCGTCCATTGGTCGGTGCCCTTGCCTACAGAACCCTCTCGATTGGAGGTGAAGATGATGGAGTTGCGCTTCTCCTCGTTGCCCCAGCGCGGTGCCCACTCGTCGTCACGGGTGTTGAACTTCTTGAGATTCTCGACCTCATAACGGGTGGGGTTCTCGTTCCACATCTTGGCGTTCTTGCAGCCTTCAATACGCATATCGACACGCGGATCATTGGGCTCGCGCTTTTTGTAGTTCTGATAATACTTGAGCGCCATGTCGTACTCGCCACGCATATTGTAGATACTGGCGAGATGGAACAAGATAATGGGGTTGTCTTTCTGGTAATTCTTCTTCTCCAAACGAAGGTACTGTTGTTCGGCCTTCTTAACATCACCCATGATGCGATAGCACTCTGCGATCTGGAAAGTGGCACGTTGTATCTCGACCCTGTTGGAGGAGAGCTTCTTCATACCTTTCTTGTATTGTTCCAACGCATTCCCATACTGGCAATCGCGGAACAGATTGTCCGCATCGCGCAGAACGCTCTGCGGAGCCTGAGCATTCAAGGTCAAACCTCCTATCATTAAGAGAGTTACGAGGACGGCGGTAAGCTTTTGTATATTCATATTTATGATAATTTACCTTATAAAAATTGCGGCTGCTAAAATACAAAAAAAAACGGAACGATATAGCATCGTTCCGTTTTTTTTATGTAACCGAAAATCTTTACTTCGCAATCTCGGCATTGGCGCGCTTGACCTCGCCGCGTTTGAGGCGGAGCAAGTCGTATGCGAACGGGTTGGCCACGAGAATGCCGGAGTAGGTACCGAACAGGATACCAATGAACATGGCAAACACGAAGCCGCGAATCACCTCGCCGCCGAACAGGAAGATCACCAACAGGGTCACCAACGTGGTGAGGGCGGTGTTGATACTACGGCCCATGGTGCTGTTGATGGCAGTGTTGAAGTTGTCATAGTTGCTGCGTTTCGGATAGAGGGCCAAGTTCTCACGGACACGGTCCATGATGACCACGACGTTGTTGATGGAGTAACCAATCACCGTCAGGATAGCAGCGATGAAGTTCTGGTCGATTTCCATGGAGAACGGCATGATCTTGTATAAGAGGGAGAACATACCGATGGTCAGGAAGGAGTCGTGGAACAGGGCGGCGACACCGGCCAAACCGAACTGCCAGTTGCGGAAACGGATGGCGATGTAGATGAAGATCAGCACCAAGGATGCCAACACGGCCAAGGCGGCATTTCTCAACAGCTCACGGGCCACAGTGGGTTGGATCTTCTGAGAGGACTGCACGCCGCGGACATCATTGGTCAGATGGGTGAAGTCGTACTCGGTAAGATCTTGCTTCTCATAGAAGCCCTTCAAGCAGTTGTAGAGTTTCTTCTCGCAGAGCTGGTCGTCCTTGGGATCGTTGCTGTCGATGCGGAAGTTGGTGATGATACGGATCTGGTTGTTGCTACCGAAGGTCTTGACTTCGGGGTTGCCACCGAACTCTTTGGAAACGGCTTCACGCACATCCTTTGTCGTGACATCCTTGTCAAAACGGACCACATAGCAACGGCCTCCCGTGAAGTCGATGCCGGGTTGCAGTTTCAACGTGAAGAGGGAGATGATGGAGATGGCGATCAAGGTCAGAGAGAGCGCGTAGAAAATCTTTCTCTTTCCAAGGAAGTCGATGTGCAGGTTGGTGAAGGCATTCATCGTCAGCTTGTTGCCCACGGCAAAGTCTTTGCCTCTCTTGAGACGGGCCTCGATGATGAGACGGGAAACCAAAATGGCAGTGAAGAGAGAGGAAAGGATACCGATGATCAACGTGGTGGCGAAACCCTGGATCGGACCGGAACCGAAGATGTAAAGTACGATAGCGGTGATCAAGGTGGTGACGTTACCGTCGATGATAGCGGAATAGGAGTGTTTGAAACCCTCGTCCACAGCCACGCGGATACCCTTGCCGGCGCGCACTTCCTCACGTACGCGCTCGTAGATAATCACGTTGGCGTCAACGGCCATACCCAAAGTCAACACGATACCGGCGATACCGGGCAGCGTCAGGACTGCGCCCATGGAGGCGAGCACGCCGATGATGAAGAAGACGTTCAAGAACAGGGCCAGGTCAGCGACCAGACCGGCGCGGTTGTAGTAGAAGAACATGTACAGTACCACGAGGATGAAGGCGGCGAGGAAGGAGAGCAAACCGGAACGGATGGACTCCTTACCGAGGGTCGGGCCGACGACTTCAGATTGGACGATGTTGACACGGGCTTCCAAGTTACCGGAGTTCAACACGGTGGCAAGGTCCTTGGCCTCTTCGATGGTGAAGTTACCGGAAATCTCTGAGTTACCGTTGGGAATCTCACTGCGGACGGTCGGTGCGGAATAGACAAACTCGTCAAGCACGATGGCGATGGCCGTGGGGTTCTGCTTGTTCTCAGAAGCCTCGCGGGTGATCTTACGCCACTCGTCGGCAGCCTGGCTTTCCATGGACATGTTGACGACCACGCGGTTGTTCTGATCCACATCCTGACGGGCGTTGCGCACCACGCGGGCACCACCGATGGTCTCCGAGCTCAAGAGCGGTCCGATACGGTCGTTTTTCTTCTTAAGAGGATAGAGCGGATAGGCGTTGTTGTAGTCTTTTTCAGCAGCACCCCAATAGAAGACAACGCTGTTATCGCCCAACAGACGCTGCAACTGCGGGAGCATACTGTTGATGGCGGGCATGTCGGACTCCTTGAAGTAGCCGATCACATAGCTGCCCGGGATGGCGACAGCCTTGCTGAGGATGGCGCCGCCGGCGGCGTCGAGTTCTTCCTCATCCTCGTCCTCGTCAATCTCGGTGTTGGCAGCGGCCAAAGCATTGTTGACAGCGCTGTCGGCAGCAGCCAAAGCTGTGTCGATGGCGGCAGGCGTGAGAGACTCCTTGTTCTTCAGCATTTCGGCCAGCTGGGCGTCGGCTTCCATGAAGCGCTGCACGATGGGCTTGCCGCCCACGATGTCGTTATAGACCTCCCAGAACTCCAGCTTTGCCGTGCTCTTCAAGAGGTCGGTCACACGCTCGGGTTCCTTGATGCCCGGGAGCTCGACCAGGATACGGCCGCCTTGCAACATCTGCAGGTTGGGCTGGGCCACACCGAAACGGTCGATACGGGTGCGCAGGATCTTGAAAGTGCGCTCCACGATTTCAGAAGACTCCTTCTTCATCCAGCTGATGATCTGCTGGTCGGTGGCATTCTTGAGACCGGAACGCTCGCCGAAATAGGTGCGCAGGTTGGCGTTGTTCATCTTCAACGCACTCTTCTGCTTGTTGAAATTATCGACGAAAATATCAATGAAATCGCCATTGGTGGTTCTTGCAAACTCCTTCTCGGCATTCGCGAAAGCCGTCTTGAAGAGTTCGTCCTCCTTGTTGGAGGCAAGACTTTGCACCACATCCGGCATGGAAATCTCCAAGGTGACGTTCATACCACCCTTCAAGTCCAAACCTAAATTCAACTCTTTGTACTTACATTGCTTGTAAGTGTTCCCCATGAACACGGTCGAATCGTTCTTGTTGGTCAGATACTGACGGGTTCTGGCCTCGACGAGGGAGTCCGTCAGGTGTTTCTCCAACATCACGTCGCCATGTGCTTCCTTTTTCACGCTCTCGATGGCAGCGGGATCGTTGGCAAATCTGTCAGCTTTCTTCTCCACACGCCACGTGGCGTAGGTGAAAGAGAGGCAATACAGGCAGACCAATGCCAGGAGAATGGTGAAAAATAAAATAAGTCCTTTGTTTTTCATCTTTTTTATTTAATTGATTTTTAAATATTTATACTTATTTCAACCTAAATTTTTCAAGGTTGCAAATATACACTTTTTTTTTATTGGCAAAGGACGTTTTTTTTATTGTTGTTTTTCCAGCTTCAAGTATGGCTCAACTCTATTTTTCACCTTTCAGGGTCTTGATTGGTTTTGACGAAATTTCACACAAGAATCTCTCCTTCGCACAACGATTTGTTGTTTATTGTCCAATCGAAATAAGAGAGACACCCAATGCAGCGGAAATCTTTGCCAATGTTGCCAGCGTGAAATTGTGTCCGCCGCCAACCCAGTGCGATACGGCCGCCTCAGATGTGCCCACCATCTTTGCAAACTCCTTTTGTGACAACCCACGACTTCGCAGCAGATTGTCAATCCAATCAGCAATTTCGTATGACCACTCCACCTGCAACTTTAAAGCTTTTGGTGTTTTGTCAAGTGTCTGCTGGAAAAGCTGTTCTGTTTCACTCGAATGTTTCATATATCAAATTCTTTGTCGTCCACGCCAGAGAGGGAGGCCTCCTCAATGGTGATTTCCCCCTTTGCCTCCGCCAATTTCAATAGGTCATCCAATTTTTGAAGTTGAATCACATATCCGTTCAGTTCCGAATCTTCCTCGTAAGTATTAGTGGTTTTAGGACCACCGTTTCCTACAATCAGCACGCTGTCGGACAGTCGCAGACAATAAAGCCTTAACTTACTGCTCTGTATGGGTAGTGCCGCCACTCGGTCGCGCATTTTCCCTTCTGGTCTGAAATACCTGTCAAGAAATCCCATTGCATTCATCATGTGTTGCAAGGCGTTCAAAATCTTTTGCAAATCAGGCTGGAGAGTTGCATTCTCATGGCCTTTAACGATGAATTTCTGGAATTCGGTGAAGCTCTCGCCCTCAAAACAGATGGTAAACAGCCCGGCCTTCTCAGTTTGTCTGACGGATTGGATAGTTGCTTTAGTCATTCATTTATATGGTTTAGTTTCAGGCGGCAAATATACATTTTTTTTGCAAAAATTATCTTGAAAGATAATTTTTGTAATTACCAATCTCCCATATCTTCCGCCCTACAGATTGTTGCGGTAGTCGTTCGGCCTGTTGTACTTCAGCACATCCTTCAGGACAGCGGCCTTGACGTTGATGGTGAAGCCCCAGCCCCTGCGGTAACCGAAGGGTATCCAGTTGAAACTCATCTCCCAACAGTGCATATCGCGGTAGATGTCGATAGATGTGTAGGACATTGCTTTTTGGACAAAGTCGTAGCCCGTCGCGAAGCCGATTTTCCATTTTTTCGTGATATGGATATCACCCGTGACATTAATGGTATGGACCATGTTGTGGGCGTAGCGGTTGGTGTCGCGCAACATATAATAATAGATGTTGTCGTTGATACCATACGTGAAGGTGTAGTTGAAGGTCAGCGACCACGGCAGTCTGTCCTTGTCGATTTTCTTTGCCGTGCCGCTGCCATTCGACTTCTTCTTGAAGGTGTTCTGGTCCAACCGCAAGTTCAAGGCCACACTAAAGCTGGTTGAGGAGAGTCTGAGCAACCTGCGGTTGACAGTCCACTCGAACTTGTTGATGTTCCGTCCGTTCTCACCAATCACGTATGGGTCGAAGGCGAAGTTGTAGGTCAAGTACAGTTGTTTGAACAGTGTACTCCGGCCGGTGAGCATAAGTTTGGACAGTTTCAAGGAATCGGCGGCAAAGTTGTAGCTCATCGAGACGTTAAGATTGTCGATGAGGGGTATTTTCTTGTATCCCGTGATGGTGTCGCGGCGAGAGCGCACCTTGATTTCCAAATTGTTGCCGAAGGAGAGCTGTGCGAGGGCTTGCGTGTGGGCGTTGGTGGTGCCGAAAATCGCATTCTCGAAATAAGAGTACTTCACCATCTCGCCTGTGATGGGGTTAAAGTACTGCCCCTCCACGTTGCCCGAGAGGTCGGGGCGGTAGGTGAAGTTCAGATTGGGCGTGATCACATGCCGGATGGCCTGCAAGCCACCCTTCTTGAAAGAGTACATCACATAGATCTTCGTGGTCATCGACGTGGACAGACTGAGATCGTGCAAGGCATAGAACCCCCGGTGGAGATATCGGTTCATCATCAAAGACGGCACATCGGCCAGCGTGTCCACCGTCACGTCGCGAGTGTACGACTGCAAATACCACTTTTCGATGAGCGTGGCCGTGGTGTTCCAGTTGATAAGCTTCGCAATCTTGATGGGGATGGTCAAGGGAATGGTGTGCTGCATGCCCACATTGTAGTTCTCCCACGTCTCCGGCCGGAAGAAGAGGGAATCATACGTGTCAATCTGACCTGTGAGTTGCGACGACCATTTCATGGAAATGTTGTCGTACCACTTCAGAGCTCCGGCTTTGTTTTTCTTTCGGAAAGGATAGAACTGTATGATGGACATGCTGATGTCGGGCAACTTGAAGTTGATGGTGTGCTGTCCCGTGTTTTGGGAATACGAAAGCGTTGCGTCGAGATAGAAGAAGTCAGCGGCGGAGGTTGACACGTTGACCGAGGAGGTAAACTGGTTGGAAAGGTAGTCGCTGGCAGATGTTAGGTTGTATTTGGAGTAGTTGGAGCTGACCACATCGATGTGGGCATTGAAGCGGGTGGTGGGATGCGACTTCACGTCCTGCTTGTGATCCCAATAGATCTTGAAGTCGTTGGAGACGCGATAAGTGGAGTCGAGCTTGTCGCCCACACGGGTCTGGTAGAAGCCCAACTCGGCGTTGCCCTTGCATTTGTAGCGATACACATAATTGGACTTGGCCTTGACGGCCCAACTTCCTCGGGTATAGACATCCGCGCCGAGCAGGAGGTCGAAGTTGTCGGTAAGGGCGAAATAGAAGCCGATATCCTTGATATAAAACCCCAAGCTGTTGGATTCACCGAAGGTGGGCATCACCAGCCCAGACTTCCTGTCCTTTTCCAAAGGGAAAAACCCGAAGGGGAGAACCAGCGGGGTGGGAACGCCTGTAAAACTCAGATAGGCAGGGCCGATGACGATCTTGTCGTGCTGGATCAACTTCGCCTTGGAAAAGAAAATCTCGTAGTGTGGGTTGTCAAGTTCGCAAGTGGTGTATTTCCCCCTCTTCATAAAAGCCACGTTGTCGCCCATCTTCTTGACCTGTTCGCCATGGATATAGCCCTCGTCCTGGGTGGTGATGACGTGCGTGATCTTGCCCTTGTGGGTGGTGAAGTTGTACTTGATCTCCCGGGCCCGGTATTGGTCGGCTCCCTGCACGAAGACGGGGCTGCCATGCACGTTGCCGGAAGAGTCGGCCACCCCCGAGGCATAGAGTTGGTTGTTCTTGAAGTCGATCTCGATATAATCGGCATACAACTCCATGTCCTCGTATTTCACCACGGCATCGCCGAAAAGATAGGTATAACGCCGCTCGAGGTCGTTGACGGTGGAATCCTTGGCACTGTAGGTGACGACGGAGTGTATGGCGTTGGGTGAAATGATTTTGACGGAACGAATCGTCCTCTTATTGGTGTCGTTTTGGACAATAACGGCGCGTACAGAATCGTTTATCAGATGTGCCGTCGTATCAGCAGGAGGCCTGCGGTTTCTCGTCTTCACACCCTGTGCTTGGGATGCAACACTCAAGCAACTGACTATAAACAAGATAATC
This sequence comes from Bacteroidales bacterium, assembly GCA_017651425.1. Classification (GTDB taxonomy): domain Bacteria; phylum Bacteroidota; class Bacteroidia; order Bacteroidales; family WCHB1-69; genus F23-D06. The sequence continues at coordinate 24,123 of JAGCCZ010000024.1, forward strand.
AGCCATTGAAAATATGAAAAACGAGATGTGTATATTTTTTTCAACAACACCCTAACCTCTACAAATAATACGTTTATTTTTGCAAGTTTAAAAAACGGCAAAAATATCAAAAAGTTTCAAAACGATGAACTGTAAAATTCGATTCTTATTATATTTCCTGCTATTTTTTATCGGCAGCACGGCATTGGGGCAGGAAAACACCCGTCCTTTCAAGGTGGTCATCGACGCCGGCCACGGTGCGCACGACCCCGGCTGCATCGGTTCCCAGGTGAATGAGAAGACCGTGAACCTGAGCATGGCGCTCAAGGTTGGGAAGCTCATTGAGGAGCACTGTCCGGACGTAAAAGTCATCTACACCCGCAAGACGGACGTTTTCGTAGAGCTGTACCGACGCGCCCAGATCGCCAACAACGCCCATGCCGACCTGTTCATCTCCTTCCACTGCAACGCCTCCGAGAATCCCGCCGGCAACGGTGTGGAGACCTTCGTGATGGGACTTTCCAAGAGCGAGGCCAACCAAGCCGTGGCCCGCAAGGAGAACTCCGCCATCCTGATGGAGAAGAACTATCAGAACAACTACGACGGCTTCAACCCAAATTCGCCGGAGTCGTACGTCGTCTTCTCCCTCTACTCGTCCGCCTACCTCAACAAGTCCATCATCCTGGCCGACAAGGTGCAAAAGAACTTGGTGGCCACCTCGCACCTCAACAACCGCGGCGTGAAGCAGGCCAACTACTGGGTGCTCTACAAGGTGGCCATGCCCAGCATCCTGATTGAGTTGGGCTTCCTCTCCAACCCGAAAGACCAAGCCTATCTCGTCCAGAAGTCGAACCAGGACAAGCTTGCCGCATCCATCTACAACGCCTTTGTGGACTACGTAGATATCGTCAACAATACCAAGCACACGCATCTGCCCATCAGCGGAAGCACGCCCGACAAGCCCGCCGAGGATCCGGTCCCGCCCGTGACCATTGACACGGCGGCCGCCACACCCGAGCCTGCCACACAACCCCAGCCGGCAGTTGCAAACAACGGCAACAGCAGCACAGAAACCGCTCCCGCCAAAGAGGACGAGGTGCGCTTCAAAGTGCAGGTTCTCGCCTCCCCCGTCAAACTCGAGCTCACCGACAAGCGCATCTGGAACATCCCCGACCTCGGCTTCTACCAGGAAAACGGACTTTGGAAATACACCGCCGGCAACGAAACGACCTACGAAGAGGCCAACAAGCTGCTCAGCACCATCAAGCAGACCCATCCTGACGCCTTCATGATCGCCTTCCAAGGCGACAAAAAAATATCCGTTTCCGAGGCTCGGAAATTGACGAAAAAATAATATCTTTGCCGCTCATTTTTCACAAGCCGATGAGCAACGACAAAGACAAACAACAATATTCCGAAAAAAACATCAAAAGCATGAAGGTGGCCATCTTCTGCATTGCCGCCCTCGTCATCTTCTATTTCGGATGCAACTTTCTCAAAGGACTTAATGTCTTTAACCGGAAGACTTACTATTACGCAGTTTTTGAAAACGTCGGAGACCTGCACGAAAGCACCACGGTCGTATTCAACGGTTATCCCATCGGCAAGGTGAACGACATCTCGCTGCTGAGCTCCAACCCGCCGCGCATCTGCGCCGAGATTCTCGTCACCGAGAAAATAGACATCCCCTCCGACAGTCATTTTGAGGTGGCCCAAAAAGATTTGCTGGGCGGCATGATTGTCCGGTTGGTCATGGGCAACTCCCCCACCCTGGCGCACAAGAACGACACATTGGCCAGCATGCTCGCTCCGGGCATGTTTGACGGCCTCGACGGCCTCAAGGAGCAATTGGCCAGCGTCATCGCCTCCGTCGACACCATCGGGATATCCCTCAAAAGCGCCTTCCAGCCTCAAGACTCCGCCAACGGCGCCCTTATGCTCAAGAGCACACTCGCCAACCTTGACGCCTCCACCCGCCACCTCGACCAGATCCTCGCCACCAACGAGGGCAAAGTGGGGCGCGTGGTCACCCAGCTGGAGCAGCTGACCGCCACGCTCAGCAACGCCACCCCGCAGATCAACAACATTGTCGAGAACCTCGACAACATTTCCGACTCGATCGCCAAAGCCAACATCCGCTCCTTGGTCAACGACGCCCAAAGCACCATTGCCAACCTCAACGCCGTGACCACCAAGATCGAGAACGGCGAAGGCACCGCCGGCATGCTCATCAACAACGAGCAGCTGTACAAGAATGTCACCCAGACCCTCGAGAGCCTCAACACGCTCATTCAGGATCTCAAAGCCAATCCGTCCAAATACATCAACGTGACTGTTTTTGGCAAAAAACAGAAAAACGAGAATAAAACCGACAACTAATATCATATTCACCATAAAACCGTAACAGCACTATGTCTTTAGAGATTACAGGCAAACTTATACAAAAGCTCGAGATGCAGTCGGGCACCAGCGCCAGGACCGGGTCCACATGGCAGAAGCAAGAGTTCGTCATCGAGACCAACGACCAATTCCCCCGCAAGATATGCGCAAACCTGTGGGGTGATCGCGCCAACCAGCTCAACGAATACAACATTGGCGACCAGATGAAGGTCTCCTTCGATCTGGAGTCGCGGGAGTTCAACGGCAAGTGGTACACTGATGTGAAGGCATGGAAAATCGAGCATGTGCAGGAGGGCGCGCCTTTGCAGCCGCAGGCCTACAATCCTGCCGGCATGGCGCCGCAGCAGCCGCAGTACAACCCTGCCGCCGTGCAGCCGCAGCACACGGCCTACACACCGCCCGCCGGCACGCCGCCACCCGCCAACGACCTGCCCGGGTACGGTCCTGCACAGGACACCTTCACGGACGACGGTGCTCCCGACGACCTGCCGTTCTAAACCTTTTGTCACATCCCAACGCCCGCCCCGCGATCCGAAACCAAACGCCAGCGGGCGTTGAAACTATATTGCCATAACCTATGAATCACGGAATTTGCCTTTGGATGGCCGCCGCTCTTCGCGCCGAGCCTTCCCACACCGCCGAGATGGTGTCGCAACTCCTTTTCGGAGAATCCTATGCTGTCATTGAAGAGCTGCCCGAGTGGGTCAAGATCCGCACCGACGACTGCGGCTACGAGGGGTGGCTGCAGCGCAAGCAGTTCGTGCCCCTTTCCGACGAGGAACATGCCAGCCTGCAATCGCAGCCGCACCGCATTGTTGACACCCTCTTTCAGTTCGTCCGTGACCAACAGAGCCACATCCCCACGCTGCTCTGCATCGGGGCTCGCCTCCCCGAGCCGGAAGAGGGCGTATTCTCACTCGCAGGCAGGACGTTCAAATTGGAGCCCGCCGCGCCACTCGCGGTGCCGCATCACGAGGGGCTCACCGAACAGCAAGACCGTCTGCTCGCCTTTGCGTTCCAATACCTCAACGCGCCCTACCTTTGGGGCGGACGCACCCCCGCCGGCATCGACTGCTCCGGCTTCTCCCAGATGGCCTTCCGCAGCATCGGCATCAACCTGCCCCGAGACGCCTCCCGGCAAGTGGAGTTGGGCACCCCTGTTGACTTCGTTGACGAGGCACGGATCGGCGACCTCGCCTTCTTCGGCAACGAGGAGGGACGGATCATCCACGTGGGCATCGTATGCGGCCACCGACAGATCCTGCATGCTTCCGGCCACGTCCAGATCAACACCCTGGACGACACCGGCATCTTCCACGCACCTTCCGGAAAATACACACACTCTCTACGAATCATCAAACGCCTCTTCTAACCGAACATGAAAAAGAAGATTCTCAGGTTACTGCTCCTCCTTTTCGGCATTGCCATTGTCGCGGCCGCCTACGCGGCATTCGCCCTGTTTGGCCCCAACACCGCCATCGGCGGCGAGGTCAAGGTCACCGTGCCACACGGGGCCACCTACGAGCAGATGAAGGACTCCCTGCGCGCACACCATGTGCTGCGCAATGAAAAGACTTTCGACCGCACCGCGCAGCTGATGCGCTTCAAGACCATACGGCCGGGTCGTTACACCATCCAGCCCAACAGCAGCAACATCGAGCTGGTCAGACTTCTGCGACGGGGACAGCACTATGCCGTGCGGTTTTCCTTCAACAACGTGCGCACCATCGACCAATTCGTCGAAAAGGTGGGCAACCGATTCTTCTTCACTCCCGAAGAGCTGGCGGCCTGTCTTGGCGACAGCGCGTTCATCGGCCGTCTGGGATTCGACAAACACACCCTGCCCGCCCTCTTCATCCCCAACACCTACGACCTCTTCTACGACATCACAGCCGAAGGGTTCGTGGAGCGGATGCACGAGTTCTACCAGCAATTCTGGACCCCGCAGCGCAAGGAGCAGGCCGAAGCCATCGGGCTGACGCCCGTGGAGGTGGCCACGTTGGCCTCCATCGTGGAGGAGGAGAACCACCGCCCTGCCGAGAAGGCCATCATCGCGGGACTCTATATGAACCGTCTGCACAAAGGCATGCTGCTACAGGCCGACCCGACCGTCAAGTTCGCGCTCGGCGACTTCGCCCGCAAGCGCATCCTCAACGCCGACCTCAGCGTGGACTCACCTTACAACACCTACAAATACAAGGGACTTCCTCCCGGGCCCATCCGCTTCCCTGAGGGGTCCACCATGGACTCGGTGCTGCATTACACGCACCACGACTACCTGTACATGTGCGCCAAGGAGGATCTCTCCGGCTATCACAACTTCACCTCCAGCGCTGCGCAGCACGCCGCCAATGCCGCTCGCTACCGCGCGGCCCTCAACCGACAGAACATCAAACGATAAACAGCAACCTCATGAGCACCTACTCCATCGGCATTGACATCGGAGGCACCAACACCGACATCGGCATCGTGCGCGACGACGGTGCCATCGTGCGCCGCGACAACCTGCCAACCGACCGCTACGACACGGCAGAGACCTACATGGAAGCCATCGCCGGCCAAATCCAGCGCATGCTGGATGCCACGCATCTGACCACCGTACAGGGCATCGGCATCGGTGCGCCCAACGGCAACCACCAGACCGTCCGCATCGAGGCCAACACCGCCAACCTGCGCATCAAAACCCCCATTCCCTTAGGCGATTTCCTGACGGAACAGTTCGGGGTGCCTGTGCGCCTGGACAACGATGCCAACGCAGCCGCCGTCGGCGAGATGGTTTACGGCGGGGCACGGGGCATGAAGCATTTCATCATGCTCACCTTGGGCACGGGCGTGGGAAGCGGCATCGTGGTGGAGGGCCGGCTGCTGCACGGCAGCCATGGCATGGCCGGTGAGCTGGGCCACGCCATCGTCTCCCCGGACGGGCGCGCATGCAGCTGCGGGCGCAACGGTTGCCTGGAGACGTATGCCTCCGCGCGGGGCATCTGCCAAAACTACCGCGAAGCTCTCCGAAAAGTCCAGCCGACGGCCAATGAGCCGGAAGGCCTCACCTGCCGGTTTGTCGGTGAGTCGGCCCTGCGAGGCGACCCCGTGGCCATGGAGGCGTATGACACCACAGCCCGCTGGCTGGGGCTGGCCTTGGCCAACGCCGTGGCCTTCTCAGAGCCGGAAGCCATCTTCCTCATGGGCGGTCCCACCCGCGCGGGCGAGGCGCTGATGCGCCCGCTCCGCAAGTATTTCGAGGATAACTTGCTTTTTCTCTACAAAGGGAAAGTCCAGGTCCTGCTGTCGCAACTGCCCCAAAACGATGCCGCCATCCTCGGCGCCGCCGCATTGGGAACCGCGTGGTAATCCGAGTGAAGGCCGTAGGCCTTCGGGGGATTCCGCTCGCTCACTGCGTTCGCGGCGGAATGGTGGTTGCACGCTGACACGCAGGGAAAGGAAAAGATGGGCGGCGGGAGGCTGTGCCGAGATTGGGAATTGGTATTGTCCGCCGCCCATCTTTTCCCTCTTTTTGTGCTCCAACGCGCACCATTCCGCCGGCGATAACCGGCGGAACCTCCCACCAACACCGGCAGACCTGACGGCCTGCCTGCAGCGACAGCCGGCGGAACCTCCCACCTACCACCAACCGCGGTGTTCGTTTTTCGTTTTACGTTTTTCGGAACAAGGTAATCGTAAATCGTAAAACGCAAACAACCAACCACCTTGTCAGGGATTCCGCTCGCTCACTGCGTTCGCGGCGGAATGGTGGTTACACGCTGACGCGCAGGGAAAGGAAAAGATGGGCGGCGGCGGTTGGGGAGTGTAATTCGTAAATCAGCTCCCGCCGCCGCCCATTATCTTTTTTTCGCGGTGACGCGCACCATTCCGCCGGCTGTCGCCGGCGGAACCTCCCACCTACCACCAAAAAAAAGGGCGCAGCCCCGCGGCCACGCCCTATAGCAGTTACAAATTCAGAATTACAAATCCAGTATTATTCGGAATCCTTTACACAGCGGACTGACATTGAGTTTTCCTTGCTTTCGCCAAATCTATTTACATATCTTTGTCCATAACTCAGTCTGCGATCAAATGCCGTATTACTGCCATCCTCTGTGGATGACCAGAAGTAAGTGTGATATCCCAAAGCAGGGCGAGCAACAGCTATCCCATTATAAATGTCTGCCGGGATAGCAGAAAAACCCGTATTGTTGTTCGTATTTGTATTATAGCCAGGAGTACAACTTCCGGTGCTACTTTCCCAGTCTTCCTTGGAGGCCAACGCCTTGGCAATATAGGTGGGGTCCGCGGGCGATCCACACACATATTCAGATTGGCTGCCCACGTAGTCCGTAAGCGTTGTCCATTCTGCATCGCTTGGAAGATGCCAGCCTGTCGGGCAAACCAACCTGGCGGCCTGCCAGTTGTAGTAGTAGCCATAAACGCTGGCATCAACATACGGGTAAACATAGTAGTACGGCTCCGTGCTACTGGTTTCGATGCTGCTGGAGGCTGTTTTATCCATAGCGCCAGCAGGAGCCACATGCAGGTTCGTCTTGGTCCAGCATTGGGTGCCGATCTGTACCGTCTCGTACTCGTGACCACCAGCATCTATCATCTTGCTGGTACCACAGTTGAACGTTTCCGGCTCTGGAGCATAGTCTCTCTTGACGCAGCGGACGCTGAAGCCGAGACCCTTCATGTAGTCCTTGATGAGCATCTCGGGACAGACGTGCGTGATCTCGACGCAGGTGCCCTTCTGCACCGTAGGTCCAATGGTGCTGGTCCAGAAGTCCGTCTGGCCGAGCAGGTTCATGTAACGGTCGATGTAGCTCTCGTAGTAGCCAGCGCCCTTGGCGTTGAAGCCGCTGCCGGGGGCAATGCCGGCGAGACCGGGCAGCCAGGTGGTCTGGTCGGACGACTTGACGTTCTCGATGGCGCCGGAGATGTTCTTCATGGAAGTGTAGATGCCAACAGTAGGCACAGCCCAGCCGGCGGGGCAGACGCCCTGCACATAGCGGCCCACGGGGCTGTTGGAGGTAGCGGGCTCGGCAGTGTCATCGCCTTCCGTCACATGCATGGCGGAATACCAGCTGTAAAGACGGCCGAACTTGGCCTCGTTCTCGGCATCGTTGGGATAGTCGTCGCTATGATAGACGTTGGATGAAGGAATATCGGTGTCGTCGGAGTACTTGGTGCTGCGCAGGTTCTCGGCAGTCCAGCACTCGCAGCCGATACGTACGGTGGAGTAGGTATAGCCGTCGTAGGTAACAGTGTAAGGCTCGGTGTAGTTAGGATCATTATCGCCGCAGTTCGGATAGCGCACGATGTATTTCTTCGTGTAGGTCACATAGTTTCCGCACATGTCGGTCAGCGTCCAAACGATGGTGTATTCACCAGGGGCAATACGGCCCAGAATGGTGCCGGCGTTGGCCGAGCTGCTTGCACTATTGGAAATGGTGACAAAAAGGTCCGCAGGAAGGATGTTGTTGTCGTATGTCGGGGTCTCCACATAGTAAAGCGTATCGCAAGCACTGTACCAGAGGGTGATAATGACATCGTCATCGTCGAAGTTGGTGATGGCACCGTCGTTGGTGACCTTCGGCCGCACATTGACTGTTACGGTGAAGGCATCACCTGTACAACTGGTGATTTCCATGCCTTCAACTGTTGTGACCGTGGTGGGGGTCACTGTGTAAACAATGGTCTGCTTCTCCAATGTTGCATTATACAAATTGCCAGTCGTGAAGTTTGCTTGTGCTGTTGTAGCTTCCGTGGCACCAGTAACATTTGCATTAGGAGTACTGATGGTCCAAGTGTAGGTGGTAGTGTAGTTGAAGGTGATCGGATCGATAAAGCTACTTCCTGCAGGCACCTTGTCGCCACTTGCGAGCGACATGGTGGCAGCATTGTCAGAACAGATAGTGTATTCCTTGTTGGCAACGTATGCCTTCGGTGTGGTATAAACATTGAAGTTTCCTGTTCCAGTGCAACCGTATTTGTCGGTCACCACAACAGAGTAGTTGTCAACATGTGTGACCACGTCCTCACCCGTATAGGCGATAGTGGTGGCCGTGGCACCCGTGCCTAATGACGAGGGAGTCCATTGGTAGGTGGGGTCTTCAGCTGCCGTGACGGCCGTCAAGGTTGAAGTTTCTCCCGGACAATTGAATACATCTGTCACGGTTGTTGGCACTATCTCCACGGTGGGCGCAGCCGGTTTTTCAACCGGGATGGAAACCTCGTGTGTCACACCGCACATATCGGTAGCCGTGGCGGTCACACTTTGAGAGGATGCGAGGGGGGTTCCAGGAGCCGGATTGATGTTGCTCAAGGTCACCTCATTGCCGCAGGAGGAGCTGAGGGCCGCATTGACAGCCGCTGTCAGAATGGCATTGGAAGGGACACTGAAATCACAGCTTCCACCGGAGGTGGCTATCACGTTTGCGATGGTACCCAAAGACCACGCCGGGTTCTCCGTGGTGAAGCTGCCCGTCTCGGTGTTGCTGGTACAGTTGTTGCCATCCGTCACATACAATGAATAACTGTACGGGGTGTTACAGTTCGGAAGAGTGGCTGCCACAGTACCTTCATTGGTGCTTCCTGTTGCGTCTGTCCAGTGGTAGGTAAGGTTGCTGCTGCTGCCTTCGGTCACATCTGCGGTCACCGTGTAGGAAGTTTTGCCCGGACATTTGTCGTCAGGCTCCGCGATGCTGTTCACCACAGGATTCTCCCACACATTGAGGGTGTAGTAGTTATTGGAAGGCACACCGCAAGAGGCAGTATAATTGACCACATAGCGCACGTAAGTGGTGGTGGTGAGGCCGGTGACTGAGAGCGGGGTCACACTTGTCACATCGTCCCAATGGCTCCTGTCGGTAGAGGTTTGCCAAGTGACAGTATATGTGGTGTTTCCTGCAGTCAGGTTGACGCTCACATCGCCGCCGGAGCACACACTGGTCGTAGTGTTGTTGGCGGCATCTTTCACCATGCCCGGGTCAATGTCGCTGGGCCGGGTCACATGAACGGCATTCGAATAGACTGTTGAGTTGGAGCCGTATGTATATCCTCTGCGGTAGTAACCCGTGGTGTTCTCCACGGTATATTCTTTTCCATCAGCATCACCAATGGTGGTCCAGGAGGAATTGTCGGTGGAAAATTGCCAGCTATAGGTGCCATCATTAGGTGTGGCATCCGTCGTGCTGGTAATCGTCACCACGGTATCGCCGGGGTTACAAACCCAGGTGGTATTGTCAGCGGCAATTACGCCAGGGTTGACGGGATTGACTGTCACGTTAGTACATGCACTCTTGGTGGTGATACAAGCATCACTATTGGTGGCATACTCGCATTTGTTCGTCACAGTAACACAATATTGTTTGGAAGCATACAGTGTTCCTGTTGTGACAGGGTTACCTGTTAGGCCATCCGTCCATTGATAGGTTGTGGAGTAAAAACCGCTTCCCGTAAGATTATCGGAAACATTAGCCGTAAGAGTTGTGACACCGGAACCTGTGATGATTGCAGGATCCGCCACTGGCGTCACTGTAATGGCCCTTTCATCAATATAGAAATGCACACGTACCATACCACTATGTCCAGCACCACCGCGACTCCAGTTCAGAGTTCCAGTTTTGGAACCACCGCCACCACCACCAGGGCCAGCACCAGCATATCCATTTCTCGGGCCACCATATACATCATTCCAGTCTGATGTTCCTCTGCCACCCGCACCACAAACATCTCCGTAGCCAGCTCCACCTGCTCCCCAACCATCATTTGCAACACACCGAGCATCTTTACCATTGTTATCAATACCAGCAGGATTACCGGCACCGCCGCCGCCGCCAGAGCTCATGTTACCAAGAACGCCACTACACCTTCCGGTTCCATTACCGCCTCTACCGCCAGGATAGTGAATGTCGCCAATGCCAGCAGCAGCTCCACCAGCAGCTCCAGTCTCATTGCCGTTAACACCTCGGCAAGTTTTTCCACCATAAGCTTCAAGGATGATATTACCCGTAGAATTTCTTTTTACAGAAGATGTTTTACCATCATCCTCCCTGTGATTTCTGAAAAAAGGATAGACATAAGACTGATCGTCAGTTAAATTCCAGTCGTCAATGTCAAGATACACGAACCAGAAGCCTTCGTATTCTCTACCAGCGCAATACAATGCGTATGAAAGCCATCCACACACATCTGTATAATTACCAGTAGTTACTCTATCAGCGGTGTTGTAGCCTCCTGCTCCCACAGTAATAGCGAATGTTTCACCAGCAGTAAGACCAGAATTGATGTCCGTACGTCCATATGCACCGCCACCGCCACCACCGGATGTATGATACATTTGCCCACTTCCATCATCACCGCCAGTATTGAGAGCAGAATATCCCTTCACAAATCCGCCGGCGCCGCCGCCGCCCACAGCCTCAAAATACACCTTGGTACAGCCCTGGGGCACAGTGAAAGTTCCATTGGATGTATAATCCTTATAGCACCACTTCCCCCATTGCTGGGCGAAAGAAACATTTACTGCTAAAAAGCAGAAAACCAAGAGGATAGCTCCTCTTAAAAGCGTACTGTTTTTTTTCATTGTTATTTGAATTTATAAATAATTGTCTCTGTTTTCATTACACACTTTACACTTTATCTCATAAACTGCAAAAATACATTTTTTTTCAATATACGCAAGTAAAAAAAAAAATGTTACAAATAGAGGATTGGTCTTTGGGCACCTACTACCAATCCCTAAAACTGGAAATAGATAAACGGCTGCAGGTCGGCGGTGACGAACTGGTAGAGCACGAACACGATGACCACCACCACGATGCCCATGAGCCAAACCGGCATCAAGGCGAAGTTGACGCGATACCATCTTTTCCATCTGTCGGGAAGCCAGTGGATGACCATGCCGGCGGCGAAGAGCGCAAAAACACGCCAATAGTTGGACAGGATGTCGGGAATCACCGCCGTGTTCCATGCCCCACCGATGCTGTTGACCATTGCGCGCGCCGTGTTCCACGCCGTCTCGTTGGCCACAGCAGGATCCAAGTTCGAGCCCGACCGGAAGAAAAGTCGCGTGAAGGAGATGAAAATGAAGGTCATCAAAATGTTCCAGCTGTTGTTGAGCCATGCGATGTCACGGTTCGGGAAAATGGCGGAATAGAGGCAGCGGACAAGCGTCCCCACAAAAAAGATGCCTGACCAGACGGTTAAAATCACCAGCACGGGAGCCGGCCACAAGTAGTTGCACACGAAGAAGAGGGCAAACACGCAGCCCGCCACGATGCTGCGGATCCATTGTTTGAGATGTCTCCATACCTTGAACCCCAAGATGCCGATGCCGTTCAAACCGCCCCAGATCATGAAGTTCCACGAGGCACCATGCCACAGACCACCCAACAGCATCGTGTTCATCATGTTGATGTTGGTGCTGATTTTCAGCCGCGCGGGCTTGGAGGCCAACGAGACGATCAGCAGGATGACCGCCAACGCAACAAGAATGCTGGCGATGACCACGCTCTTGGTCAGCATCACAATGACCGCGGCGATGAAGAGGATGCAGAAATAGGTGCCGAAAGTGGCGTTGCGGTTGCCGCCGAGCGGAATGTACAGGTAATCCTGCAACCACTTGGAGAGCGAGATGTGCCAACGCTTCCAAAAGTTAGCCGGCGAGTCGGCCTTGTAGGGCGAATTGAAGTTCTTGGGCAGATAGAAGCCCATCAGCATGGCCACGCCGATGGCAATGTCGGTGTAGCCCGAGAAGTCGGCATAGACCTGCAAAGAGTAGATGAACAGTGCCGACAGGTTCTCGAACGGAGTGAACAACGTGGGATTGTTGAAGACGCGGTCCACGAAGTTGACAGCCAGGTAATCGCTCATAATCAGCTTCTTGGCCAAGCCGTTGAGGATCCAGAAAACCGCGATGCCGAACTGGCGGCGGCTGAGGAAGAAGGGCTTGTAGAGCTGCGGCACGAACTGGTCGGCACGCACGATGGGACCCGCCACCAACTGGGGGAAGAAGCTGACATAGAAGCCAAAGTCCAGCATGTTGGTGACATGCCGGATTTTTTGCTTGTAAACATCCACCAGATAACTGATGTTCTGGAAGGTGTAGAATGAGATGCCCACCGGCAGCAGGATTTTGGACGCATCGAAATAGTCCTTTCCAGACAAATCGTTGGTCCACTGCGCCAGCCAGTTGATCACCTCATGGTCGCTGCCCACCATCGTGTTGTAGGCATCCGTGAAGAAATAGGCGTACTTGAAATAGCAGAGCACCGCCAAGTTGACCGCCACCCCGACAATCATGTGGAATTTCCGGAATCCCTGCCGCTTGGAGCGGTCCATGAGGATGCCGAGAAAAAACCCGAGAAACATGTCGAAGATGAGGATCAGGACAAAGAGCCCGGAGGTTTTGTAGTAGAAAAAGAGGCTCGCGAAAAAGAGGAAGCTGTTGCGCAGCAGTCTTTTTTTATGGAAAATTGTAAAGAAGGCGAAGACAAAAGCGAAGAAAGCCCAGAAGTTGAACTGCGTGAACAGCAGCGGGTACTCCTCGTTGAAGGAAAAGATGTTGGTGAAGAATATGCGGAGATTGTCGAGGTTCATCGCGTCTTGGGTTTGGTTTCACGAATGAAGGCCTCGAAGAAAAGGTCTCCGACAAGGTTGTATCCGGCCGCGGTGAAATGGACACGGTCTTTCTGGGCCAAGCCCTTTTTGCGCCAAGTCTCCATGGACTTGAGGCCGCCCATGACGGCAAACTGGTCCCACACGGCACCGCCGACCTCGTTGGCGAGGCGGTACATCACCTCGGCCACGGCCGGCCCCGTGGGGTTGACATAGTATTTGCCCTTCCGCCCCTTTTTCCAAGTGTCGTTGTTGGAGAAGAAGATGAAAGCGCAGTCGGGGTTCACGCTGCGGATGCGGCGAACCAGCTCCAAATAGTTGTTCTTGAACGCCACAGAGTCGAACGAGCTGCCGTAGGCATCGTTGACACCGATGCCGAAGATGACGAGGTCGGGGCGGAGCAGTGCCATGTCGCGGGTGAAGTTCTGGCAGCGCAGATAGGAGCCCGTCTGGGCACCGTTCACGCCAATGGAAGAGAGGGTGACGCCAGGACGTCCGTTGCTCAGCAGAATGCCGTTGACCACAAAGGTGTCGCCCTTGCTGCACGGGAAGAAGAGCGTGAAGTCGCGCACGGGATGGTCGAAATAGAAGTGGTAACGTCCGTTCCCGTAGTCGATGCTGTCGGGAAAATGATAGATGGTGTCCTCCTTCAGGATGGGGTCGATGGGCCAGCCGTGGGCGTCGCCCAGCAGGATGATGGTGTCCGCCATGAAGTCGTAGCCCTCCGCATTCATCTTCACCGTGATGGAGTTGAGGGTGTCGCTGTTCCAGACAGCGATGCCGGCGGCCCCGAGGGGGAAGGTGTAGTCCTTATAGACATTGCGGATAAGGTTGAAGGTTTTCAACTTCGAGACGCGGTAGTCAACGGGATTGTTGCACTTGTTAGCGGTGGAGTACGGGAAGATGAACCCCCTTGCGGCAGCAGGGCCGCCGTACTCGTCAAGCAGATGCTTGCGGATGCGGTGCGTCATGGTGCCGGCCTGCACATGCGAACCGCCAATGTGGACAATGTGCAGGTTGCCCTGCCGGGTGGCCATGAGGCGCTGCCACTTGTCGAAGAAATGTTTCAGCATGGTGGGGTCGCCGCCCCAATAGAGTGTGTCGATGCCATACTGGATGCTTGTCTCGCTGGGCTCGTAAAGGTCCTCGGCGACGACCGTGTCCACCACCACGGTGTCCGGCACTGTTGTCAAGTCGATGCCGGTCGTGTCGGTGAAGGTGGGAATCTCCGGAATGGAGTCGGACTCGACGACCACCTGGGCGGATGTGGCACACGCTGCGAGCACCAGCAGAAAGAGCAAGACTATCGGGCGGAGGTGTTCCATAGCGTGTCGAATTGGTTTTGGGGGATATTTTTGCGGGTGCGGTACAGCTCGTATAGGGTGGCGAAGTTGTCGGCCAGGGCCTTGCCCACGCGCCGTGCCCCCGCCGGGGTGAAGTGTACATAGTCGGGGCCGGCCAGCCCATTGCGTTGCCAGGCGATCATGGAGTTGTGGCCGCCCATGTACTCGTAGATGTCCCAATAGGCGGCATGGTTGCGCAACGCGATGGTGCGCAGGCTGTCCACCACACGGGGCAGCATGGGGTAGGTCTGCAACACACCGCCGCGCCGCGTGCTCATGTCCGAAGGGCCGATGAACAGCAACGTCGCCGACGGGCAGCTGTTGCGGATGCGACGGATCTGCCGCTCTATGCTCACACAATACCGCTCAAGAGACTTGTCGTTGTAAATCACGGGCATGGAGTTGCCACCGAACTGGAGGATGATCATCCCCACGTTGGCCTGCCGATAGTTGGTGCGCAACAGGGTGTCGGTGATGAGGGTGAACTGCTCGCCGGAGGAGCCCCGCAGGGGGATGTTGTCCACCGCGACGCCGTATCCGTCGTCCAACATGATGCCGTAGAGGTCGGCGTTGCCCTGCATGGAGATCTGCACGGAGGTGGTGGCAGAATCCAGCAGCCAATGGCATGCATGAATGCCCATAAGCCCATTCGAGCATGTATCTTTGTAGGAGCCCATGCGGTCGCGGAGGGTGGCCGTGAAGTGGCCGTCACGGTCGTTGTACAGCAGGGTGACGTTGGAGAAGCGCTTCACACGCGGGTCGGTGTCTTTGTGGCGGGAGGCGTAGGCCGTGAAGGTGGCGCCGCCCGTGAGACGGTAGCACTTGCACATAAGGCCGTAGTTACCCTTCGTGCGCGAGCCCTCGCCGTAGGAGGAATAGAGCGTCAGCGCACCGCTGGCCGACTGGCTGACGGCAAAGGAGGGAATGGTCTGGATGACAGGCACCAACCCGGGGCCGCCGCCACCGAAAAGCCGCTGGAAATAGCTGCGCAAATTGCAGGAGATACGGTCCATCTCGATCTGCGAGTCGCCGTAGTGCAGCACACGGACCACCTCCTGGTTGCCACGTGCCCGCTCCATGCGACTGAACAGGCGGTCAAAGAAGGTGACATCATCGTCGGGAAGGTAGAATTGCCCCGCCTGCTCGGTCAATGCAGTCTGGTAGTGGCGAAGCGTGTCTTTGATGTCGTTGAGCCTCTTTTGCGCCACGGAGTCGGCCTCCTTCTCCTGGATTTTCAACTCGGGCTCGTCGGGCCCCACCAGCACCTGTTCCATCGTGGGGAAGTGCAATTCCTCCTTCCCAATGCGCACGCCATCCTTCGGAAAAAAGTAGGCGAGAGCACCTAATGCACAGATTATTAGAACAATGAAAATCAGAATCCGATAGGGCTTCATGCTATTTTTTTGAGGGCGCAAAGGTACAAAAATTTGCAGAGACGCGATACGTCAAGCCTTTAGTTTTGCACCGATGTGTCCGAGAAGCGTGATTCCCCTCTGATAAACATGGAATGAGGATCGGGTTTCTGGCTCTCTATCACATTCATCTTGCTCACATTCAAGAGCATGCCCACGGCGCATCCCGAAACGAAGAGAGAGGCGCCGCCCGTGCTGATGAACGGCAGCGTCTGGCCAGTGGCGGGCAGCAGCTCACAGTTCACCCCGATGTGCACAAATGCCTGGCACGTCATCCAGAAACCTATGCCAAAGGCCAGCAACGACCCCATTGCCGACTTTGAATTCCGGGATATGTGCCACGATCGGTAAAAAATGGTCATGTAGATGAAGATGACAATCAATCCGACAACGAGGCCCGTCTCCTCGAAGAGGGAGGCAAAGGCATAGTCGGTGGAGTTTTCGGGGAGGCGGTACTTGATGACGCCGCGGCCCGGCCCGGCGGGATGGAGCCCCGAGCGCGCAATGGCAGCCCTCGAGAGGATCATCTGGTCGCCATAGCCGTCCTGGTTGTCCTTGGTGAAATAGTACTCCCAACGGTTGACAAACGTGGAGATACGCCCCACATTGTCCAATTTGCCCGTCGCCACCAGCAACGTGGCAATCAGCACCAAGCCGCCCACAAGCCCGACCAGCGAGAAGATGCCACGCCACTTGAAGTTGCCCACAAAGAACATGGCCAACCCTGTGAGGAACAGGATGATGGCCGTGGACATGTTCAACAACGCGATGCCACCGCAGAAACCGAGCAACACGATGGACGCATACACCATCTCCTTGTTGCTGAGTTCGGTCTGCCCATTATCAAAACGACGGCCTATATAGTTGGAAATAAATACAATGATTAAAAAACCGATGAAATAGAACGTTTGCAGGTCGAAGCCGAAGAGCGTCACGCCGCGCACCGCCGAGGAGCCCAATGTCCAAAACAACAAGACGACAGCTAACAATAGCCCCAACAGGGAGAAGTTGGTCACCAATTTCTTGTAGTTGATGAAATAGAAAATCCCCAACCCCGCATAGCAGAACAGCAAGTGGACAAGGTGCGTCACCACACGCTTACCCTCCGTGCTATACACTAAAAGGATGGATATCAGCGACAACAGCACCACCAAAATCAGGATAACCTTGTCGCCGCGGAAACGCCGGATTCTCTCTATAATGCCAGGGCTCATGGATAAAATGTTTTATAATTGTCCTACTGCCTCTTGAAACTTGTCGCCACGCTCACGATAAGTCATCTGCGGTGTGCCGTTCACGCCCGGGGAGAAGAGAACCGCATAGTTCTTGTCACAAGCATAGAAAGCCTGGCGCACGGCATCCTCGCAATTCATCTCCACATAGACGGGAATGTCCAACGATGAGAGGAAATTATAGACATCCGTGTTGTAAACATTCTGCAACACGATAGCCCTCACATGCTGGCGCACCTGTTCCACCAGATCCTCGGAAATCTTCTCCACATTGTCAATGCTGGTGATCCACACGGTCGGCTTGGTCATGCTCTGCAAGGCATACCAGACCGAGTTGACGTTCGTGGAACGGGAATCGTCGATGAAATCAATGGTGTTGATGGTCTTGACGCGCTCCAGTTTGTGCGAGCTGCCCTCGAAGTCGGACAGCGAGGCGGCGATGTTCTTCTTGCGGATGTTGACCAGACGGCTGGCCAAAGTGGCCACCATGGGATTGTCTTTTTCTCTTTCTCTCTCGAAGAGGCTGAAACTGTTTGTTTTTTGGGTCGGCATAGGTTTTGGTTTTTAGTATTTATTCTGAATTATTATTTGTCAATATTTTTGTGTAATAATTATCTGATTTTGAGTGTGACGACGGTAAGGACAGCAAGGAGAAGGCTGATGATGATGAAATGCTGCACGATTTTGGATTCGTGGACGCCCTTCTTTTGGAAATGATGGTGCAGGGGCGCCATCAGGAAGATGCGGCGGCCCTCTCCATATTTCTTCTTGGTGTATTTGAAATAGGAAACCTGCATGATGACGGAGACGGACTGGGCCAGATAGACGCCGCAGAGAATCGGGATGAGCAGCTCCTTGCGGATGATGACGCAAGAGACGGCCACGATACCACCCAACATCAGGCTGCCGGTGTCACCCATGAAGATTTGTGCGGGATAACAGTTCCACCAATAAAAGCCCAGACAGGCGCCAATCACGCTGGAGACGAATATCACCAACTCTCCGATATTGGGTATATACATAATATCCAAATAATTGGCAAACACCACATTACCGGACACATATGCCAATATGGCGATACCTACCGCAATGACGGAAGTCGTACCCGTCGCGAGCCCGTCCAACCCGTCGGTGAGGTTGGCCCCGTTGGAGACCGCCGCGATGATGAAGACGATGATGGGGATGAAGAGCAGGAACGACCACTTGCCGGTCTTGTCGCCCATCCAACGGGTGAGGGAGCTGTAGTCAGCCTCATTGTTCTTGAAGAACGGGATGGTCGTCTTGGTGGAGTGGTGCGCTTCGCCGAAAATCCTGGGGGTCTCGGCGTTGGCTTGGTTTTCCACCTGCAAGGCGGATTCGAGCGGCGTCATCACGTTTGCAGTGGCGTTCTTCTCGCAAATCACGGCATCGGGATGGAAATACATCACCGCGCCGACCATCACGCCGAGGATGATTTGTCCGATCAGCTTCTTGCGCGGGGAGAGCCCCTCCTTGTTTTTCTTGAAAACCTTGATATAATCGTCGGCGAAGCCCAAGGCACCGAGCCACACGGTGGTGAAGAGCATCAGCCTCACATAGACGTTGTTCAGCTGGCAAAAAAGCAGCGCCGGTATCAGGATGGCCGCGATGATAATTAAGCCGCCCATGGTCGGAGTGCCAGCCTTCTCGGCCTGTCCCGCCAATCCCAGGTCGCGCACCGACTCGCCGATCTGTTTCCTGCGCAGCAAGCGGATGAAAGGCTTTCCAAAGAAGATGGATATGATCAAAGCCACCACGAAAGCCATGGCAGACCGGAAGGAGATATATTGGAAAATACCCGAACCGGGCATTCCCAACTTGTGCAGCCATTCAAAAAGGGTGTATAACATATTCTTACAGGTTAATGGTTTCTGGTTTAGTGTTTTTCTTGTTTTTTTAATTCATCGAAAAGCAGTTCCGCACCTCCTCGCTGTCATCGAAATGGTGCTTGACGTGGTTGATCTCCTGGTAGTTCTCGTGGCCTTTGCCGGCGACGAGCAGCACACCGTCTTTCGGCAGCATCATGCAGGCGGCCTTGATGGCCTCACGGCGGTTTTCGATGACCAGGATGTTCTTCTTTTTGTTCTCGGGCACGCCGGTGAGCATCTCGTCAAGAATCGCCACGGGATTTTCCGTGCGAGGGTTGTCGGAGGTAAAGACCACACGGCTGCTGTACTTGCAGGCGATGGCGGCCATCTCGGGGCGTTTGGTCCGGTCGCGGTCGCCGCCGCACCCCACCACAGTGATCACCTCGGCGCGGTTGCCGATGGTCTCGCGGATGGTTTCCAGCACATTCTGCAACGCATCCGGAGTGTGGGCGTAATCGACTATGGCAGTGGCCCCGTCCTGACGGTACAGCAGCTGGAACCGTCCGGCGGCACTCTCCAGCAGGCTCATCTGCGTTAGCACCTCGTCCTCGTCAGCGCCCAAGAGCACCGCCGCGCCATAAATGGCCAGCAGGTTGTAGGCATTGAAGCGGCCGCAGAGCTTGAAGAAGACCTCCCTGCCGTTGACACGCATCTGCAAACCTTTGAAAGAATCGTCCAAAACCACGCCCTTGAAGGTGGCGGCGGTGAGCAGGCTGTACGTACAGACCCGCGCCTTGCAGTTCTGCACCATCACCATGCCGTTCTTGTCATCGGCGTTGGTGAGGGCGAAGGCATTCTTGGAGAGTCCGTCGAAGAAAGCCTTCTTGGCCTTGATGTAGTTCTGGAAAGTCTTGTGGAAGTCGAGATGGTCGTGGGTGATGTTGCTGAAGATGGCGCCGGTGAAGTGCAGCCCGGAGATGCGGTGCTGGCAGACAGCGTGGGAGCTGACCTCCATGAAGCAGTACTCGCAGCCGGCCTCGACCATGCGGGCCAGCAGTGTGTTGAGTTCCACCGCGTCGGGTGTGGTGTGCGTGGCGGGCACTTCCTCCTCGCCGATCTTGTTGACGATGGTGGAGAGCAGTCCGCACTTGTGGCCGAGCAGCGTGAAGAGGCGGTGCAGCAGCGTCACGGTGGTGGTCTTGCCGTTGGTGCCCGTGATGCCGACCAGTTTCAGCTTCCGGCTGGGGTTGTCATGAAACGCGCTGGCCAAGCAACCCAATGCCATGGAGCTGTCGCGCACCTTCACATACGTGACGCCGGGATGCGGTTCTTCCGGAAGCTCCTCGCAGACAACCACGCGCCCGCCGGCCTCCACGACCTGCGGGATGTAGCGGTGACCGTCCGTCTGCGTGCCGCGTTGCGCCACATAGAGCGGCAGGCCGCCCTCCGCCACGATGGCGGCCACCCGGCGGGAATCAAACACGATGTCGGTGACATTGCACTCCACGTCGCCAAGAATCTCTTGCGGCTTGATGCTCTTCAGCAATTGGGTTAACGGTTTCATCATATAGGTTTCTTAATAGGTTAATGGGTTTTCATTGAGGGTCAACGGACCGGTTCCAGATAGAGGCGCACGAGCTTGCCGGATTCCACTTCGTAGCGTTTCACCACGCCGCGTCCCTGAAGGGCGGTGCGGTAGCCCTTGCGGGCCAGGACGGCCACGGCGTCGGAGGCGATCATGCCCCGCAAGTCGGGCAGCCCGTTCTCCTTGGCCAGCTGCAGCGGCTGCACTAACACACACCGCAGGGAGTCATCCGTGCGGACGGAGTAGAAGTTCTTCGCCTCCTCGAATCGCACCGTGTCATAGCCCATCGCCGAGAATATCGGATTGACAAGGCGACGGTTCACGGGGCCGGTGCCCTTCAACGGCTGCAACTCATACTCTTCGATGTTGTGCATCGCGCTATAGTTGTTGCTGTTCATGATGCTGCGGGCAATCTTGCCGAAGACATCCACGGCGACCTCACTATGCTGGAGCACGTCGTAGATATAGACAATCATCGTGTATTTGGGGTTGTCCTTGGGGAAGTAGCCGCAGAAGGAGACAGCGTTGCGGTCGTAGTTGTAGCTCTTCGTCCGCTCGTCCCACAGGTCGCGCGTACCCGTCTTGCCGGCAAACGGGCAGGTAGGGTCCTTGTAGCGGCGCCCCGTGCCGTACTTGCCCCACACCACGCTGTCAAGGTAGGCGCGCGCGATGCGGAGGGTGCGGTCGGAGACCATCTTCTCCATCACCACCTCCGGAACAAAACGCTCTAACGTGTCATAGCCGTTGGTGATGTATTTCACAAACAACGGGGCCATCATCCGCCCGTTGTTGGCAATGGCGTTGTAGTACATCAGCGTGCGGAGCACGGGAATGTTGAAGCCGGCGCCGAAGCAGGTGGCGTAATAGTTGTCAAAACGCCCGTCGTTGCGGATGCCCGCAGGCATGAGGTCGCCCATCTGCGTGTGGATGGTGTCGAAGAGGCCGAACTTGGCCAACTGCGCCGTGTAGCCCGAGAAGTTCTTCATCCCGAAGGCGTGGAAGATCATCGAGGCGATACCGATGTTGGAGGAGCGCTGGAACACCTCGTTGGGGGTGCCGAGAGCCTCGCCGCGCACCTTGCTGTCCGCCTTGTAATAGGAACGGAAGCCGCCCGACTTGAGCGGGTATTTGAAGGTGTGGACGAACATCGGGTAGATGCACTCGGTGTCCGTCGGCATAGTCTCCAAGAACGCCAACAGAGAGGCCAACTTGAACGTGGAGCCCGGCTCCACCTTGGCGTTGAGGGCGTATTCCATGCTCTCGTCATAGACCCAGTTGTCCTTGTCCTGACGGCGCAGGTTGGTGACAGCCTTGATCTCGCCCGTGCGCGTCTCCATCACAATGGCGCAGCCCCACTCGGCGCCGAGCTCCTGTAACTTGCGCGACATCTCGTTGTGAACCGCGTTCTGGATCTCCAAGTTGAGGGTCGTGTGGACATTCTTGCCGTCCACAGGGTCGATGCGTGCGTTGAGGGGCACCACGGCATGGTTGAGTTCCAAATACTTCTTGCTCCCCTCCTCGCCGGCCAGGATGTCGTTCAGCTCGGCCTCCATGCCGTACTGGCGGTCGCCCAAGCTGATGCCGAGCGTGCGGCGCGCCATCTCCCCGTAAGGGTTGATGCGCACCGGAAAGGTCACAAAGTTCAAAAAACGGGTGTTTTTCACCGTCCGCAAAATCTCGCCCGTCTTCTTGTCCTTGATCTTACGCTGCAGATAGGGTAGCCGCTTGATCTGCGCCGTGTCGATGCTCGACACCCACGTGCGCTCGTTCCAAACATTCACCGGGAACAGGGTCTCGTAGTGCCGGTTCTTGTAATTGCGGGTGAAGAAGTTGTAGTAGAACTGCTCCGAGCGCTTGGGATAACGCTCCTTGAACTGATCCTGAAAGTCCTTGGCAAGGCGATGGAGCATCTCATCGACCTCGGCGGACGAATATTTGGTGCTGTCGGCGTATTCCTTTGCGAACTGCTTTCCGTCGAAGGCCACCTCGAAGACGTTGTAGTTGCCTACGAGCAGGCGGCCGTGGTCGTCGTAAATCTCGCCGCGCGCCGGACGCAGTGTGTTGGCCCGCACATAGCAAAGGAAGTTCGTGTCGCGGTCGGGGTCGAAGTCGGGGGACGTGGCATCCACACACTCCTTGCTGTCAGTGCCGGAGGCGATGCCCCGTTCAAAGAAGGAGAGATAGCAGACCTGCGCCACACACAGCACGCCCAGCAGGAGCATGGCGAGAACCGCCACCGTCATCCTGATGGAGTGTATGCCGGAAACCCGACCTCGTTGTCTGCCATTCTGTGCAACCATTTTTCCTAATTTAGCTTATTATAATTATTGTATGACATTTTCATCTTCCCGGGCATCCGGCACCTCCACCGCCACGGAGTCGGACGCGGCGACATCCTTTTTCCTGTTCTTCCAGAAAAAGAGGACGTGACGCTTTTCCTTCACCGGGCGCGGCACATGGATGGTGTAGTTGTGTTCCTCGTCGAGCACATAGCCACGGTCCTTCATCTTCTGGATGAGAATCTGGTTCTCCTCGTAGGGGATGAACTGGTTGTTGGCCTTGAGCCTGCTCAGCTCAGACTTGTATTCGTTCTCCAACCTGTTGATCTCCGCTTTTTTCTCGTTGACCAACTGTTCGTTGAGCACGAGGATGGCGGCCAACAGGAGCACGAAGGCGATGTAGGGATACCACGGCCGCATCTGCTCGCTGAGCAGGAACTCGCCGCCAAACACCTTCCTCAGCCAGGGTTTGTGCTCCCGTTTTCTGTTGTCATTGCGTTTAGTGGTCGAGTCCATGGGCTTGTTTCTCTATTTTTTCGGCGACACGCAGCTTTGCGCTGCGGGCGCGGGGGTTGTTCATGATTTCTGTCTCGTCGGGCGTCACGGCCTTCCGGGTGACGAGCTTGAAAGGAGTGAGGGGGTTTCCAAAGAAGTCCTTTTCCACCTCGCCGGAAAAGTTGCCGGCACGCATGAAGTTCTTCACCATCCGGTCCTCCAAAGAGTGATAGGAGATGATCACTAACCGTCCGCCGTTCAGGAGGGCGTCCGGTGTCTGCGACAGCAGGGCCTCCAGCACCTCCGTCTCGCGGTTCACCTCGATACGGATGGCCTGGAACACCTTGGAGAGGGTTTTGTTCTCGCGGCCACGGGGCAGGCCGGGCTTGAGGGCCTCCACCAACTGGAAGGTCGTGTCAAGGGGCTGCGTGTCGCGGGCGCGCACAATCCGGCGGGCCAGGCGGCGTCCGTCGCTCAGCTCGCCGTAGGTGAAGAACACCTTAGCCAACTGCTCCTCGTCGTACTGGTTCACCACATCGTGGGCGGAGAGATCCGCATCGGCGTTCATCCGCATGTCGAGCGGCCCGTCGTGGCTGTAGGAGAAGCCGCGCCCCGGCGTGTCGATCTGGTGGGAGGAGACCCCCAGGTCGGCGAGGATGCCATGGACGGGATAGGCCTTGTGATATTGCAGGAAGCGGGTGAGGTTCTTGAAATTGGACGGCACGAACCGGAAACGAGGGTCGTCAATGGCGTTGGCGCGGCTCTCGGCGTCCTGGTCGAACGCTATGAGGCGGCCATCGGGCGAAAGACGCTCCATGATGGCGCGGGAGTGACCGCCGCCGCCGAAGGTGGCATCGACATAGATGCCGGAAGGGTCTGTCACAAGATGGTCAACGGAGGTTTGCAGGAGCACAGGGTCATGATAGCGCATCCGAGGCCTCCTTTTCCGCTTGAAAATGTCCGGTGTGAATCTGTTCGTTGAGGGCTTCCAGCTCCTCGGGCGACATGTCGAACTTCTCATGATACTTCTGGCAGTTCCATATCTCGATGCGGCCATTGTCCAGCAACAGCACAATCTCCTTCTGGATGGCGTACTGTTCCATGAGAGGACGCGGGATGACGATGCGGTCCTGCGCGTCGCACTCCAGGCATGCGGTGTTGCGGATGAAAGCGTTGCGGTAGCGTTTCACGGTCACGATGTTGCGGTCGAGCGAGTCGAGGTAGGCCATCTGCTCGAGGTAGGCCTTTTCGGACCAGAGCATGATATGTTCGCCGAAGCCGTGGGTCACATGGAAGACCTTGCGTTCATCCTCCGGCAGGGCACGCAGCAGCGCCGTGGGCAGCTTCACGCGCCCGCTCTTCTCGATGGATGCCTCCCAGTAGCCGTATGCCAAGTTCGTGGTCATTGTTCAACTTTAAAAAACGAGCCAAAAATAGCATTTTTTCACATCATTTCCATAAATTCACACAAAAAAGTTATTAACATCCTCAAAATCGCCATAAAATACTGATTTACAATATGGAAAAAAATGGGTGAAATTTTGCAGACGCTATGTTATAAATAACAAAATGTTGATAACCCGATGTTTATGCTCCACTCTATGCCACTAATTATTATATCATTGAATTATAGATATTTAGCATAAAAGATATGAAAAATGAATGTTCATATCCCTCTTTCACACCTCAAAAATTGGAATTTTTTGGAAAAAAATGGAAAATCGCAACAGGGGGAGGGATCGGTTTGCGATTTACGGTTTGCGATTTACGAAACCACCAACCACCATTCCGCCGGCTGTTGACGGCGGGACCTCCATCTATACCACCCCCAACGCGCACCATTCCGCCGGCGACGGCCGGCGGAACCCCCTACTATACCAAATCAACGCCCACCATTCCGCCAGCGACGGCCGGCGGAACCTCCAACCCAACACCCTACCCTTCAATCTCTTACCCCATTTCCAAAAAAAATTATGCAAAAAAGTGAAAAGATGTTGGAAAAAATATTACTTTTGCAAGTTTTGGAATATTATATAAGGTATAATATAGGGTGAGAAAAATAAAGTATTGATTTATTGATAATTATATGATAAAAAAATATTACAAACTAAAAAAAGAAATTATGAAAAAGTTGCAATTATGCGTGGGAGGCTTGCTTCTCACTGCAATTTTCGTGCTGGGTCTGTTCATGAACCAGCTCTCCGCACAAACACCTACAGAGGTGTCGTTCACAACAAGCAATTTCACGACATGGGATAGCGACGGCCAAGACTACACTTGGCAAGTTCCCGCCGGTGTCAACGAAATCACCATCATCGCCATCGGCGGCGGTGGTGGCGGCGGTGCCGCATGCCAAACTTCAGGATGGCATCCCACAACCGGTTATCCTGGCGGTGGCGGCGGCGCTTGGGTGAAAAGCACCATCGCTGTCACACCTGGTGAAACCCTCAACATCCATGCAGGTTCCAAGGGCAGCGGCGACTGTAGCAAATCGGTAACAAACCCTGGCTGGGGTGGAAACAGTTGGGTTAAAAGAGGCAGTACCACACTGATAAAGGCCGCTGGTGCCAGTGATGTTGCCGACGGTGCTTCTACGACTGCTCACGGAACAGGTGGACAGGCTGCTAATTGTATTGCTCCCACTGGGAGTGAGATACACAGCGGCGGCAACGGTGGCAATGGCTCCTCTGGCTCTTGGTGCGGTGCTGGCGGCGGCGGCGCCGCTGGCGGCGGCAACGGCGGAAACGGTGCCAATGGCAGTATTGGCAATTATCATCCTGGTGCAGGTGGCACCACTTCCCTTGCCCACGCTGGCAAAGGTGCGGAAGGTGCGGTAAGCCTTCCTGGAGGCCGTAATGGTAAAAACGGTTCCGACTATGGCGGCGGCGGCTCCGGTTGTGCCACGGGAGCTTCATTTGCCGGAGGCGGTCTTTACGCCCTCAACGGTGGCGACGGTGCTCCCGGTGCCGTGTTCATCACTTACACGGCCAGCAACTGCAACAACCTCACACCCGGAACCATCTCTGCAAGCACATGGGCTTGTTCCGCTTCCCCTGCGGACACTTCCGTGGTCCTCAACAACGTCACTGCGGCCACCAGCGAAGTGACCGGCACCTATATCTGGCAAAAGAACGGCTCCACCATCAACGGCGCCAATAATGCAACCTACACGGCTACCACTTCCGGCACCTACCGCAGAGGCTACCAGGTGACGGGCTGCAGCACCGTCTATACCGATGCTGTCACCGTGACCCGCCCGAGTGATGTCAACCCCGGCACCCTGACCGACAACGAGAACAAGACCGTCAAGAACGTCTGCAAGAACAGCAACGTGAGCGTCAACCTCATTGCCAGCAGAACCAGTGACATCACCTGGCAACAGTCCACCGACAGGGTCAACTGGACCGATGTCACCTCCGTAACCCCCTTCACGGTGAACAATATCACACAAGACGTCTATGTGCGCTTCGTGTACAACTACACCACCACTTGCGGTGTGCCTTCTAATAATATATATACTATACATGCTTACAACCGTCCTGTGGTGAACAGCCTCACAGCACCCACGAACCTCTGCCCCAACCAGAGCAGCTATAGCATCGTTTCAGCCGTCACCCCTGGCGACGCCATCATCACCACCTACAACTGGACCGGCGCAGCCGGCAGCGAGAACGGCACTATCGTACCGTCCGCCAACGATTGCGGCAACACCTACAACTACTCCCTGACCGTCACCGACAACAACGGCTGCACAAGCGATCCCAAGAGCGGCTCCTTCACCGTGAAAGATGATGAGGACCCCACCGTGGGCACCATCACCGCAGCACCTGCTGCCGTGGATCCGTCAACCTGCAACTACTTGGTTCCCGACCTCTCCGAAGCAGTCAAGGCTGCCTCCGGAACCGGCGACAACTGCACCTCTAACGACGACCTGACGGTTGTCCAAGTTCCTGAGGCCAACACGCCCATCACGGCAACCGAGACGACCGTGAACTACTGGGTGGTTGACAAGTGCGGCCACGAGAGCGAGCACAAGCAGCTCACGCTGACCAGACCCGACATCACGACCAGCGATGCAGCCAACATCACCATCGCCCCGACGAAGGTCAACGTGACCCTCTACTTCGGCGCCTGCGACACGGCATACACGTTCCCCGAGCCGACAGTGACCATCGACATCCCCGAGTACAGTGGCGCGCTCGAACTGACGCACACCGCTCTGCCCACCCGTCTTGAACCCGGCACCTACAACATAACCTGGACCATCTCCGATCCTTGCGGCAACTCCGTGCAACGTCCGCAGACCATCACCGTGGTCTATCCGGATTGCCCGTCAGCCACCATTGACGGCTACACCTACCAGTCCGTCCGTATCGGCTGCGAGTGCTGGACCACTGAGAACCTGCGCAACACCAAGTACTCCAACGGCAACTCTATCGCTGTGGCCAACATCTACAACAGCACCGAATATCCTAACGAGACCGAGAACCTGACCAAGTTCGGCCGACTCTACAGCTGGTATTCCGCCATGAACGTGCCCGAGGACAACAACAGCGCCGAGCCCACCATGACCAACAGCCCCGTGGGTCCCTACGTGCAGGGCGCATGTCCTGAGGGCTGGGCCATCCCGACCGAGGCCGACTACCTCACGATGAGGAGCATTGCCGGTTCCCTCCCCAATGTCAAGTCTCCCGATGTGAACACTTGGCTGCCCGGCCATGCTGGCAACAATCCCGGCAGCGGCTTCGACGCCAAGGGCGCCGGCTACTATGACGGCAGCACAAGCCAATATCTGAACCTGCTCGGCCAGACCGACTTCTGGACCAGCACCACCACATCCGATGTCACGAAGGGCGTCTGCAGCGAAATCACGCACGTCTGCCCCGAGATGCTCATCAAGGAATACGACAAGGGCCTCGGCTTCAGCATCCGCTGCATCAAGAGAGATGTTCTGGAATCTTCAGTATCCTCTTGTGGGACCATGTATGATGCAAACGGCAATGCGTATGAGACTGTGCTCATTGGTGCACAGTGCTGGACCAAGACCAATCTGCGCGTGGCTCCTGCCGGTGCCACGAACGAAAGCACATCTGGCAACCTCAGCGAGACGGAAGCTTACTACTATGTGAATCCGAGTGTAGATGCCAGCGTTTATGGTTACTACTATAACTGGCCCGCCGCCATGTTGGCTTGTCCCACGGGCTGGCGCCTGCCCACCACAGAGGAATGGATTATTATGGAACAGAGCCAGACCACGATGGATGTGTCTGGAACCGAAGTAGGATGGTATGGCGATTTCGCAGGCAAACTGGTTGGTGGCAATGATTGGCAATCGTCTACCGAGCCAAACTCCCCTGGCGATTACGACTACGCCGCCCGCAACGACTCTGGCTTCTCCGCCGTCCCTGCAGGCTACTGGTTGGAAAACCACGCCACGGGTTTAGGCGAACGTACGGACTTCTGGACCTCCTCTACGGAGGGAGCAAGTAATCGTTGGGTTCACTTTCTCAGTAAAAACAACTCGGGAGTGTCCCGCTATCATGACAATGGACGCTTTGGCAATTCCGTCCGCTGTCTGAAAGATTAAAAATAGTTAGCATTTAGATATTCTCAAAAAAGGGCGTGGCCGCGAGGCCGCGCCCTTTTTTTTTGGTTGTTGGGGGGAGGTTCCGCAGGCTGTCACCGCAAGCAGGCCGGCAGGTCTGCGGGGGTTTGTGGTGGGGGTTCCGCCGGCTGTCGCCGCAGGCAGGCCGCCAGGTCCGCTGGGGTTGTGGTGGGGGTTCCGCGCGCAGAGCGCGCGGAATGGTGCGCGGCGGAGGGGGGTAAAAAGAGGGAAAAGATGGGCGGCGGACAATACCAATTCCCAATTTCGGCACAGCCTCCCGCCGCCCATCTTTCCCTTTCCCTGCCCGTCAGCGTGCAACCACCATTCCGCCGCGAGCGCAGTGAGCGAGCGGAATCCCCGGCAAAACGGTTGGTGGTTGGCTGGAGGTTCCGCCGGCTGTCGCCTCAAGCAGGCCGGCAGGTCTGCGGGGGTTGTGGTGGGGGTTGAGGGTGACTAAAAAGCAATTTTACGGTCACCCTCTTTTTCATAGCAAAGAGTTCCAAGCAAGCTGAAGTGCACAAAGTGAAGACTCGCCGTATAAAACAAACGACGTCTTGGTGCGCTTGATCTTGTCCATTTTGCCTTTTCAGGCCGCAAAGGCGCATTTTATGGGTTTCTTTTCGGCGTGTTTTTCATTTCTGCAGTCCAGGAGAGAGATGTATTTCCTGATGTTGTGTGCCAGGGCGACCAGCCCGAACTCGATTTCCACTTTCCTGTTCGATTTCAGATGGAAACGCCTGAAGCCGTGGTTGTACTTGA
>JAGCCZ010000025.1 GCA_017651425.1 Bacteroidales bacterium
CGTCACTGGCGGAATGGTGTGCCGCATACAGGGGAAAAGGGGGAGAAGATGGGCGGCGATCGTAAAAGTTCAGGCAACGGCAGATTTTCTCCGCCGCCCATCTTCTCCCCCTCGGTCTCACACGGCCGTGCGCACCATTCCGCCGCGAACGCAGTGAGCGAGCGGAATCTCCCACGGAAAATCACGAAAATGCGCCAACATTTGCAACAAAAAAGAGTTTGCGGAACTAGGTTAAACATATTATTAGATTAAAATAAACATAAACATGGAGTACATACTTTTACTAATTATTGCAGTTGGTCTCGCATTTGGCGTAGGCTGTTTGGGTCGCACCCGGAAAATAGGTTTTGGACTGGCATTTGTCATCTCGCTGCTTAATGTTGTCATCGGCTTGATTGCAGTGCTTTGTTCAAAGAAAATTGAAAATGTCGAACCTAAAGAAATGGAGGAATCATTATGAAGATTGCAGGTTATATTTTCACAGCAATAGGGGGTCTTGCCTTAATAGGTGGCCTTGCCGCTGGACATAGTATCTTTGGTCCCTTGTTTTGGTTAGCTTTGGGCATTGTGTTGATTTATTTTGGAAACAAAAAGGAAGAGAGGAACCATTCAGACAAAAGCGAGACAACAACTTCAGCCAATGATAAAGTGCATGAAAACGTACATGAACACACACGGATGGTATCAACAAATCCAGAAAAGGAAGAAGCTAAACGTGAAACAACTACATACTGGGAGAAATATAAATCCGACAATCCTGTAAAAGCATCTCAAGTACAAACACTTCTTGGGGTTGACTTTTCTCAATTGTCAGATAAAGATGCTCAAGAGATAATCAACTCTGTTAAACGTTTATGCAGCCAATACAGATGTGAAATCACAGATGTTAAAAAGAGGTGTTTACAAGATCTGGAGCAATTCCCTTTGTCATTTCTATCCAAAATGATTGAAATGACCGAGAAAGAGAAAGAACAAGAGGCTTTCAATTTCAACATTTCCCGAGAGAACACTGTTTGTGCCATGCTAATTGGTTGGATGAAAGAAAGAAAAGAAATGTTGGAGAATAACAATATCTATGATGAGCACATAGAAGATGAACCAGCTGCCGACCAGCTTGCACCAGAAGAATCCTTCAGAAAAAGATACACAACCGCACTCTTGAAAAGAATTGGTGGAAATGCAAACAATTCTTTATTCTGCGAGGGATATGATTCTCCAATTGCCCATGAATTAATAGATGTGATGTATGCTTTTCTAAAAGATACGACGGAGAAAGAACGGGCAGATAGGGATGGCTATGGGAAGAGGTACACTTTTATCATTATAGAAGAGACTGAGAAAGTGACAAAGCAATATTGCCATGCAGCATTACAAGAATGCGTTGAACACTTTAACTTCCCAAACAAAAAAGTTGTAACAAGTTTCAGATGTCCATATTGCGGAAGCTGGAAAGTATGGGACGAGGATTACGGGTTTGAATGTGCGGAATGTGGATGCACTTGGCATGCTCCCTTAGGCTATAATTTGTATTTAGAAAAACATTAAAGAAAAATGGGATTATTTAATAGAACACGGAAACCCTTACCGCCGTATGATACTTTGGCGGCAGAACTGCTCTAATATTTTCATCTTAATGCACGGAGGCGAAGAGCATCAACGGTTGGGCGAAGAAGCCTATAAACTTTACGAAGATTTGGGGTTTACTTATGAGGAAGTTAGGATAATTACCAACAAATATATGTACAGAACAGATATATGAGGCCTTGCTCTCAAACTAAAACAGAATAATCATGAATAGAGAAATTAAATTTTTAGAAAAGTTGGCTAAAGCCTATCAAACTTACGACGCTTCCGTTATTGAGGATGATTTGGCAGATGATATGCATTATGCGTCATTTTGGGTGTTTCAGGAATTAACCTCCAAAGAGGAATATTTGGATTACCTTAAAGGTAAACTTCAAGCAATGAAAAACACTGGTACAACACAGGAATTTAAGATTGTTGATGGTAAGAGATGCTCGAAGGCGTTACTTATCACCAAGATTAATGGCCGCGATGACAATGGAGGCGGTTTTGTAGTGGATTTCAATGATGATGGCAAAGTGGGAATGATTAACCTTACAATACCGACTTTCTTTTAAAGCGAGATTGTACTGCTGATTATGAAATCAACGACTAATACAGGATCGAACAAAAAGAATAAGAGATGATGATAAATCCAATCATGGCGAATAAAACCTGCACTTCCGCACCAATTATTAGAGCCTACCTCAAAGCACTATGAACCCCAACAAATTAACAAGCAACACCCCGGACACCCCAAGTAAAGCACACAAAGCCGTTCTCTTGATAATGACTGTCACGGTTGCATTACTGACCCCTGTGTTGTTGCAAGGCCATTTGAATGTTCTTTTCAGAGATCTGTTTAACCCTCTGGATTGCATTGTTTTAGTGCCGGTGTTGCGGGTGGTGGGCACTTTGGTGTGTTATGGCATTGCCGCTGCCGCAGGAGGGATTTTGCTTCACTGCTCAAGAATACATAAACGCTGGCTTACCATTCTTTTCTTTGTGCTGACGTTCCTTTGGACAGGCTTTGTGGCAGGAGTCCTATATTTAATCATTGATTGAAGGTAAGATTGAAGAAAATGAAAAGATGAAAAGAAAAAGAACGAGAATAATAGCACTTTGCGCGATAATTCTATCTGCGTGTGTTGTCTCTTTGGCCCTGGCGGCCTGCAATAGCCCAAAGCAAACGCGTGTTGAGGATGAACCCACCCAAACCTTTCCGGAATTGTTGCAACGATGGGTTAGTGAGTATGACATTGATGATCCGCAACGACTTGCGTTGGTTGACTTGGTTGATTCAGTTTACTATCTCATTATTGGCAGCACAGTGTCTGCCGAAACTCTCGAAGAGCCAATCTGTAAAATGAAGAAACAGATCGAGAATGTGATCCTCAACGATTCGTTATACAATTTTACCCAAATGATGCGAGCATCTGCACGTTATGTTGGTTATGGTGTTGTTTTCGATACAAATAGGAATTCAAAATCATTATGTAAACATGGTTTGGACCTCGTTACCAATTCTTTCCTTTGGCAAACATGTAGCGACGAAAGCAAAGACTTTATGTACACTTCATTGTTCGGAGAATCGGGGGAAGCAATGGAGAGAAAGGCCAATATTATACTCTCAACAACCGATCATGACACCACGAATATGGCAAGCATTATTATTACCAATTTTTTTGATATTACGATGGATAATATTAGAATTGCCATCGACGATGAAGAAGGCAATCCGATGAGCGTTATTTTTGAACATGACTGCTTCGTTGATTCATCAAGGGCTGATCGCGGAGTGAAGGAAATGCTAATTCCTCTGGATTTACTTATGCGACGCATAGATATATCAAGTACCTGGAATATCACCTACGAAACCGGCAGGGACACGGTCACGCTTGCAGGAGTGCCGAATTATTTCTTTAATGAGCAGTTGAAAGACTGTCCAAGGTTATGGGCCAGGATGGAGAAGATAAGGAAATCAAAATAAAGGGTTTGCTTCCAGGATATTAACGATGTTGTAGTTGCATTGTGCAAAACACAATGTCAATGCAGGGTGCCGCTCCATGCTTTGTGTGTGTTTTTCCTCTGCTATTCTTGGAGACGCGCCACGGCGCGTCTCTACATACGGCAATTTCATGCGCCTGTGTATATCCGAAATTTATGTACATTTGCCGCCGAAAACCCCTGCTATGAAACTCTATATCGTCCCCACCCCCATCGGCAATTTGGAAGACATCACCCTCCGCGCCCTCAATGTGCTCCGCTCGGTGGACTTCATCCTCTGCGAGGATACCCGCACTACCAGAAACTTGTTGAAACACTTTGAGATCGACAAGCGGTGCGTGGCCTACCACATCTTTAACGAACACGAACGGCTCGACGCGATTATCTCCCAAATCAAGGCTTCTGAGAGTGTGGCGCTGGTGAGCGACGCCGGCACCCCGGGCATCTCCGACCCCGGCTTCCTGCTGGTGCGCGCCTGCGTGGCCGAGGAGATCGAGGTGGAGTGTCTGCCGGGTCCCACCGCCCTCGTGCCCGCCCTCGTGCAGTCGGGCATCCCCTGCGACCGCTTCTACTTCTACGGCTTCCTCCCCCACAAGAAAGGGAAGGAGACCCTGCTCAAACGGTTCGCCGAGATGGAAGAGACCGTGGCTTTCTATGAGTCACCCCACCGCCTGGTTAAGTCGTTGGAAAAGATGGTGGAGATCATCGGCCCCGACCGTCCCGTCGCCATCTCCAAGGAGATCTCCAAGATCCACGCGTTTACCTTCCGCGGCACGCTGTCGGAGGCACTCGCCCATTTCAGCCAGGGCGAAGTCAAGGGCGAGTTTGTGGTGGTGCTGGCGCCAAAGGACGCGAGAGGGTAGGTGGTGCGGTTTGTGGCCCCCCACACTGCGGCTTTCGCCTTGTGTGGGGTTAATTGCGCTTCGCGCGTGTTGCCTCTTCGAGGCTGCTTAAGGAATGCCTTCGTTCTATGGTTTAAAGTCTTCAGTCTCCGGTCTGAAATCCCAGTTCACTGATCACTGATTACTGATTACTAAAAATTTGTATATTTGCGCGTTTTTTTAAAAAAGTAAAACTATTAGATATGAGTCAGATTATTAAAGTTTTAGGAAGAGAAATCCTGGATTCCCGTGGAAACCCCACGGTGGAAGTTGATGTATATACCGCAGCCGGTGCCATGGGGCGCGCCGCTGTGCCCTCCGGCGCATCTACCGGTGTTCATGAGGCTGTGGAGCTTCGCGACGGTCAGAAGGACCGCTACATGGGCAAGGGTGTGCTCAAGGCTGTGCAGAACGTGAACAACGTGATGGCCGAGCAGATTGAGGGCATGGAAGTGTCCGAGCAGGCCGAAATCGATGCCCGCCTCCTTGAGATCGATGGCACCGAGAACAAGGGCAACATGGGTGCCAATGCTATTCTCGGCATCTCCCTCGCCGCTGCCAAGGCAGCCGCCTTGGAGACTGGCCAAGAGCTTTATCGCTATGTGGGCGGCTGCAACGCCACTGTGCTCCCCGTGCCGATGATGAACATCCTCAACGGCGGCTCCCACGCCGACAACTGCGTCGATTTCCAAGAGTTTATGATTATGCCCGTCGGCGCCCCCAACTTCCATGAGGCTGTGCGCATGGGCTCTGAGATCTTCCATAACCTCAAGAACGTGCTGAAGGGCAAGGGCTACTCCACCAACGTCGGTGACGAAGGCGGTTTTGCGCCCAACCTGAAGTCCAACGAGGAGGCTGTGGAGGTGATTCTTCAAGCCATCGAGAATGCCGGCTACAAACCCGGTGAGGAGGTCTGCCTGGCCCTCGACCCCGCCGCTTCCGAGTTCTTCGACACCGAGAAGCAGCTCTACCGCCTGAAATGGTCCACCAACGAGGAGCTCACTCCTGCGCAAATGGTGGATTACTGGAAGAACTGGACCGACAAATACCCCATCATCTCCATCGAGGACGGTATGGCCGAGGACGACTGGGACGGCTGGAAACTGCTCACCGACACCATCGGCGGCAAGACGCAGCTCGTGGGCGACGACCTGTTCGTCACCAACGTGAAGCGCCTCCAGATGGGCCTCGACAAGCAGGTGGCCAACTCCATCCTCATCAAGGTCAACCAGATCGGCACGCTGACGGAGACCATCAACGCCGTCTCCCTGGCACAGCGCAACCACTACACGGCCGTGATGTCGCACCGCTCCGGCGAGACCGAGGACACGACCATCGCCGACCTCGCTGTCGCTTTGGGCACTGGCCAAATCAAGACCGGCTCCGCCTCCCGCACCGACCGTATCTGCAAGTACAACCAGCTGATGCGCATCGAGAGCATGCTCGGCTCACAGGCCATCTACCCGGGTAAGAAATTCCCCTTCAGAGGATAATACCTATTGTTTATATATAGAAAAAGCCGCTCTCGGAGCGGCTTTTTTTGTTGTGAGCTTGACCTTACATCACAAATTTGAATCCCGTGCCATGCACGTTGATGATTTGGATGCGCGGTTCGCTTTTGAAATACTTGCGGAGCTTGGTGATATAGACATCCATGTTGCGGGCATTGTAGAAACTGTCGTCCCCCCAGATCTTCTTGAGGGCATAGCCGCGTTCAAGGATGTCGTTTTTCTTGTCCACCAACATCTCCAACAGCTGTGTCTCGCGCGTGGATATGCGCTTCTCCTCGCCTTGGATGGTGAGGGTCTGCCGCTTTTTGTCGAACAGGATGCTGCCTAACTCGATCACCTCTTGCGGCTCTTGCTGCTTGACCGTGCGACGCAGCAGGGCCTGAATCCGGGCCAGGAGCACCTCAATGGAGAATGGCTTGGTGATATAGTCGTCGCCCCCAATGGTGAGGCCTTTGATCAGGTCTTCTTGCAAATTCTTGGCTGTCAAGAATATGATGGGTATTTTCTTGTCCAGCTTCCGTATTTCTTGCGCCAAGGTGAACCCGTCCATGAGCGGCATCATCACGTCGATGATGCAGATGTCGAATGTGTTGGTGCAAAAAGATTCGTACGCAATCTCGCCATTTGTGGCGTGGTTGACCTCAAATCCTTTCGATGTGAGATAGGTGGTGAGCACTTTGCCCAAATTCACATCGTCTTCTGCAAATAAGATTCTTATAGTTTCCATCTTTCCGATTTTAAGTGAAACGTCAAAAATAACGCGCTTGCCCCCAAAAATCGTATTTTGGGTTGTGATGCAATATCAGTTTGCAAAAATAAAAAAAATAATCACTCGTAAAAATTAAAAATAAATTTAATCAAATTTTCTTTGTTTTAAAAATTTTATATATTTGCATTGTTTTTGTGCGCATGGATTTGTTGTTATAAATTATTGTAACATAAGTCTATATTATTATTTTTATTAAAAACTGTGTTTATGAAAAACTTTAATATTACTAAATTCAAGATTGTTGTAACATCTTTGTTTGTTGTCTTGGCCGTGAGACAAGGCTGGTCGCAGACGGTACTGTACCAGGAAAACATGGGGGTGCCGACGGCCAACACGCTGATCCAGAACTATACGGGCTGGGAGAATTCCAGTGTCCTC
The DNA here is from genome assembly GCA_017651425.1 of Bacteroidales bacterium. GTDB lineage: Bacteria > Bacteroidota > Bacteroidia > Bacteroidales > WCHB1-69 > F23-D06. Next base: position 7,110 of record JAGCCZ010000025.1, read on the forward strand.
TATTCGGGCGACGGAACGAGCGATGTGCGCACATCCTCGGCGTCCAATGGCTACGGCGGTGCCTCGGGTGGTGGCAATGTGATGCTGAACGACACCGTGAAGTGGTTCCAAATCTCCGGTTTGAATACTTCCGCCGACACAAATCTATCCCTCTACTGCGGTATTCGCAAGACCAATGCGGAAAACGGAAGCAATTTTGTGGTGGAAGTCTCCCCTGACAGTGTCGTGTGGACTCGTCTGTTCATGGAAGATACTTTGCCTACGGGTACGGGCACCTCCGGCTGGCATCGGGTGTGCTATCGTGGCGTGCCCTCTTGCGCCAATCTCCATGTCCGTTTCTCCAATTTGGCGCATGTGGACTACCGTTTGGACGATATTGCCGTCGTGGTGGGGGAGGAAGCTGTGTTGGAGACCGTGTCCAAGCCCGTTTTTTCCCCTTCCGGCGGCACGTACTACGAGCCCCAGATGGTGACAATGACTTCGCAAACAAGCGACGCGGACATCTTTTACACGATGGACGGCTCCACCCCGGCAACCTCCTCCAATCTTTATCTGGGACCCGTCAGCGTTGTGTCTTCCGTGACTGTCAAGGCATTGGCTGTCCATGCGGGCATGTACGACAGTGAAGTGGCGACGGCCTCGTATGTTATTCTCGACACCAATTCTTTGGTGAACCTGCCCTTGGATCTCTCCGGCAACAGTGGCGGTGACAAGTCGGATATCACGCAGCTGCCGGGTTTCAGAGGTTATCATCTGGGTTCATCGTATGCCGATGGCTCCGCGAAGTTCGAGGCAGCTCACGCTGGCGAGGCTGCATTGGTGGCCCATCTGGACAGTGCTCCGGGTTCGTTGGAGTTCGAGCTGAAAGGGCGTACCGGCGGCTCTTCCCCGGCGGCGTATGAGGGTGTGCTCTTTTATGTGGAGGAATCGGCGGATGGACAGAGCTGGTCCTCCGTCGCCCAGTTGACCGATAATGAGATTTCTACCGCCGACTATGTCCATTTTGACGGATACCAACTGCAAGAGAACACTCGATATGTGCGTTGGAAACTCATGCAATGCAACAAGGGAAACACGCAGTTGAACAACATTGTCATTGGCAGCTTCTCGGATGAGGGGCGGGACACCACGGGCGTGCTGGATTACGAAAGCCTTCCTGTCTGCCTCTATCCCAATCCTACAACGGACAGAATCACGTTGCATGCTGGCCACATTCAGGTGCTTGCCGTCACATTGCTTGACCTGCAGGGCAATGTGTTGCAAGAGTGGGCCGCTCCCTTTTCTGTAATCTCCTTGGCACAATACCCGCGGGGCATGTACATCATGTCTATTCGCTTGCCGCAGGGCGTGGTCCAGAAAAAGGTGGTGCGATACTAAATATTTCGGATTGTGGGAGTGCCGCCGAGCCAGTGAACTTCCAAAGGGCACTTCCCAATCCTTTTTTTTGTATTTTTGCACGCTTTTATTCCATTGCTATGAAGAATGTGTTCTGGCTGCTGTGTGCAGTTCTGTTCTTGGGTTCATCTTGTACTAAAACGGTGAAAACCTACTATCCCGACGGCAATGTCCAGTCCTCTATTCAGTATCGGATGGGCAAGGAAAACGGGAAGTCGGTCTATTATTACGACGTCCCAAATACCGTGGAAATCGAGATGGAGATGAAAAAAGGCAAACGTCATGGCGACTTCAACCGGTATTTTGAGAACGGACTGCTGGACACCCACTGCACCTATGTGAATGATTCCATAGAGGGGGTGGAAACCAATTATTTGGCAAATGGCTCAAAGGCGCAAGAGTTTACGTATGTGCGTGGAGTCAAGAATGGCCCGCATAAAGGTTACCATGTGACGGGGGAATTGAAAGTGGAGGGCTCGTTCAAGGACAACCTCTTCGACGGGGATTGGAAATATTATGATGAGCGCGGCGTCATAGTCGGGGAGGGCTCGTTTGAGAAAGGCGCTGGCGAGGTCGTTTTTTATGATCAACGTGGTCTCCCGATGCGCAGCACGCATTATGTGAACAACATGAAAGAGGGTAAGGAACTCTACTATTCTCCCTCTGGATCTGTTATAAAAGAGATTGCATATAAACAGGATAGAATTGTCTCGGAGACAGTTGACTCCACCCTGTCACATTAGTTCGCGATGAGAAAGCTCCTGTTTTGTTTGCTGCTTTTAGCTTGGATCATTCCTCAATCGACAGCCCAAGAAGGCCGTAGGATCAAGTATCGTGCGGATATGGGCTTCTATGACGAGGACTACATGCCGGGCGCCCAGCGACTCATCGGAAACGTGGCTTTTGCCCAGGACAACGTGCGGGGCTATTGCGACAGCGCTTATCTCTTTGATGCGGACAACTACATTATCGCTTTTGGCGACAAGGTGAGGATCTTTGTGGGCGACTCGGTGCGTCTCTATGGTCGTCGTGCCTATTATGACGGCGATGACAAGACCGCCTCGATCGCCATGTCTGTCAGGCTTGAAAAGGGGAAAGCTTATTTGCTATCCGACAGTTTGATATACAACACGGCGGAGGATGTCGGCTATTATGTCACGGGCGGCAAGTTGGTGAATGACAAGGATACAATGACCAGCGTGCAAGGCTGGTATTACACCAAGACGGACGATGCCATTGCAAAAGACAAGGTACTGTTGTGGAACAATACCTATCGTGTGGATTGTGACGCATTGAAATACAATGCCTCTTCCAAGATCGCCTACTTTGTCTCTCGAACGCACCTCCATTCCGATGAGCAGGATATCTATACTACATCGGGATGGTATGATACGGAGCGTGAGATTTCCACGTTGGCGCAGGATGTGCAGCTGTATAATGGAGCCCGTTCCATGTTCGCGGACAGCGTCTATTATGACCGTTCCCGCTCTTTTGGCCGTGCCTGGTTCGGAGCCACCTTGGTCGATACCGCTGACAAGTATGTGCTGAAGGGCGATTATGTGGAGTATTATCAAAAGGGTGGCGTCTCAATCGCCACGGACAGCAATCTGCTGATACTTATTGATGAAAACCGAGACTCATTGTTCCTGCACTCGGATACTCTCAAACTTTTCATCGACGATGATGAGCAGATGCAGTGGGCGCGTGCGTACAATAAGGTGAAATTCTACCGCAAGGATATGCAAGGCGCGTGCGATTCCATGGCCTTGGTGCGAGCGGATTCCGTGTTGAACATGTACTACAATCCCGTGCTTTGGGCCGATGACTTCCAACTGACGGGCGACACCATACGCTATACGATGATTGACTCCGTCAATTCCACCATCGAACTCTGCAAAGCGGGGTTTATTGTCGGTGGTCTGTTCGATGATACGGAGTTTAACCAGATCAAAGGTGTGCATATTAATGGTTTTGTGAGAGACAAGAAACTTTATCGGGTTGATGTGGTGGGCAATGCGGAATGCGTCTATTACCTGCAGGAAGAGGACAGTTCCTTGATTGGAATTAACACCTCCATTACGAGCGAGATGCGGGTTTTTCTTGAGAATAACAAGATCCAGCAGATCCGGTTCTATGACGCTCCTGACGGCAAGGTCTATCCGGATGAGAGTTTTGAAGAGAAGGACCGAAAGTTGCAAGATTTTCGCTGGATGCCCGAATATCGCCCCCGTAAGCCGGAGGATGTTTATGTGAATCCGATACCAAGGGTTAAATGATGTCTTGGTTAAACGGTCGTGTTATCGGATAATGGTAAGTGACCCGTTGTAGCTCACCGTTTTTGCTTTCCCTTTGTAATAAAAACTATAGTAATAGACGCCATCGGGCAGTCCGGTGCCGTCAAAACACTGCGTTCCTCGGATGATTTGGCCATTCTTGGCATAGGTGTCGTAGTCGCGGGCTTCGTACACTTTTTTGCCCCAGCGGTCGTGGATGAACAGCTCGTTGTGGCGGAACTTGTCCGGATCCTCGGGGTTGATGGCCGTGTTCAGGTTCCCAATGGCAAACACATCGTTGAGATTGTCGCCGTTTGGCGTGATGACGTTGGGGAAAACTAGGTCGTCTTCGATTACTACGGTGTGCGTGATTTCGCTGTTGCAACCCGCCTCTGTCACGATGTGCAACGTGACGTTGTAGTCGCCCCATTGCGAGTAGGTGTGCGTGGGCTCAAAGTTGGTGCTATCGATCTCCCCATCGTCAAAATCCCAGATGATGGTGGCATAGAGGGTGCTTGCGGGATCGGCATAGTTGGTGAAGGTAACTTGCCCGCCGTTTTCACTCATGAGTGCAATCTCCGGATCCGCAGTGAATTCCGCCAAAGGCTGGAAACTGGCTTCAATGTAGTTGGGTATGATGATGGAGTCCGAGCATCCATACTGCGAGGTGACAATATACCGCAAGGTGTACAAGCCCGGTTCTTCGAAATGGAAGTCCGGTTCGGCGAGGATGGATGCGTATGCAAGGTTGCCGTCGGCATCATAAAGATACCACTCGTGGGTGCAGGAATCGGGGGTGGTGTGGTTGGTGACATGCACGTCTAAGGGGATGCAACCCTGCAGGGGTTGCGCTTCAAAGTCGATCTGCGGCTGCTCGGCGGAGGTGACCAGAACCGTGTCGCGCCCATAACACTGGTATGCCCCGCTGGAGGAGCTGCCGATGACACTCACATCGTATGCCCCTTCTGCGAGGACAAGGATTCTGGGGGTGGTGTCCCCCGTGTTCCATAAAATGGACACATCGGGCGGAACGTTGTCCAAAGAGAGCTCTCTCATGTCGCCATAGCATAGGATAAAATCCTCGCCCAGGTCCGGTTTCATGCTCTCCACGATTTCCACGTTCATCACGACGGCATCGTCCACGCCATTGGGGTTGACCACAACGTGCTCCAGGGAATCAGAGCTGGTGAAGGTGACCCCATACCAGGTGAACGGGAGGTCGTAGGAACAGATGGCCGTGTCCTCAAAGTGACGGACAAGCACTTGGATGGTGTCTGTTGTGCCACAGTTGGTGAGTTTGAAGAAGGAGATGTCGTCCAACCCGAAGTCGTTGCCGCCTGCGTCCGTGTTCTGGTTGATGATGGAGATGGTGGCTTGTGTGTTGGTGCCGCTGTTCCAGACGATGTAGAAGTTGTGCCAGGTGTTGGTCGCCCCGTAGGTGGAGGGCGCGGTGAAGACGTTGCCGATCTGTTGCCCGTTGATGCTGAACTGCAGCTCGGCCCATGGGCTGTTGGCCACGGTGGTGACCCATGTGGTGAAGGCGTAGTCGGTGGCGGGCGTGACGTTGATGGTCTGCGACCAGACGACCGTGCCAGGGGAGGTGGCCCCGTTGACGATCATATAGTTGCCGTGCCCGCTGGTGTGGTCGGTGCTCCCTTGGAAGTTGGTGTGGTAGTTGCTGGCATTGCTCCCCACATAGTAGGTGCCCTCGCCCCACAGGTTGGTGTTCAGGGTGTAGCTGCTCGTGAACCCGGCGCTGCCCTGCTCGAAGTCGCCGTTACCAATCAGGTTGATGCCCGTGTTATAGCCGGAAACGAAGACGTACATCGACTGGCTGGGAGTGCAGACGGTATGGTCTGTGATCGTGCTGCTAAGGCTGCCGGCGGGGGACCAGACGTAGTAGTCGGCGCCGGAGGAGGAAAGAGCCACGCTTTGGCCCGGGTCGAGGATGGTGTCGCCGGAGCTGTGAATGGTAGGCAGCGCGTTGATGCTCAAGGTGAGCGTGATGATGCTGTCGCAGCCCGTCCCGTTGGGCGATGTGCGCACATATACGCGTGTGGGGCCCCCGTGGACACTGTCGGACGGCAGGTTGAAACCGTGCTCGGTGTAGTTTTCGCCCTCGCAGGCGTTGCCAAAAACGGAAAGGTAGGTCGGCGTGCCCACCACAAGGGTCATCACCACCACGCTGTCGCTGCCGTCCGAGGCGGTGAGGACGACGGACTGCGTGCCCGCCTGCGTGAATGTCACCCCGTTCCAGATGTAGGGCAACAGGAAATCGCAGATGCTGTCCTGCACGAAAGTGGTGTCGGAGAGGACACGGTGGATGTCAAAAGCAGGGAGATCCCGACCAGGCAAGGCCTTTCCTTGGAGAGTGCAGAAGGCCAGCAAGAAAATGAGAATGTACCGACGGAACCTCCTTGTCTGGGAGGACATGCCGGTGCTCGGATGCTTTTTAATATGGGCCGTCTGGTTGAACATAAACTACAACTAAGATGCTCTTTTTCCGCGGTTTGCTACAAGCAAAACAATAGCTTGCAAAGATAATTATTTTATTTCAAAAAGTTATTCTGTTGATAAATTTGGCAAAAATGTTAATAGTGGATTTGAATGGTTTGAAAATCAATTAGTTGGTGTTTTGTTTCAAACAAATAATTCATGATTTCTTTCTTTATGGAAGATATATTTTATTTTTTTGCAAAGAAACAATCTTTTTTCCACAATCATCTTATCCAATAGCATGTAAAAATGTTCCAAAACAACGATTTTGACAAAATCGGACATTGGCGCTTGACAAGGGAAATACCAGACATTATAAAATATAGAGATACTGTTACACATTTGAAAATTATTGATATTTTTGCGGGCTCTAAAAATTAATGCGAAAATTCAAACCAGACCTGATATGAAAGTCCATTTTATTGCCATTGGAGGCAGCGCCATGCACAACCTGGCCATCGCTCTGAAGCTGAAGGGTTACGATGTGACGGGTTCCGACGATGAGATCTTTGATCCCGCGAAAAGCCGTTTGGAGCGCTATGGCATTCTGCCCGAGTCCATGGGGTGGCATCCTGAACGCATCACATCCGAACTTGACGCCGTCATTTTGGGCATGCATGCCCGCATTGACAATCCCGAGTTGCAGAAAGCGAAGGATCTCGGACTGAAAATTTACTCTTACCCCGAATATCTTTACGAGCAGAGCAAGGATAAAATCCGCATTGTGGTGGGCGGCAGCCATGGCAAGACCACCATCACCTCCATGATTATCCATGTGCTGCAGCAGAACCACATCGACTGCGACTACATGGTGGGTGCGCAGTTAGAGGGCTTCGAGGTGATGGTCAAGTTGAGCGAAGAGGCCGGGATTATGGTCATCGAGGGTGACGAATATCTCACGTCGCCCATTGACCGTAGGCCGAAGTTCCATGTCTATCAGCCCACCGTCGGAATTGTCAGCGGCATCGCTTGGGACCATGTCAATGTGTTCCCGACCTTTGACATTTATGTGGATCAATTCAGGATTTTCGCGGAGATGATTCCCGAAAGCGGGACTTTCATCTATTGCGAGGATGACGAGGTGCTCCGCGACCTTGGGCAAAAGGTGTCGGGGCCAGAGAAACGGCCGTATGGCGTGCATCCCTATCATGTGCGCGACGGTGTCACCTATCTTGAAACAAGCATGGGCGAGGTTCCGTTGCAGATTTTTGGCAAACACAATCTGGCCAACCTGAACGCGGCCCGTTTCGCTTGTGCCGCTGTGGGCATCGAAGCCCCGGATTTCTATAGGGCAATCTCCACTTTCAAGGGCGCCTCCAAGCGGCTCGAACTGGTGGCCCGCAACGGCGACAGCTTGGTCTATAAGGATTTTGCGCACTCGCCCTCGAAACTCCTTGCCACTGTGAATGCGGTGCGTGAGCAATATCCGGGCAAACATCTGGTGGCATGCATGGAACTGCACACTTTCAGCAGCCTGACCGAGGCCTTCCTGGCCCAGTATGCCGGCGCGATGGACCAGGCCGACGAGGCTGTTGTCTTTTTCTCCCCGGAGGCCATCGCGCTTAAGAAGCTGCCTCCGATCACCACTGACATGGTGAAAAGGGCCTTCGCACGCCCCGACCTCACCGTTTTCGACGATTCCCAAAAATTGGAAGCCCACCTGTTAAACCTTTCTATGCGTGATGCAGTCTTGCTTATGATGTCCTCTGGAAATTTTGGTGGCATTGATGTGAATGAGTTAGGGAAAAAAATTGTACTTTTGCCTGCTGAAAATTGAAATTTGTAATTTATTATTTTACAACAAGATAGATTAATTTTAAAAAGTAAAACAATGAAAAAGCTCAGTTTATCAATTCTGATGGTCGTCGCTTTTGTCTTTTGTTATGCGCAACCGAAAATCCAATTCGACCAAACCACGTATGATTTCGGGAAAATCCATGAAGAGGGTGGCAAGGTCACGGGCAAGTTTGAATTCACCAATGTCGGCAACGAGCCACTGGAACTGACCAGCGTCCGTCCCGGTTGCGGATGTACGGCTGCAAACTACACCAAGGGCCAGATCGCTCCGGGCCAAAAGGGCTATATCGAAGCCACTTACAATCCGTACAATCGTCCCGGTTACTTTAACAAGAACATTCGTGTCACAACCAACGAACCCGAATACATCGAGGACAGCAAGGCGGCCCCGCACATGATCTTCATCAAGGGTGAAGTTATCAAACGCCCTGCCACCGAGTTCGAGAAAGCGGGCTATACGAAAACTGCGGGTATGGCTCGTTTCTTTGAACCGAACGTGACACACAACCTGTTGAACACGGAATCCGTGCTTGACACCTTCAAGGTGCGCAATTTCTGGAACAAGCCTGTCAATTTCCGTCTGGAAAGCACGGCTCCCTACATCAGCGAAGCCTATCGCAGCTTCGGCGGTGACTTGCAGCCGGGCCAGGAAGGCATTATCGTCGTTAAGTACGATGCGTCCAAGCGCGCTGCTTTCGGCCAACTGAAAGATGCTGTCACATACGTGACCACAGACTCCCTTGAATCCAAAAAACAGCTGCACTATGCCGTCAATATCAAGGAGGACTTTTCTGTTTTGACCCCGAAACAGCTGAAGAAGGCTCCTGTCTCCAACTATGGTGCTGTCGATTTTGACTTCGGCACGGTTCAAAAGAACGGTCAGAAGACGATCGATTTCCAAATCACCAATACCGGAAAGAGCCCGTTGATTATCAGAAATCTTGTCTCTTCATCCAACATGTTCAAAGCTCGCGCTTCCGTGATGGAAATCCCTGCCGGCGGTTCCACCACCATTACGGTTGACTTCAGGGCTAACAATCGTGCGGGCGACCAGAAGGCCACGTTGGAGGTGATCACCAACGATCCGAACAATTCTATTCAAGTTGTCAATCTGAAGGGTCAAATCCAATAATTTTGATTCTTTCCCATACAAAAGGCGTGGAGGTTATTCCACGCCTTTTTTTGTCGATTTTGCAAAAAGGCTCTCTTAGATAAAAAAATGTATTTTTGCACCCCCAAAGAAAAAAGGCTATGAAGTATCTCGTAAGTCAAATTGCGGAACTCTTATCCGCTGAAATAGTGGGAGATCCGAACACGGTCATCACTACCATTTGCAAAATTGAGGAGGGGGTGCCTGGCGGCTTGACCTTCCTTTCAAATCCGAAATACACGCAGTATATCTATACGACTCGCGCTGCTGCGGCCATCGTGAATAAAAGTTTTGTTCCCGAACAGGACGTGCCTTGCACGCTCATCAAAGTTGACAATTCTTACTTGGCCTTTGCCAAGCTTCTGAATTTCTACCAGGAAAACAAGCCTCGCAAAGTGGGCATTTCCGACAAGGCCTGCATCGCACCGTCTGCCACCATCGGTGAGAATGTCTATATCGGCGAATTTGCAAGCATCGGCGAACATGCCGTGGTGGGCAATGGTGCCTCCATTTATCCCCAGACTGTCGTTGGCGACAATGTCAGGGTGGGGGAGCGGACCACCCTCTATGCCGGTGTGAAGGTGTATGCTGACTGTGTCATCGGCAACGATTGCATTTTGCATGCCGGTGCTGTCATCGGTGCCGATGGGTTCGGTTTCGCCCCGCAGGACGGACAGTATCTCAAAATCCCCCAGATCGGCAATGTCGTGATTGGCAACAATGTGGAAATTGGCGCCAACACCTGCATTGACCGTGCCACGATGGGCTCCACTTGTATTGGGGACAATGTCAAGATCGACAATCTTGTGCAAATCGCCCATAATGTCACCATCGGTGAAGGCACGGGCATGGCCGCCCAGGTCGGCATCGCCGGATCCGCCAAGGTGGGGCGCCGCTGCATCCTCGCCGGCCAGGTGGGCGTGGCGGGGCACATCACGGTCGACGACGGCACAGTGATCGGCGCTCAGTCAGGGGTCACACACTCCCTGAAACAGGGCACCTACCTCGGCTCCCCGGCGCTCCCTCTTCAGGAGGAGAAACGTTTGATTATCTATCGCCGCAAACTTCCGACTCTTTTCTCGGATGTGAAAGAGTGGATGAATGGCGATGAATAAAAGTTCGGCACAGGAATTGTTTCGACCAATACCAATACAATATTATATATATTAATCAACAGTATTCATTAGTATTCATTAAACATGCAATACCAAACGACTATAGCCTCCTCGATTTCCGTGTCCGGGAAAGGGCTTCACACCGGCCAGCAGGTCACTGTGACTTTCGAGCCGGCTCCGGCTGATTTCGGAGTGCAGTTCGTGCGCGCCGATCTGCCCGGTTCACCTTCAGTGAAGGCTGTCCCGCAGAATGTCTTTGACACATCCCGTGGCACTTCCATCCAGGATGGCTCCGCACAGGTACACACTATTGAACACCTTATGGCCGCCCTCGCCGGTTTAGGCATCGACAATGTCCGGGTGCTCACGCAGGGCCCCGAGACTCCCATCCTTGACGGCAGTTCGCGGGTCTATGTGGAGATGTTGCGCGAGGCGGGAATCAAAACCCTTGAACAGCCCCGGAAGTTCGGGACGGTTAAAAAGGAGATCACCTTTTCCATCCCTGAAAAGGACATCAGGCTTACAATTCGCCCTGCGGAGCATTTTAAAATGACGGTCAATGTGGATTATGGCACAAAGGTGCTTTCTGAACAGCAGGCCGTACTCAACAATGTGGAGGATTTCTATCCGGAAGTCTATAACTGCCGCACATTTGTTTTCCTTGACGAATTGCAATTTCTCATCCAAAACAATCTGGTGCGCGGCGGCGACCTCGACAATGCCATTGTCTTTGTGGACAAGGTGCCTGCCAAGAACGTTTTGAAGGAGCTGTCCGAATTCTTCCACAAGAAAAATATAGAGGTGACCCCTGATCATGTGCTCAATAATATCACGCTCAGACACGCCAACGAACCGGCGCGTCACAAGCTTCTCGATTTGCTGGGAGACCTCTATTTACTGGGGATTCCGTTGCGTGCGGAGATCATTGCCAATCGCCCCGGACACTTTGCCAATACCGCCTTCGCACGGGAAATTTCCAAAAATGAAAATTTTTTTGTAACTTTTGAATAATATGTGCGTATAGTAAGGGTGATTTTAGAAATACTATTTCAATAGTTTTCAATTATCTTACATAGGTTAATGGTTTGAAACAGCGGAAAGAGGTTTCCGCTGTTTTTTTATGCAATAGTCATAAATCCAATTTTTTTTGTAAGTTTGCCGCCTTTATTGTATAATATGCGTGGATTATGATTTCTTGGATAAAAAAATATTTTTTAAAGAAGTATCTTGCTGAAAATAAGCCAAATAGAAGTGTGCAAATTATGCCGCTGCATAAGGCTAAGACCATAGGCCTGTTGTGCGAAATTACCGACGAAGATTCCTATAAGGACATTTTTTACATCTTCACCAAGTTGCAGGAACGTGGTCATCAGGTCCGACTGGTTGGCTATATCAACGACAAGGAGGTCCCGTTTTATTGTCTTCCCCAATTGACAGCGGATTATTTTTGTCAAAAGCACTTGAACTGGTACGGAATTCCCAACATGGAACAGATTCAGGATTTCCTGAAGGAAGATTACGATATGATAATCGATTTCAACTACCGGCTCCATCCTGCCGTGCAGTCGATTCTTGCCTTGTCGCATGCGAAGTTCATTGTCGGGCGGCTCGGTGAATGCCAGAATGCTTACGACTTGTTTCTCAATGATACGACAAGCTCAAACTTGAAGTATCTGGAAGCCGTCAATAAATACACGCAAAAACTTACGGGTGATGAAAGATAGCTTGTCGCGTTTCAGGGGCCTTGGTGTGGCCGTCATTACGCCGTTCCTGCCTGACGGGAAGATCGACTTTCCGGCATTGGAGCGACTGATCGAGGATTTGGTGCGGAAAAGAGTTGACTATTTGGTGGCATTGGGAACCACCAGCGAGTCGCCGACACTCTCTCCGGAGGAGAAACGTGATGTGGTGCGTTGCGTGGCCGCCGTGAACGATGGCCGCTTGCCTCTTGTGATGGGTGTGGGCGGACCGAACACGTTGGGTGTCGCCCGCGACATGGAGGCCTCCGATTCCCTGCCCGTGGATGCCTTTCTTTCTGTGGCCCCCTATTACAACAAACCCAGCCAGGAGGGGCTTTTCGAGCATTTCAAGTTCCTGTCGCAGCACGCACCCCGTCCCATCATCCTGTACAACGTGCCTGGGAGAACCTCGTGCAACGTGGATGCCGCCACCACGATGCGTATCGCACAGGAGTGCCCCAATGTCATTGGCATTAAGGAGGCTTCCGGCAAGATGAAGCAAATCATGAATCTGCTCAATCACAAGCCCGAGAATTTCCTCGTCATCTCGGGCGACGACATGATCACCCTGCCCTTGATGGCTGTCGGCATGGACGGACTCATCTCCGTAGTTGCCAACGCTTTTCCTGCTGAAATGGCCAACATGGTCCACTTGGCTATGAACGACCAGTTCATCAAGGCCCGCCTGTACCATGATCGCCTCTTCAACCTTATGCAGGCCTGCTTTCAGGAGGGCAATCCTTCCGGCATCAAGGCTGTGCTCAGCGTGCAGGGCAAGTTGCACAACCGTCTCCGACTGCCCAATGTGCCGGTCACCCCGGCTCTTTACGAGAAAATTGAACAGCTGGTCAAACTTTGAAACATTCATCGTCAGATAACTATTATGAGAAAAACGCTATTCCTGCTTCTGCTGGTTTGCCTTATGGCCCAAACAGCCATGGCCCAATCCCCATCCTTTAACCGGGACGCGCTGCAGACCTATGTGCAGACCACCATGACGCGCAAGGCGCTCCGTGAAATCGCCCCGAACTTTTCCGTGGACAAGGTTACGCCCAATGCCGATGGTATGTTGAATGTGCGCATTTGCGTGGGACAGCGTGAATATGATGCTTTCGAGCAGTTAGGCATCCCTTATACCATTCTCTCACCGGCGAAGCCGCCGATCACCATGGCGTCCTCCTATCAGCAGCTGGTCTCCTCGTGGAACCGATACCCTACGTATGGGGCTTATCTGGAGACCATGGCGACTTTTCAATCGGAATTCCCTACCTTGTGCGACATTGACACGATCCTGGAGCAAACATCAGGCGGCCATTCGCTGCTTGTGGCGCATATCAGCAACAACTTGCAGGACAGAGGCGACAAGCCCGCTTTCTTTTACACTGCCACCATGCATGGCGATGAGCCCGTGGGGTACTATTTGATGCTCCGTCTGGTGCATTATCTGCTCCACAACTATGCCACTGATCCGAAAGTGCAGCAGCTTGTGGACAATGTGGATATCTGGATCTGTCCGTTGGAAAATCCGGATGGCACCTATCGTTACTCCAACAGCCAGTTGAGCAGTTGGTATTCAACCCGGTACAATTACAATGGTGATGATCTCAATCGCTCGTATCCTATTATTGGACAGCCTGTTGCAAAGAGCTATCCGCCTGAAGTGCAGGCCATGATGGATTTCGGCGCTGCGCACAACTTCACTATGTCGGCTAATTTCCACGGCGGTGCCGAAGTGGTCAACTACCCGTGGGACACATGGGAAACCACACAGCGTGCACATGCCGACCAGGCGTGGTGGGAGTTTGTAGGACGCAAGTTCGCGGACACCTGCCATGCTGTTTCGTCGAACTATATGACGGACTGCTATAATGGTGTGACTGAAGGCGGCGATTGGTATATCATCACTGGGTCGCGACAGGATTACTTCAACTATTATCTTGGTTGCCGCGAAATGACCGTCGAGGTGAGCGCAGACAAGGTGGTCAATTCCAGCTATTTGCCATATTATTGGGATTATATCAACCACTCTTTGCTGAATTACATCGGCGAGTCGCTCAACGGTTTCCGGGGTATCGTGACCGACTCCGTGACTTCGGAACCTGTGGCGGCGAGGGTTTTTGTGGAGAATCATGACGTGGACAATTCGCACACCTATTCGCGTTTGCCCAATGGCGACTATCATCGCCCAATTGTCAGCGGTACCTATCAGGTGACGTTTTCCGCTGATGGATATTATCCCAAGACGCTCACTATGACAGCGTTGGACGGACAATGCGTGGTGGAAAACGTGCAGTTGGTGCCCCTTTACATTGGACTTGAGGAACGGGAAGCATGTCAGGTGCGGATTTCTCCCAATCCCGCTTCCGATGTGGTGCGTGTGGTGAGTGACGGTGTGGACATTTCCGCCATCGAGGTCTATGATTTGACGGGACGCTGCCTCTTGCAGCTTGGCGGATTGGGCAGTGAAGCGAAAGTGGACCTCTCTGCGCTTGCCAGCGGCACATATACGTTCCGTGTCACCTCTGCCAGAGGTGTGACGACACAAAAAGTCGTGAAACGATAGCGGTTATTTCCAAAGTGTCGGTTGTTTTTTTCAATTATTTGATTTCCAGTGAGTTTCTTTCATTGGAGAGAAATGCTGTATTTATTTTGCAGAAGCTGTAAATGAGGGAGTTAGGTTTGGAAATTTTTTGTATTTTTGCAGCCGCAAAAAAATAACCTTATTTACTTATCAATTAACAAAAAAAAGTATGAAATCAGTATCTATTAGCGGTTCTCTCAGAGAGAACGTAGGGAAAAAAGATGCAAAGGCCCAGCGCGCCCAGGGTATGGTACCTTGCGCCCTTTATGGCGGAAAAGAGCAGAAACTCTTCGTGGTTGAGGAGAAGCAGTTCCAAAAATTGCTTTATACCCCGGAAGTGCAGTCTGTTGATCTCGATGTCAATGGCACTGTCGTGAAAGCCATCGTCCAAGAAACCCAATTCCACCCGATTACCGACAAATTGTTGCATGTTGACTTCCTCGAAGTGGTTGACGGCAAGCCCATCACCATTGACATCCCGTTCAAGCTCGCCGGCACTTCTCCCGGTGTCTTGAAGGGCGGTTCTCTCAAGAAGAGAGTTCGCAAGCTCAAAGTCCGCGGTCTGCTCGAAAATGTGCCCGAGTGCATCACCGCTGACATCTCCAACATGGACCTCAACGATATGATGAAGATCGGCGACATTCATGTGGACAACATCACCATCGTTGACAATCCCAGCAAGGTTGTCGTTGCCGTTATGCCGACCCGTAACGTGGTGGCTGACGCAACTGAGGAGGGTGAAGAGGCTTCTGCTGAAGCATAATCGATTTACGGAAATTAACGAAAAACACATACTATTATGGCAGCAATTGGCTCAATTCGAAAACACGGTGTGGCCTTGATGATTATCATCGGCCTTGCCATGCTTGCGTTCATCTTGGGTGACCTTTCCCAAGTGACCCGCACCTTCTCCAACAAGAACACGTTAGCCCGCATCGGCAACACCAAGTTGGACAACATCTATGGCAAGCAATACGAGGAGAACACCGCGTTGATCAGACTTATTCAAAACAAGTCTTCATTCGATGAAAATGAAACCTACCAGATCCACGACATGACGTGGAGACAGCTCCTTCAAGACCAGATTCTGGACAAGCAACTCGCCAAGTTGGGACTTTCCTACAATGACCAGATGGTGGAAGATTTCAAGGCTGACATGATGGCATCCCTCAATTCCCAGCAGCCGAACCAGTTCATGATGCAGTTCGCACAGGCATTGGCTCAGCAAGTGGGCCCCGAGAACGCCATGGCCATCATCTCCAACATCGACGAGTATGCCAACAACGACCAGACTCGTGATATCTATAATGCATATCAGGCTATTGTGCGCTTCGCTCTTTCCTCGGAAAAGGCAAACCGCTACACGGCTTTGGTGCAAAACTCCATTTACTTCTCCGATCCTTTGGCAAAGAAACTGTCCGCCGACAACAAGTCCGCCATGGTCTCTTTGATGCCCGTCAACCCGCAGGCCCCTGCTTTCAACAGCATCACCCCCAGCGTGAGCGACAAGGAAATCAAGGATTTCTACAACACGCATAAGAAGGATCTCTTCACGGTGACGGAACCCAACCGCGACATCGATGTGGCGGTTTTCCCCATCAACCCGACACCCGAAGACCTTCAGGCTCTCGAACAGCAGGTGCGCACCGACTTCCAGCAGTTCGCCACTTCCGACCTTCTGGCTTACAGCACAGAAAAGGGCAATGGCTCCGTGGACAGCACCTATTACAAGTCCGAGGACATCAACCTCGACATCTTGGACAGCCTTATCTTCAAGTCTTCCGTTGGCAGTTTCATTGAACCGTTTGTCTATGAAAACCAGAAATGGTATTTCGGCAAGGTCTATGGCGGCGCCGCCCGTCCTGACTCTGTCCTCGTGGCAGCCATTGAACTTCCTTTCAAGAACGCCCAGAACACAGGCGCCAAATATTCCAAAAAAGAAGCTCGTCTGCTCGCCGACAGTCTTAAGAACGTGTTGCTGAGCAACCAAGCCAACATCTTCCAACTTCGCAAGGACTTCTCTGCCAACACTGCCGGCGACTCCACTTTCTGGTTGCCGGAGCGTGGTACCATCACCACCCTCTACAATGGTCTGTTGGAAACCCCCAACGGTGGCATTTACGTCTATAAGGCTCCCACGGGTTACATCGTTTTCCAGGCGCTCACCCGCACCGCCCCGATTGAGAAGCGTCAATTTGTGTTGTACGACTATGATATCCTTGCTTCTGAAGCAACTCTGAACAAGATCAAGTCCGAGGCCAACGCTTTTGCCGCCTCCATCAATAATGCTGACGAGCTGTTGAGCACTGCGGCCAAGAAGGGTGTCCAAGTCGTTCAAGGCAGCAATATCCTCTCCATGGCTTCTGTCATCAACCAGCTTCCCAACTGCCGCGATATCGTCAGCTGGGCGTTCTCCGATGGTGTCAAGAAGGATGACATCTCTGACGTGTACAACGTGGAACGGATGTTCTATGCCGTTGCGGCCCTTCGCAATGTCCGCGACAATGGTGTTCAAAAGTTAAAGGATGTCAAGGATGATGTGAAGGCCATGTTGGAAACTCAGGAGAAGGCCGAGATGGTCGCCGAGCAGGTCAACAAGGCTCTCGCCTCTTCCAACATGCAGGCTTTGGCCCAGCAGTATGGCACCCAGGTGATGGACAGCGTCTATCTCTCCTTCACCGGCGATGTGTATCAAAACCGCAACGTCGATGGCCAGGCAATTGCCAAAATCTTTGCATTGCCCGCCCACAAGCCAGCTGCTGTGAACGGTCAGAACATGGTCTATGTGGTGAATGTTGACCAAACCAATACCGCCACAGCTACTCCAGGCTATGCCATGGAGAAGAACCTGCTCCGCAACCAGCTTCTTGGCCGTGAGCGCAACGAGATGACCATCATCAACTATTTGATTTCCCAAGCCAAAGTTCTGGATAACAGAGGACGTTTCTATCAGAAATAATCCCGAATAATCAATAAATAAATCGGCGTGGATTAAACCTTCGATGAAAAGTTTGGTCCACGCTTTTTTATTTCATAATCACCTATGCTGAAGAAAACACTCGCATTGCTGCTTTTACTTGCATTTCACACAACGGTTGTGCTGGCCCAGCCTGAAATACAACGTCCTCAAAACCAGAATTACAACAGCGGCGCCGTCACTGGCACCATTGTGGATATGAATGGCGTTCCGTTGCAGTACGCCTCTGTCAACGTGAAGAAGGTCTCCGACTCTACCACGGTGCAGTATGGCATTACGGATGCCGATGGGAAGTTCGTTTTGGACGGCATCCCTTTCGGACAATATTTCGTGGAGATACAATATGTGGGCTACCAAAGATCCTCGTCGCAGCCCTTTACCATCTCCAAGGAGAATGCGGTTTTCAAAATCTCAAAATATAAGATGTCGGACAAAAGCTCAGAATTGGGCGAGGTGGTGATTCGTGCGCAGAAGGACATGCTGCAAACCAACCTCGACAAGACTGTCTTCAATGTGGAGTCGAGCATCAACGCCACGGGGCAGACTGCCGTGGAGGTGCTGGAGGAGATTCCCTCTGTTTCCGTCGATGTGGACGGGAACGTAAGCCTGCGTGGCAGCGAGAATGTCACCATCCTGGTGGACGGGCACGCCACGAACCTGACACTTGACCAGATTCCCGCCGACATGATCGAGAGCATCGAGGTGATTACCAACCCATCCGCGCGGTTGGAACCCGATGGCATGGCGGGCATCCTTAATGTGGTGCTGAAAAAGAGACGCGAGTCCAGCTTCAACGGCATGGCGTCGATAGGTGCCAGCACGGCCATGCTGCACTACGACGGGAAGCACCATTTCTACCTTAGCGGTTATAACGGCAATCTGAGCTTGAATTTCCGGTACAATAAAATCAACGTGTTTGCCAGCTATAGCTACCGTGGCGGCAGTTGGCGCAATGCCGGCAACTTGTGGCGCGACTCCTGGTTCGGCTTGGGCGACGACCGTGAGATTACTCACATGGAACAGGAAAACCATGGCGGTTCCCGCAATGGTTTTCACAATGCCTCCTTGGCATTTGACTATTACATCAACAAATACAACACCATCACGTTCAATCTTGGCGGCCATTTCGGGCGCATGAACTGGTCGAGCAACTTGTGGTCGTTGACCACCCATGAGGGTGACACGCTGGTGAGCTATGACCAGATTGGACGCAACGGGAACAAATTCAACAGTTACGATGCATCGGTGAACTACAAGAAGACTTTTCTCACGCAAGGGCGCGAGTTGACTGCCGACCTCTATTTCACCCAGCGCAACGGCGATCACAACGACCTGTTGACGCAGGCGCATCACGAGGGACTTGACGACCTGTGCCAGCAGACGCGCACCTTGGAACTGAACCGCGACGCTTCGGCGCAGGTGGACTTCGTGACCCCTGTGGGCAACGGTGGCCGCATCGAGACAGGCTACAAGTTCTCGTATCGCGGGGTGGGGCAGGACTACTCCCTCTTTGCGGGCACTACGGAGGCCAACATGGTGGAGGATTCCCTGCAACGCAACAATTTCCAATATACGGAGCTGATTAACGCGCTCTATTTCATCTATTCCAACACTTTTTGGAAGAAACTCCAGATGCAGTTGGGTTTGCGCGGCGAGGTCTCCTACACCATATCCGACCTCAAGTCCGCCGACATGGTCTATACATACGTGAACTACGGCCATTTTGCCAAGAATTTCTTTTTCCCGACGGTACATTTGAAATACATGATCACGCCGGAGCACTCGCTGCAGTTCAGTTTCTCACGCCGCGTGCAGCGTCCGCGCATCCACCAGCTCAACCCGTTTATCGACTACTCTGACAGGGAGAACCTGCAGCAGGGCAACCCGGCGTTGGAGCCGGAGTTTGCCAATTCTTTCGAGATTGGATACATGTACACCCATAAGCAGACATCCTTGACGCTGACCGCTTTTTACCGCCGCCGTACCAATCTCATCACGCGTTACACGGAGATTCTGCAGGACACGTTGGACGATCGCGTCTATACGATGACCTCCTACGCGAATCTCAACAAGAGCCAGAACTTCGGCTTGGAATTCTATTTCGGACAGCGTGTGAAGAAGGTGTACAGGATCAGCGTGACGGGCAGTTTCTATCGCAATATCATCGACCAGTCGGGTTTGCTGGACGAGAATCTGACGCGCGACTGGGCCTGGAATGCCGGCGTGAACCAGACCTTCACGGTGGGCAAGGATTTCGACATCCAGCTCGACTTCCGCTACCGTTCTTCGCAGCTGACGGCCGGCAGCATGGGCTGGGGCCTGCGCGGAGTGGGGCAGGGGAGACGTTCTGCCAACTACCGTCTAAACTTGGGCGTGAAGAAAGGTTTCCTGAACAATTCGTTAGTGCTTAGCGTCAATATCCGCAACTTGCTCTATTTTATACCTTCCGTCCGTCAGGCGCAAATCGCCTCCTGGCAGAATTGTGCGGTGTATGACGAAATGTATGAGCCCAACGCTGACGCGCAAAGCGGCTATTACTCATACAGCATTCGTGAGAATCAGGGCTTTAACGTTTCTGTCAATCTGACTTACAAGTTGAACAACTTCCGTAACCGTCCGCAAAAAATGCCTGATGACGATGAGTTCGAAGGCATGGGTGGAGAATAGGATTTTTTTGTATTTTTGCCGCTTAAAACGAATAAGCGTATGGCAAAGAAACTTTTGGCGATTTCAATGTTGCTGTGCCTCTGCATGGCGCAAGTCTTGGCGCAAACACCGCAAACCCCATATACTGGAAAAGAGGACGATAAGGACAAAAAGCCTGTCGTTTTCCGCGACCGTCTGATCATGGACATTTACCACACATTCTGGATGGGTATGCCCAAGGAGGTCACCCACATGAAGTTCGACCCGGGCTTCACGGTCTCTGCCATCTGGGATTTCAAGATCAAACAAAAACCCATCGCCATCGGCCTTGGCGTGGGTGTCTCCTATTACACGCAATACAGCAACGCACTGCTGCTGTATGACGAAACCGATCAGGTGATGCGTTATAACATTCTTCCGGCGAATGTCGATTATAGTTTGCTGAAGATGAACTACCTGAACGTGAATATCCCACTTGAGTTCCGTTATCGTGCCGACAATGGCTTCAAGTTTACTGTGGGCGCCCGTGCCGGACTGTTTTGTGAACTTTCCCAAAAATATAAAGGCGACAGCCCTGAAAATGTCTCCGACACCTTGCGGTTCAAGAATCTCCGCATTGAAAACAAAATGCGTTATAACATCGATTTCTACACCCGTATCGGATGGAAGTTTGTCAATGTTTATTACTCTTTCCAAGTGACGCCTCTCTTTACAGAAAACAAGGGCCCCAAGATTCGTCCCATGTCTGTCGGTATTTCCTTGAGTATCTTCTAAAACACATATAGTTATGGCCGCTTTTTACATCATGGTAATCCTGTTCTTGGTAGGATATGCTTGCATAGCCCTCGAACATCCGTTGAAAATCAACAAGACGGCTTTTGCTTTGTTGTTGGGGGTTTTGATTTGGGTGGTGTTCATACTGACAGGACCTGGCATTTTCGAGGTGTCTGGACACGGTGCCTCCTGGCAGGCATACTTGCAGGCTCATCCTGACGCCACTTTCGCCGACTTTATCACCAAGAACGAACTCATCGAGCATTTAGGCGACATTGCCGAGATTCTCTTTTACCTGATGGGAGCGATGACTGTGGTTGAACTGATTGACACCTACGGTGGTTTCAGTATCATCACTGACCATATCACGACCACCAACAAGGTGAGGCTGTTGTGGATACTGAGTTTTATCACGTTCTTTTTCTCTGCCATCCTCGACAACCTGACCACGGCTATTGTGATGGTGGCGTTGTTGCGCAAGCTGCTGCCAGATCGTCACGATCGCTGGTTCTTTGGCGGTATGGTGATTCTGGCCGCCAATGCGGGCGGCGCCTGGAGTCCTATCGGGGATGTCACCACCATTATGCTCTGGATCGCCGGCAAGGTTTCAACCGGTCGTGTGATTTTCGAGTGTTTCCTCCCGAGCTTGGTGTCGATGATCATCCCGCTGATTGTGGTCTCCTTCGTCGAACGGGGCGAGATAGACCCTTCGCAGCGGCCGCAGGAGATACGGGAGAATGGGGTGCCGACTTGGCAGCGCAACCTCATCTTTTTCATGGGCGTGGCCGCTTTGGTTTTCGTGCCTGTCTTCAAGATCCTGACACATCTCAAACCCTATATGGGCATAATGCTCGGTCTCTCTGTCCTCTGGATAACGACGGAGATTTTGCACAAGGCGAACTACGATGACAAACGCAGGCTCACCATCTCCAATGTGCTCACCCGCATTGATTTGCCAAGCATCCTCTTCTTCCTTGGCATCCTGCTGGCCGTGGCCGGTCTGCAGAGCGCGGGCCATTTGGCGATGCTCGCCGGAGGCCTCGACAATATCTTCAACGGAAACTACTATCTGATTGATACCGTGATAGGCATTCTTTCCTCCATCATCGACAATGTGCCTTTGGTGGCCGGTGCCATGGGAATGTACTCCTTTCCGATGGATCACGTGTTCTGGATTTTCCTGGCCTATTGCGCGGGCACGGGCGGTTCTTTGCTGATTATCGGATCAGCAGCTGGTGTGGCCGTGATGGGGATGGAGAAAATAGACTTCATCTGGTATCTCAAGAAAATCACTCCGTATGCCCTCCTCGGCTATTTGGCCGGTGCCGGATGCTATGTGCTGATTGACAAGATACTGCTCTCCATGGGAATGGCCGCGGAGCGTGCGGTGACGGCAGCGGCTTCACTGCCCCTCTTGCCGATGTGAACCCTCCCGATGTGTTGATGTGTGGCGGTGCATCAGAGTGTCTCCTCGTAAAGGTCGGCCGCCTGCTGGTGAATGTCGCGCAGTCGCTTGGCCAAGGTCGGGGGCTGCAGCACCTGTATGTTTTCGCCGTACCCTAACAGCAACCGCTCCAATTCGTAGTTCATCACCACCTTCATCGCGAACGTGATGGAACGGTCATTCTTGTGCCGCTCCACAATCCGCTGGCTGCTGTGCAACGGCTTGGTGAGCACATATTGCGCCTGTTCCCCGATAATCTTGAACAGAATCTCTGACGGCTTGTCACGCAGCGATTTCGTCACCCCGATGACATCGTCGAAAAAGGTTTCGGGGTGGAAGTCGGGCAGTTGCTCGAAGGTCTCGCCGTAGGTCATCCCGATGCTCTCTATTCGGTCAAGGGCCATTATGCGCAGGTCTTGTTTCCCTTTCACTTTGCCGAGCAGAAACCAGCGGTTGCGGTATTCTTTCAGGATGTAGGGCGAAACAAACCAGATGCGTGGCTGGCGCGCTGTGAAGGGAAGATAGCTTATTTTGATCACCTGCTTTTCAGTGATGTATTCAAACAAAGTGCGGATGTGGTTCAGCCCGCGCAGATTGTCGTTGCGCTCGAAGAAGATAACGGGTGATGTCTGGTGCTTCGTCACGCTCACACGGTCCTCCAAGCGGCTCACGAGAGCGTCCATCTCCGAGAACTGGGCGAAACCGCTCAGTTGCTTCAGCACCTCCACGGCTTCGCTCAGCCGTCCGATGTCGCTCTCCGACAGCGGCGAGTTAGTGATGCTGTAGTCGGGGTCCTCGTACGTGTAGTATTTCTTGTCGATGACGACAATGGGGGCGTTGTACCCTAACTTCTCGCTGCGCATCACCTGCAGGTCGCCCTGGATGGTGCGGCGGCTGATGCCCTTGTAAATCCCCTCGTACTCGGCCAAGGCATCGGAGCAAGCCTCCACGAGGTCGTCCAGCGTCCAGCGGCGGTAGTGGTTGCGCAAACAGTTGTCGATGGTCTTGTATCGGATAAGGGCGTTTCGGCTGACAGGCATGACTTTTTTCTTTCTTTTAAAAAAATGAAAATTTATTATATTGACTATCAATGATATATGAAAAAATATAAAGATACTGCAAAAGTACGCAAAAAGATTGCGCAGTAGTGTTGTTATTTTGCGCTGTTTTTGAAAAAAGAGAAAAAATGAAAGAGTTTGTTTTAAATGGAGCGCCCGTGAAGATGTGGGCGAAATTGATTGACCACAAGGCGTGGTTGGAGTTGAACAATTTGTGTTCGTTGCCGTTCCTGTTTCATCACGTGGCCTTGATGCCGGATGCGCACGGGGGCGTGGGAATGCCCATCGGGGGTGTCTTGGCGGCGCGCAAGGTTGTCGTGCCCAATGCGGTGGGTGTGGATATCGGCTGTGGGATGTGCGCCGTGAAGACCGATATTCCGGTGGAGTCGATACCGGCGGAGGTGTTGCGCAAGCAGATAATGCGAGGCATCCGCAAGCGTATCCCCTTGGGGATGGAGCATCACAAGAAGGCGCAGGACGAGTCGCTGATGCCCACGGGCTTCGATGTGGACTCAATGACGGTGGTGAAGCGCCAGTATGTGGCGGCGCTGAAGCAGATCGGCACTCTGGGTGGCGGCAACCACTTCATCGAGTTGCAGCGCGACGAGGAGGGCTTCCTTTGGGTGATGCTCCACAGCGGCAGCCGCAATATCGGCAAACAGGTGTGCGACTATTACGCCACCTTGGCCAAGAATCTGAACGAGAAGTGGTTCTCCAGCGTGAACCCGGAGATGCAGCTGGCCTTCCTGCCCGTGGGAACGGCTGAGTTCAAGCAGTATTGGGACGAGATGCAGTATTGCGTGCAGTTTGCCCTCGCAAACCGTAAACTGATGATGGAATGGATTCTGGAGGTGATAGCAGAGGCCTTCCCGGAGGCGCAGTTCGAGCCGATGATCAACATCGCGCACAACTATGCTGCCTGGGAGAACCATTTTGGCGAGAATGTGATTGTACACCGCAAAGGGGCTGTGCGCGCTGCTGAAGGGGTGGTGGGCATCATCCCCGGCTCGCAGGGCACGCGCTCGTACATTGTGGAGGGACTGGGCAACCCCGACAGTTTCCTCAGTTCCTCGCACGGGGCGGGCCGCTGTATGAGCCGTACCGAAGCCGTCAACACCCTCTCCTTGGAGGAGGAAATCGCCAAGATGGACGCGCTGAACATCGTGCACGGCCTCCGCTATCAGAACGACCTGGACGAGGCCGCCTCTGCCTACAAGGACATCGACGAGGTGATGGCACTCCAGAGCGACTTGGTCCGCATCAAGGTGGCCCTTTCGCCCGTGGCGGTCATAAAAGGGTAGTGTGGCCAGGTCAGGAAAAAAATGTCCGCGGACAGGATGGAAAGAGGGTTTCAATAACCCTCTTTTTTGTATATTTGCAGCCGAAAGATAATACTAAAACTTTACGATATGAAACACAACATTTGTATTATGACGCTGATAGTTACCGCTGCCGTCGTGATGGGCGGCTGCAAGAAGAAAACCGAAAGCCAGGTGCTTTTGGGCAATCCTTTCATGGAAGAATGGAACACCCCGTATGGCGTGCCCCCGTTTGACAAAATCAAGCCTGAACACTACCTGCCGGCTTTCGAGGAGGGCATGAGGCAGCAGAAGGAGGCCATTGATGCCATCGTCAACAACAAGGAGGAGGCGACGTTCGGCAATACGATTATCCCTTTGGAATATAGCGATGAACTGCTGAACAAGGTGGCTTCTGTGTTTTTCAATTTGCTGGAATGCTGCAATGATGACGAGATGGAGAAACTCGCTGACACCATCATGCCGCTCTATACGCAGCATAGCGATGACATTATGCTGAACGCCAAGTTGTTTCAACGTATAAAAAAGGTGTACGAAAACAGAAACAACGAGAACCTCAATCCTGAGCAGATGCGTCTGTTGGAAGAGACCTACAAGGGTTTTGAACGTGGCGGCGCCAATGTCCCCGCAGACAAACAGGACCGTTTCCGTGAAATCAACACCAAATTGGCGACTCTTACCCAGAAGTTCGGCAACAATGTGCTGAAGGCCACCAACAGCTATAAGCTGGTTGTTGACGATACGAATCGTCTCAAAGGCCTCACGGAGCAACAGCTTGTGGCCGCAAGGGAGGCTGCCGATGCCGACAAAGCCACCAAAGGCAAGTATGTTTTCACCCTCGACATGCCCACATTGGAGCCCTTCCTGATGAACTGCGCCGACCGCGGCCTGCGTAAGGAGATTTGGACGGCCTATTCCTCCCGCTGCCTGGGTGGCGAGCTTGACAACGAAGGCCTCATCAACGAGATCGTGAACCTTCGTCTGGAGCGTGCCAACATCATGGGCTACGACAACTACGCCAACTATGTGCTCGAGGATTGTATGGCCAAGAACGCCGACAATGTTTACGCTTTGCTCAATCAGGTTTGGACGCCCGCTTTGGCCAAGGCCAAGGAGGAGGCCGCCCTCTATCAGAAGATGATCGACAAGGAGAAGGGTGGGTTCAAACTCGAGCCCTACGACTGGCGCTACTATTGCGAGAAGCTCAGAAAGGAGAAATACGACCTCGACGAGGAGGAGATTCGCCCCTATTTCTCGCTTGACACCGCCTGCAAGGGCCTCTTCATGGTTTGCAACAAGCTGTATGGCCTGACCTTCAAGGAAAACAAAGACATTCCTGTCTATCAGAAGGATGTCAAGGTGTATGAGGTGATTGACAACAACGAGGTCATCGCGGTGGTCTATATGGACTTCTTCCCGCGCGCCTCCAAGCGCGGCGGTGCGTGGATGACCAACTTCCGTGAGCAGTACTACGACCGTGACGGCAAAAACATCATTCCGGTGGTCTCCTTGGTCTTCAACTTCACCAAACCTGCCGGCGACAAGCCTTCCCTGCTCAACATCGACCAGCTCGAGACACTCTTCCACGAGTTTGGCCACGCCCTGCACAGCATCCTCTCCTGCTGCCACTACCGTTCGCTCTCCGGCACCAATGTGCCTCGCGACTATGTGGAGATGCCCTCCCAGTTCATGGAACACTTCTCTGTGGAGCCCGAGGTGCTGAAGCTGTATGCCAACCATTACAAGACAGGGGAGAACATCCCCGACGCATTGGTGAAGAAGATTGAGGACGCCTCCACCTACGGTCAGGGCTTCATCAACACCGAGCTGCTCGCCGCCTCCCTGTTGGACATGGACTACCACACCATCACCTCCAAGACGAAAATCAAATTACCGGACTTCGAGGACCAGGATATGGCCAAGATCGGATTGATCCCATCCATTATATCCCGTTATAAGAGTCCGTACTTCAACCACATCTTCTCTGGCGGCTATGCGGCTGGATATTACAGCTACACTTGGGCTGCCATGTTGGACAACGACGCTTACGAGGCTTTCAGGGAGAACGGCATCTTCGACCCCGCCACCGCCACGGCCTTCCGCACCAATATCTTGGAGCGAGGCAACACAGACGACCCGATGAAACTCTATGTCGCTTTCCGTGGCCACGAACCCTCTATCGAGCCGTTGTTGAGGAACAGAGGACTGAAGTGATTATGTGATTCGGCGAAATAAACGTTACCCAAGATTGTCCCCGTTGCCTTTATGACGACGGGGATTTTTTTTGATGACATGCCTTGTTTTTGTTGATAAAATGGTGGCCGTTGTGGATAATTCATCCTTGACGGTCGTCTTTGTATTTGCTATTTTTGCTGCGTTGTTTGGCTGATGCGCTGGCAACGTTTTTTGGGGAAAGAAAGCATTATTTTGCATGTTTTCCTTGTGCCTCTTTTTTTGAATAATAATCACGAAAATAATGAATATGAGAAAGACATTTACTCTGTTTTTAACCATGATTCTGGTCGTTTTGACCGTATGTTTGCAAACATTGTCGGCGCAGACGGACCGGCACAATGTCCAGAATTCTCCTTCGGGAAGACTTACACACGTGACCTCGGCGCAGGCTCTTGAAGTCGGATACGCTTTTATGCGTACCAATACTCATAGCCGTGGCAACGTCAATGTGAGCAAACAATCGATGCGCTTGGTTTACACGGGCGTGGCCAAAGACAGCGTCACACGGGCCGTGACGGACTGCTATTATGTGTTTTCCTTACAGCCCACAGGCTTTGTGATGGTGGCAGCCGACGAACGTGTGAGGCCGATTTTGGGCTATTCCTACAGTAACAATTTTGTGGCTGAGGATATACCCGATAATGTGCGCAGTTGGTTGGAAAATTACAGCAAGCAAATAAAAACTGCAATAGACAATGATTCGCAGTCATGTTCGGAGACAAGGACAATGTGGGAACTTTTGAGATCGGGACGGGCAACAGCCACTCGAAATATCACCTCCATTGCACCCTTGTTGCAAACGACATGGGACCAAGGTTGTTACTATAACCAGTTTTGTCCGGAGGATTCCCTTGGATCATGTGGCCATGTTTGGGCAGGTTGTGTGGCCGTTGCCATGGCACAGGTCGTGCGTTACTGGGAATGGCCGAACCATGGTCTCAATAGCCACAGTTATACCTGTGACTATGGCACCTTGTCGGTGAATTTCGGTGCGACCACCTACAATTACAACAATATGCCGAATGGGCTGTCCTCCAGCACCAGCACATCCCAAAAAGAAGAGGTGGCCAAACTGATCTATCATTGCGGTGTGGCCGTCGAAATGGACTATGCCCCAGGAGGAAGTTCTGCCTATTCGAGCGATGTCCCTGACGCCTTATACGACTATTTTGCATACGCGGACAACGGTACTTATGTGAGTAGATACAATTATTCGGACAGCGACTGGGTGAACCTTATCAAACATGAACTGGACAGCTTAAGACCTGTTTATTATTCAGGTCACGGAACAGGTGGGCACGCTTTTGTCTGCGATGGATACGATAACAGTGGATTTTTCCATATCAACTGGGGATGGAACGGCTGGTACGATGGCTATTTTGAACTCTCCGCGCTTACACCGTCAACCAGTAATTTCTCTTCAGACCAGGCTGCCATCATCGGCATTCGGTCATCCGGAACATTTATGAGATGCTCGGATTCGGAGTTGTCATTCTTTGCGCGTGTCGGCGAAGAGAGTGCTCCTCAATCAATCTCGGTGTGCGGCCATGGCTTGAGTGGAAATATCAGTGTTTCTGCCGGCAGTGGCTTTAAAGTCAGCAGTGACGGCGCAAATTACTACGACATTTTGACGCTTCCGGCAGCAGGGGGCACGATGTATGTGAAATACATCCCCACGCAGTCTGGTGATGTCGCAGATTCGCTCATCTTGACTTCCGGCAGCTATTCTTTGACCGTAGCCTTGAATGGCACCGACAAGGTGATTGTCGGTTCCGGCACGGCCACAAACGCCTATCTTCCCAGTTACTCATATTATAGCTACTCGTTGACTCAACAAATATACACCCCTGCTGAAATCGGGACTCCCGGCTATATTTATAGCATAGACATTTACAACGAAGGCCTGGAACAGACCCGCAATTTGGACTTGTATCTTGTCCATACCGACAAACAGACGTTTGCCAACGGCACCGATTGGATTCCGGTTACCGAGAACGACAAGGTGTTCAGCGGTGTGGTCACCATGGTGTCTGGCGCTTGGACCACTTTCCAGATAAACAACTTTGCGTATGACGGAGAAAGCAATCTTGCCCTCGTTGTGGATGACAATACGGGGACTTGGGAGAACAGTATGAATTGTCGTGTTTTTTATGCTCAGAACCAGGCCCTTCGTGTTTATGACGATTATACGAATTATGATCCTACCAACCCTTCCAACTACAACGGGGCCGTTCTTTCGCAAAAGAACCAACTCAGAATCGGGATAACCCCGGCCGTTATTGTGAGTTGTGGGAAACCCTCGAATCTGGTGTTCTCCAATCTCACCACGACATCCGTTTCTGTGTCTTGGAGTAATGGAAGCGGCACTTTCGGGTATGAATACAAGAAGTCTTCCGATACGGTCTGGACGGTGGCTTGTCAGGACAATTGTGGCTTTAATTGCAACTTGACAGGTCTTTTGCCGAATACGACTTACCAGTTCAGGGTGCGTTCGGTGTGTGCAGGGAATACCATCAGTGCATGGCTTGCCGGAAGTTTCACCACATTGGCGGATTGCTCCACTATATACACTCTTCCGTTCTTTGAGGGCTTTGACAGTGGCAGCCTTCCGGAGTGCTGGCAAGCGATTGACAGTGATGGTGACGGTTACACTTGGGATGCCGCGTATTGGAATGACAATTTGGGCTATTCAGGTTATGGTCACACGGGTGCAGGCTGTGTCGCATCTGCATCCTACATTAACAACGTTGGTGCATTGACCCCGAACAACTGGTTGATTTCACCTCCTATTGCAATCCCTTCACAAGGAGCAAGCCTTAGTTTTTGGGCCAGAGTTCATGGCTATCCCGAGCCTGTTGAGGTTTTGGTGTCCACTACGGGCAACGCTATTGCCAACTTCACGGGTGCAGCCCTGCTGACACAAACGATTACATCCGACACATACACGGAATATACAGTCAATCTGGCTGCTTACGCAGGTCAGAACATTTACATCGCTTTTGTGCATAGAAACGTCACCGACCAATATTGGCTAATGCTGGATGATGTGTCT
This sequence comes from Bacteroidales bacterium, assembly GCA_017651425.1. GTDB lineage: Bacteria > Bacteroidota > Bacteroidia > Bacteroidales > WCHB1-69 > F23-D06. The sequence continues at coordinate 37,161 of JAGCCZ010000025.1, forward strand.
GTTTATTATAGTCCAACGAACCCCGGGATTGTGGCCAATCCTACCACACTTGATTTCGATACAGTGGTTTTGGGTCAGAGCAGCGCTGTGAAGACCAGTGATGTCTCCGCATATAACCTGATCAATAGCATTACCGCCACCACCACGGCTCCGTTTGAGATCTCTGCCGATGGCACCACTTTTGCCACCACAGCCACTGTCGCCCAGACTGGCGGCACACTCTACATGCGTTACACTCCGACCGCGATCGGTGCCGCCACCGGCACTGTTACGCTTTCCTCCACCGGTGCCTCCGATGTCTTCATCACTATGACAGGTTATGGTTTCGACACAATTTGTAGCATACCTTCCGATCTCTTTGTTACAGAGACCGGCCTCTATAGGGCAATGTTGAGCTGGACGGAGAACGGAACTGCCACCGGATGGCAGATTTGTCTTGACGAAGATGAAAGCAATCTCATTACAGTTGCTTCGCTTTCGTACATGTTCACAAATCTCTCATCAGGTATGCACTTTTTCAAGGTGCGTGCAAACTGCGGCAGTGATGGGTATAGCGGCTGGAGTAATTCGGTCAGTGTTTATATCAGTCCATGTGAATCCCCGTATAATCTAAAAACAACTGCATCCGTTGCCGGCACCGCCTCCATAAGCTGGCAGGGTAACAGCGATGGCTACAACCTCCGTTACAGACCTTCCGGTAACAGCGGATGGACTCTTGTGACGGGTCTCACCTCCACGACTTACACGATTAGCGGGCTTGTGGCAGGTGACTATGAGGTGGAAGTTGCTGCGGTGTGCGATTCGCTGAACTGGATCCCGACCACTTTCTCCATTATGGAGGTCCTTTCCACCGCCAATTGGTATGGGTATGCTGGCTATTATAGTGAGTATTATAAATTTGTCAGTTTTTCCATGCAGAATCCTGCAGCTGTATCCTATGCTACAGGAACGCTACATTCCTTAAGCGAAAACTGGTACGCATTGGCTGCTGCATATGCCAACGGCTATGTGTGGTGCATTACCCAAGACGGTGATTTAAGCAGGGCAACACTTGACAACAATAACAAAACAATTTCGGAATTTGAAACCATCATTCCGGGATTCGAGAATACCTATTCCAACTCCATGTCATACAATCCGGTTGACGGTAGGATATATTACAATATGTTTGATGAACGAAAGCTAAAAAGTTTTGACCCACTACATCCTGAAGATGTTACGGAAATTGGAACGTACAACATAAATGTATTAACTTTTGCCATAAACAGTGCAGGCGAAGCCTATTGTGTGGAAATATCCACGGGCGACTTGTACCGTTTGTACTTGAATGATGCCTCTTCTGCTTATATAGGAAATACAGGAAAGAATGTGAATTATGCGCAGAGCATGGCTTTCGATTTGCAGACCAATGAACTGTTTTGGGCACAATATTACAGTTCTGACAATTGTGGATTATACAAGGTGAATCCTTCCACGGCCGCCACATGCCTTGTTGGCCAGATAGGAGGCGGAAACGGGACTGAATTCACGGGCCTTTTTATGGGTGACAATGCAGTGATCGCCTGTCCTGCCCCCTCTAATTTGACAGCCACGCTCACACAAGGCAATGCTCCTATGGCCATGTTGAGTTGGACGGAGAACGGCAATGCCACCTCTTGGCAGGTTTGTATCAACGGTGACGAGACCAACCTCATTACGGTCAATACAACCTCTTACACACTTGCAAACCTGCCCTTTGGAACGAGCTATACGGTGAAAGTGCGGGCCAGATGTGGCACCGATTCTTACAGCTATTGGAGTGGTATCGTCAGTTTTACCACCGATTTCTGCATGCCGGAGAATCAGTGTAAAATCAGCTGCATGCTGCAAGACAGTTACGGCGATGGATGGAACGGTGGTGCCATTAAGGTGGTGGATGCCCTCACCAATATAGTGCTGTCCACATGGACCATGTCTGGTAGTTATGCCGCAGACACCCTTCTTGTGTGTGATGGACGCAACATCCGCTTCGAGTGGGTGAGCGGTAACTATGATTACGAATGTTCCTATACGGTCCTGAATGCCGACGGAGACACCATCTTCTCCGGTTCCGGTACGATGAGCGATAATGTTGTTTATGCGGTCGACTGTCATTTGGTACATTATGACCATATATATGTGACGGAAAATGGTACAGGTGATGGAAGCAGTTGGACAACGGCCACAGGAGATCTGCAGTGGGCGTTGAATACCGCCTTGAATATCCGTAATACATACGGCGTGACACCCGATGTCTGGGTGGCTGCCGGCACGTATTACGGTGACACGACATCAAGCAATGCCTTCACTATGGTGGAGGGCGTGAATGTGTATGGCGGCTTTGCCGGAAACGAACCTGCGAACTACGACTTGTCGCAACGGAATTTTGTGGCCAACGAGACGGTTTTGGATGGTAAGAATGCGAGACAGGTGTTGTCATCGAGTCACTTTAATAATGCAACTCTTTGGGATGGGTTTACTATCCGACATGGACGTGGCAATACAGGTGCTGGGGTCTTGTTGTTTACGAATGCAGAAATCAGGCACTGCTCAATTATGAACAATAAATGTTTTAGTGGAGGTGGTGGCGTGTATTCTGATCATGGATCTGTTTCAAATTGTCTAATAGCTAATAATACGGCCGTATGGGGCGGTGGTATGGTTTCTCTCTATTCATCTGTTGTTAATACGACAATTGTTCGAAATAGTTCTAATTCTTCTGGGGTTTATGGTGACGAGAATTCCGTTTTTACAAACTGTATTATTTGGGGAAATAAACTCTCCGATGGAACCCCTGGCAATCTTTATGGTACATCCACCTGCTCGTACTCCGCCATCGAAGGTGGCTGTCAAGGTGATAGCATTATTGCCTTGAATGCTGGAAATTCGCCGCTATTTGTCAATCCGTCCTTAACTGCCGGTGCGGATGATGTTACTGCCAATGTGGACTGGCACCTTCACCCCGGTTCTCCTTGCATCAATGCGGGCGATAATTCTGCCGTAACAGACGCTTTCGACATGGATGGAAATCTTAGAATTTATCATGGACGGGTAGATATGGGATGTTACGAGTGGCAGGGCTCCCAAGTGATTCCTGTTGGGGATGCGCAACCTTGTGCGGATGTGCCCACGGTTGCAGATTTTGATGAAATAACGTATAACACTGTTAAAGTAGGCAACCAATGCTGGATGAAGGAGAATTTGCGATCCACCCATTATTCAGATGGGACTGTGATACCTTTGGGTAACTTTTCTACATCAGAGTCCACGCCTTATTGTTATTGGCCAGGCAACAACAGCAACAATGTGCCTGCGTATGGTTATCTTTACAATTGGTCGGCCGTTATGTGTGGAATGAACAGCAACAATGCAAATCCGAGTGCGGTACAGGGCGTGTGTCCTGTTGGATGGCATGTGCCAAGTGCTGCGGAATGGTCGCAGCTATTTGATTATGTCAAAGGTGAGAGCGTGTATAGATGTGGCACTGATTCGAATAATATTGCAAAAGCGCTGGCAAGTATATGGGGATGGAACTCAACCCAAACGGAGTGTGCGGTGGGTAATGATGCGGGACAAAATAATCTGACTGGTTTTGGTGCAATGCCAGCCGGCAATTTCTATGGCCTTTACGACAATTTTAATAGTGTCGCTTTTTTCTGGACTTCTTCAGATACTACAGTGCAGCCCAATTATAACACGTATTCATCGGTTCCTTTCCCGATTTTTTGTGCTGTGAACAGTTTATCTCCCAACGTGGAATCTCGCACCGAATATAAATCGCAAGGATTTTCCGTTCGTTGTTTGAAAAATGACACACTTGTTGCAGATTATTCAGGAATTATTTTTGTTACCCCCTCTGGCGCGGGCGACCATTCCGGTAGCAGTTGGGCGAATGCGACATCCTCTATTGATACGGCACAAATTTTAGCCCAGGAGCATAATGCTGTGGTTTGGGTGGCTGCCGGCACGTATTACGGTGACACGACATCAAGCAATGCCTTTACAATGGTGGAGGGCGTGAATGTGTATGGCGGCTTTGCCGGAAATGAACCTGCGAACTACGACTTGTCGCAACGGGATTTTGTGGCCAACGAGACTGCTTTGGATGGTGATTCAGCGCGAAGAGTGCTGTACCAGCCGAATGACTTCAATATTGAGACGGAGTGGGACGGGTTTACGATACAACATGGTCAGACTAGCGGCAATGGTGGCGGTGCGTACTTGCGGAGAAACGCGGTGTTGTCGCAGTGCAGGATTCAGGGCAATGTGTCATCCAGTGACATTAGCGGTGGCGGTGGCGGAGTCTATTGCAATAATGCCAGTGTGGATAAATGTAATGTCTATGGGAACACAAGCTTGTATAATGGCGGAGGTGTCTATGCGACAAATTCTACGGTGTCGGATTGCAGGATAGAACGGAACGCGGTTTCGAATCATTATCCTAATCCCCAATATTATGGTGGAGGAGGCATCAGGGCAAGTTCATCAACAATTACAGGCTGCCGAATAAAAGGCAATCAATCGGCAGTTGCCGGTGGGGGAGTGTTTTCCAGTGGGGCGGTGTTGTCTGGCTGTGAGATTTTGGAGAACACGGCCGTCAACAGAGGTGGTGGCATAGATTTCACCGGTAGCAATTCTCGTGTCACGGACTGTCTTGTGGGCAACAACACAGCTACGAATGTTGGCGGCGGCATATCTGGCGGTGGCATGGTAGTGAACACTACAATTGTGCGAAACACTTCTACGGGTGATGGTGCGGGTGTGAACGGAACTTCTTCCGCCACGCAAATCACGCTGACCAACTGCATAGTGTGGGGCAACGAACGGAACGGTGCGCCCGATAATGTTGGAGGGAATCTCACATGCTCCCACTCCGCCATCGAGGGCGGCCATGAGGGCGACAGTATCATTGTGCTCAATGACATCAACCAGCCTTTGTTTGTGAATCCTTCTCTCACGGCTGGTGCTTCTGATTCTACCGCTAACGTCGATTGGCATTTGCAGAACGGTTCGGTCTGTGTCAACCGAGGAAGCAATGCGGCTGTGACCGACATCCTTGATTTGGACGGCACGGCCCGTGTTAAGCGCGATACGGTCGATTTGGGATGCTACGAGTCGGACTTCTATAGCGTGCCGGTGTTGTATTGCACCACCGTCTATGGTGAGTTTGCGGCCACGGCTTGCGATAGTTATACTTGGAATGACCAAGTGTATTCTCACAGTGGCGACTACCAACAAACTTTCCCGCTTGCCAATGGCTGTGATTCCATCGCGACTCTCCATCTTACGGTTAATCATGCTGCTACCACTAACGAGTACCTCACGATCTGTGCAAGTGATTTGCCATACCTGTATAGGGATACCCTGTTGGATATCAGTACCCCTCAGCTTTTAACCATTAATTCCCAACTGTTGACTCAAAACGGTTGCGACAGCACTGTCATCCTTTTCCTGACCGTAACGCCCTCCACGGTGGGCAACTTTGCGGCGATGACCCCGACGAACAACTATCCCATTACTGCCTACCCGATACGCTTTACATGGGATGCCGTGGAGAATGCCTCCAACTACGATCTCTATGTGTGGCCGGTGGGTGACCCCCAGCCGCAACAACCTACGGCTTCCCATATTCATGGTACTTCATATACCCTGTCATCATTAGCCAATAGAGGCGCATACCAATGGTCTATGACAGCATACAATGCCTGTGACACCTCTGTGAGTTCAACACGTCAGTTTACACTGAATGTGACTCCAACCCTGACTGTCAATACAAACAATCCCGTGGATATGGGCGAAGTGCAGCTTAATGGCGCGCGTAGCATCTGGTTCCAAGTGAACGGCAATGCCTTGGACAGCGTGATCAGTTATCAGCTGACAGGCGCGGATTCCGCTGCCTTCACGCTTGTTCCCACGGCTACTTGGGATAGTCTGCGCGGCGGTCGTATGCAGCTTACGTTCCATCCTACGGTGGCACAGGCCGAGTACACGGCTCAAATGACTTTCTATAGCGACACTTTGGTGAGAACCTTTACGATAAAAGGACATCTTGCGGATTATCTGACATTCACCACTTATGTGGATACTAATATCTATGCAATGGATAGCCAAATCCCCATCCATGGACGGGTGACCAATCCGCTCAACGAGCCGGTTGCCGGCTTGGAGGTGGAGGTCTATGTGAACGTGATGGATTATGTACGCACCTTCCCCGCCATTTCGGATGCCAATGGACAGTTTACGGTGATGTTCACCCCGCAGCATTCGGAAGCGGGCTACTATACCGTAGGATCGCGCCGGGCGGGCGGTAATAGTACGGCGGTGCATGACGACTTCAACATCCCCGGCATGATGCTGGCCTCTTCCGACTGGATATTGTGGGAGCCGACCATAGACCAGCCGGACACGGGTGTCATTGCCGTGCGTAATCGTAGCCAGATTCCGCTCACCAATATACAGGTTACACCGGTGTCGTTGCCGAATGGCTGCACGGTGCAGTTTGTTCCGCTGAACCTTGCAGGCATGGCCACGGGCAACCTGCAATTCATTGTCAGCGGCTCGGAGGTCTCCACGGGTGTGAATTATGAGGAGGTGCGTCTCAATGCCGTCAGCAGTGAAGGCGCGGCCATGAGCTTCAGCGCGTGGTATTACTGTATGCCGCAGCGTGCCGCTTTGGATGTTACGCCTACTTCTCTCATTACGACGATGACTCGAGGCAAAAGCAAGATTGTGGATTTCAAGATCTACAACAATGGCACGGGGCCGACAGGCGATATTTACGTCTCGTTGCCCAATGTGCCGTGGATGTCGGTGGTGGGCAGTGATACGCTGCCTTCGTTGGCAGTCCACGACTCGGCATACGTCTCCATCCGTCTCTCGGCGGACAGCACCACGGCACTTGTGCGCTACACGGGCAACTTCGTCATCAATTGCGAACGCGGCGAGGGTGTGAGTGTCCCGTACAGCATCACCGCCATCTCCGATTCCACAGGCACGTTGTTGGTGGATGTCACCGACGAATATACATGGAATACCAATGGCGGCCATGGCCCGCACTTGGCGGGTGCCAATGTCACGGTGAAGGGCTACTACTCGTTGGAGACTGTCGCCATGGGCGTGACGGATGCCAATGGGCATTTCGTGGTGAGTGACTTGCCGGAAGGCTACTATAAGCTCATTGTCCGTGCCGACCGCCACGCCGAATATCAGGGTGCCCTGCTCATCACAGCGGGTGACACCAACCGTCAGGACATTTTCATCCAGTTCCAGGCCATCACCTACTCATGGGAGGTGGTGCCCACTGAAATCCAGGATGAATACACCTATGAGCTGAATGTGGATTTTGAGACGCATGTGCCGAAACCGGTAGTAACTATGGAACTTGACCGTAGTCTGACTTTACCTGAAGATTGTCAAACAGCAGAGTTTAATGTTATTGCTACCAACCACGGATTGATTGCAGCGTTGGATTTCTCATTAATCATGCCGCAATCAGATTACTTGGTTTTCACGCCGCTTATTAACCATATTGATTCATTCCCTGCGCAAACCACTTATATTATTCCTGTGAGATATCAACGTAAGGATTGTGCTGAGTTAGGTTATACAATTAGTACTGGTCCTGGTGATTCAATAAATCCGCACAATCCAAATACTCCAAATGACAATAGTGGATTTGGTTCTGGGGATCCGGATTGTTATTATTGTAACATAAAATGTTATAAAAAATTTGTGGAGGCCACATATCGGTATATATGCAGACAGTACTATTGGGAAATCATTCCATCGTATGAGATCACGTATGTGGGAGTTCCATTGAGCAATTGTGTTGATTCCAATCCACACATACCTCGTGTTGGAGGAAGAACAATTTGCCCATTTGTAGTAGGAGGCGGAGGAGGTGGGATTGATACATCAAATAAATATGAACCTATTGAACTTATTGAAATTTGTGACACTAACCTTACTCCTTGTCAAAATGCAATCAATGGTGTGTTGGGATGTATTGCTCCAATTAAGATTAATCAGTATAATGAATTCACATTGGATGGAGAAGGTGCAATACTCGATTTGATGGCTGAATTGCTCGAGAAATTAGGCGTGCCAGGCGTGTCCACTGCGTTGTGTGTGGGTTCAATTATTGCTGATATTCCTAATATAATAGCATGTATTCATTCTCTCACACATAATCATACTCCTGATATACGGGAAAGGGATTTGGAAACAGTATTGAATCTTTATGAACAATTCGATCCGATACCCTATTATATGCAGCATTATTCCGTTGATCCTCTTGTCTATGATCTTTTATTAGACCAATTGCTTGAGAAACAATTACCTGCAAATACTGGTATTTATCGCCAAGGGCAGATTACTCCAACAGGACGAGCAGCGATATTAGATACTTGCCAAACTATAGATAGTAGTATTACTGTGGTGTATCTTGTGAATGATGCGGTAGATAGATGGAATAATACTGTTGTGGCATGGGATAGTGGATATTACAGAATAATAGATGCTCCTATTGGATATGATACTAATTTCGCTCAAATTGATACTGGATTGGTTCGCGAGTTGTATGTGTTGAATGCCGAAGCAGTTTCGCAAGGATATATTAATATTTTCGAACGATATAATGAAAGTGTCATTGCTCTTGAAAATGCTGCTATAGATTATAGAGACAATCAAAACTCCTCTTCTGTTTGCGCCTCCGTTACCGTCCAGTTCTCCCAAAAGATGACCATGACCCGCGAGGCGTTCCAGGGTACGCTTACCATCAATAACGGTCACGAGAGCCAGCCGATGCAGGATATTGATGTCAATTTCGTCATTCGCGATGTGGATGGTGTCGATTGCACGAATCTCTTCCAAATCAACTTCCAGTCGTATAACAATATGACGGGCAGCAACGGCAGTCTTGTCTTGGATGCCCTGAACGAGGGTAGCATTGTGGTGCAGTTTATCCCCACTAAGCAGGCCGCTCCCACAATGCCCAAACAGTACTCCTTCGGCGGCTCGTTCAGCTTTATTGATCCCTTCACGGGCGAATTCATGACGTACAACCTCTATCCTGTCGATATCATGGTGAACCCGTGCCCCGACCTGTATGTCAACTACTTTATGCAGCGCGACATCCTCGGCGATGACCCGCTCACCGAAGACCGCATTGAACCCATTGTTCCTGCGGAATTGGGTGTTATCATCCATAACCGTGGCGCTGGAATGGCCAAGAATGTCCTCCTGGAAACCGCCGAACCGAAGATTATCGACAATGAGAAAGGTTTGGCTGTCGATTTCGCCATGTATGGGGCTGCATTCAACGGTAATGAACGCCAGCTGGGTCTGATGGAGATCCCGTTTGGCAATATCGAGCCCGGTCGCACGGGAGTAGGAGAGTGGTGGTTCACCAGCACACTGCTTGGCCACTTTGTCTCCTACGAGGCACATGTGATCCACAACAACAGCTTTGGTAATCCCGATCTCAGTTTGGTGAGCAGTTTGGATATCCACCCGCTCATCCATACCGTTTATGCGTACGGCAATTTGGACGACGGCATCAACGACTTCCTCGTGGATGATGTGGATGACATCCGAAATTATCCCGACAGCCTCTATTTCTCCAATGGCAGCCGTACCGCTGTGGCCACCGCTGACAGCATCAGCTTCGACCACTATGTCACTCCAATCGACACGATTGTTATACTTACATTGGATCCATCCCGTATCGGTTGGAACTATGAACAGACTTGGGATCCTGGACGCGGCCAGTACAAGCTCGTTAGCTGTACCCGCAACAGTGATCAACAGGTGATCCCATTGAGCAACGTATGGCAGTCGCATGTCACCATCCCTGTCGGCGCAGATCCCATTTACGAGAACAGACTGCATATTGTGGATACGCTCAGCAATGACCTGCCGACTACTTATACGTTAGTGTTCAGTTTGTATGATCTGGTGTTGGAAGTTGATTCCATCCGTGGTGTCCCGGATACTATAATGCAAACGCCGTTGACTTCGGTTATCGTTAAATTCAACAAATCTATTGTGGATTCCACATTCACATACTCCGACATGAGTCTCAGATGTAACAATGGACCGAATCTGTTGGATGAGAACTTGCAGATTGAGAAGTTGGATTCTGTGACATACAGGCTGCATTTGGCTCCTTACACCACTCAATCTGGCTATTATGTGTTGAATATCCAAACGCTGGACATTACGGATACAGTGGGATTCAACGGATATTATGGCAAGCAGGTAACTTGGATTCAGAATATCCAAACTTGTTTGCCCGTGTTGATATCAGTTGCCGAGACCATCTGCCAGGGTGAGACTTACATCTTCCATGGTCGTCCGTTGGTCACGGCGGGCAGTTACACTGACACGTTGCAGACTGTTCACGGTTGCGACTCCATCGTAACGTTGCACCTGACCGTCAACCACGGTGATTATGTGGAGGTGTCGATGGATACCTGCGGCGCAGGATTCTACTGGCCGTTGGCCGACACTATCGTTAGCCAGTCTGGCACATACTACCATTACAGCACCAATGTCAACAGCTGCATGGATACCACAGTCCTGATGCTCTCGTTGCACCGACCGGCCTTGACGGAGCTCACAGCGCAAATCTGCGCGGGTGAGGTCTATGACCAGAATGGCTTCAATGTCAGCACGGCGGGTGACCACTATCTGAACCTCCAGACGGTTTACGGCTGCGACAGTGTGGTGATTCTGCACTTGACGGTGGGCAGCGAGGCCGTCACCCATCTCGTGGCATCTATCTGCGAGGGTGAAAGCTACAACGGGAACGGCTTTGAAATCACCGCGCCCGCTGCAGGCGTCCACGACTATTCCAACACGATTGCTCGTCCCGGCTCCTGCGACAGCATCGTGGTCCTGCACTTGACTGTGAACCACTCCACCACGGGTGACACTACCGCCATTGTTTGTGGCAGTTTCAACTGGTATGGCACTACCTACACGCAGAGCGGTGACTACACGCATACGCTGACGAATGCTGCGGGCTGTGACAGTATCGTGACGCTGCACCTGACGGTTAATTACACGACCTACGGCAACATCACTGCGGTGGCTTGCGACAGCTACGACTGGTATGGCACTACCTACACGCAGAGCGGTGATTACACGCACACGCTGACCAACGCCAACGGCTGCGACTCTATCGTCACGCTGCACCTGACGGTGAACCACACGACCTATGGCAACATTACCGTCGTTGCTTGCGACAGCTACGACTGGTATGGCACCACCTACATGCAGAGCGGCGACTACACGCATACGCTGACCAATGCGGAGGGTTGCGACAGTGTCGTGACGCTGCACCTGACCGTTAATCAACCCACCTACGGTGATACCACCGCCGTGGCATGCGACAGCTACGACTGGTACGGCACCACCTACACGCAGAGCGGCGATTACACGCATACGCTGACGAATGCTCACGGTTGCGACTCCATCGTCACGCTGCACCTGACGGTGAACCACTCGACCTACGGCAACGTCACTGCTGTGGCTTGTGACAGCTATGACTGGTATGGAACCACCTACACGCAGAGCGGCGATTACACGCATACGCTGACGAATGCTCACGGTTGCGACTCCATCGTGACACTGCATCTGACCGTCAACCACTCCACCACGGGTTCCATCACTGCCGTGGCTTGCAACAGCTACGACTGGTACGGCACTACCTATACGCATAGCGGCAACTATACGCACACGTTGACGAATGCTCACGGTTGCGATTCCATCGTTATGCTACACCTGACTGTCAATTACACGACCTATGGCAATATCACCGCTGTGGCCTGCAACAGCTATGACTGGTACGGCACCACCTACACGCAGAGCGGCGATTACACGCATACGCTGACGAATGTTAACGGTTGCGACTCCATCATGACGCTGCACCTGACGGTGAACCACTCCACCACAGGCGACATCACAGCGGTGGCGTGCGACAGCTACGACTGGTAC
>JAGCCZ010000026.1 GCA_017651425.1 Bacteroidales bacterium
GGGGGCGATTGCAGACGTCACTTGGGCGGAGACTCCTGTGCTCGGATTTGGTAATATGTACAGTACTTTGGGACTTCAAATCGGGGATGAAAGGATAACCATCCCCGACCGCACAGTCTCAGCCAATTTCTTCCGGTTTTTTGGCATCAAAATGGTGGAAGGCCAGGATTTTGAAGAGGATAGTGTCAAATTCCGTACGGGCAGAATCATCAATGAGGCAGCGCTGAAATTGACGAAGCAGTGGGATACAGACTCAAACAGAACGAAAGCAGGTGTCATCGGTGTTGTGCAAGATTTCCACAACATGCCGCTCATCGACCAGATTGCCCCGTGCATCTATCTTGCGAAAGGCAATTCCGAGCTTGTATGGGGTTGTCCATATATTTATATCAAATTGAAAGACGCTAACAAACAAGATTTGGATACGTCTTTGATAAGCCAGATGAACACCGTTTGTGCTCGTTGGGGACATCTGAGCCCGTTCACCTCGCTGAAGGATGCCATCGACAAAGAATACGAGAAAGAGGACGATTTCGCCAAGTTGATGGCGCTTTTCGGGGCGGTCACCTTGTTCGTCACGCTCACCGGCTTGTTGGGCATGGTGATGTTGGACTGCCATTATCGTCGCCGCGAGCTGACTTTGCGCCGCGTGTATGGTGCCTCCACCGGCAACCAGCTCTGGAAGATGATCCGCAACCAACTCATCATCTGCACCGTCTGCTTCGCCGCCGCCACGCCCTTGGCTGTCAGCCTCTTCCACAAATGGCAGCAGCACTTCGCCTACAAAGCCAACATCCCCGTCTGGGTCTTTATCGCCGTCTTCCTCACCGTCACCCTCCTCGCCCTCGCCATCACCGCGTGGCAGACGCTGCGGACGTTGCGGGAGGATCCTGCTGAGGTGGTACAATGATACGATAATGCGTGCTCTTGCGAGTAGGAGGTTCCGCCACCGACGAAGGAGGTGGCGGAATGGTGCAGCGCTGACAGACTATATAGGCGTTTCCAAAAAGGGCTGAAAGCCCGACCTATGCTAACCTAGGGTGAGACGAAGTCGAGCCCTGGGACAGTCAAGAACGAAAAACCAACCCAAGAATATGAAACACACCCCCAAAATCCTCACCCTCCTCGGCCTCGCCACCGCCCTGGCCGTCTTCATGATCCTCATGGCGCAGGTCCGCTACGACCGCCGCTACAACCGCTGCTTCGCGGACTCCGAACGGATGTACCGCGTGGAGGACAACTACATCGGACAAGGATTCTCCGATTACGTCACACAAAGAAATCTTGCCGCATTCCTCAACAGTCAGGAAGAGGTGGAGGCGATAAGCTCGTTTCACAACCTGTACGGATACGATTACTATATGCTGCATAATCCGGTGAAAGACCTTGACAATATCGCTTTCGTCCGGATTTATGACACGAGCTTCTTCCCGTTTTTCGGGCTCAAGTGTGTGGCGGGCGACTTTGCCGATTTGGACACGGACCACGAGGTCGTACTGCCGAAGTCGTTGGCTGACAAACTTTTCCCAAAGGGGAATGCCGTTGGCGATTATCTTGAGATGGAATACCGCAACAAAAAGTTCTTGGAGCCGGAAGAAGATACACTCCTGCGGTTTCGGGTGGTGGCGGTATATCAGGATCTGCCCGAGAACAACTCTATCGGGAATCCGGTGGTCTTTTTCAATCCGCCTCGCTTGGTATATGAGGTTGTGAGTGTCAACCGGGACTCCCTCAATGCGTTGTGGCCGTGGCCGGAACCGTTCGATTATTGGGCTTTCATCACTCGAATGGAATCCGACACGCTGTTCACAAGGTTAAATCTTTGCAGCGAAACCGAGAATGAGGCGGAATCCTCGCTCACAGCCGGATCCAATATAAACATGAGAACAAAGGCTGGGCATACGAAAATACTGAGACTCAGGGCTTCCACTGACTCTGCCGACCATGCGCCTGTGCTGGTGAAGGCCAAGATGGAAAACACGGATCCGATGGGGTGCTTCTATGTGAAGCTGAAACCGGGCACGTCGGAGGAGACGTTGGCAGAGCGGATTACCGCCCATTACGAATGGTTCCGGAAGGCGCAGGCACGAACCGGTGCACCGGTGGTACGCTTAGTAGCGGCCAAAGATATCCGTTTCGAAACGGATGTGGAATCCGATTACGGAACCGTGAGCCGTTTCGTGACCAACTGTCTGGCCGGCATCGCCTGGGCGGTGCTGATTATAGCCTTCCTCAACTTCGCCAACTTCGCCATCGCGGAGGCACCCCTGCGGATGCGCCGCGTGAACACCCGCAAGGTGCTTGGCGAGTCGGACGGCGGAATTTGGTGGTCGATGGCGAAGGGCTATATCACCCTCTCGCTTCTGGCCTTCCTCATCGCCTTCATCGTCTTCCTGCTCTGCACCCGACTGCCGGAAATCCCCATGCTGTCCAATCCCGTCAACCTATCCGGTAATCTCTCTATCATCCTGACCACCTTATTGTTGTCCATCGTTCTCGGAGTTGTCGTTTCCATTTACCCAACGCGAATGGTCACCGTTGTCTCCCCGGATGTCGCGCTGAAGGGCAACTACGGCTTCTCGAAGACGGGGATCCGGTTGCGCACGCTCTTCATCGGGTTGCAATTCTTCCTCGCCTCTGTCATCCTGACCTGCACGCTGTATGTCGCTGTCCAAAACCGTTACCTCAAGCAGTATGACATGGGTTTCCAGACGCACAACATCCTGAATTACAGTTCGGGCATCAACTTCCAAAAGACAGACGAATTTGCTGCTGCGTTGAAAAAGCTACCCGGCGTAAGCGACGTGACGTTTGCATCGCACAACATTCTCCGTCAGGGCTATTCCATATTCGGGCGGCCGATGTGGACGGCCGAGGGTGATTCCGCCACGAATGCGATTTTCAACGTGATGAGCGTGGCACCGAATTTCCTGAACTTTTTCGGCATCAAGATGGCCGACGGAACCCCGTTCGAGAATTGCGATGCGGCGGATACAATGCGTTATGTGATCTTCAACCGGAAAGCGCAGGAACAGTATCATCTGCAGTTGAACTGGTATTACAACTTCTCCGACGGGATGATGAAGACCCAGATTGTGGGCTTCGCGCACGACTTCCACTTCCGTCCGCTCTACGACACCGTCCAGCCGATGGCGTTGGAGCTCGCCGGCGAGCTTGGGATGATGACGGGGCACTTCTTCGTGAAATACGATGACAGTGCCGACACCGCCGCCTTGGTGCAGGGCATCCGCAAATTAGCCCACGATTTTGGAGATGATGACGAACTGAAGATCAGCACGTTGGAGCAAGATTTGGAGAGATGCTACGCCAAGGAGGCCGGCCTTTCGAAGGGGATGTTCATCCTCTGCGGCATTGCGGTGCTGCTCGCGCTGATGGGCGTGGCGGGGATGCTGCTGCTGGAGATGACCTACCGCCGTCTCGAGTTGGGCTTGCGGCAAATCTTCGGTTCCTCCACGGGGCAGCTGCTCGCCCGTGCCAACGGCAAGTACGCCCTCGTCTGCACCGTCGCCTTCCTGCTCTCCGTGCCCGTCAGCCTCCTGCTGCTCCGCCAGTGGCTGAAGCTGTTCGTCGCCCACGCCTCCATCGCCGTCTGGGTGTTCCTCCTTGCATACGTTATCCTGTTGGCCCTCACGGTGTTGGTCGTCACGGTACAGTCAGCGCTGTCGTTGAGGTTCGAGCCGGTGGAGACGGTGCGGACGTGATATCATCCCCAATAATTTAATGAATCCCCTGACGGGGATTTTGGAAACCGTGCGGGCATCCGTTTTTCTACAGATAGGTGTCCCCTAACGGGGACGGGAGAATGTCGGAAGTCATACACATGACAGCGTGGGGGCGTATCGCATACGCCCCGATGAAAAAAACATACAACCACCCAAGATTTTCCCCGTAACATACGTTATTACAGGTAGAAACCTATCACCAAAACCTTAACCGTTATGAGAAAATTAACCTTAACCATCCTATTGGTTGCTGCAGTGGCGGCGACCTGGGCGCAGAAGCCCGACAGGAAAACCGTAAAAATGGAGAAACAGCTCGTGGGATCTTTCGTGGAGGTGCCGGCGGGGCATTATTCGATCATTATAGGAAAGGACACGACATGGGTGACCTTCGCGGCATTCCGCATGTTGGCGACAGAGGTGAGCAACGCATCGTACAACCTCTTCCTGGACGACCTGAAGGCACAGGGACGCATGGCCGACTATGAAAAGGCGAAGATCGACACCACGCGGGCGATGCCGGATCTTCCGCCCGTTTACTACACGCATCCTGCTTATGCGCAGAGTCCCGTGTCATGTGTGAGCTACGAAGGTGCCATGCTGTTCTGCCAATGGCTGACCGAGAAAATCGGGGGCGGCATCTGGGAATACACCCTCCCCTTGGAAGAGCAGTGGAAATACGCCGCCCGTGACGCGAATCCTCTACATCATTTCTCTACATATTCAATGGATTCCCCCTATCTCACCAATTATAATGGATGGCCTTTATACACCTATTTGAGAGTTGGTGACGAGTGCATCACTAGAAAAGACGGGCAACTGGTGGTTTTAGAACCTGAGAGAAGAATTGTCAGGAATCCGATAGCGGAAAAGGACAATCCGTTGTACAACCACTGGCATCCCACCCATGTTTTTTCGAATCATCCGAATAATCTCGGTCTATTCAACATGTGCGGCAACGTGGCGGAGATGGTTGCTGAGCGCGGCATCGCATACGGCGGAAGCTACCTCGACCCCGGCTACGACATCCGCATCGACAGTGAGAAACCCTACGACGGCCCGTCCCCGTTGATCGGCTTCAGGGTGATTGCGGTAAGGAATCGATGAATCTTCAAGCGAGCAATCTGCTCGGCTGTTGCCTTTGCAATCCGTGAAATTATTATCTTTGCAGACATTTTTATCTCGCATGTAATGAAAAACAACTTCCTGATACTCTTTTTTATAGCCCTGTTGACATTTGGCAGCGCCTCCGCGCAGGTGAAAATCGTCAATCCTACCGTGGAACGGCAGGACGGCACACAGGCTTTGGCGACCGGCCATCCCCGCTTCAGCTGGTACTATGCCAGCGGGAAGGATAACGTACGTCAGACCTCCTATCGTCTCATCGTGGCCTCCACTGAGAAGAACGCCCGTAAGAACAAGGGCGACCTTTGGGATTCCGGCGTTATCCTCTCCGACCAGATGCTCTTCATTCCCTATCAAGGGAAGCCGTTACATAGCAGAGACAAAGCCTATTGGAAGGTGATCAGTTCTGTGACATACACTGTTGAAGATGGGAAAATCGGTAATTCAACCGCGGCAGGATTATTGGAAAGCAAGATTCAAACCTTTGAGATCAGTTTGTTGGACCAAGACGACTGGATTGCCCAGTGGATTGGTTACAACTTCGGAGACGACAGTCTGGTGCAGAAAACCCGGTTGCCGGCCCGCTGTTTCCGCAAAGAGTTCACTCTGCGCGACGACATCCTGAGCGCACGGCTCTATGTGAGCGGGTTAGGGCAATACGGCGCATATATCAACGGTGACGAGGTGGCTCCGAGAGAACTTTTGAAGCCCGCACTCTCCGACTACAGCAAGCGGGTCTATTTCAATACGTACGATGTGACCGATATGCTCCAAAAGGGCGACAACGCTATCGGAGTCATCCTCGCCGGCGGCCGCTACTTCACCATGCGGTATGACGCAAACGAGGAGGAATGGGGAGGACAGCACCATGTGATGAACTACGGCACCCCGCGACTGCTCCTTCAACTCGAGGTGGTTTACAAAGACGGCACTGCTGAGCGCATTGTCAGCGACAACAGCTGGCGTGTGACTAACCAGGGCCCCATCCGCACCGCCAACGAGTTCGACGGCGAAACCTACGACGAGAATTGCAATCTTGGCAGTTGGACACAGGCTGGTTATGAAAATGATCAGGCTTACGACGACTCCAAATGGAAGTGGGCGAGCAGTGTTTATCCTCCGGGAGGGGCGCTGCTGCCTCAGCCCAACCCTAACATTCGCGTGCAGGACACCTTGCGGCCCATCGCATTGTTCCGCAAAGGCGACAAATGGTATCTTGACATGGGACAGAACATGGTTGGCTGTCTGGATCTTGCGATGCGGGATTTGAATCCGGGCGACACTGTGACATTGCGTTTCTCCGAAACCCTTAATCCAGACAGCACTCTCTACACTGAGAATCTGCGGGATGCTGATGTTACCGACCGATTCATCGTTTCGAGTGTGGAGGCGCGCACCTCTCTGCAGTGGCATCCGATGTTCGTCTATCACGGCTTCCGTTATGTGGAAGTGTCTGGTTTGCGCGTGGAGCCGAAAATTGACGATTTCCAAGGGCTTGTGTTTTATGATCGAATGAGCAATACGGGACGTTTCCATTCTTCCAATGAGATTATCAATGCTGTACACCGCAACGCCTTTTGGGGTATTCGTGGCAACTACCGCAGTATGCCCACCGACTGCCCGCAGCGCGACGAGCGGATGGGCTGGACTGGCGACCGCACCACCGGCAACTATGGCGAATCCTACATTTTCGACAACTATCGACTTTATAGCAAATGGCTCACCGACATCGAGGACAGCCAATGGCCAAGCGGTTCGCTGTCGGATGTCTGCCCTGCCTATTGGCGGCGTTACACCGACAATGTGACGTGGCCGGGCGCGTTCATCACCGTGGCCGACATGCTCTACACTCGCTACGGCGACATCGAACCCATTCGCCAGCATTACGATGCCATGAAAAAGTGGATGCTGCACATGAAGGCGCACTATGTGGTCGACGGCATTATGACCCGCGACTGTTATGGCGACTGGTGTGTGCCGCCCGAGTCGTCGGAATTGGTACACAGCAAGGACACCACGCGCATCACGCACGCGGCGGCCATCTCCACCCCGTTCTACTGTTACCTCGCGGGCAAGATGAAGGATTTCGCCGCTCTGTTGGGGAAGACCCGGGATGTCGCGCTCTTCCAAGCCGATATCACCGTTGTCACGAAAGCTTACAATGATAAATATCTTGATCGACAGACAGGTCGATATGACAACAACACCGTGACGGCCAACCTGCTGCCATTGGCATTCGGGATGGTTCCGAAGGAGCTGGAGGAAAAAGTGTTGGGCAATATTGTGGACAAGACAATGAAAGACTTCGGGGGGCATGTCTCCACAGGAGTGGTGGGCATCCAGCAGCTGATGCGCACCCTCACCGAGCATGGTCGCGGCGACCTTGCACTGAAACTTGCCACCAACGACACCTACCCGAGTTGGGGATACATGGTGCGCAACGGGGCCACCACTATCTGGGAATTGTGGAACGGCAATACCGCCGCCCCTTATATGAACTCCGGCAACCATGTGATGCTCCTCGGCGACCTGATCCTGTGGGATTACGAATACCTCGGCGGCATCCGCGCCTTGGAGCCGGGTTACAAAAAGATTCAGCTAAAACCCTATCCTCTCGAGGGTCTGGATCGGGTGGCCTGCACATACGAGTCGGTCTCTGGCGTAATCGAAAGTTCTTGGGAGCGAAACGGCGATATCTTCGAATGGAGCATCCTCATCCCTGGAAATACCACTGCAGAAGTCTGGTTGCCTACCGCTAACGGGTACGAGGTGAGAACTTACGGCAGCGGTCATTGGCGGTTGACATCAACACTGAAATAGGCCGCGGGACAATTTCTTCGCATTTATACTCTCATTATTCTGAAAAACCACCAAACTATACCACTATGATCAAAAACAAGCAAGACATTCGGATTGAAACCGTGGAAAACAGCGGCAACATTGAAGGCCGTATCAGCAAAAACATCATCCTCACGCCCGCGGAGATGCTGGAGCGCGCCTCGATGTTCAATATCATCACCCTTCCTTCCGGGAGCCGGATCAAGGAGCACCCGCACGTCGAGGATGCTGAGATTTACTACATTTTAGAGGGGGAGGCCGAGGTCACCGACAATGGCACTGCCGCCATCATGCGCGCTGGCGACGTGATGTTCACCGGCAACGGCGCCCGCCACAGCATCGCGAACCACAGCGGCAAGGATGTGAAGTTTTTAGCGTGCATCTTGAGATAAACGAGGCGCTTGTCGCCCCTATTTCCAGAACTCCACCCAGGCTTTCTCCTCCTCGGAGAACCCATCCATGTCGCCCTTGTAATCTGGGTTCGGGAGGTACCACGCGCATGATT
Source organism: Bacteroidales bacterium (assembly GCA_017651425.1). Classification (GTDB taxonomy): domain Bacteria; phylum Bacteroidota; class Bacteroidia; order Bacteroidales; family WCHB1-69; genus F23-D06. The sequence continues at coordinate 8,209 of JAGCCZ010000026.1, forward strand.
CGAAATAGTTCTGCAACGTTTTGTCTTTGAAGATATAACCGCGGTAGGCAAAGGGGAGATTCTTCAGGATACGGCGTTGGAAAAGGGTGTACTGCGTGGAGTCCTCCGCTGATTTTTGGGAGAAATCGGACAATCTGCGGACAAAATAGCCTTCTTTGGATAGTGCGGTCATCAAGGCGTTTGAAGATGTCCCATAATCTTCTTCTTTGTAACTCCAAAAATAGCTCCAATAATTTCGTTTGTAGATATGCAGCTCCCCTTCGGGATGGAAATTGGCCTTGTGAAAAGATAGTCCGCCTTCTTGAATATGAAAATTGGGGCATATCATACTGTTGAGATCCTCGTCCCAAACCCAGATGCTGTCCACGGAGGTCTTTCCTATGCCGGTGAAAACCCATTCGTCGGCAGTTTTGAAGAAGTCGGGACGGATGATGAATGACTCGCGATCGCCCATGTTGATGTTCAGCGTGAAGTCATCGATCTGGTGATTGGCCCAGCGGTTGGCGGCAGTCAGCACGTATTGGAAATAGAACTCATACTCTTGGGAGAAAGAGAGGTCGAAGTCGTAGGTGTGCTGGATGATGTTCAACCCTGGGCGGAATTTAGTTTTGAAATGATAGACGTAGTCGATAGGCATGCCAGGTGTATGATGCCAAGCGTCCAGCGAGTCCTGGATTCGCTGAGCTGTCCAATCGGTGAAATTTCCGTTGACATAATATTGCGAAAAAACATAATTGTCATTCGTATGATGCCCTCTCTTCACATGCGCGATCTCGTAGTTGAGCGGTTCGCCGTTCATCATCACCTTGAAGTTATTGATGTGCGGATGTCTCGGGAACATTTCCATAGGATCCAGTCTGCTGTTGTACGGCGACTCTGCCTCGAACCCGACCAATAATTCCTTCTCACCCACGGGGTTGAAGAACTCGTAATAGACGGTGACATCCAGGTGGTCGCCCACACGGTTGATGGTCAGCACCTCCTTCTTCACGCTGATGTCGGTCTCCGTAATCGGGATCAGCTGGTTGCCGGAAGCGTAGAAGACGCCGTCGTTGGCGAAAGTAAAAAGGGCTGAAAGACAGCATAATAGAAATATCAGTATTCTTTTCATCGCAAATAAATGTTTTACAAGGCAAAAATACGATTTTTTTGACAATATTACCCTGACCGAATTTTAACAATTAATAATAAAGAAAAGAAATGATAATATTTTTTAAATTTATATTGAACATATTAAAATAAAACATATCTTTGCAATTGAAAATATTCCCCGTGCTGAAAGCACGAGATTTTATTAACCCCACACGAAACGAACGGAGTGAGTGCCGTGTGGGGAAGGAGAGGCGCCACGGTGTCATTGGCCTCTTTTGTTCAGCGTGTAAAAACTGACAGCAGCAAATGGCTGAAGGCGAACAATCATTTCCCTCATTTCCGCGGTTGGGGGCGTGAGTATGCCGGATTCAGCTATGGATTTCAAGATAAAGACAAGATTGTTGGATATATTATGAAACAGAAAGAGCATCACAAGCGACTCTCTTTCGAGGAAGAGTATCGGGCGTTCCTCATCGAAAACGGAATTGTCATTGATGAGCGGTATTTTTTGCGAGATGAGTAGTTGCGTGTCTTCAACACGCTGGTATCGTGGATGATCGCTTCGCCCCACACTGCAGTGTGGGGTTAATAAGATATCGTGCCTTCAGCACGCTGGGTGCAGCGCATTAGCCACCCTGCTCTATGTGACTACACGGTCGTCCCGCTTGTATGGTAGCGCTTAAAGGTACAAACAGGATCCAACGTTTTTGCCGAATCCTGTTTGTTGTTCCGTTACTGTTTCCGCCATTCTCCTTCCACGAAATAGTATTGTCCTGGTGGGAGTTGTACGGATGGGAGAATCACCTCACGTCGCCAGAATCGGCTGGATAAAGTGATAGTTCGTACTACGCGGTCATAGTATGTCCTTGCTTCGCAGAAAGCGGTATCACGGGTGTTATCGATGACTACGGTCGGATATTCTGGTAGATCGTACATCAGGAAAAGCTCGCGCGACCAAGCCGAGAGACTGTCCGAATATATGGCGGCAACCACGGCACAAGTGTCATTGTTTGACGTGTTGCCGTAGGGAACTTTAAGGCGTATACAATCGGTGCAGTAAAATTCACAATATAAGGAGGCGTCCGAGTGCCGCGTCAAGCCTTGAATCGGCTTGAAAAAACGTGCGGGCCACTCCTCTTTGAACTCTTGGATTAAGGCGCCACACTCATCTATCTGTTGGTTCAGTACGGTCGTGTCTTTGTGCTCTACGGCGTAACAAAGACGATTGGCCATCTGCACCAATCGGGCGGTGTGCCCATATTTCGGTTCCCATGCGGAGGCCAATTTTCTCCAATGGTTGAAATAGTATGTTGTGCCGTCAAAACCAGAATGTTTACTCTCAATATGCGTGGCTGTCATTGTGGCGAGATTGAAAAGCTCGGACAATCTTTTGCAAACATCTTCAGAAACAGACATTTTCTTGACATCCACGGAAACCACCTTCAACGGGTCGGGTTTTCGATCCTGTAGATGTCTGCTCAGAGCCATATAAATGTTCTGGTCCGCTTTTGTCAAAATCAATTGGTTTTTGCCGATTTCCAGTGCATATTCCGCTGAAAAGGAGGGTGCACAAAGAAAGAAGGTCTTATATTCTATTTCCCAAACAACATTGATGCTTTTATCCTCTGGAAACAATAGTTGAAACAAAGTCTCGTCTCCGTGCTTGTTGCTAGTATATATTCCGTATGATTCTGGCGTAAGGAAATCTTGTGCCCCGCCGCACGCCACAATGGCCAAAAACGCTAAAATTAAGATGGTTTTGCGCATCATTACAGTTTCTTGTTATCTGCCGCGAAGATACATTTTTTTAGTGAACAGTGACTTGCTTTTTTTCAGCATATAATAGATATTTGTGCTATTTTTGCAGCGCTGTTCTGCCATA
>JAGCCZ010000001.1 GCA_017651425.1 Bacteroidales bacterium
TATTTATCGGGGTAGTAGCAACCGGTTGCAACGAACTGGGCAACGCTGCCGACAAGTCCACGGTCGCGGTTTGGGTGTACATAATTCTTCCGTAAGACAGAATGTTGACGGAGACAGTACCTGTACCTGACGAAAGTGGAAGAAGGGTAACTTGATTGCCGTTTTGCACAGAGATGCCCATGTTGGACGAACAAGACCATTCGTAGGTAAACAATTCAGGATGCCAGATATTGCATACACAGGTGAACGAGTTACAAGTTAACGGCTCTTCCACAGAAAGTGAGACATCATGGCCGTACATATAGGCATAAACCACTGACTTATGCGCATCAACCAAGCCATAGCCCACCTGCTCGTTCCAAGTTCCGTTAGGATGTGTGGACGAAACAGGGGCGAATGTGTAGTTTGGCAATTTCTGGGCAGTCTGCTCTATGATGTCTTTCACCTGCTGACCTGTCAGGTTAGGATTGACCGACAACATAAGTGAAGCAACTCCCGACACCATCGGGGCAGCAGCCGATGTCATCCCAAAATAGTCATAATAGTTACCATTGGAGTACCCTTTGTCTCCTTCTCGGTCTATTGTGCGAATATCCGTATAGGATATCTGACGTGGAATATAATAGTCTCCACCAAAAGCTACAACACTTAAATCTTCAGAATAATTCGAATATCGCCCCCTAACTCCTGATTTATTAATAGCGCCTACGGCTATTACATCCTGGTGATTTGCTGGAAAATGTATTATCCCAGGCTCTCCGTCATTGCCTGAGGCCGCAACTATTACACAACCTTTGTTATTTCTTCCAAATGCTGCCGCATCAGTAATAGATTGTCTATATTTGTCATTTATTTCACAACAACTTGTTTTAACACCATTTGAAAAATTAAGAATTTCGGAACTAAGATTATCCCATGAATGTTTAATTGCTCTAGCTAATGCCTTGTAGCTAAATGATTTAATAGGATAAAGGTATGAGGTTTCTTCATCTCTGTTTTTTTTAAAAATTCTAATAGGCACAATTAAAGAAAGAGGAGCGATACCTGCTATTCCAACATTATTATGGCTTGCTGCAATAATGCCCGCGCAAGATTGCCCGTGTTTACTTATACGAATGGGGTGACCACAATCAATCCTGTTTGGAGTATAGCCTAATAAAACCCTGCTTTGGTTTGCATTGTTTTTAAGATCTTCATGGTTTTCAACCCCATCATCCAAAACTGCTACTTTAATATCATCTCCTATAGTCCCTAGGATTGATTGAACAAAAGACCAAGATTCTTCTGCTTTAATATCCATACCAACAATACCATAATCAGAATCTATCTGTTCATTCGGAATTATCTGTCCCGTGTTTTTTAGGTAGTATTGAAATGGGAATAACGGATCTGAATAATTCAAGTGATATTCTCCGTAATAATCAGGTGTGGAAAAAACCACAAAACCACTCTCGTATATTCTGTTAGCTAAAGAAATGACATCGTTTTCTGAACCACAGATGAAATTATATTCCAAATCACTTTCTTTCTCTATAGAATCAATGGCATAATCAAATAAAATACTACGTATGTCAGAAGTGTCATGGTTTTCTTTGAACTTAATCATGACTTCATTCCTTAACCATATTTGTTGCCCGTTTATTTTCTTTGAATAGGCAAAGAAAGCTATGCTATCGGGATGACCATTTGTAATATTATTTATCAACTGGGTTTGAGAAAAGTCTGGCAGTTGTAAGCTGCTGATAATAATGTTGTCGTCTTCACTTCCGTAAAAGACTTCGTCCTTTTCATCATTGAAAATGGAAAGAGTATTTTGCACTACAGAATTAAAAAAACTCGTATCGCATTTAAGAATCATTACAGCAGATGTTGAATCGGTAGTCCAATAATGAGGATGTCCGCCCGAATAATAGTAGCCAGCATTATTGTTTTGAGCATTTGCAATAACAACACTGACAATAAGCAAAAAAAATCCAAGATAAAACATTTTTTTCATATCATATCTAAATTTTTTCTATACATTTGATTTTATAATACACACCTCCGAACGCAACCTGATACCCGTTTTCAAAACTAATTATTACTCGAACAGGCGTAGGGTTCCTAAAGTCGGTAGGGATAAACCCGATGATTACGTCACATCCTATCGGAATAGAACCTTCGGATAATGATTCGCTAATCTCGTCAGTATGTTCCTCGTAATAGTTGACACTAAAAAACAACGCCTTTATTTTTACATCATAGTGTGTTATAGCATCTTGTATAACGACTGGTTTTTCTAAAAACATAAAAATTCCCTCTTGACTCACGCCACAATGTTTTTGACATCCACAACAGGTGGAAAAAAATGCAAACATTAACCAAAGTAAAAGATGTTTTTTCATATGTAACTTAATTATTAAATATCTGTTGTCCAAATTATTTGGTTTGAATTATTATAGAAGTAATTGGTGTTTTGAGCAGTTATCACACTGGAACAGAGTGTTAATATGATTATCGTTAGGGGACCTCTCTTTTTACCCTTTTCGCGCCATATCCCCAGACCCTGCGAGGTCTGTTGAACAGAGTCTGGAGATATGACGCTGCAAATTTACAGAATATTGTTTACATTTTCACAAACTTCCTCACCGCCACGCCGTTCTTATTGCGGAAACTGACCACATAGAGGCCCGGGGTGAGGTGAGAAACGTCGATGGTGACACCACGTTGTGACGTTTCCACATATTGCACCACCATGCCGGTGATGTCAGCGACGGTAATGGTGCCCTGCGGGTCGTCGAGGCCCTCGAACTCCACGTGGAGGGTGTTGGTAACAGGGTTGGGGTAGAGTTTCATCGACACATTGGGGTGTTCGGATATGGATTCTATAAACTGTTCGCATCCTAATATGGAATCAGTCATATAGACAAGCGAGTCGTTATGGTGTACACACAACAAAAGCCCCAGAGCTTGGGCGCTTATGCTATGGTCCACATTTCCAAAAGGACCGAAGGCCGGTCCGACCCCTTCAACAAAACAAAGAGGATAAGAATATTGCGCCGACAAGAAACTTCCATTCTGTGTCACAGGAGGGAACCATACTGTTTTCCTGCCGTTTTCATATGTGATGGAATCCACTATCCAATAGGGCTGTTCAATTTCCTGATAATAGTATTCCCCCCATTGATATTGGTTCGATGTGTAATCCTGAACAGAGGGAAGGAGGAAGGTGTCACCGGGTTGCAGGGAAATATCACAGGTCACCACTTCAGCATCGAATTCGGGATAATAACGGAACAATTGCCCCTCCAACGTGTCCTCCCGCAAATACAAAACGGGAGCAGGAAAGCCCATGTGATCAGATTGTGTCACTTGGAATTTCCGATATTCTTCGCCATTGAAAAAGGCTGTGTCGGAAGGGGTGCTGGTGAAAGGAAGGGATTCTGCTCCCAGAAGATTTGGGTTATAATCCTTAGGGAAAACCAGACCATGGAAAGCGATGCTGAATGTGACGGTGTCATCGGTCAGCACCGACATATAGCCTTCGCTCTTGGCGGAAGCCCTTCTCATCTCTGACTTGTTTGTTGATTTTTCATCCAGCAATACTGTGCTGGTGTCCGCAAAGGTGACCCAAATTCTATTATTTGACAAAACTTGTCCTTTTGCTAAACTTGCAACAAAAAATCTTTTCATAAGTCATTTTTTTTAATACATGACAAAATTAAATTATTGACATAAGACCATTTATATTCATTAGGTTTTCGAAAAAAATGGTGGCACCTTTTGTTGCATATTCCCCCCGCCCCGCCTGAAACCGGTGGGACGGGAGTGTAGAGGATGCGCTTTGTGGGGTGTTCTGCCCCGAAAATGTTTAGTCATGTCAGGGCATTTTAATCATTCTCGTATGCCGCCGCTTCGCTGAAGAACAACCCCGTGAAGGTGAACTGCAGGGTGGCGGTGTCGCGATAGACCATCTGTCCGGGGATGTTCAGATAATAGTGGTTGTTCTTCTCGTCCACATAGTCCAACGAACGGTTGGGCATAAGGAAGAAATCCTCCGAGGTGAGGTCGAACGTGTCGGTCGTGGTGGCGTTGATGGTGGCACCTGCCTGCTGAAGCTGAACGGCCGCAGAGGTCGCGCAATAGTTGCCGTCTCCCATACAGTTAATATGAAACGATTGCCCATTATTCGTCACGCATCCGTTACAGGTTTTTCCATCGTGGCCAATTTGCACTTGTAAAAATGTCACACTGCCTGTTTTATCATAGGAAGGCATTGTTATTACACGGTTGTGAGATGGTTCGCGGTGGGTTTTTATCGCGTCTTCTTTTTCGCACGCGACAAACAGCACGACTGTGAGTAGCGTCAATGTGAATATTTTTTTCATAATAGGGTGTTTTTGTTAGTGATATTTCGCTGAATTTTCGGCAGCAAAAATAGTATCATTTTGAAAAAAAATATTCCGTCTTTAAAGAAATATGTTCCATCTCAATAAAAAATATGACAACCAACCTGTTCTGTTTCTTTTATAGTTTTAATAATCTGTCTGTTATACACAAGTTGTTTTTGGATGTGTGAGATGGAATAAAATGCAAATAAAGGAATAAAGCACTAATAAACGAGATGTATTATTTGTATCTTTGCTGCCGATTACCACACTGATTATCATTATGAGACATTTGCCTACCGTTGTTTCCGTTTTGCTGAACCTGCTGTTTTGCGTGGCACTGCTTTGGCTCTTCACCCATTATTCCTATCTGCGTCCATACGCCGGAAATACCATGAGGGAGATAATAGCTGCACTGCTGCTGTTAATCACTCTATATGCGAACTATTTTCTTTTATACCCGAAAATCCACAACAATCATTTTATTTTGTACTGGGTTTTGCTGGTTGTCATCTCCTTGGTTACAGCTTGCGCAGATCTGGCTATTGCCTACCCTGCCATTGTTAAAAGTAATTCTTTTATTATTAATGAGATTGGATTGATTCGTTTCTTAACAGCACACCTTTTTTTGATTTTCGGGCGTAACGTTGCCCTACATTTCTTCCCGTTTATGTTGAGGGAAAGACAGCAATTGCAGGAGGCTCTGGAAAAGAGGGAGAGGATTGTTTACAAAGAAGGGCAACTGATTGACGTTGTTGACAGACAGCGCGTTATGCATATTCTACCAAAAGACCAGATATACTATTGCAGGCAAGACGGCAATTACACCCGCTTCTATGTCACAAAAGACAATTATTGGTACACCCGTTTCGGCTCTATGAAGTACCACGAGCAACTATTGGGTGAAGAGGACTTTGTCCGCATTTCCGCATCTTTGCTGCTCCCGTATCGGTATATTGTGGCGTGTAATGGGAATGATGTGCTTATGAAAAGACTGTATTGGATGAAAGACCCTCTCGTTCTCAGTATTGAATCCAAAGACGACAATGAAATTTCAGAGCGGATAACACGCCACCTTCTTGCCGCAAAAAAGACAGAAAACGGAAAGAAAACGGACCAAGTCCAAAAGAAGCGCAATTCCATCATGCCATCGCAGGATAAGAAAGATGCCGTTCTCCATTATATTAAGGAACACTCGGGATGCAGATCCATGGAAATTTCGGCCCAAACCCATTTTTCTTCAAGCACCGTCGAGCGTAGCATCTCCGAGCTCAAGAAACAGGGCCTCATCGAGCATACCGGCAGCAAGAAGACCGGCGGCTACAAGGCCGTCAACAACCCGCCGGAAGAGAATGTGGAGGAAGCGGAGCAGAAAGAGTGACCGGACAGGGCTGGAACTTACCGTTGCTGGGAAATGTCACTCTGGCCCTTCACCAACTGTCCGCAGGCGGCGGCAATGTCTTGCCCCTTGCTTTGGCGCACATTGACCACCATATTATGGTCTTTCAGGTATTGGATGAAATCTTCCCTTTGGTTGGGATATGAGCGGTGGTAGAGGCCACCCTTTGTTTCATTATATTCTATGATATTGATTTTCACCGGAAACGGGCGGCAGTAGCGCGCTAACTTCTCGGCATCCTGCAACGAGTCGTTGACCTTGCTGAGCAAGAGGTACTCGAAGGTGACACGCTCCCCCGTCTTTTGGTGATAATAGAGCAATGCCGCCTGGAGGTCGTGGAGGCTGTTGTGTTCCGTGACAGGCATGAGGACCTCGCGCACAGCAGGGTCCGCACTGTGCAAGGAGACGGCCAAGCCACAGGCGAAATTCCTGTCGGCCAACGCCTTGATACCCTTGATAACACCTGCCGTGGAAAGCGTAATGCGCGTGGGAGAGAGGCCAAAACCCTTGGGGTCGGTCAGCTTGTCGATGGCTGTCATCACATTGTCGAAGTTCAGCAGCGGCTCGCCCATGCCCATGAAGACGATGTTGGAGATGCTGTTCCCATACAGCCTCTTGGCGCGGGCGTTCATCAGCACATACTCGTCCACAATCTCAGCATAGTGCAGATTTCGTTTGAAGCCCATCGTGCCGGTGGCGCAGAAGGAGCAGTGCAAGGGACAGCCCACCTGCGAGGAGACACATGCCGTGACGCGGTCACCGGAGGGGATGAGCACACCCTCCACCAAAAGCCCGTCATGGAGCTTGAGGGCAAATTTGGCCGTCTTGTCGCGACTTTGCACCTCCTGGTCTATGACGGTGCGTGCGAAGGCGAACTGTTCCGCCAACTTCGAGCGCAACGCCAACGAGAGGTCGGTCATCTCGTCAAAGGATCCGACACCCCGCTGCCACAGCCACGTCCAGATCTGCTTGGCCCGGAATTTCTTTTCTTGAATGGAGAAGAGGAATTGCTCCAACTCCTCGTATGTAAGGGTGCGAATATCGGTCATGGTCGTTATTTTTCTTGAGCGGTATGTTTTAGTATGATGTTGATTTCAGGATATTTGCGGGCAAGATGCTGTGCCGTGCGCTCGGCAAAGAAGACGGAGCGGTGCTGGCCGCCCGTACAGCCAAAGCTGACCATCAGGTGGTCGAAACGGCGTGTCAGGTAGTTGTCCACCGCCGCATCGACAAGGGCGAACACATGCTGCTCAAAGTCGTGAACCTCGGGACAGGCGAGCAGATACTCCTGCACACAGGCATCGCGACCCGTGAAGGTGCGGAAACGGGGTTCGCGGCCAGGGTTAGGCAGGGCGCGACAGTCGAAAACGAAGCCGCCGCCATTGGGTGAAGGGTCCTGCGGGATGGCAGCCTTGAAGGAGAAACTCTGCACCCGCACGGTCAACGTGGTTCCCGGCTGGTAAGGCTTCCCGAAATCGGAGGCTATGATTGCCCGCATGGCGGAGGTGAGCTCCGGCAACTCCATGGGCAACTCATAGTGGTCCAGGATGCCCTGCAAGTTGCGGACTGCAAACGGGATGCTCTGCAGGAAATGCGATTTACGCTCAAAGTAGCCCCGATAGCCATACGCGCCCATCGCCTGGAGAATACGGATAAGCACAAAGCCCTGAAAATAGGAGGCAAATGTTTTGCGGTCAACGGGCATGCGCTCCGAAAGGGCATCAAGATAGACGTTGAGCAGGTGTTCCCGCAAGGCGGGCGACAGGTCGGCCCGGACCTGATAGAGCAACGAAGCGAGGTCGTATTGCAACGCCCCCTTGCGCCCTCCCTGATAGTCGATGAAATAGACCTCCCCGTCCTTCAGCATGATGTTGCGCGACTGGAAATCGCGATAGAGGAAATAGTCGCTCTCAGCGGTCAACAGATAGTCCATCAAGGTGTTGAAGTCGTCTTCCAAGCGCTGTTCGTTGAAGGGGACGTTGGCGAGCTTCAGAAAGAAGTATTTGAAGTAGTTAAGGTCCCACTGCATCGACTGCCGGTCGAAGGCGGCGCGGGGGTAAGCCACAGAGAAGTCGAGGCCCTCCTTGCCGGAGAGCTGCAGGGCGGGCAGGGCGCGCACAGCCTTCTCGTAGTAGGTAACCGTCTCCTGCGACGGGCCGTTCTCGGTCCGGTTGGCAAAGAGATGGTCGTAGAGGGTGACATTGCCGAGGTCGCTTTGCAGGTAGTGCATGTTGTCGGGCGCGACGGCGAGAAGCGTGGGCACCGGGAACCCCTTTTCCGTGAAAAAGCGGGTGTAAGTAAAGAAGGCGCGGTTCTCCTCAATGTCGTCGTTGAAGGCCCCGATGAGGGTGCTGCCGTCCTGCAGGGCGATGCGATAGTAGGCACGATGCGAGCCCGACTTGGGCAAAGCCGTGATGTCGGTCACGGTCTGGTTCTTCAAAGACTGCGCCAGGGTGCGCAGGAGTTCGGTGTTGGGGGCGTTTTCCATGAAAGGTTATTAGAAAGTGCAAATGTACATAAATTTCAAATATACACAGGCACATGAAATTGCCGTATGTATAGACGTGCCGCGGCACGTCTATATGAATAGGAAAGATACAAAAAAGGAGAGCTTCACGCTCTCCTTTTCCATATATAATATATTGTATCGCTTATTCGACGATGAATTTGCGGATCACCTTGCCGTTCTCGTTCTGGAGGTTGAGGAAGTAGAATCCGCTGGCGAGGCCGCTGACAGAGATGTCGTGGGTCTCGGTGCCGCCGCCGAAGGAGATCTGCTCGGTGCGCACAATCTTGCCTGTCATGTCCACCACAGTGGCTTTGAAGTTCTGGGCTTGTTCGCCCTCGATGGCCACGTGAAGCACGCTGGAAACGGGATTCGGGTAGGTGGTCACGTTGGCAATGTCGCTATGCTCGTCAATACCGGCGATTTTCCAGAATTCCATTTCAAAACCTTCACCTTCAAGCCAGTTGTCGGTGTTGAACTTGATTTGGATTCTTGAGGCGTTTGCATTGATGACACCCATGGGAGGATTTTCGGCATCGAAGTGGGCCAAAATAGGATAGTCGTTACCGGAGGTGCTATAGACATCGATGAAATCACCACCCTTGAGGTCGAATTTTCTGAAATAGAGTGCATAACCGGCGGCCTGGGGCACACGAAGTTGCCAAGAGCAGGAGTGGAGAGCCTTGTAGGGGTTGTCGTTGCCTTGCTCGTTGTTGGGCTTGTCCGTGAACACACCAAACCATTGGTCGGTATTGATGGGAGCCGTCACGGCAGCACAACCGGAAGTGGTGATGTTGGTGGCCTCAAATCTGAGCACGAAGCCATAGTCGGTCAGGCTGTCACCATTGGTGGTGAAGACCACAAGGACGCTGTCCGCATTGACCGTCACGGCAGCAGGGAGGGCCTGGCCTTGATAGTCGCCATGCATACATCCCGGAATGCTGGTATAATCGCTGCAGGCAGCCATCAGGTAGTTGCCGGAGTACTCGGCGAGAACAGGGCTGTTGGGGGTGCCGCCGTTGTAGATGATCACCTTGTCGCCCGGTTGGGTTTTGAGTTTGGAGAACTGCAAAGAGTAACGGGTTGCATCCGGGGTTGCAATGGTCCAGCTACGGGAGGTGTTGGGCTGGTATTTCATGTTGCCGGCACCATCACTGATGGTTCCAATGGCAGCGGTGATGCGCATATCGCCCGTGGTCGGCTTAATGATGTCTTCGCTTTCGGGAGCCAGGAGGGTCATCATGGATTCCGAATTCTCATAGTTGAAGTTGCCGTAGGAAGATGTGTTCTGATTGTTGATCAGATAGAAGCCGTTGCTGCTGCCAGCCCAGCCCCAGTTCACATGGAAATAGGTCAGGGTGTCGTCAATGGTCGTATAGCCGTCCACAATCCAGGCATGGCCGCCTTCTGTTTCGCTTTGTCCAGAGAAGAACAAAGGACGACGGGCATCCAGTTCAGCCTTGGCCATGTTTTCCCAATCGGCCAAAGTGGCGCCGCTCTCCAAGACATCCGCATATTCTTTGAATTGGGCATCCTGGGAGAATCTGAAATTATCCTGCAGGGCCGTGATGGCATATTCGGACTGGGAACCGGATCCGTCATGACCATAGCTCATACGGACGGAGACACCGGCATTGTAGATCAACTTGGCCAGTTCGCCATTGTACTTTTCCAAACGATCGGTCATAGCCTCGTATGTATAGGTCTGTTGGCTGAAATTGACCATCTGGGAAGGATAGGTGTAGAACAGTTCACCGTTTTCATACTCGCGGGGAATGTAGCTGAGGGCGCCCGCACCGCTGTGGGGGAAACGGTAGTAATACATGATGTTTGCCATAGTCAGGGCGACGCAACCCACGGGCGTACGATAGTCCATATTTTCTCCTGGCACGGAGCTGAACGGACAGCGGGCGTTGTAATACGTCTCCTGGGTCCAGCGGGTGGTCACGAGAGGTTCCACACAAGGATTGCTCTTTCCTCCCTTGATAGCCGGCAGGCGGAAAGAACTGCTGGCATACTTGTCCCACAACCTGGCAGCCTCCGGACGGGCCGTGGCAGGATTCTCGTTCAGATAGGTGAGTTGCTTTTTGTATTTGTCGCAATAGAAATCAGCCGAGGTGCCGGGCTTGAAGTCGGACTCCAAAGAGTACGCCAACACGGGGACGGCGAGATCCGTGGCGGAAACAATCATGAATCCTTTTTCACCCACCTGGAAACGGTAGAAAAGAGGCGTGCCGTCTTCGGCATACTCGGTGTAAACGTGGGTCATCGAAATGCCCTTGCTGTCCTGCATGCCGATACGCTCGGACAGGAAATTCCGGGATGCGTTCATGGCGGTCTCCACGGACACCATGTTCTGGGAATATCCGAGCAGGACCAGCATGACCAATGCAAAAGAGATAAAAATTTTCTTCATTATAGTACGGTTTTAAAAATAATAATCTACAATTTCAAAAAGTTGCCAAAAGTACAAAAAATATCAAAATGACACCTTGTTGTATGATTTTTTGTAATATATTGATTTTCGTGTCTTTAAGATTGGTTCAAACTATTTTGTCAAAATATCCACACCCTCTTTGTCTGTCACGCGGCCGATGACACTTGCCTTTTCGCCCAGTTCTTGGAACAGAGAAAGCGTCTGATCCGCATCTTCGGGACGGACGACAAGGACCATGCCGATGCCCATGTTGAAAATATTGAACATTTCGCGGTGGTCAACTTTGCCATATTTTTCGAGGAAGGGGAAGATCGGGGGCATCTCCCACGTGCCCTCTTCCACATGGATGCCCTGGCCGGGCTGCAGCACACGGGGGATGTTCTCGTCGAAGCCGCCGCCGGTGATGTGGCAGATGGCATGGATGTCGATTTTCTCCAACACTTGCAGAACAGGCTTCACATATATGCGCGTGGGGGTGAGCAGGACGTTGCCCAGTGTGTCGGGCAGCCCTTCGTATTGGGTGTTGAGGTCCAAGTGGTTGTCTTTGAAGACGATTTTGCGGACGAGGGAGAAGCCGTTGGAGTGGACGCCCGTGGAGGCAAGCCCCACCAGTAGGTCGCCCACCTGCACTTTGCTGCCATCGATGAGCTTGGATTTCTCCACCGCACCGACGGTAAAGCCGGCGATGTCATATTCGTCCTCGTCGTACATGTCCGGCATCTCGGCGGTCTCGCCGCCGATGAGGGCGCAGTTGGACATGACGCAACCATCGGCCACGCCTTTGACGATGGCCTCGATCTTGGCAGGGTCGTTTTTACCCACGGCGATGTAGTCGAGGAAAAACAGCGGTGCGGCGCCCTGGGCGAGCACGTCGTTGACGCACATGGCCACAGCATCCTGCCCGATAGTGTCGTGCTTGTCCATCATGAAGGCGATTTTGAGCTTGGTGCCCACACCATCAGTGCCGCTGACAAGGATCGGTTCCTTATAGTTGAGCGAAGCGAGGTCGAACATGCCGCCAAAGCTGCCGATGTTGCCCATCATGCCGGGACGCTGCGTGGCCGCAATGTGCTTCTTGATACGTCTCACCGACTCATAGCCGGCCTCCAATGTCACACCCGCCTCTTCGTAAGATTTTGCCATATTTTGTTTTATTTTGAGTTATGAACTTTGAAAAAATTGGGATTACAGGATAAGCATGGCGTCGCCATAGGTGAGGAAACGGTATTTTTCCGCGACAGCCTCCTTGTAGGCACGCATGACGAACTCGTATCCGCCGAAGGCGGCGACCATCATCAGCATGGAGCTTTGGGAAGCATGGAAATTGGTGATCATGGCGTTGCCCACCATGAAGTTGTAGGGCGGATAGATGAACTTGTTGGTCCACATGTCCTCCTTGCCGTTCATCTCGGTTGTCTTGACATGGCCGTTGGCATAGACGGAGGACTCGAGTGCTTTCATGGTGGTGGTGCCCACCACGACGATCTTGTGCCCGTCGTCCTTGGCCTTGTTGATGGTGTCGGCCACTTCGGCACGGATGATCATTCGTTCGGAGTCGGCCTTGTGCTTGGAGAGGTCCTCAACATCGATGTCGGTGAAGTTGCTCAATCCCGCATGAAGGGTGATGTAAGTGGTCTCTATCCCTTTGAGTTCCATTCTCTTGAGGAGTTCTCGGCTGAAATGGAATCCTGCGGCGGGAGCCACCACGGCACCCTCTTCGGAAGCATAGATGGTCTGATAGTCGTTCTCGTCTTCCGGTTCGATCTCGCGCAGGCGCTGAATGTCGTCGGGCACGGGTGTGGTGCCTATGTCCATCAGCTTCTGCTTGAAGGCATCATGGTCGCCATCGAAGAGGAAGCGGAGCGTTCTTCCGCGGGAGGTGGTGTTGTCAATGACCTCGGCCACCAAGCTGTCGTCCTCGCAAAAACAGAGTTTGTTGCCGATGCGGATTTTACGGGCGGGGTCCACTAAGACATCCCACAGCCGGCTTTCGGCATCCAACTCACGCAACAGGAAGACGCGGATTTTGGCACGGGTCTGCTCCTTTTCGCCGTACAGGAGCGCCGGGAAGACGCGCGTATTGTTCATCACGAACATATCGCCTTCGTCAAAATAATTAATGACATCCTTAAACAACTTGTGCTCAATCGTTTTAGTCTTACGATCCAGCACCATCAAACGGGCTTCGTCCCGTTCTTGCACAGGATGAAGGGCAATCAACTCCTGTGGCAAATAGTACTTGAATTCTGATAATTTCATTGTGAAAAAATTGGCCTGCAAAGATACAACAAAAAAGCACTTTTGTCAAGTGTTTTTTTGAGATTTTTGAAAGAAAAACATTTTTTAACGTTCGGCCACTCGGAAATTATTCCTTCCGCAAGCGCCTGTGGTTGAGGAAGCGGTTTTCCTGGCTGATGGCGCGCAACCGCTCCACCGTTTCCGGCGAGAAGAAAGATTCCGCCACTTTTTCCTCCAAGTAATCGATTGCCAGATCGTTAGGATGGCAGAGATCCTTGGCGTAAAAACGATAGTCGCGCAAGTCGTCCACCAAATATTCGTACGACGGGAAATAGAAGGTGCTTTCCTGGTCCACTAACTTCTCCTCGGCCAGCAGCAACACGGCCTTGCTCAGGCTGTTCTCGTGCATGCCGTCGCCGGCGTGGCGCACCGGACTCACCGTGAACACCACCTTCATGTCGGGCCGCACTTCGCGCACCGCCTGCAAGGTCGTGTTCCACAAGGAGACAATCTTCTTCACGTCGAGCCGCAAGCGGTCGAACTGATAGTTGGGGATTTTGTGGCAATTGGCCACGATGAGGTCGCGGGGAATGTATTTGTAGCAAAACGCCGTGCCGAACGTGACAAAAAGGATGTCCGTTTCGCGGAAAAACTGCGCCGCCGCCGCCAATTGCTCATCGATGTTGCGTTCAAACTCCTCGAAATTTTCACGGGAGAACTTACCATGATGCGCAAAACTCACCCACAAATCCCTGTTTTTCAAAAAATAACGGTCCTTGTCGAAAGATTCGGGATGCATCAGAAGCCTAAGCGCATGATCAATGGAAACAGGGTTGAACAGCACGCCGAACGGATTAGAGCAGACCTGAAAACGATGACGGTAGAAATAGCTGCCGATGTTGTCGGAAAAACAGGATCCGAGCAACATGATTTTGCTGTTATAATTGATTTCAAATGGGTATTCCGGAGCGGGTATATTTGTTCTAAAAATCATATCTTCAATTATTTAGGAATAATTAACTTGGCAAATTTCAGCAAGAGGGTCTTGAGTCCGACCGTATCGAAGAGCACCTGGGCCTTGGCATCGGGGCCGGCACCGTCCATGTTCTGCACCACACCATAGCCGAACTTGCTGTGATAGACGCGCATGCCGACCCTGATTTGATCAAAGGTGGCCGACGAGCCCATCTGTTCGAGACGCACATCGCGTACACTCTTCATTTTCGGCTTGGGGGCAGGTGCGAACGTGCCGCCGGAAGTTTTCGGTTGCGTTGTGGCGGAACGGGAAGCGAAGGGACGGAAAGAACCAAATCGCGTTTTCGGCTCCTCTTCGCGAGGTGCGCCGAAGCCTCCCCATCCTTGCGATGCCTTCACGCTGACATTCAGGTATTTTTCCGGGATTTCCTCAAGGAACCGGCTCTCTTCGCAAAACTGCAGGGAACCGAACCTGTAGCGTGTCTGCGCGCAAGTGAGCGTCACCTTCTTGCGGGCCCGGGTGAGCGCAACGTAAAAAAGCCGCCGCTCCTCCTCCATCTCCTGCCGTGAGTTGACGCACATCGACGAGGGAAAGAGGTTCTCTTCCAAACCCGTGATGAAAACGTAGTCGAACTCCAATCCCTTGGCGGAGTGGATGGTCATGAGACTCACGCGGTCGGCATTCTCCTCGGCGCTGTTTTCCTCGTCGTCGCTCAGCAGGGCGATGGATTCCATGAAATGGTCCAATGAGGGGAAATAGTCCTCAATCAGCTCGCCGGTGCGCTCGTCGATGCTACTTTCGGGTTCCTTTTCGATGAAGCCCTTGATGGCGTCAAGGAGCTCTTCGAGGTGATCGACGCGCTCCTTTTCGTCGGTGTTGTCCTTGAGCATCTTGACAATGCCCGTCTTGAATGCGATTTGTTTGGCTAACTCGTAGGCATCGGTCGTGCGGAGCTGCGCGGAAAAGCCCTTGATCATGTCCGCAAACTCTACAAGCTTGTTGGCGACGGCACTGCTCACGCCGAGATCGAAGAGGGCGGGTTCCTCGACCACTTCCCAGAAGTGGACATTCTGTTCCTGGGCGGCGGCGGCGATGCGGGAAACCGTGGTGTCGCCGATGCCGCGCAGAGGATAGTTGATGATGCGACGCAGCGACTCCTCGTCGTAATGGTTGATGGTCAGCCGGAAATAGGCCAACATATCCTTGATTTCCTTGCGTTTGTAGAAGGAAAGGCCCCCGTATATCTTGTACGGGATGTTGCGCTTGACAAGCGCCTCCTCCAACGTGCGCGACTGGATGTTGGTGCGGTAAAGGATGGCGAACTGCCGGTTGGCGGCATGCTCGACCATCTTGGTCTCGAATATGGCGTTAGCAACCGTGAAGGCTTCGTCGGTGTCGCTGTTAGAATGGATCACCTGGATGGGTGCGCCAACCTCGTTCCCGCTCCATACCTCCTTGGGCATCTGGTCCTTGTTGTTCTTGATGACGGCATTGGCGGCGTTGACGATATTCTGGGTGGAGCGGTAGTTGCGCTCAAGCTTGTAAATCTGCGCGGTTGGGAAATCGCGGCGGAAGTTGAGGATGTTCTGGATGTCGGCCCCGCGGAAGCCGTAGATGCTCTGCGCATCATCGCCGACCACGCAGAGGTTCTGGTGGGCGGCGGAGAGTTTCTTGACAATGAGGTATTGCGCGAAGTTGGTGTCCTGGTACTCGTCCACGAGAATGTAGCTGTAGCGGTTCTGGTACTTGTAGAGCATGTCGGGAAAGTCGCGCAGCAAAACGTTCATGTAGTAGAGCAGATCGTCAAAATCCATGGCGTCGGCACGGCGCAGGCGAGCGTTATAGCGGGCAAAAATGTCGTGAATGAGAGGTCGTCCGGCCGCCGCGTCCGCAATCATGATATCCTGGTTGTTGGCATACTCCTGGGCGGACAGCAGGTTCGACTTGGCCATGGAGATGCGGTTAAGGATAAAGTTGGGGGCATAGACTTTCGGGTCGAGGTTCAAGTCGCGCACAATGTTCTTTATCAACGACTTGGAATCATCGGTGTCATAAACGGTAAGGTTGTGGGTGAAGCCGAGCTTCTCGGCCTCGGCACGGAGGATGCGGTAAAAGACGGAGTGGAAGGTGCCCATGGTGACAGCCTTGGCCACATCGCCACCCACCAGCGACACGATACGGGCCCGCATCTCGGCGGCGGCCTTGTTGGTGAAGGTCAAGGCCAGTATGCGGTACGGGTTGATGCGGTGCGACAGCATGTAGGCGATGCGATAGGTCAGCACCCGGGTCTTTCCGGAACCGGCCCCCGCCAACACCATGACTGGTCCATCTATCTGTTTGACAGCAAGTTGTTGCTGGTCATTCAATTCCGACAATATCTTTTCTTCCTGCGTCATCTCTCATTTTTAAAAGGGTGCAAAATTACTATTTTTTCATCAAATCTTATTGTTAATATTATGTTAATAACTTTTTTATAAAAACATGTTGTATTATTAATAATTTGTCTATTTTTGCCGCGCATTGTTTGACAAAGGTAACCGGTAAGTCCCACCTATAAATACAATAAACAATTATCCCACATACTTTTGGCAATTACTTCATTCAAAATCCGGTTACCTTGTTTTAATTAGAAAAATAAATTAACAATTTATCATTAAAATCGGCAGGAAGCGACTATCTGTCCGCTGTCAGCATGCGCATGTCGGATGACTGTCGGACATCGGCCGATGGTCAACCGCCTTTGACCTTTGACCCTATTTTCTTTTTTTGTATTTTTGCGCCCTCTAAAATTATAATATAATGTATAGAACTCATACTTGCGGCGAGTTACGTCTCGCCGATGTGCAGAAAGAGGTCACCCTGTGCGGGTGGGTTCAGAAAATACGCCATCTTGGCGGCATGATATTCATCGATTTGCGCGACCGCTACGGCATCACGCAGTTAGCCTTCAACCACGAGCTGAAGTCCGAGTTGTGCGAGCAGGTGGAGAAGATGGGCCGCGAATGGGTCATCCAGGCCACCGGCATTGTCATCGAAAGATACAGCAAGAATCCGAATATCCCCACGGGTGAAATCGAGATTGACGTGCAAAAAGTGAATGTGCTCAACGAGGCCATCACTCCGCCATTCACCATCGAGGACGTGTCTGACGGCGGCGACGAGCTCCGCATGAAGTACCGTTACCTCGACTTGCGCCGCAACCCCGTCAAAAACAACATCATTTTCCGTCACAAACTGGGCCTTGAAATCCGCAAATACCTCAACGGCCAAGGTTTCCTCGAAATCGAGACTCCCTTCTTGGTGAACAGCACGCCCGAGGGCGCACGCGACTTCCTCGTGCCCTCCCGCATGAACCCAGGCGAATTCTACGCCCTCCCGCAGTCGCCCCAGACCCTCAAGCAGCTGCTCATGATCTCCGGCATGGACCGCTATTTCCAGATCGTGCGCTGTTTCCGCGACGAGGACCTGCGCGCCGACCGCCAACCCGAGTTCACCCAAATCGACTGCGAGATGTCGTTCATCGAACAGGAAGACATCCTCAACCTCTTCGAGGGCTTGGTGAAACATATTTTCAAGACATTCAAGAACATCGACCTGGAGCCCATCGAGCGCATCACTTGGGCCGATGCCATGAAATATTACGGTTCCGACAAGCCCGACGCACGCTTCGGCATGCGTTTCGTGGAACTCAACGACCTGTTGCAGCACAAGGAGTTCAAGGTCTTCAACGAGGCCGAGCTCGTGGTCGGCATCAAGGTCGATGGTTGCGGCAACTACTCCCGCAAGCAGCTTGACGGCCTCGTGGAGTTCGTCAAGAGCCCGCACGTGGGCGCTGGCGGATTGGTCTATATCCTTTGCAACGCCGACGGCACCTTCAAGTCGTCGGTGGACAAGTTCTACGACCAAGAGGACCTCAAGGCGGTGGCGGCACGTTGTGAAGCCAAGCCCGGCGATCTCATCCTCATCATGTCCGGCAAGGCCATGAAGACCCGCACGCAGCTGTCGGCCCTCCGTTTGGAGATGGGCAACCGTCTCGGCCTGCGCAAGGCGGGCGAGTACAAGGTGCTGTGGGTCGTCGATTTCCCGCTGTTGGAGTGGGACGAGGAGACGCAGCGCTTCTATGCCATGCACCATCCCTTCACGGCTCCGAAGCCGGAGCATGAGGGCATGTTGGAAAGCGATCCGGGCGCTGTGAACGCCAACGCCTACGACCTGGTCATCAACGGCTCCGAGGTGGGCGGCGGCTCCATCCGTATCCACGACCCGGAGCTGCAGAAGCGGATGTTCAAGGCCCTGAACTTCACCGAGGAACAGGCACAGAGCCAGTTCGGCTTCCTCATCGATGCCTTCCGCTTCGGCGCACCCCCTCATGGCGGCATCGCTTTCGGCTTCGACCGTCTCTGTGCCGTGCTCTCCGACTGCGACAGCATCCGCGACTTCATTGCCTTCCCCAAGAACAACGCCGGCCGCGACACGATGCTGCCCGCCCCCACCCCCATCGCCCAAGCCCAGCTGGACGAACTGAACATCGACATCAAAAGCCCACAAAATGCAAAATAACGACTCCTACAATTCCTTCGGCCTTCTGAAGTTCATTTGGAAGTGGCGCTGGTGGTTTGTCATCATCGGTCTGGCCACCGCCATCCTCTCCCTGCTCTGTTCCTATCTCGTGGCACCACGATACAAGTCCACCGCCGTGGTCTATGCCACACGCACCAACTCCAACGCCAAGATTCTTCTCAACAAAGAGAACTATAACGAGCGGCTCGAAGTGAAGGCATACGGCACAGAAGAGGAGACCGAACAGCTCATGCAGTTGTTCAACGCATTGGAAATCAAAGATTCTCTTATCCAACGTTACAAGTTGGCCGAGCATTACGACATCAGCACCAATTCAAAGGGCTGGCAGACGAAGCTCTACAAGAAGTTGACCAGCAACCTGACGATCAAGCGCACGGACTTCGGGGCCGTCTCCGTCTCGGTGTCGGATGAGGACCCGCAGACGGCCTGCGACATGGCCAACTACGTCTTGCAGCTCATCGACACGGTGAAGAACCGCACGGAGTGTGAACGCGCCGCTGCGGCATACGCCGCCCTGAAGCGCCAAGTCGATTCCGTGGACAAGGAGATTGCCCGCATCGACGACTCCATCAAAGTGTGTATGGAGCACGGCGTCTTCCAGCTCGACGAGCAGACCAACCGCGTCATGCAGCAATACGCCATCGCCGTGGCCCAAGGCAACCAGGCCGCCATCGCCCGTCTTGACAACGAGCAGCGCAAGCTCGCCACCTGGGGCCCGAAACTCGACGCCTGGCAGGACCTGCAGTACAACTTCCGCGAATACCAATCGCTCTGCAAAGAGAAAATGATGAGCGTCCAACTCGACATGCAGGGTGCCATACCGGTCAAGTTTGTCGTGGACAGACCCATCGTTGCCGACAAGAAATACTTCCCCAAGCGCTCCGTCATCATGATTGTCTCCACCTTCTGTGTGCTGGCCATCACTTTGATTGTGCTCCTAATGATTGACAAAATTGAAGAAAAGCCTGCCACCAAGCCTGAAAAAGCTGTTGACTAAACCGACAGGCGGACAATGGGCCATGTTGCTCACCGCCATCGTGGTTGTCGTCATCAACTGCTTCGCCATCACCAAGGAACTTCCCATCATCCCCTTGCTGACTGGCGGTGTCCTCTTGGTCTATCTGCTCATCTTCCACGTCGATTGGGTGATGTACCTCATGGCGTTCCTCACCCCTCTTTCCATCGCCCTCGAAATCAAAGATTACAAGTTGGGGCTCTCGTTTCCAGGGGAAATCGTGATGATTGCCGTCACCTTCCTTTTCCTTTGCCGCATCATCTACGATCTGAGTCTTGACCGCAAGCTGCTGCGTCACCCCATTTCCATTGCCATCTTCGTCTATCTGACCTGGATGTTTCTGACCTGTCTCACCAGCGAGATTCCGTTGGTGTCGTTCAAATTCTGGGCTGCGAAACTATGGTTCACCACTGCCTGCTATTGGATGGCCATCCAGCTTATCAAGGATGACAACCGCAACCTTTTGCGCTATTTCAACAGTTATGCGGTCGCCTTGGCCATCGTGGTCATCATCACCACTATCAAGCACGCACTCAGCGGCTTTGACGACAACTATGCCCACTGGGTGATGGATCCTTTCTACAATGACCACACCGCATACGGTGCGGTGCTGGCTTTCTTCTTGCCCATATCGGTCTGCTGTTTTTTCCTGCCGGGGAACAACATCCTGCAGAAGTTCTTCTATGCCGGCCTGTCGCTGATTTTCTTAATGGGGTTCTACCTCTCCTTCAGCCGGGCGGCCTGGATCAGCTTAATGGTGGCCATCGGAGTCTTCGTGGTGCTGAAGTTGCGCATCAAGCTCTCGTGGCTTGTGGCCGCCGGAATCGTTTTGGGCACCGCTTTCTATTTCTATGCCGACGATATTCTCTACAAGATGAGCCGCAACAGCCAGGACTCCTCCGGCAACCTCACGGAGCAGTTGCAGTCCATATCGAACATCACGACGGACGCCTCCAATGTGGAGCGACTGAACCGCTGGAACTCGGCATTCGGCATGATTCGCGAGCGGCCCGTGGTGGGCTGGGGCCCCGGCACCTATCAGTTTGTCTATGCCCCATTCCAAAAAAGCCAATTCAAGACCATCATCACCACAGACTTCGGTGACGGCGGCAATGCGCACAGCGAGTACATCGGCCCCTGCGCCGAAAGCGGCATCATCGGGATGCTCACCGTATTTGCCCTCCTGTTTTGCAGCCTTTACACGGGCATCCGCACCTACAACCATTCGCACGACCCCACCAAGCGTCTCTTCTGCCTGATGATGACCCTTGCCCTTGTCACCTATTTCGTCCACGGCACACTCAACAACTTCCTCGACACCGACAAGCTCTCGCTTCCCTTCTGGGGCGCTTTTGCCGTCATCACCGTGATGAGCCTCAAACCAGACAACCAACCTTACGCTGTCGAACCAGCGCAACAAAATCCATAACCTATGGCAAACTCCTTGAAAAAACTGGCGGGACAAACCGCCATCTACGGCCTCAGCAGCATTATCGGGCGTTTCCTGAACTACATGCTGGTGCCGCTTTACACCTACAAAATCGCCGCCGCATCCGGCGGCTACGGCATCGTCACCAACATCTACGCCTATACCGCGCTGTTGTTGGTGCTGCTCACCTTCGGCATGGAGACGACCTTCTTCTACTATGCCAACCGGGAAGACATAGACTCACGCAAGGCCTTCTCCACCGCCGGCAACGCCGTGGGCATCGTATCCCTGATATTCTGGCTGATATGCCTGGTGTTTGGCGGCGTGATTGCCAAAGGACTTCACTATGAGAGCCATCCGGAATACATCCGCGTAATGGCCACCGTGGTCGCCCTCGATGCCTTTCAGGCCATCCTCTTCGCCCGCTTGCGTAACGAGAACCGCGCCCTGAAGTTCGTCACTCTGAAACTCTCCTTCATCTTCAGCAACATACTGCTCAACCTTTTCATCTTCCTGGTGGCCCCGGCTTTGCAACAAAGCCACCCCGGCCTCATGAGTTGGTACGACCCCAACTACCAGGTGGGCTACGTGTTCATCGTCAACCTCCTCTGCACCGCCGGCGTCACCTTTGGCTTCATCCCTGAAATCAAAGGGTTGCGCTATGGCATTGACCGCACATTGCTGAAAGACATGCTCAAATACACCTGGCCGCTGCTGCTGCTCGGCCTTATCGGCATCCTCAACCAGGTGGCCGACAAGATCTGCTACAAGTTCATCGTGCCCGGACAAGCCGGTGAAGTGCAACTCGGCATCTACGGCGCCTGCGTCAAAATCGCCATGATCATCGCCATCTTCACCCAGGCTTTTCGCTATGCCTACGAACCCTTCGTCTTTGGTGGACAAAAAGACAAAAACAGCAAAGAGATGCAGGCCGACGTGATGAAGTATTATGTGATCTTCACCCTCATGGCCTTCCTGATTGTTGTACTCTACCTCGACATTTTCAAATATATTATCCAAGAAAACTACTGGGAAGGTTTGCGCACGGTGCCGATTGTGATGATGGCCGAAATTTTCATGGGGGTCTATTTCAACCTCTCGTTCTGGTACAAACTCAACAAACAGACCTGGTGGGGCGCTATCTTCTCCGCCATCGGATGCGCCGTGATGCTGGCCATCAATTTCATCTTCGTGCCGAAGTATGGCTACATGGCCTGCGCGTGGGGCGGTCTCGCCGGCTATGGCACCTGCATGGTGCTCTCTTATATCGTCGGACAGCTCAAGAGCCCCATCCCCTACAAGCTGGGACCGTTGTTCGGCTACTTCGCCCTCGCCTTGCTGCTCTACTACTTCAGCATCCTCTTCCACCCGCAAAAGCAAATCTGGGTTTTTGTGGTCAACACGGTGCTGATGCTGGTCTATGTGGGCGTGGTGGTCTATAACGAACGCGAACTCGTCATGAAAGCGCTCCGACGCTAACTGCCAGCTCTTGTCAATCTGTCATTTTTTAATCACTAACAATTTATCAATATCATGAAGCGACTGGCTCTCCTCCTGCTCCTCTCTCTCCCTTTGCTCACCTTTGCTCAGACCTATACCGTGCGTGGTACGGTAGTGGACAGCGCCCGTCATGAACGGCTTTTCTATGTGCGTGTCGGACTTGTGACACCCGACTCGAACATGAATGCGGTGGCGATGACCTTTACCGACGCGGAGGGCAACTTCACGCTTACCGATGTGTCGGCAGGCCGGTATAATCTCATGGCATTTTTGGTGAGTTACGCGCCCGTCACAAAACCTGTGGTCTTAGAGGGGGATAATTCCATTGTAGATGTGGGGCGCATCCGCTTGCGCAAGCAGAGCAACGCCTTGCAAGAGGTCACCATCGCCGGCGAGCGGCCCGTCTATATGGTGGACGGCGAGAAGACGATGTACAATGTGGCCGAGGACCCGACCATACAGGACGGTACGGCCGCCGATGCGCTGGAAAACGCTCCCGGCGTGGAGGTTGATATTGAGGGCAACATCACCCTCCGTGGCGTCTCCTCCGTGGAAATATGGCTCAACGACAGACCCTCCCACCTCACCGAGGAGAACCTCAAGGAGTTCATCCAGCAACTGCCCGCCAACTCTTTGGAACGCATCGAGGTCATCACCAACCCTTCCGCCAAGTACAGCTCCAAGAGCGATGCCGGCATTATCAATATCGTGACCACTTCCGCCATCAAGAAAAACAGCTTTGTCAGCTTCGGCATCCGGGGCTCCTCCTCGCCCAATGTCACCCCGTGGGTCTCCTACGTTTGGGCCAACCAGAAGCTCTCCCTGAACTTCTACCTCAACGCCAGCTATTCGTTCAAACGGAACAACAGTTCAATGGCCTACACCCAATTCAACAACGAACACGACACCGCCACCACCTTCTACGGTTCCGGCAAAGGTCGTAGCCATAACATCAACACGGGCTTTAACTTCAACGGGTCCTACGTCTTCGACACCCTCAACACCATGCGTTTCTGGGCCGGCACCTACCCTCGCTACAGCATCTCCAACAGCCTGTCCCAATCTCTGCGGCAGGAGTATTTCCCATACGAACTGTTCCAATACAACACCTCGGAGATTTCTGAAAGCCTCAGCGCCGGCGCCTACGGCGGATTAGCCTTCGAGCATATTTTCAACCGGCAGACAGGACACAAGATTGATGCCGACTGGACCTTCAACTATCGGCACAACCACGGCAGCTCCGACTATTTTCGCGACTATATGCAGCAAAACGAGCTGGACAAGCGACGCTTAGGCTCGCCCAAAGGCAACAGCTTCTCCACCTCGGCCAGTCTCGACTATGTGATTCCTTACCACAAAAACGGCGAAATAAGCGTGGGTGTCAGTGGCGACATCGAGATCGACAAGAGCCTCACCCTGTACGACACATTGGTGCCTGAAACGGACATCTACAACACGGACTCCTTGCGGCTCAAGGATGTGGATGACCGCGAGTACGACCTCGACGCCTACGTCACCATCCAGCACAAGTTCGGCAACTTCACCGTCAAGGGCGGCCTGCGTTCCGAATATGTCTTCTACGACTATCACATCCTCAACGCCCCTTACGGCGACGTGGCCAAGGGCTATTTCAGCCTCTACCCCTCCCTGCACCTCAGCTACCGCACCAAATCCATGCACAACTTCAGCCTGAGCTACACCCGAAGGGTCAGCAACCCGTCGGCATCGCGGCTGTCAACCTACATTTCATACGGGGAAGACGACTTTTCCATGGGCAACCCCTACCTGCGTCCCACCTACACCAACTCCGTGGAGGCCGGCTGGACCAAGTTCTTCAAGAAGTTCGGCAATGTGGGTATCAACGCCTATTTCCGAAACTCCAAGGATCTGACCAGCAACATGACCGATGTGATTTTCAATGACTATTTCGGGCGCATCGTCTCCTTCTCGCAGCCCGTGAATGCCGGAAAATCCTTCAACACGGGTACGGACCTGAATGTCACCTACCGTCTGAAGGCTTTCATGAACATCCGGTTTTACGCCAACCTTTACTACACGCGGTCGGAGTTCCAATTCCGTAACGAAACCGACCCGCGCATCACTTCCAACCTCGGCTACAGCTTCCGTTTGCGTTTCTGGGCAAAGCTGTGGAAGAAACTGGAGGTCAACGTCTCCGCCAACTACCGTTCCAAGAATGTGTCGCTTTTCACGACCACACTGCCGCACTACTCCATCAACGCCGGCTTGCGCGCCGACTTTTTCGACCGGAAGCTCTCTGTTCATCTCAATGTGAACGACATCTTCAATTGGAACCGCCGCCGCACGACCAACGAGAACCCCTATTATGTGTCCACCAGCACCTACAAGAACGTGAGCCGCTTCATCACAGCGGGCATCACTTTCCGTTTCGGCAAGATGGAATTGGAGAAGAAGGCCACCGAGGACAGTGGCGTGGAAAGCACGGATTAATCAAACTATTTTCTTCTGAAAAAGATCTCCATCGGCACGCCGCTGAAGTCCCAGTTCTTGCGAATCTGGTTTTCCAAGAATCGCTTGTAAGAATCAACGACGTATTGCGGCAGGTTGCAGAAGAAGGCAAAGGCCGGATAGGCAAGGGGCAGCTGGGTGGCGTACTTGATGCGGATGACCTTGTCCTTGTTCATCGGGGGCGGCGTGTTCTGGATGATCGGCAACATCACATCATTCAGCTCTGACGTGGAAATTTTCCGCGTGCGGTTCTGATAAACCTGCACAGCCGTCTCCAACACCTTGAAGATGCGCTGTTTCTCCAACACGGAGGTGAAAATGATGGGCACGTCGTTGAAGGGCGCGATGCGGCCCTTGACGAGGTCTTCGTACTGCTTGTGGGTGTGGTTGTCTTTCTCAATAAGGTCCCACTTGTTAAGCACCAACACAACACCTTTGTGGTTGCGGGCGGCAAGACCGAAGATGTTGAGGTCCTGCTGTTCGAAGCCCTGCGAGGCATCGGCCATGACGATGCAGACATCCGAGTTTTCGATGGAGCGCACCGCGCGCATCACGGAGTAGAATTCCAAGTCTTCCTCCACCTTGCTCTTTTTGCGCAGACCTGCGGTGTCAATGAGGTAGAAGTCGAAGCCGAAACTGCGATAGCGGGTGAAGATGGTGTCGCGGGTGGTGCCGGCCAACGGGGTCACGATGTGCCGCTCCTCACCCAAGAAGGCGTTGATGATGGAAGACTTGCCCACGTTGGGTTTGCCCACGATGGCGATACGGGGCAGGTCATCGGGCAGGTTGTCGATCTCCTTGCTGAAATGTTTCACCACTTCGTCGAGCAACTCGCCAGTGCCGCCGCCGGAGGCAGCTGAGATGGGAAACACCTGTTCCACACCGAGCGCATAGAACTCCGCGTAGTCTAAAAAGTTGCTGGGACTGTCAATTTTGTTGACCGCCAAGTAGTAGGGCTTCTTGGAGCGGCGCAGAATCTGCGCAATCTCCTCATCTAACGGGGTCAGCCCCTCGCGCCCATCGACCATAAAGACAATAACATCGGACTCATCGATGGCCAACTGCGCCTGCTTGCGGATCTCCGCCTCGAAGATGTCGTCGGAGCCCACCACATAGCCACCCGTGTCAATGACCGAGAATTCGTAACCGTTCCAGTCGGACTTGCCATAGTGACGGTCGCGCGTCACGCCTGCCACGGAATCGACGATGGCTTCGCGCGCCTTGATCAAGCGGTTAAACAAGGTTGACTTGCCCACATTGGGCCTTCCAATCAGCGATAATATATTGGACATCTCTTAATTTCTTAGTTTCTTAACTATAAAATATTTGCCAGCTGCTCCTTGAGTTTCTCCAACTCGTCCTTCATCCGGACCACGATCTGCTGAATGTCAAAGTCGTTGCTTTTGGAGCCGAGGGTGTTGATTTCACGACCGCACTCCTGCACGATGAAGCCGAGTTTCTTGCCGTTGGCCTGGGGTTCTTCCATGGTTTCGAGGAAGTAGTTGCAGTGTTTGCGCAATCGAACCTTCTCCTCGGTGATGTCGAGTTTTTCGATATAGTAGAAAATCTCCTGTTCAAGGCGGCTGGGGTCGTACTGGGTCTTGGTGGCCAGTTCGGCGAGCGATTTCTCGAATTTGGCCCGAAGGGTGACAATGCGGTTTTCCTCAAAGGGGGTCACCTCGTCGATGGTGTCGCGGATGAGGCAGATGCGTTTCTCAAAGTCCTTGGCCAGCACGGCGCCCTCGGTGGTGCGGAACTCGTTGACCTGTCGGCAGGCATCGAGGATGGCGTTGCGAACAGCCTCCCACAGCGTGTCGGACAGCTCCTCCTGCGGGGTGGAGATGACATCGGGCATACGCAGTGCCTGCAGGAAAATGTCGCTCTGCACGGGATTGCCCAAAGACAGGGAGAGTTGCGACAGCGTGTCGTAGTACGACTTGGCGAGGGTCTCGTTGATGGAAACGGTCGTGGCCGTATTGCGGTCGAGCGTTAGGGTGAAATCGATCTTGCCGCGCTCGAGCTCTCGGGCGAGGATGGCGCGGATTTCGTTTTCCTTGTTGCGGAACAGCGGTGCAATGCGCGTGTTCACATCGAGTTGCTTGCTGTTCAAAGTGCGCACCTCAACGGTGACGGACTTGCCTTCGGTCTCTATGGTGGTGCGACCGAAACCGGTCATGGATTTGATCATAGCAGGGCGGTTTTTAAAAAGCGTACAAATGTACATAATTTTTAAAATCGCACGGATGAATAATAATTACAAGCAAAAGCCATGGGCTTCGTTATCCTTGTAATTTCATTCACAAACAGTTACAAAGATAATAATCTGTGGTTCAGAAATTGTTCACTGCAATTAGTGATCGGTGATCAGTGATCAGTTTTGGGGTGGGCAGCGGAATATGTCGCAAACAGCTCATCTCCGAGGGGATGCCTATCTGTAGAGCGCTCCCGTATGCGGGCCAAATCCCCGTCAGGGGATTCATAACAGGGCTCGTCTTAAAACGTGTGAAGAAATTTGGAGACTATGGCGAACAGTTTATCACTATTGTAGATCCAAACTCCGTCGTGATCCACAAATAGTGGAACGTAAACCCTGGTTTTTGCTTTTTTGAAATCAATCAGCATTGTCGGGGAGGAAATGTTCTGCTGCGAATCTATCGTGCAACAGGCCATACAATATTTTCCGGATGAATAGCCGCCCACAACGCATGCCTCCCCACTTTTTCCCTGATAGTTGGCGATATTATCGATGAAGAAGACGTGAATCATGTCGTCTTTCATATATGTATTAAATGAGAACATACTTATTCTCAGTAAGTTCAAAGACCTGGCAGCTGACATTATCGCCTGACTTTTTTGAATCATACTCGCATCGGAAAGATCTCCCTTCTTGTTGACAAAATTGACTATGATATTTCCGGCCAGCGTATATGTGTCTGACATGATGGACGTCTCGTTATGGGGTTCGCCCAGAAGTGCCAGTGTGCCATCGCTGAACTCGTAAAAATCCAGCGGCCAAACTGTGTATTCCTTGGCGGGATCCCCTGATTTCGGATGCTTATATGAAAAATATTCCTGCGGGAATTTTGCAAAGCTGATTATAGGGTTGTAAAAAGATTCGTTCTCAAAACAAATGGTGTAAGTCCCGACTTCTTTGCCGCCGAGCTCGGATGCATAATACCCGCCGATGACTGGTCTTCCGTCCTCTGTTACCAGAATTTTTCCGTTAGAGGGTGACCCGAACTCGAAAGTGGAAAAATCGTCGGTAGTTGCCATAACATCATCTCTGTTCAGTCTGAAAGAATGCAATGTCTCATTGGAATAAGCATTCCCTTTTTTGTTAAATGATTTGATGACAGCGAACGCAGTGGCATCGTTTCCGATGGCGAAATCGAAAAGCTGAAGGGTATTGTTGGCTGTGCCCACAGCAATGGATTGTGACCAAACCAGGCCTTCTTCCCCGAATGCGACAGCCGCTGCTCCTTTGAAAGTGTAATCGTTTCTTTCAATCAGGACGCTGTTATTCCTGGTGTGCATCATCAGCACGGCAGCTTTAGAGTCATCCTTAGAACGTGCCACATGAACCAGCATGTCGTCCCTTCTCTCCATCGGAATTGAGATTATTTTTTCCGGATTCCATACGCCGCTTTGCCCTGTTTCTTTAGGTACTCTGTTCAGATAGAGTACGAAATTCTTTTCACTATCCTTGAATTGGCAATAGACAAGAATCAGCTCTTCGGCCCCCTCGTATGCCGTCAGAAGCTCATATTCAGCCGTGTGTTCGACGTTTATTCTCTTCCCGGTTGTGCCGTCTTTCTGGGCGAGAACGATAACGTCCCGCACGATCCATTTGCTGTATGACGGGTTTGCCGAATTAATCACAATTCCGCTGAAAAAGAGGTAATGGTCGGAACCATTTCCTTCCAAACGTGTGAGATAATTGCGGTACGTGCCCACTTTGTCCACCACTTTGGAGACTGTCTCCTGTGAATAGACAGAAAGTGTGGCAAGCATGAACAGGAAAAATAAAATCTTTCTCATTGTCAACATTTCGGGTTCTGGATTTATTTTCCATATCCGTGCAAGCAGAACCCATTAACCTGCACTTCAATTTAATTGGGGCCGCCACAATCAGAGCCGCCACAATGTGACGGCTCTGCGTTGTGTTATTTTGTATGGTATTAGGAATACATCGTGTTATTTCATCGCTTCCACGGCGGCCTTGATGCGACGGCAGGCCTCCTGGAGCTTTTCCTCAGAGGTGGCGTAGGAGAGGCGGATACAGTCGTCGTCGCCAAAGGCGCTGCCCTGCACGGTGGAGACGTTGGCGTCGAGCAGGATGTAGAAGGCGAGGTCCTTGGAGTTCTCAATGACGGTTTTGCCATACTCCTTGGCGAACTCGGAATCGGCGGGCACATGCTTGCCGAAAAGGGATTTCACCTTCGGGAAGAAGTAGAAGGCGCCCTGGGGCAGGCACACCTCGAAACCGGGGATCTGCTGGAGCAGTCCATAGACCAGGTCGCGGCGCTTTTGGAAGGTGGCGCGCATCTGGAGGATGTCCTCGGAAGTGGCGGGGTCCATCTCCATTGCGCGCAGGGCGGCGCGCTGCGAAATGGAGCCGGTGGCGGACGTGATCTGACCCTGCATCTTGCCGCAGGCCTTGGCCACATCGACAGGAGCGCCGATGAAACCGATACGCCAGCCCGTCATCGCGAAGCCCTTCGCCACACCGTTCACCGTGACCACTTGGTCCTTGATGAAGTCGAACTGGGCGATGCTCTCGTGACGGCCCACGAAGTTGATGTGCTCGTAAATCTCGTCGGACATCACCATCATCTGCGGGTGCTTGGCCACCACCTCGGCGAGGGCGCGCAACTCCTCCTTGCTATACACCATACCCGTCGGGTTGGAGGGGCTGCTGAACATCATCAGCTTGGTGTTGGGTGTGATGGCGGCCTCGAGCTGCTCGGGCGTGATCTTGAAGTCGTTCTCCAACTTGGCGGGCACATAGATGCATTTGCCTTCGGCCATCTCCACGATGGCGCGATAGGAGACCCAGTAGGGGGTTGGGATGATGACCTCGTCGCCGGGGTTCACCAACGCCATCACCACCTGGTAGATGGACTGCTTGCCGCCGGTGGAGACCACAATCTGGTTGGTGGCGTAGTCCAAGTTGTTGTCTCTCTTGAATTTATTGCTGATGGCCTTCAACAGATCGGCATAACCGGGCACGGGAGGATAATGCGTGAAATTATCGTCAATAGCCTTTTTGGCATACTCCTTGACCGTTTCCGGGGTGTTGAAGTCGGGCTCACCGATGCTCAAACTGATGACATCCTTGCCCTTTTCCTTGAGGTCGCGGGCCAAAGCGGTCATGGCTAACGTCTCCGACGCGGCCATAGAAGTGACTCTTTTTGATAAACGTTCCATATATGAGGGTTCCTTTTTGATAATAATTACTTGAAAATAAGAAAATTAAGAAAATAAGAAACTAAGAAATTAAGGGCGTTCAACTTTTAACTCTTAACTCTAAACTCTTAACTATTCCGTTCTTCCCGGATACACCTTAAGGGCTTCTTCGAGGCACTTGACGGCCTTCCGGAGGTCTTCGACCTTGAGGCAGTAGCTGATGCGCACCTCGTTCTTGCCCTTTCCGGGAGTGGAGTAGAAACCGGTGGCGGGGGCCATCATTGTGGTTTCGCCGTTGTAGTTGAACTCTTCGAGCATCCAGCGGCAGAAGCGGTCGGAGTCGTCGATGGGCAGGCGGGCCACACAGTAGAAGGCGCCCTTGGGCATCGGCACAAAGCAGCCGGGGATGGCGTTGACACCGTTCACCACGGTGTTGCGGCGGGCCACATAGTCGGTGATGACGGCATCGAAGTACTCCTTGGGGGTGCTGACGGCAGCCTCGCCGAGGATCTGGCCGTAGGTCGGGGGGCTCAGACGGGCCTGGGCAAACTTCATCGCCGTGTTATAGACATCCTTGTTGTGGGTGATGAGGGCGCCGGTACGCACACCGCAGGCGCTGTAACGCTTGGAAACGGAGTCCAAAAGCACCACATTCTGCTCCAAACCTTCCAGCTGCATCACGGAGAAATGCTTGACACCGTCGTAGCAGAACTCGCGATAGACCTCGTCGGCAAAGAGGAACAGGTCGTGTTTCTTGGCGATCTCGCCCAATTGGCGAATTTCCTCTTCCGTGTAGAGATAGCCCGTCGGGTTGTTGGGGTTGCACACCATAATGGCCTTGGTCTTCGGGGTGATGAGTTTCTCGAACTCCTCGATGGAGGGCAGTGCGAAACCGTTGTCGATGGTAGAAACGATGGGTTTCACCACGACACCGCAGGTGACGGCGAAGCCGTTGTAGTTGGCGTAGAAGGGTTCGGGGATGATGATCTCGTCGCCCGGATCCATACAGCTGTTGAAGGCGAAAAGGAGGCCTTCGCTGCCGCCGGTGGTGATAAGGATCTCGTCAGGGGTGATCTCGATGCCCACGCTGTGGTAGTACTCCACGAGTTTCTTGCGGTAGCTGAGGTTGCCGGCGGAGTGGGTATAGGCGATGACGGGGATGTCGGCCTGTCGGACAGCCTCGCGGGCGCCCTTCGGCGTCTCGATGTCGGGCTGGCCGATATTGAGGTGATACACGTGAACTCCGCGTTGCTTGGCAGCGTCGGAGAAGGGCACTAATTTACGGATCGGCGAGGAGGGCATGGTTTGCCCTTTTTTGGATATTTGCGGCATAGTTTTTTAGGTTATGTTGTTAATAATAATACTCTTAAAAATGGGGCGCAAAGATACTATTTTTTTCAAGGCAATGGCTAACACCTTTTTATTGGGGATGAGTTGACCCGCTCACCATCGCCCCCATCGGCAGAATGCTGTCATTCAGTCCGATACGTGTGTCGGCGGTAAATTCGACAAAGCGGTGATAGGTTCTTTCCTGCACAGCCGCTGAAGCCCGTCAGGGCTTCCATATCTGCAGCCGATGGCGTTCCCATGGTGTTCCACAACCCCGTGAGGGGTTGCATGACGAATATGACAATGTTTTGACAACATGTTGTATATGAATCCCCTACGGGGATTTTGGGTTGCGGAGGGCACCCTTTTTCTACAGATATGGATCCCCTAACGGGGATGGTGGTTGGTTGTTGGTGGGGGCGTGTGAAAACGATGTCTGGTAGATATATATAATAGATAATATTCCTTAAGCAGCCCCGTTAGGGGCAAGAGCTTGGTAGCCAGGGGTTAAAGCGCGAGGAACGAGCGCTGCAACCCCTGGAATGGGGTGCGTGCGCGGGAAAATCGCGGCGCGGGAGAAGGTTGAGACGAGGTTGTGGGGTGCTCGCCGCGAAACGGATGTGGGGTTCGACGAGCCTGCGTGAGGGATTGCAGTGGAAATGATTTTGGCGAGAATGCGCTCCTTAGTGAGACGGAGGTTCCGCTTGACGCTTCGCGTCTCGCGGAATGGTGGTGGGCACTAAGCCAAAATCATTGGAACGGAAAGCCCGACGGCGCGGCGGCATTGGACGACGTGTGCGAACGGAATGTGATTTTCCGCCGCCGCGCCGGCACGCCCAAATAAAAAAAAGGATGCAAAAGCACTGATTTGTGCCATCATGTTGAGACGCGACGCGACGCGTCTCAACGATTTTTTTTTAATGAATAAGTCCCGGCAAGAAAACCTTCATATTGAAATAATACCTATTTTTGCAGCCGCAATTTCCATATCGTGTACAATGGGCTTCGCACGGCCTGGAAGTTGCGCGACTAATAAAGACTAATGAAGCCCATTTACTTATTATACAAAGATATACACTATGGCATTAGCAATTGATTCTTCCAATTTCGAGACCCTTGTCAACGGCGACAAGCTGGTCGTGATTGACTTCTGGGCACCGTGGTGCGGCCCTTGCCGCCACCTGGCCCCCACCATCGATGAGTTGGCCGCCGAATACGAAGGCAAGGCCGTCATCGGCAAGTGCGACACCGACGAGAACAACGACATCGCCATGCAGTTCGGCGTGATGAACATCCCCATGCTCGTCTTCGTCAAGAACAAGGAGGTCGTGGACAGCCTGGTGGGCCTGGTCCCCAAGGATATGATCGTCGAAAAGATCAACCAGTATCTGTAAATTCTATTTTTTCATTCTAAATTTTACGCCTATGAATTTCATTTCCAATTTATGGCATGACCATCGAACGCTGATGGTGTTTTTCATGGTCCTGATTGTTGTCATCCCCTTCTTGCTTTTCTATTTGAAGAAAGCCAAGAACGAACATCCCAAAGGTTTGATCGCCGCCGCCTTGAGCAACATGGGCGAGCGTTTCGGCTATTACATCATGAATGCCGTTTTGGTGTTGTTCATCTGTTCCAAATTCGGCATCTCCGATGAGACCTCCGGCCTTATTTTCGGGGTGTTCTATTTCCTGATCTATGTGCTGGCCCTGCCGGGCGGTATCATTGCCGACCGCACCCAGAACTACAAGAGGACCATCATCACCGGTATCATTGTGATGGCTATCGGCTATGCCTTGCTGTCTATTCCGGTATTCAGCGAGCACGGAGCCAAATCCTGGGTGTTCGTGCTGGCCATGATTGCCCTGCTGCTCATCGCCTGTGGTAACGGTCTCTTCAAAGGAAACCTGCAAGCCATTGTGGGCCAGCTGTATGACGACTTTGAAGCCGAAGCCGCCAAGCAAGGTCCTGAAGCTTTGGCCAAGGCCAAGGAGAAAAGAGACAGCGGATTCCAGATTTTCTACGTGTTCATCAACATCGGCGGTGTGATCGCCCCCTTTGTGGCTCCCATTATCCGCGACTGGTGGCTGAGCGCCCGCAATCTGGTTTACAACGCCGACCTTCCCCGCTTGTGCCACAAGTTCATCATGGGCACGATGGAGGGTAACGACATGTCCAACTTGACAGAGCTTTCTCAGAAATTTGCGGGAGCAGCCGACAATCTCCCCGCCTTCTGCCAGAACTACCTGCAAGTCTATAACACCGGCGTACACCTCTCCTTCATCGTCTCCGTGGTGGCCATGCTGATCTCCCTTTGCATCTTCGTTGCAGTTCGTCACAAACTTCCGAACCCTGTCAAGAAAGAAAAAGTCGATGTGCAAGAATACACCCACGAGGAGCGTCTCGCCAATGCCAAAGAGATCAAACAACGTATGATGGCCTTGTATGCCGTTCTCGGTATCGCTGTGTTCTTCTGGTTCTCCTTCCACCAGAACGCCCAGTCGTTGTCCATCTTTGCCCGCGATTTCGTTGACACGACGAATCTCCCGCCTGAGATCATGCAGTTTATCAATCCGTTCTTTGTGATTGTGCTGACGCCCATTATCATGTGGATATTCGCCTCTTTTGCCCGCAGAGGCAAGGAGGTTTCCACTCCGAAAAAGATCGCCTTGGGTATGTTTATCGCGGCATGTGCCTATATTTTCCTGATTATCATTGCCGTCATGCACAACTATCCTTCCGGCACCGAATTCAAGGCCATGGAGGAAGGTGTCAAGATGAGCATGAAAGCCAGCCCCGGCGTGCTGATTGTGACCTACTTCTTCCTCACGGTGGCAGAATTGTTCATCTCCCCGCTGGGATTGTCGTTCGTTTCCAAGATTGCACCGCGTCACATGGTCGGCAAATGCCAAGGCTTGTGGTTGTCCGCAACCGCCATCGGCAACTTGTTCATCTTCCTCGGTGTCAGAATGTTGAATGCATTCCCGCACCAGTGGATGACTTGGGGTGTCTTCGCCCTGATCTGTCTCGCCTCCATGTCCATCATGCTCGGCATGCTCAAATGGCTGGAGAGAGTGACGCAATAATGTGACACTTCAAACCACACTACAGAGGATGGCGCAAGGCCATCCTCTTTTTTTTGCAATGATATACCTGATGACACGAATCAGGGTTCTGCATCTTTTTTTTTATTTGGGCGTGCCGGCGCGGCGGCTATGGCGGCATCTGCGTTCTCGCAGATGTAGAGACGTGCCATGGCGCGTCTCTACAGAACGGACGTGATTTCCGCCGCCGCGCCGTCGGGCTTTCCGTTCCAATGATTTTGGCGTAGTTCCGCCGCCGACGATAGGAGGTAGCGGAATCTCCGACTGGCAACGGCACCCATTCTCGCCAAAATCATTTCCACTGCAATCCCTCACGCATGTTCGTGGAAACCCACACCCTTTTCGTGGCGGGCAACGCACAACCTCGTCTCTTTGTCCGCACACCCGTGCGGACACCCCATAACTCCCCTTCTGATTTTCAGAAGGGGTGCCCGAAGGGCGGGGTAGTTAATATATAGATTTATAATACCTTATAAAAGAAACAACCACCTTTAATAGCAGCAGAATCAAAGATCTCTATGTCCAAGATCTCCCCCATGAATAGAAATTTTGTCGGATTATTCTCACACGATCCACAGATAGATAACAAGGATGGCCTAACGGCCAATCTCTCATATATCTACCCCGCCCTTCGGGCACCCCTTCTTCAAAAAGAAGGGGAGTTTTTGGGTGCGGCACCCAAGGTGCCGCGAACATAATGAACGATGAAATTCACGCCGTTATTGGTCTCCTTGGGTCAACTATTATATTATCTTTACCTTTTTTTTCATCAAACCAACAGATAGGGCTCCATCAACCGCAGATACGCCTCCGTGTATCGGTTGGCGGCGTCGCGGATGACGAGACGCTCCTCCTCGCATGGGGAGCCCGTGCGGGCGTAAGACAGCACCACACGGTGCGCGGGCTTAAGCGAAGTGGGCTGCACGGTCACACGACGCACACAAGTCAGCGACTGGCAGGCTATCCTGTCGAACGCCTCCCCCTCCCGCACAGGCAGGATGAGTGAGAACCGTCCCTCATCGTCAAGGATTTTTAACACACCCTCTAACAGGTCCGCGAACGGCAAGTTGCCATCACCATGGCGGCTTTGGCGGCGCGAAGGATTGTCCGGCTTGAGGTCGTTGTGATAAAAAGGCGGATTAGAGAGGATATAATCGAAGGGGGCGCCCTGCCACTGTTGTGCAAACTCCTGTATTGTTGCCTGTTCAAAGTGCAGGTTTTCGGCGGGCAGCAGCGGATAGGACGCTGCGTTTTGTCGGGCCTCCGCAATGGAGGCCGCATCAGGGTCGATGCCGAAAACGACAGGGTTAACAGATTTTAACACCGCCTGCTGTGCGGCACAGAAGGCCACCACCCCGCAACCGCAACCCACATCCAAGACACGTCGCGCACCGCTGGTGTCGCACAAAGACACCAAAAGCATCGCGTCAGTGCCCACCTTCATCGTGCTGCGATCGTGGTGGAGCGAAAAACGTTTGAAGCTGAAATCCATCAGCAATAGACCTCCAACAACTTGGCACGACTGTCGGGGATAAGCTGCACCTCCTCGACTTCGGCAGGCACAAGGGTCACGGCACCCGTCTCCAACACGAGGTGGCCGTCACCGTAAAAGAGATGCACGCGCCCTTCAAGACACATATAGACCACAAAAGAGTCGATTTCCACAAACGTCTTCTTGAGCGGCTGTTCAAACTCAAGCACGTTGGTGTTGAAATAGGGGGAGCGCACAAGCTTGACGGTCTGGTTCAACTTCGGGGTGTAGTCAACCTTGAAGCCGCCTTGGCTGTTCTCCTCAAAATGGATGGCTTCGAGGGCTTCGGCGGTGTGCAGCTCGCGACTGTTGCCCTCGTCATCAACTCGATTCCAGTCGAAGATGCGGAAGGTCACGTCGGAGGGCTGCTGGATTTCGGCAAGGAGCACGCCCTTGCCGATAGCATGCACCGTGCCGGCGGGGATCATGAAGGTGTCGCCCGCTACAACAGGATAGAACTGCAGCAGCTCGTGAAGCACCCCCGTGTCCACCGCTTCCACATACTGCGCCTTCGTGACCTTCTGCTTGAAGCCCACATACAGTCCGGCGCCCGGCTCGGCTGCGATAACGTGCCACATCTCCGTTTTGCCGTTCTGCCCATATTTTTTTTGCGCCAACTCATCGTCAGGATGCACCTGCACGGAGAGATTGTCTTGCGCATCTATATACTTGATTAACAATGGGAAACCGAGTCCATACTTCTCGTAATTCTTCTCTCCCACCAAATCGGTGAGATAGACCTCGAGAAGTTCATTGATGTTGTTCTCCGCCAAAAAGCCGTTGGTCACCACGGACTCGTCGTCGATGATGCCGGAGATTTCCCAGCTCTCGCCGCAACGTGCCATGCCGCCGGTTTCGTGTTTGAGAATTTTCTGGATTCTGCCGCCACCCCATATTTTTTCCTTCAAGATGGGCTTAAAGAGGAAAGGATATAAGAATTTGCTCATTATCAGTTATTTGGATTATAAATTTGTCGGGGTTTATATTCATAGTCGGGTTTAACCTTGTCGGGATTGCTGCCGATCACGCTTTTCATGAAGAGCCAGCGGCCGTCCTCCTCGATGAATCCCTGACTCAGGCTGGATTCGGGCACCATGTAGGCGGGAATGGAGGGCATGTTCTCGTCCAACGGGATAAGCTGGTCGAAAATGATCATCGGGCTGGTCACGCGACGGTAGTCCACCTGGCGCGTCTTGGGGTTGTACTTGCCCGTGCTGACAAGATACTCCTGGGTCTCGTAGTTGAGATGCAGCGATGCATTTTTGGAATACTCGAAAATGACGCGGCTGACTTTCCCGGGATAATTTTTAAAAACGCGCGCCCCGAAGACAGGTACCATCTCCTTGTTAAAATGCAGTATTTCAATAATCTTCTGGTTTGTAAACAGATTATTCCCATTCAATCCCAACAAGGTGTAGTATGTGATGTTTTTCTCCTTGACCGGAATCATCTTGTAATAGACGGCGCCGTACCAGCGGTTGTGGTTACCCACTTGCGTGTTGGGATAGTCTATTGTGCCGCGCTTGTCATACAGTGGGAAAAGCACATGTTTTTTTCGGGATTCATTGTAAACCTGCACAAAACCGAAATTCTCCACCGTATAGTCTTTTTTCACCACATGCCAGGTGAAAATCTTGAACACCTTGTCGGGGGAGGCCAGCACGGCGAAGTTGCGCACCGAGTCCCATGGATATTCAAAGGAGTGGGGTTTTTGCAAGACCGTCTCCAACAGGGTCATGAACTCCTCGTTCATCTCCAACCGGACGGTCTCGTCAGGCTCGTTCATCACAATGTCGCGCAATGCGATCAGGGAATCCTCCCAGAATCGGAACTCCGACTGGCTTTTTTGGGCGAACACCGCCGTGCAAAGCAGCATCAGCATAATATGACAAAGGAGCTTCTTCATAAAAGAGAGCGCAAAAGTAATAAAATTGTTGCTATATAACGTGCATTATTCAGTTTTGTTTTATATCTTTGCAGGCTCATTATAAACATCCTTGTTA
The DNA here is from genome assembly GCA_017651425.1 of Bacteroidales bacterium. Classification (GTDB taxonomy): domain Bacteria; phylum Bacteroidota; class Bacteroidia; order Bacteroidales; family WCHB1-69; genus F23-D06. The sequence continues at coordinate 38,307 of JAGCCZ010000001.1, forward strand.
TGAAAACTTTGAAAATCATCAAAAAAGAGTACCAACGCATTGGTTACGACGAAAACGACATCCAGCCTGTGGAGTATCTGGAGGTCTCCGCGCAGTACAACGACCACGGACAAATCCTTCGCGAGGAGCGTTTCGACCCTGATGGAAACCTCAACACCCTGACGGTCAACAGTTACAACGACAACAACCTCCTTTGGAAGACGGAACAGTACGACATGGACAACATCCTTCTGCAAAAGACGGTGAACGAGTATGACGATCAGCAGCAGTTGGTGCAGGAAAACAACTATTTTGGTGACAGTGACCAAGTTTATGTCACAAAACTCATTTATGACGAGGATGGCAATCTGCTGCGACGGGAGATGTATTTCGAAGGAAAACTCGACTACGTGGAGAACATCTACGAATACAAGGATGGTTTGTTGGTCAAGGAGGTGGAAAACGACGAATACGGCAAGGAGCTCAATGTCCACACCTACTCCTACAACGACAAGGGGCTGCTGGCCCGGCATGTTCGCGACGAGGTGCAGAACAAGGACCGCCGGTCCTACGAATACACTTACGACGACAATGACAATTGTATCAAGGAGTTGGTTTATGATTACGACAACGCCCTCATCGCAAAGGTCTATCGTAAGTATAACGAAAATGGTAAAATTGTGGAGACCGAGGAGGAGGATTTGGACCATTATCGCAAAATCACCTTGGAATATGACGGCGACCTGGTGGTCAAGAACTCCATCCTCGACCGTGACGGGAACCTGCAAGGATGGGCGGAGTACTCTTACAACGAGGATGGGAAGGAAAACGCCTCGCGCGAGTTCATCAAGGACGAGGTGCAACCCGACCATTTCCGCCAGTTGCGTGAAACCAGATACGTGAGAGAGTAGGGAAAAACAATTATTCAGGAATTCCACCGTTATTATCAGGAAGCTTTTGCAAAACCAAAAGCCGCTTCGTACATTTTTTGTATTTTTGCGGCTTAAAATTTTTGAGCAATGTTACAAATACAACTTTTACGCGAAAATCCGCAAGAAGTAATTGATAGATTGAAGATTAAAAACTTCGATGCAACCGAATTGGTGGCTCTGATCCGCCAGCTTGACACAGAAGCCCGCAATCTCAAAAAGGGGCTTGACGACAATCTCATGGAGCAAAACAAGGGAGCGAAGGAGATCGGCAAGCTCTTCAAGGAGGGCCGCCGCGACGAGGCCGAGGTGCTCAAGGCCCGCATGGCCGAGCTCAAGGAGAGCGAGAAGCGCGACCGCGCACGCATGCAGGAGGCCGAGGCCGAATTGTTGGAGAAGATGGTGCTGCTGCCCAACCTGCCCAACCATGCTGTGGCCCCCGGCAAGGGTGCCGAAGACAACGAGATTGTCTATACCGAAGGCGATGCCTCCAACATGGGTCCCGATGCCCTGCCCCACTGGGACTTGGTGAAAAAATACGATATCATCGACTTCGAGTTGGGCAACAAGATCACGGGCGCAGGATTCCCCGTCTATAAGGGCAAGGGAGCCCGCATGCAGCGTGCCCTCATCGACTTTTTCCTCGACAGCGCCATCGAACACGGCTTCACCGAAATACAACCCCCGTACATGGTCAACGAGGATTCCGCCTACGGCACAGGCCAGCTGCCTGACAAGGAGGGCCAGATGTACCACTGCCAAGTCGATAACTTCTACCTGATCCCCACCGCCGAGGTGCCCGTCACCAACATCTACCGCGATGTCATCCTCAAGGAGAGCGACTTTCCGTTGAAGAACTGCGCCTATTCCGCCTGTTTCCGTCGCGAGGCCGGCTCCTATGGCAAGGATGTGCGCGGACTCAACCGCCTGCACCAGTTCGACAAGGTCGAAATCGTCACCATTGAGCATCCCGACCGCTCGTACGAGACTTTGGAGAAGATGACCGACTACGCCAAGAGTCTGCTCACCAAGCTGGGCCTGCCTTTCCGCGTGCTGCGTCTCTGCGGCGGCGACATCAGCTTCACCTCCGCGCTCACCTACGACCTTGAAGTTTATTCCAAGGCCCAGCAGAAATGGTTGGAAGTCAGCTCCGTGTCCAACTTCGAGTCCTATCAGGCCAACCGTCTGAAGTTGCGTTTCAAAGACGCCAACGGCAAAACCCGCTTGGCACACACCCTCAACGGCAGTGCTCTCGCCCTGCCCCGCGTGATGGCCGCCCTTCTCGAGAACAACCAAACCCCCGAAGGCATCATCGTGCCCGAAGTGTTGCGCCCCTACACCCATTTCGACATCATCGACTAACCGCCGAAATGAAACGCATCCTCTTTGTTTTCTTGCTCGTGCTGTCCTGCGTCGCGCTCTGGGCCCAACAGAGCGAAGACGAGAAGTTGGCTTTGCAATATTACAAGGATAAGGAATTCGACAAGGCCATCACACTCTTCGAGAAAATACAGAACCAAAAGCCGAACTCTTACATATACTATTATTACTACGCCTCCCTGATGGAACTGGAACGCTACTCTGATCTGGAAAAGCTGACCAAGAAACAGATCAAGGCGTTCCCCAACGTGCAACGCTACAAGGTCGATCAAGGATATGCCTACGAACGGGCCGGCGACAACGCCAAGGCGGAAAAGATCTACCAAGACCTCATCAAGAGCTTGCAAGCCAAAGAGTTTTCCGTGCAGGAACTCTACAGCGCCTTCTATTCGCGTGCCAAATACGACTATGCTATCGAGACGATCTTGAAAGGGAGAAAAATGCTGAACAACAGCAACCTCCTGTCCAAGGAACTGCTCTCTATTTACCAGCACCTCAACCAAACGGACAAGATTATCGAGGAGGTGCTCTCTCTTGTGAAAGACGACAACTCCGCCAACATGGAGCCTGCGCAAAACGCCCTCCAGAACCTGCTGCTTGACGACGAAGACAACCAGAAATACCTGGCTGTCAAAGGAACCTTGCAGAAATATTCCCAAAAATCGCCCGACAACATCTGCTATCTGATGCTGCTCTCTTGGATCAACCAGCTGCACAAGGAGTACGGTGAGGCGCTGATTCTGGCCAAGGCCATCGACAAACGGCAAAAAACGGAATGCATCCGCACCTACGACTTGGCCTGCGTTGCAGCCGACAACCACGACTATGCCACCGCCATCGAAGCATTGGAATACATCGTTTCCAAAGGGGAATCTGTACACAACTACGTCCAGGCTAAAATGAAAATTCTGGATGTCAAGTATTTACAACTTACGGAAACCTATCCTATCAAGATGGTGGATGCTATCAACCTTGAACGGAATTTCAAGAAGGTGTTGGATGAAAACGGCATGCACTCCGGCACGGCCGACTGGATCCGCAAGTACGCCCACCTGCTCGCCTTTTATGTCAACAAGCCCCAGGAGGCCGTCGATGTGCTCACCGAAGCGATGAACAACGCCACCCGAGACCCGAAGGAGAAAAACCAGTTTAAGATCGACCTGGCCGATGTGCAACTCTACATGGGCAATGTGTGGGATGCCACGCTCAACTATTCGCAAGTCAACAAAGACCTGCCTAACGACGATCTCGGCAACGAAGCCAAGTTCAAGAACGCCAAGCTCTCCTTCTACATCGGCGAGTTTGACTGGGCCAAGAGCCAGCTTGACGTGCTCTCCTCCGCCACCACCAAGCTCATCGCCAACGATGCCATCTATTTCTCCTTGCTCATTTCCGACAACCAGGAAGAGGAGGAGGAAGAAGAAGGCGAAGAGGAGGACACTACATACTTGCTCTTCGAGAAACCCTCCACCAACATGCCGCTCCTGAAATATGCCGAAGCCGATTTTCTCATCTTCCAGAACAAGGACGACAAAGCGCTTGAAAAACTCGACTCCGTCATTGCGCTCGCACCCTTTGGAACGCTGGTGGACGATGCCCTCTACCAAAAGGCCCTCATCTTCATCAAAAGGAAGGATTACCTCGGTGCCGAGAATTTGCTCAAGAACATCATCGAAAACCACGGCACTGAGTTGCTGGCCGACGATGCCGTTTTCAAGTTGGCGGAACTGTATGAATATTACATCAAGGATATTCCCAAGGCCATGGAGTATTACCAGAAGATACTGAAAGACCACAGTGGCAGTCTCTTCGTGGTGGAAGCCCGGAAGCGCTATCGTGCTCTTCGCGGTGACAACGTCATAGAATAGTTTGATAATCAAAATATTATAAGAAAGTCTTGAAAAAACCCGCGAGGACATACTCATATTCGGAGGTCAAGGCCAAGAAGCGGTTGGGGCAGCATTTCCTCAAGAACGAGGAGATCGCCCGACGCATTGCGGAGGCCGTACGCACCCCCGACGCCCATGTGCTTGAGGTGGGTCCCGGCATGGGTGTGCTCACCCAATATCTGCTCCAGCAGCCCTTCGCCTCCTTTTCCGCCGTCGAGCTTGACGAGGAATCCGTCACCTACCTGCAAGAGCACTTCCCGCAGTTGGGCGACAACCTCATAGCGGGCGATTTTTTGCGCATGGACCTTGCCGCACGCTATCCTGGCAAGTTCGTCATCGTGGGAAACTTCCCCTACAACATCTCTTCGCAGATTCTCTTCAAGCTGCTCGAGTACCGCGACCAAGCCGTCGAGCTGGTCGGGATGTTCCAAAAGGAGGTCGGGGAGCGCGCCACCACCAGCCCCGGCAACAAGCAATACGGCATCGTCAGTGTGCTGCTCCAGGCCTTCTACGACACCGAATATCTCTTCACGGTGGATGAGCACGAGTTCAACCCGCCGCCGCAAGTCAAATCCGCCGTCATCCGCGTCACCCGCAATTTCGACAAGAAGCTGCACTGTGACGAGAACACCTTCAAGACGGTGGTCAAGACCGCCTTCAACTACCGCCGCAAGACGCTTCGCAACGCCTTGCAGGCGTTGCCTTTTCCGCCTGACATCGTGGCCGCCGACCCCCTCTTCGCCCTCCGTGCAGAACAACTCTCCCTACAGGATTACGAGCGACTCAGCAACCTCTTGATTCAAAACGAGAAAAAGTAAGACACAAGGTGTAGTCCGATTAAACATTTCCCTTTCGAAACCAATCAAAATAATTCGTAATTTTGCACCGGAAATAAATCATACAAGAAAATGAAAAAACTCTTTTATATCAGCATGCTGTTGCTTTTGATGACGGGTTGCCAGTCCCAGAAAAAAATCGTCTCCGTCAGCAAGGAGACCAATGAGTTCACCATGCGCAAGGGGCAATATTGCGAAATCGCCTTCCGCACGAACGCCTCCACCGGATTCTGGTGGCAACTGGCAAACAAGGATGAGATCACCATTGTGGACTCTTTGGAGTCGCGCTACGAAAGCGACGCCCCGAAGGGCATGGTGGGCGCCTCCTCGGATCGTTATTGGAAGTTCTACGCCAAGGAAAAGGGCACACAGACGCTGAGGTTCGTCTATGCCCGCGACAATCAAGACGAGGCCATCCGGACCCGCGAGGTCACCATCACCGTCAAGTGATGCCCTCCCCCCGTCTGTTCGTCGCCATCCCCGCGATGGATGAATGTGACCACTTGCCCCTCACGCTTCAGGATTTGAAGGAACAAGTGGATGTTTCCTCTTTTGACACTTACATCTGCGTAAACCAGCCCGACGACTACTGGCAACAGCCGGAAAAGAGAGGTTTGTGCGAGCGCAACATGCAGACGCTGCGCTTGTTGGAGCTTGAAGCTCAAAATTCGGCTCAAAGCGGTGCTGGTATGCTTCATGTGTTGGACCATGCCTCGCCGGGCAAGGGATGGCAAGGGCGGAAGCGTGGTGTGGGTTGGGCCCGCAAGACGCTCTTCGACACCATCATGCAGGTGGCCGATGCCGACGACCTTATCGTCAGCTTGGATGCCGACACCCGCGTGCCTGCCGACTATCTGCACGCCGTGACCGAGGCCATGGTGCTGCATCCCGAATGGCCGGCGCTCTCCGTGCCCTACTACCACCCGCTCGCGGGCAACGATGCCCAGGACCGGGCCATGTTGCGCTATGAAATCTACATGCGCAACTACGCCCTCAATCTCTTCAAGATCGGAAGTCCGTACAGTTTCACCGCCCTCGGGTCCGCCATCGTCATGCGCGTGGGCGCCCTGAGAAAAATCGGCGGCATAACGCCCGTACAGAGCGGCGAGGACTTCTACTTGTTGCAAAAATTCCGCAAGATGGCATCCATCGGAAATTACTGCAACACCACGGTTTATCCATCCTCCCGTCTCTCCGACCGCGTCCTTTTCGGCACCGGTCCCGCCCTCATCAAAGGAACGCAAGGCGACTGGGAAAGCTATCCTGTTTACCATCACAGCCTCTTTGAGAGCATTGCCGAAACCTACCGGCGACTGCCGCAACTCTACCGTGAAGATGTGGAGACCGACTTCCTCCTTTTTCTGCAAAAACAGTTCAACGAAAAGCATATTTGGGACAAAATCCGGCATAATGTGACCGATTTCCGACATTTTGCACTGGCCTTTCACCAAAAAGCCGACGGCTTGCGCATCCTGCAGTATCTTCGCCTCAAACATCGCGAGTTGCCGATGTCAACAGAGAAATCGTTGTTTGAAAACATGGTCCGATGGATTCCGGAAAAAGTTCCTTCCTGGCTCAAAAAAGAGGCCGCATTTGCTGATTTTACTACCGAACAGATGGACAAAATCCGGAGATTATTATTCGGGATTGAAAATGAATGTCGTAGAAATAATTTTTCCATATAAAACTATGGATAAAAATAGTATCTTTGCACGCTTATTTCAGCAACACATAACAAATTAAAAATAAATCATTTATGGAAAAGATTAAAATTGGTATCAACGGATTCGGCAGAATCGGAAGACTCGTTTTCAGAGCCACCACAGAAAGAGACAATGTCCAGGTTGTCGCCATCAACGACTTGTTGGATGTCGATTATATGGCCTATATGTTGCGTTACGACACCACGCACGGCCGTTTCAACGGCACCGTGGAGGTGCAGGACGGCATGTTGGTTGTCAATGGCAACAAGATCCGTGTCACGGCGGAGAAGGACCCCGCCAATCTGAAGTGGAACGAAGTGGGTGCCGACTATGTGGTCGAGTCCACGGGTCTGTTTCTGACCTCTGAGCTGGCTTCCGCACACATCAAGGCAGGAGCCAAGAGAGTGGTGATGTCCGCTCCTTCCAAAGACGACACGCCGATGTTCGTGATGGGTGTCAACAACCATGAATATGCCGGCCAGCCCATCGTCTCCAACGCCTCTTGCACCACCAACTGTCTGGCTCCGCTGGCCAAAGTCATCAACGACAACTTCGGGCTTGTGGAAGGTCTCATGACCACTGTACATGCCGCCACGGCCACGCAGAAGACCGTTGACGGTCCCTCCAACAAGGACTGGCGCGGTGGACGTTCCATCCTCGGCAACATCATCCCCTCCTCCACGGGTGCAGCCAAGGCTGTGGGGCGCGTGATCCCCACCCTCAAGGGCAAGCTCACTGGCATGTCTTTCCGCGTCCCCACCGTCGATGTCTCCGTGGTTGACCTGACCTGCAAGATCGAGAAGGCCGCCACCTACGACGACATCAAGGCCGCCATCAAGAAAGCCTCCGAGAACGAGCTCAAGGGCATCCTCGGTTACACGGAAGAGGCTGTGGTCTCCACCGACTTCCTCGGCGACAAGAGAACTTCCATCTTCGACGCTGCCGCCGGTATCATGCTGAACGAGCACTTCGTGAAGCTCGTCTCCTGGTACGACAACGAAATTGGTTACTCCAACAAGGTTGTTGACCTCATCTGCAGCATGGACAAAACCGTCAAGCTGTAATCAAAAACCCATTTGCCTTTTATGGCATCAAAAAGGAGGATGTTGAAAAACGTCCTCCTTTTTTTGTCACATATAGTTGTCTTTTTTCGCGTTTTCAAAACTGTGCATGTGCGAAACATGAGACTGCAAAAATAAAAAAACTTGAGAGATAGAGAACTGTAAATGCAATATCATTCTTTATTCTTCACCACAAATTTAATCGCTGTGCTCCCGACAGAGGTGCTTACGTGCGCGACGTACAACCCGGAAGGGAGATTACGGACGGAAAGCTCGGTGCTGCAGGAGGCGGCGGGCTTCAGGAAGAGCAGCTGGCCGGACTCGTTGGTGACGGCCACCATGCTGACAGACAGTCCCTCGGGACTCTCGATGACCACCCGGTCGGTGGCGGGGTTGGGGTAGAGCCGGATTTCCGACAGCCGCTCGTCATACTGCGCCACGCCTGTCGTATCTTCCGGATATGGTTCCAATATGGACGGGTCGTAGCGAAGGGCGATGACGGCACTGGATTGTGAAGATGGGCAATCCACCAAAACATCATTGCCAAATTGCACTGGCCCTATGGCAGTTAAACTGGTGAAAATGTAACCGTTTTCATTCACAATCGGCATACCATCCTCCATTTTGTCACCAATCAAGGTGTCTGCTTTGATAAAAGAACCATCAATTCCCCACTGTATCAGTATTCTTCCTTGGCCAGACAAATTATAAGGACCAATACCAAAAACCCTGTTATTTATACAAAAAGGTATTCTGTCTGTTCCTGCATTCATCATTGGGACAATTCCTTGGTTGATGTATCTGCCATCATCTTTGTTATATCTGACAAAAAAACCAATATGATCTGAGTCTTCCTGATAATACTGAAGTGGCGTGTCTTCATCGTCGAAGTATAATAGAGAGTTATTAGAGACGGTATATCCACCGTCACCTAAAACAAAAACAGAATTTCCCATAACACAACTCCTTCCCCAGCGAGCTGCAGGGTGGAGATTCTGATTGTTGCCACATCTTGATGAAAGTTGGTTACACCATTGTACATCACCGGATGTGTTATATTTTACTATGAAATTTAGCCTGATCGCAGAAGAAAAATCATGCATGGTTTGGACATGTAAACTGTCCCACCATATATGTACGGGGTATTGATTCAATAACCCTCCCAGACCTGGCAAAGACTGAAATAATCGGATAAAGCCAGTCAAATACATGTTATCATCGTCGTCAAAAGACAAGCCTTCTAAATGGGGTTCGAACTGATACTTGACATAATCTCCCGGTTGTTGTCCGCTATATGGTGCTATTCCTTCAGTTTCAGCAACAAGTGGCTTTGCAAATTCCAACTCCCAATTAGACGAAAATTTATACAAAATGAAATTGTTTATGTACCACGGAGCATTCGCACTGCCGGGAAAATATTGGTTGTATGTTTTGTTTGAATCTTCATCAATGACTATTGTGTAGGGCTGGTTTTCGTTTCCTGTGTACTGTATGGGAGTATAAACGTACACGCTCCCGTCATCTCCTATGTGGACAGGACTAATGTCATTCATGCACAAATTCATGTTTCTTCTAATGGAATCTGTTCCATTGATAATCTTTTCTCTTGAATATGCCACTACAAAATGGTCTTCTAACAGATTGCCGTCCAAATCCATCTGGGCAAAGAACGTCCACCTGCTGTATGCTTTAAACGGCAATTCTTGTTGTTCCAAAGGAATGTTGTTGATCTGATTTCTAAAAACAAGTGTGTCCAAATAATATAGCCAGTCATTAGGATTGCTTCCATAAAAGCCACAATTTCCCGCAATAGTAATTTTGTTGTTTCGGACCTCCATCCATAGGGGAAAAGCCATTTCGGCACTGCTTTTCACTACCTTATACCACAACATATTCCCTAATGTGTCAAACTTGGTTAATAATATAGTCCGTTCATTGTCAGAGAGTACTTGGGGGTGGTTATCATAATGGAATAATTCTCCATCAAAGGCTGCATGTCCTCCCATTGAGCCATAGACGTAGATATTGCCATCATCGTCAAAGGCTGTGTTGATGATTTTATTGTAATAGATACTTGCTGATTCATCGTTGCCGCTCCAATAATGCGCCCACTTCCACTCGCCCTGGGCGTGGACAGTAACAGCGGCCAGAAGAATGGGGACAAGGGAAATCAGGTGTTCAAATATGGCCTTGCAAAATTGTAGGGAATTGAGTTTCATGTTGTTATAATTTTATTTAACATCCAACAAAGATACTATTTTCTTTTATAGGAGGTACACAAAAATGCAATTTTGTTATAAAGAAACGGAAGCCTTCGGGCAACCACCATATCCACACCTTCGTATAAGCAATTTTCGTACTTTTGCAGCCTTAAAATAAAATCATATCAAGACATGGAAAATCCTAAACGATACACGGTTACCTCTGCCCTGCCCTACGCCAACGGCCCCGTCCACATCGGCCACCTCGCCGGCGTCTATATCCCTGCCGACATCTACGCGCGCTACCTGCGCAACAACGGCAAGGAGGTGCTCTTCATCGGCGGCTCCGACGAGCACGGCGTGCCCATCACCATCAAGGCCCGCAAGGAGGGCGTGACCCCGCAGGACATCGTGGACCGCTACCATAACATCATCAAGCAATCGTTCGAGGACCTCGGCATCTCCTTCGACATCTACTCCAGAACCTCCAACCCCACCCACCACGAGACCGCCGCCGCCTACTTCAAGAAACTGTACGACGAGGGCAAGCTCATCGAGAAGACCTCTATGCAGTACTACGACGAGGAGGCCAAGCAGTTCCTCGCCGACCGCTACATCACCGGCACGTGCCCCCACTGTAAGAACGAGCACGCCTACGGCGACCAGTGCGAGGTGTGCGGCACCTCCCTCAACGCCACCGACCTCATCGACCCCAAGTCGGCACTCAGCGGCAACACCCCTGTGCTGAAGGAGACCAAGCACTGGTATTTGCCTTTGGACCAGTACGATCCGTGGCTCCGCGAGTGGATCCTCCAGGGGCACAAGGACGACTGGCGCCCCACGGTGTATGGCCAGTGCAAGTCGTGGATTGACCAAGGGCTGCAGCCCCGCGCCGTCACCCGCGACCTCAACTGGGGCGTGAAAGTCCCCCTGGAAGATGCCGATGGCAAGGTGCTCTATGTCTGGTTCGACGCTCCCATCGGCTACATCTCCGCCACCAAGGAGTGGGCCGAGGCGCACCACACCGACTGGCAGCCCTGGTGGAAAGACCAGGAGACCCAGCTGGTACACTTCATCGGCAAGGACAACATCGTGTTCCACTGCATCATATTTCCCTGTATGCTGAAGGCCGACGGCTCTTACATACTGCCCGACAACGTGCCCGCCAACGAGTTCCTGAACCTCGAGGGCGACAAGATCTCCACCTCCCGCAACTGGGCCGTCTGGGCGCACGAGTATCTCCACGACTTCCCCGGCAAGCAGGACGTGCTGCGCTACACGCTCACCGCCATCGCGCCGGAGACCAAGGATGCCGACTTCACATGGGCCGACTACCAGGCGCGCAACAACAACGAGCTGCTGGCCATCTTCGGCAACTTCGTGAACCGCACCGTGGTGCTCACCCATAAATACTACGGAGGCATTGTGCCCGCCCCGGGCGAGTACTCCGACTACGAGAAGGAAATCGTGGCCAAGATGGCCGAGTTCCCCAAGACCATCGGCGACTCGATTGAGCATTACCGTTTCCGCGAGGCGCTGCAGGAGTTTATGAACCTGGCCCGCATCGGCAACAAGTACCTCACCGACACCGAGCCGTGGAAGAAGCAGAAGGAGAACCCCGAAGCCGTGAAGACCATCCTGCACCTGTCGTTGCAGATCTGCGCCGCCCTTTCTGTGTTGTGCGAGCCGTTTTTGCCCTTCACTGCCAAGAAGTTGCAGCACATCCTCAACATCGACAACAAGAACTGGCAGGATGGCGGCCGTGCCGACCTGCTGAAGGTGGGCGCGCAGCTCAACCCTGCCGAGTACCTTTTCGAGAAGATCGAGGACGCCGTCATCGCCCAGCAGATCCAGAAGTTGGAGGACACCAAGAAGGCCAACGAGATTGCCACCGCCGAGGCCGTGGCTGCCAAGGAGGACGTCACCTTCGAGGAGTTCCAGAAGATGGACTTGCGGGTAGTCACCGTGTTGGAGGCCGAGAAGGTGGCCAAGACCAAGAAGCTGTTGAAGTTGAAGGTGAACACGGGCGTGGACGTGCGCGAGATCGTGTCGGGCATTGCCGAGTACTACGAGCCGCAGGACCTTGTGGGCAAGCAGGTGCTGATGCTCATCAACCTGGCCCCGAAGAACATCAAGGGTGTGGAGTCGCACGGAATGGTATTGATGGCCGAGCACGCCGACGGCACCCTGAGCCTGATGCAGCCGCAGAAGGCAGTGAAAGAGGGAAGTACTGTGAAATAGACAGGAACGCACCTATGGCCGACGGATATTTGAATTTTGACGAATACATACGCCAAGGTGAACCGGCGCAGCGGGAACGGGCCGAAGCTTGGCGCGTGGCTATAGGATTGCAGGCCGTGGATGGGCTGAAGACCTCTGAGTATCTGCAAGAGACCGCCCGTCGCAACATCAAAGGGGAAATCACTATTGACGAGGCCCGTGAGATGGTGAAACAATACTATATCACCAAAACCACCCACGACGAGGATGATGGTGATAAAGCAGAAGCCGACAACGTTTCCGGAAACATTTCAAAGTTGCTTCAAACAGATACGTTTACCTATAGTGCAGCCGGGGTGGCAGCCATCCATCGGGCTATCTTCGAAGGCGTGTTCAAACACGCTGGACAATTCCGCGAATATGACATTTCAAAAAAGGAATGGGTGCTACGTGGTGACTCTGTGCTTTACGGACGTTGGCAGGATCTACGCATGGCAATAGACTACGACCTTGAACAAGAACGTCAGTTTGACTATTCAACATTGGATAAAGGACAGATAGTGGAGCATCTTGCCAAGTTTGTTGCGGGTTTATGGCAGATTCATCCGTTTCGGGAAGGCAACACTCGTACAACTGCCGTTTTCACCATCAAGTACCTGCGGGCTCAAGGTTTTCAGGTCAACAACGAAATGTTTGAGCAGCATTCGTGGTATTTCCGCAACGCACTGGTGCGCGCCAACTATCGGAATCTTGCAAAAGGGATAGGTTATGAACCGAAGTTCCTTGTGCGTTTCTTCCGTAATTTGCTGCTTGGCGAAAACAACATATTGAAGAACCGTTATATGGTAATTAATCCACCCGAAAAATGGAAGATGCCGGAAAGCGAACAAGTACCCGACAAGCACGGGATAAGCACAGGACAAGTACAGGACAAGCTGTACACCGACAACTATAATATTGTTGAGATCATTAAGGTTGTTGGGGGCAATATGTTGTCTGTAAAAGAGATGATGGCTGGTCTAAACCTCAAAGGAAGAGATAACTTTTTAAACCTTTATCTATCGCCCTCAATAGCAGAGGGGTATATCCGTCTGCTTTATCCCCAATCGCCCCGTCACCCCCGCCAGAAGTATCTGCTGACCGTAAAGGGAATGGCCTTGTATAATGAGTTGATGAAAGGGGAATAGGGGGTAGCGTCGCCCGCCGCGACCCGCCATCTCAGCCAAAAGAGCTTGGTGAGGACGGAGGGGATTGCTGTGTTCCGTAACTGTCACTTTCCCGCAGGAAAGTGGAAGATTATGGTGGTTTTTTGTTATTTTTGCAGGTTGAATATCTAACGACTAAAAATGGCAAAGAAAACCAATACAGCAGACCTCGGATTTGAGGATAAGATATGGAAGGCGGCTAATATTCTTCGAGGTAATATTGCAGCTGCTGAATACAAGAATGTGGTGTTAGGTCTCATTTTCTTGAAATACATTTCCGATTGCTTTGATGTTAAGCACCAACAATTAGTGGACGAAGGTGATGGTTTTGAAGAAGATAAGGACGAATACATCTCTGAAAACATCTTTTATGTGCCTACTGATGCTCGTTGGAGCGTGATTGCTAATGCTGCTCACACCCCTGAAATTGGCAAAGTGATAGACAATGCCATGATGGAAATTGAGAAAGAGAATGACCGTCTAAAAGGCATTTTGCCCAAGAACTTTGCACGACCAGAACTGGACAAACGTCGTTTGGGTGATGTGGTAGATCTCTTCACCAACACCATTGATCTTGGAAAAGAGGAAGAAAACAAAGATCTTTTAGGCCGCACATACGAATATTGTCTCGCCAAGTTTGCATCGCTTGAAGGCAAGAATGCTGGTGAATTTTATACACCAAGTTGTATTGTACGAACAATCGTAGCTGTTCTTCAGCCTTTCAAAGGGCGTTGTTATGACCCGGCAATGGGAAGTGGCGGAATGTTTGTGCAAAGTGCAGAATTTGTACGCCATCATCAGGGTGACATTAAGAATCTTTCTATTTTTGGTCAAGAGTTTGTTGCCGAGACGCGCAAGATGGCCATGATGAACCTCGCTATCCGCGGCATTGAGGCCAATTTGGGCGAAAAGAACGCAGATACTTTTTTCGATGACCAGCATCCGACTTTGAAAGCCGATTTTGTGATGGCCAATCCTCCATTCAATATGAGTGATTGGGGTGCAGATAAGCTGCAAGATGATGTGCGTTGGAAATACGGCATTCCTCCGGCGGGCAATGCCAACTTTGCTTGGATGGAACACATGATCAGCCATCTCTCTCCGACAGGTCGGATAGGTTTGGTATTGGCCAACGGTTCTTTGAGCAGCCAGACGGGTGGTGAAGGAGAGATTCGTAAAAACATCTTGCAGGCCGACTTGGTGGAAGGCATTGTGGCGCTTCCCAGCCAGTTGTTCTACAGTACAGGCATTCCTGTTTGTCTTTGGTTCTTATGCAGGCAAAAAGCACAACCCGGCAAGGTACTTTTCGTTGATGCCCGCAATATGGGCAAGATGGTGACACGCAAGCTGCGTGAGCTGACCGAAGCCGATATTGAGCGCATTGCCCAGACCTTTACCGATTACCGGAATGGCACACTCACTGATGAAAAAGGTTATTGCGCCGTTAAGACACTTGATGAGGTGGCTGCGCAAGACCATATCCTAACTCCCGGCCGTTATGTGGGCATTGCCGAGCAGGAGGATGATGGGGAACCTTTTGAGGAGAAGATGAATCGCCTCACCACCGAATTGAGCGGACTTTTCCAAGAAAGCCATAGATTGGAAGAGGAAATAAAGAAACAGTTGGGGAGCATTGGTTTTTTTGTTTAATTTCAAATCTAAATGATTCCTAATATGAAAGATATGTTTTATCCAAATATCGAATTTCTGAATATTGATGATTTAAATGTCTTTTTGGGAGACATGCCTGTTTTGTATAAATATATGCCGTTGGAGAACACTTTAAATACTTTGAAAAATAAAACAATATGGTTAGCTGACCCTAAAACATGGGAAGATCCTTTTGAAAAGAGATTCCTCAATGCTAAATATAAGAATTCAAAGGGGGTAGAAATGGTATTTCCGTATTCGGGAAAAACATTTGCAACATGTTTAACACGCAATCCATCCAGTGAAGCTCAATGGAATGTATACTCAAGAAATGAAATTGGAATCAAATTTAAAATAAGTACAAAAGTACTTCTTGAACAATTGAATAAATTCTCACAAAATCATCCTAAATACAAGGTGTATTTTGGAAAGGTTGAGTATCACAAAAGAGAAGAAATAGAACAAACACAACTATCTAAATTGACATTTGAAGCAGAAAGAAAAGGAGTTAAAATAAACAAGAGTTTGCAAAATAAAGACTTTTGCGCTCGTTTGTTTCTTTTAAAAAGACGTGATTTTGAATATGAAGACGAGGTTCGTATAATTGTTTTTAAGGATATTAAGAATACTGCGGCAGGAATCAGCTTTGATTATACTTGTTCTAACAGTATGATCTTTCCTCAATTAACAATTTCACCTCGTGTAAAAAACAATGTTGAAAACATGCTAAAAGAATACCTTATCCAATTCGGCATGAATCCTCTTGTAGACAGCCTCGGGAGAAAACAACATCGCGTTGTTAAAAGCCATCTTTTTGATGACGAAAACGAGGTTACAATAAGCATATGACATTAACTTGGATAAAAGATATGTTAGGAAATAGACTTTATTATTAAAATATGGAAACGATAGTACAATGGACAACAATCTTAAGCCCGATTATTGCGGTTATTATAGCAATATTGATGGTTAGAAGCAGCAATAGAGATACTGCCAAACAAATTGAGAGCATTAAGGAAAGTACCTCTCGTCAGATTGAAAGTATCAAGAACTTATCCAGACAAATGATAGATTCTTCCATTAAACAAGTGGAATTAGAAATAGAAAAGACCCTTATTCTAGCACAACAAGCACAACAAGAATGGGAAGGTGTTGAAGAGATTAATCGTTCTGGATTATCTCACATGGTATCTTTTAGAAATGAAGCTATGAGACAGTATCACGAGGAAAAGCCTAAAAGAGATCATCAGTTATATTCCTCATCTATTAAGAATCTTCAGGCTATTAAGAAAGACCTGGAAGCTCATAAAAAAGAATTGAACTCATAATATGGAAGAGTGGAAAGAATATAGGTTGGGAGATATAGCGGTTGTAACCATGGGACAATCACCAAATTCCTCTTATTATAACAATGTAGGAGATGGAGTGCCATTTCTGCAAGGCAACAGAACTTTTGGAATGAAATATCCAACTTTTGATACGTTCACTACTTCTGCCACAAAATACGCCGAAGGAAACGACGTAATTATGAGTGTACGAGCACCTGTAGGGGATGTGAATATTACTCCAATAAGAATGTGCTTGGGGCGTGGACTATGTGGGTTGCGTTTAAACAATGGTAATCAGGAGTTTTTGTATTATTTGATGCGTTATTACGCTAATAATCTGATTAACAAAGAATCAGGAACGGTTTTTGGGTCTATCAATCGCAATGATATTGCAAATCTTATAGTGAGAGTCCCGTCATTTGAACTTCAGAAAAAAATAGCCTATATATTATCTTCCTTTGATGACAAAATCGAAGTAAATCAGCGTATAAATGATAATTTAGAGCAACAAGCCACAGCTTTATTCAAGTATTGGTTTGTGGATTTCGGGCCATTCAAGGATGGCGAGTTTGAGGAAAGTGTATTGGGAATGATACCTAAAGGGTGGAGAGTGGGAAAACTATTAGATGTTGCAAATATCACGATGGGAACTTCACCTGTAGGTTCAAGTTATAATGTGACAGGAGAAGGAGATGTTTTTTATCAAGGTCGAGCAGAATTTGGTTTTAGATTTCCAAAGAGAAATATGTACACTACAGAGGCCAAGAGATTTGCTGATATTGATAGCGTTTTGTTAAGTGTCCGTGCTCCTGTTGGAGATATTAATGTTGCAGATGAAAGATGTTGTATTGGTCGAGGGTTAGCTTCGATTCAATCGAGGGATGGGAACAACTCTTACATTCTATATTTGATGAAAAGTCTGTATCCACAATTCGAAAAGTATAATAGCGAAGGCACTGTTTTTGGGTGTATTAATAAGAAAGCATTGGAACAATTAGCTGTGGTGACTCCTCCGAATGAAACGATAAGTAGATTTGATAAAATATGCAGTGAAATAGATGGCCAAATTAAAATACTTGATCAAGAAACCCGCCGACTTGCCACCCTTCGGGACACATTATTGCCGAGATTAATGTCAGGAAAGTTAAAAGTAAATGAATTATAAGTACTACTATGAGAATTAAGAAAGTAATTATTGACAATTTTAAATCCATTGATCATATTGATTTAGATTTTGACAAGGTCGGGGATAGTTATACGAAGATTTTTGTAGGTATAAATGAGTCTGGTAAAAGTAATATATTAGAGGCATTATCATATTTCAAGGTTCCGGATAATAATGTTTCTTTCGATAGTTACTGTAACCAAAAGATTGAAGACAGGGATATATGCAGTATCCTCTTCGAATTAGAATTTGAGCCTAATACGCCATTTGTCCTTAATGAAAAAAAAGGAAAAGGACAAGGTTTAAATCTCTCTCTTTCTAATATTACCAAGAAAGTGTATCTTTCCAAGGGTGCAAATAGGTTTGATCACTCCTATAGTTTTGATATACAATTATTAGATGCTAATCTTTTTATAAAAAAAACACCAACACCAAATCAATATGGCATTGGTCGTGGTGTTAACGATAGTATTGTGCCTGAATCAGAAAAAGATGATAATTCCGAACCGCTCACAATTAAGCATGTTGAACATATTTATAATGACACCATAATAAAGTATATTGAAAATAATGAACCTTCAGTTTCCGTGTGGAAAGCGTCATCGGAATATTTATTCTCAAATGTTAATTTGAATGCTTTCGCGCAAAATATCGATTCAAATAAACCATTAAAAAATATTTTCCATTTAAGTGGTTTTAAAGATCAACCATCTATTGTCGAAGCAATTAGCAAGGTTAGAAACCCTAAAAACAGAAGTATTCTTTCAAGTAGATTAAATGAATCCTTAAACAATTATATAAACAAGGTCTGGAGTAATAAAATAAACATTGTTATTGAGATAACTGAAACTGGTGCATTGTCTTTTCTTATTAAAGATCAGGGTGCAGAAAATGAGCACAACCGCTTTGATATAACGGAAAGAAGCCAAGGTGCTCAACAATTCTTGTCACTTATTTTATCATTATCCCTTGAAGCCGAAAATCAAGAAAGAAAAAATGAATTGATCTTGATAGATGAACCTGAAACACACTTGCATCCTTCTGGTATTAGGGATTTAGGACGAGAATTACTAAAAGTTGGAAAAGAAAATTATGTTTTCTTAGCAACACATTCTCCTTTCATCATTGATAAAAGTCATAAGGAGAGACATTATATTGTGAAAAAGGACAAGAAATCTATCACAGAAATAAAAAGAATAAGAGAAAGTGACAACATTATTGATGATGAAGTGCTTAATGAGGCATTTGGAATCAATGTATATCAAGATCTATTAAATCCTCATAGCGTTTTGGTTGAAGGAGCATCTGATAAAGTTATCTTGCAAAAAGTTTTTTCTCTATTGGGCCGGAAAGATATTGGAATCACTAACGGACATGGAACAAATATTGATACATTGGCTTCGAAAATGAACTTTGATAATATTTCTGTTTTAGTTGTTACTGACGATGACAAAGATGGTAAAAAATATAAAGAAAAAATACTCAAAATAGGTGGCGTGTTTAATGAGAATAATGTTTTCACTATTCGTGATCTGGAAGGTAGAATTGTTGATCAAGGAACCATTGAGGATACGTTAGGTATAGGATACGTTAAGTCTCAATTTCAAGAATTCTATAGGAATAGATTTGATGAGGAATTGTCGGATTTTGATCTATTAGATGATAGAACTGTTATTTCACAAATCGAAGAATTCTTGAAAGGTAAAAGAAAATTCAGCAGTTGGGATATGGATGCTTTTAAGAAGCTTGTTTCTGATAATTTCAATCCCGGTAAATCTGCTTTAAACAAACAATTTGGAATTTTGAAGGGTTTAGCGGAAAAAATGATTGAAAAGTTGAATTAATTTACTTCAGCAATATGTCAGACTTCAACGAAGATCATTACGAGCAGACGCTGATTGAGCTGTTTAAAGAGCGATTGGACTACAAGTATCTCAACGGCTACGAGGCACAAGAGGCATTTGAGGACAAGGACTACTATTGTCCTGTCTATCTCGAACGGCTGCAGATGAAACTGCGCGACCTCAATCCCAAACTGCCGCAATCGGCACTCGATGAAGCGGAGCGGAAGTTGCTTCATATTGAAGCGGGCAATATGGTTCAGAACAACGAGCTCTTCATGGACTACCTGCAACATGGCGTGGAGGTGACCTTTCATGATGGTCATGAGTTGAAGAATGACATTGTTTATCTGGTTGATTATAAAGATATCTTAGAGAATGACTTCCTACTGGCGAACCAATGGACATTCGTGGAGAAGTCTAAAAAACGCGCCGATTTAATCCTTTTCCTTAACGGTCTGCCTGTAGTGTTGATGGAACTGAAATCGCCTTCGCGCGAAGAAACCGATGCCAGCGCCGCTTACCGCCAACTCAAAAACTATATGAAGGAGATTCCTACCATGTTCACCTACAATGTATTCTGTGTAATGAGCGATATGGCGGAATCAAAAGCAGGCACCATCACCTCCAACGAGGATCGTTTTATGCAATGGAAATCAAAAGATGGCGTCTATGAAAGCACAGAGGTGGTGGATTACGATGTGTTCTTCGAGGGAATGTTCCGAAAGGAGAGGCTGTTGGATATTATCCGCAATTTCGTCTGCTACAGCAAGGACGAGGGAAAGGACAACAAGATATTGGCAGGTTACCATCAGTATTTTGCGGTGAAGAAAGCGGTGGAGCGTACCAAATTGGCGGTCACTGGCGATGGAAAGATCGGCGTATTTTGGCACACCCAGGGCAGCGGCAAGAGTCTCTCGATGGTGTTTTATGCCCATCTGCTGCAATCCACTATTTCGCAACCAACCATTGTGGTCATTACCGACCGTAACGACCTTGACAATCAACTTTATAGTCAGTTTGCCAAGTGCAAGGATTTTCTGCGACAAGTGCCAGTGCAAGCCATTTCTCGTCAGCATTTGCGCGAACTACTTGAGGGCCGCACAGCCAATGGCATCATATTTACCACAATGCAGAAGTTCGAGGAATACGATGCGCCATTGTCCACCCGCCGAAACATCATTGTGATGAGCGATGAAGCCCATCGCGGGCAGTACGGTTTTGAGGAGAAGATTGACCCGGCGACAGGAAAAGTCAGCGTCGGCACCGCCCGTCTCATCCACGATTCGCTGCCTCACGCCTCGTTCATTGGCTTCACCGGCACCCCTATCGCCAAGACAGACCGAAACACCATCGAGGTGTTTGGTGACTGCATTGATGTGTATGATATGACGCAGAGCGTTTTGGACCACGCCACCGTACCAGTCTATTACGAAAGCCGCGTCATCAATCTCAAACTTGACGACGAGACGCTCCAACTTATCGACAAAGAATTTGAACTTTTGGAAGCGGAAGGTGCCGATGCACAGCAAGTTGAAAAGAGCAAGCGAGACCTCTCGCATCTTGAAGAGCTGCTTGGAGCTGATTCCACCATAGATTCGTTGGTACAAGACATTCTTAACCACTATGAAAACTATCGTGAGCAAGAACTGACCGGCAAAGCGATGATTGTGGCATACAGCCGCCCGATTGCTATCAAGATATACAAGCGAATACTTGAATTGAGGCCTGAATGGACGGAGAAGGTGAAATGCGTAATGTCAGGCGACAACAATGACCCCGAGGAATGGCACAACATCATTGGCAACAAGCAGTACAAACAAGAACTGGCGAAGAAGTTCAAGGATGACAATGATCCGATGAAGATTGCCATAGTGGTTGATATGTGGCTCACGGGGTTCGATGTTCCATCCTTGGCTACAATGTACGTTTTCAAGCCACTGAATGGGCACAACCTGATGCAGGCCATTGCCCGTGTAAACCGCGTGTTCAATGGGAAAGAAGGCGGTCTGGTGGTCGATTACATCGGCATCGCACAAGCTTTGAAGTCGGCTATGAAATTTTACAGCGCTCACGACCGTCAAAAGTTCGGTGATCCGGACATCAAGACCACCGCCTTGAAAAAATTCCAGGAGGAGTTGGAAATCTGTCGCGATCTGATGCACGGTTTCGATTATTCAAAGTTCAAAGATTCTTCAGACCTGAAACGGGCTGAACTCATCAAAGGCGGCACCAACTTCCTGCTGTCCAAAGATATGCAGGAGAAGAAATCGGACTATATGAAACACGCCACCTTGCTGCACCAGTCCATCACACTGTGTCGCAGCCTGCTCAATGAAAACCAACGTTGGGAAAGTGCCTTTTTTGAGACGGTGCGTGTGATGATTCTGCGTTTGAGCGGCAAAGGAAAGATAACCAAGAAGGAAATCGACGAACGCATCCGTGAACTGCTGAAACAGAGCGTAAAGAGCGAAGGCGTCATCAACCTGTTCCAAGACGCTGGCAAAGAGTTTTCATTAAACGATCCTGCTTTCTTGGAAGAGTTGACCAAGATGAAGGAGAAGAACATCTCCATCCAAATTTTGGAAAACCTGTTGAAAGACAAGGTGAAAGCGTTCCAACACAAGAATCTCGTGCAAAGTGAGAAGTTTTCTGAGCTGCTGAACCATGCGTTAAGCAACTATCTGAAAGGGATGTTGACCAATGAAGAGGTGATTCAGGAATTGCTCAAGTTGGCATCGCAAATCAAGGAAACCGAGCAACAGGGCAATGAGCTTGGTTTGACCGATGAGGAAAAGGCCTTTTATGATGCGCTGACGCGTCCACAAGCGGTGCGAGACATTTATGAGAACGACGAATTGGTGGCTATGACCAAGGAACTGACCGAAACACTCCGCAAGAATCGCACCATCGACTGGCAACACAAAGAGTCTGCCCGTGCGGGCATGCGCAAGATGGTGAAACGACTGTTGAAGAAATACAAATATCCGCCCGAGGAGGCTGAGCACGCCATGGACATTGTGCTGAAGCAGTGTGAGGAGTGGGCGGACGAAGATGAATACACTGTGACAGAACCGAAAGTCATACGGTTTTATTCTCAAAAAGAGGAAGAATCTAGGAATATTGCTGCTGAAGACGAATTACCGTACAACACTGAATTTATTGAATCATAAATCCAATAGCACTATGCAAAAACACCTCCCTCTCCTCCTCGCCTGCCTCATGTTTGCAGGCTCCATCTTCGCCCAACAGCATCTTTCCTTCAAAGGCGTGCCCATTGACGGCACATTGAAGGCATACACCGACGCCATGGTGAAAGCCGGATTCCACTACGAAGACACCCAAGATGGAATTGCGCTGCTGACAGGCGATTTTGCCGGATATAAAAACTGCGTCGTCGGGGTATCCACCCTGGAAAATCTGGATGTGGTCAGCCATATAGCTGTGCTCTTCCCCGAAAAGGAAACCTGGACGGCCGTGCTTAATGACTATGAAACTCTCAAAGCAATGCTCACCGAAAAATATGGCAAACCATCGGACTCGCAGGAAAAATTTACCGGTTATGTCGGAGACAACAGCAATGGTTTTATTATGCACGCCTTGAATGAGGGTGAATACGTATGGTACACCACATTCACAACCGAATTGGGCGACATCCAGCTGTCCATTGCAGAGGGAACCAAATATGCCACCGCAATGGTCCGTCTCGTCTATCGCGACAAGGCCAATGGTGAGAAGGTGCGCAGCGCGGCGATGGATGATCTGTAGTCTATCTCTTCGCCTGCCCTGCCAGCATAGCTCACCCCCTCCCCTTCCGCGGCGAGCCATCCACAACCTCTTGGCGGGCCATCCCCGCGCCGCGGCGGATGCCCGGGACACCGCATACCTACCGGGCCACCCACCCCCGCACGCCGCCGGCGTGCGACATCCGCCCGCACATCCTCAACGCTACCAACCCCCGCAGCCCGATGGGCTGCGACGACAGCGCACATAATTGCAAACATGTTGATTTTCCCCACGGACCGTGTCCCGGAGGGAGACAATCTTAGTAAGGAGCACGGCAACTCGACTGCAACCCGCGACGTAGTTTTCAAAACCATCTTCGAGCAGGCGGAGAGTTTTAAGAAGAATAGCGATCTTGGGGATGATCCCGAGATGATAAAAAATTTCAACATACACTTTCTGTTATTAAAAAATTGTATCTTTGCAAACTAAAAAAACATTCGCAGATGGATTTGACTTTTGCAGATAAGAATCTAAAGAAATGTGCTTTGGATCAACGTAAATGCCAGAAGGAGATGGGAAAGCAACGTGCCGAGTTGTATCTTAGAAGAATCGCAGATCTTGATGCAGCATACACTCTCGAGGACGTCAGGTATTTGCCAGGGCATTACCATGAGCTGACACAGGATAAAAAGGGGAAATGGGCTTGTGATTTAGACCAACCTTATCGACTGGTTTTCAAACCCCATGAAGACCCTATTCCAGAGGATGAAAATCACAAATACATTTGGGCTGAAATATTAGGAGTGGAGATTATTGAAATAGTTAATTACCATAAGGAAAAGTAAAATAATAAAGATATGGCACAAAAGAAAAAATTCAGAGCAGTTTACGCATTTCATCCTGGAACCACATTGAGGGAGAAACTGGACGAAATGGGAATGAGCGTGAAAGAATTCGCAGTGAGAACCTCCAAACCTGAGAAAACCATCAATGCAGTGTTGATGGGTGATAGCTCTTTGACACCAGACATGGCTGTTGCTTTTGAACAAATCACTATGATTCCCGCCCACATGTGGCTAAACCTCCAGCGGAATTACGATGAATATATGGCGCGTCAAAAGCGGGAGTCGATTCTCAACGATGAAGACACCATCGCTTGGGCAAGGCGCTTCCCATATTCTATTATGGCAAATTTAGGTTGGGTTCCTGCGACACGCAGCATTAGCGAAAAAATCACAAATCTTTTTTCGTTTTTTAAAATCACTACGGCAAATGCCTGGACAAATTTATTCCTAAACCAAGCTTTGAAGTCTGAATTTAGACTTTCTTTGTCGGGCACTAAAGATCCTTACGCCATCTCAGCGTGGTTAAGACAAGGGGAAATCTTAGCCGATAATACGAGCACTAATAACAGCTATTCGGCAGAACGCTTGAAAGAGGAACTGCCTCTGATGTTGAAATTGGTGCAATCACAACCTGATAATTTTGATGCACAATTAAAGGAGTTATGTTCCAATGCGGGAGTGAAGTTGATCTATATCAGTCATATCACTCATGCTCCCGTGAATGGATGTGCTCGATGGATTGACAACACGCCCTGTATTCAGATGACAGACCGTCAAAAGCGTAATGATGTTTTTTGGTTTTCTTTCTTTCACGAAATAGGACATATTCTCTTACATGGGAAAAAAGATGTTTTTTTAGAGGACACAGAATATCATGATCAACAAAAAGAAAAAGAAATGGCAGCCGATCGATTCGCTTCGGACATTCTTCTTGACAAGAAAAATGAGCAAGCTATCATTAGAGAGATTCACGAAAAGACCGTTCAAGCCGATCTAATAAGTGAATTGGCAGACAAATACAAAACACATCCGGCGATTATTATTGGCCGTCTTCAGCATCTTCAGATATTGCCTCAGAACTCGGCTTTGAACAGTTTGAAGGCCACTGTTCGCTTCAATTAATCTTATCATTTTTGTTTCCTCTATAAAGGTACATTTCTTTCTACGTAAATGGATGTACCAAACGAACAGGTGCGTACATACCTTAACAGCAAGGATTTTCGTCACGGTGTCTGCGGGCAACAAAGGGAACCCTTCCGCGGAGAACATGTCCACACCTTTGTGGCGGGCCATCCCCGCGCCGGACTGCCAAAATATCAAGACACAGGAAAACAGATTGCCATTCACATTTTTCTTATCTTTGCCCTTTCTTTTTTGTGACCAATTTTTTTAATGAAAAATAATCTACAATAACAACCCTGCTAAAAACATCATACAATGAGACACTCTTTTTTAACCTTATTATTCACATTGTTGGCGGTTTTCTGCTATGCGCAGGACATTATAGTCACCACAGATGCCCGAAGGATAGAAGCCAAAATTCTGGAAGTTTCTGAATCGGAAATAAAATACAAGGAGCTCGACAATCTGGAAGGCCCGATTTACATATTGTCCACCCAAAGCATCGTGTCCATTATTTATGCCAACGGGAAGGTTACGATATTTCAGGACTCCTCATCAGAAAAGGAGTATCAGCAGGAAACAACCCCGAGCCTTCTCACCCGTTTAGGTGAAACATACACCTATAAAGGTCATGCGATGAGAGGCGATGTCTATGCCAATTTCTTGAATGACCATTGCCCAAGTGCCTATGAAATATACCATAGCGGATACATTATCTCCTATACCGGAATATGTTTGCTGTCTGCCGCAATCGGAATGGAATTGGGTACACTTATTGGCTGTGCCATTGCGGGAGGCAACCTCAACTATTCCATTCCTTACATGTATTGCGCCCTGGGGTTGTCTGTCGCCAGCATCCCCCTGTTGATTGTTGGATACAACAAAATGCATAAGAGTGTGGATGTCTTCAATCAAAAATGTGCCCCGGATGTCGATCATCGTCAAATCTACTGGAGCATTAACACAAATCGGCATGGTGTGGGATTGACACTGAACTTCTGAAAATTAGTTGATCGGTTTTCTCACTTGCCTCTTCTCCCGTTCCCTCCGACTCCACATTTTTTCTTCCTCCCCATTTTTTGAAAGATAAAAAGACTATTTTTGCACCTTGGAAACACGAACGCCTCGACTTATGTTAAAGTTTTTCATAAGGTTGTTTTGGGCATCATTCTTGTTTTTGATGTTGCCATGGACCATGCAGGGCCAAAGTTTCCCTTATGTAGTTTCCGTACAGACTGTTCAGGGACTCTGCTATGACGATTCCCACATCATAATCACCCTGTCCGACAACAGCGGACATACGGTGCAAATAGACCCGGAGACCCACAATGCGGCGGATTCGATCTCCTATCCGCTGCGCAACGTTCAATACTACTACCAAAACATCACAGCCGGGACATCGTTGCAGTATAGCTATGACAATGACATCATAGTGACCGCCGGCACATATCTCGTGGGCGTTGTGGCCAATATTCCTGGGGCAAACGGCGTGTGGACAAGCGTCAATGTCCCGTATGGGAACGTCCAGGTCACCACCCAATACAATCACCTCGTGGCCACCGTGTTGGATTTGGCCAGCACCAATGTCTATGGCTCTGAGCGATGTGGAATGCACCCGTCGCTGACCTGCATTGACTGCGGGCGACTGCAACTGAAACTTACCGACGGCCGTTTCCCCTTTCATGTGGTGATCCTCAACGATCAAAACGATACGGTTCAGGATGTCATCTATACCCAGCGGGTTCAATCCGGGACGAATGTCAACTACGCCAATTACCGGGACTACTACACGTTTGATGGAATGGCTGCGGGAAACTACTCCATCTTCGTTTCCGATGCGTGCAACTACTCCATATCGCTGTCTGCCACCATCCCCGATGCATCCCCAAGCAGTTATTATCTTTATACCCATGCCATTGAGACATGTACGGAGAGTCCCAACACGATATCCTTCGCTTTTGATATGAGAGGTGATGGGATTCTTCGCGATTATATGCACCCCTATCTGGACAGTATGGTCCAATACCGTTTTGTGAATCCCGGACACGACACGACGGTTTGGAGACACGCGCAGTTCCAAGATCCGAGTGGAGGATGGGAATTTGCCACGGACACCCTCTCCTTGAATTCCCGCTTCTGTGACATATTGGGTGACACCATTGAATTCCAGCTGTATGACCTCTGCTTGGACAGCATTTTCCGGGCCTTCTGGCATGTTGTTTCCGGTTTTTCTTTGGAGGACTCCGTTACAACCATTTCTCCAAATGCCACTGAAATCCCGGACACCTGTTTGATACATGTTACAGGAGGGACGACCACCCAGTCTTATCTCTATTATGGCGCAGATTCAGGACATTTTGGCTGGTGGATAGGGTCTACTGGAAATTATATTAGTACTTATCAGGTGTGTTATTCCGGATGCCCCCTGTATTTTGACGTGTGGTCACAGATTGATTCTTCCCTTTTGGCCCACGCCGAGTCCAATGACTATATCGGATTGGGGGCTCCTGTGAGTTTTGCCGTGGACACGACGATACCCGTACATATTGCCATCAGCGATGCCTATGGCTGTGTTTTATCCGAACATGACACCGTATTCACCTTCCAAACAACACCTGCCACAGACAGACACTATTGGTGGGAGTGCGGACATTTCGAGAACAACATTCACGGATGGCCAACCTGTTGCGAATATCGCTATATGTGGATTCAGGAGCATTGGGTGGAGGCGGACTCCTTCCGCAGAAACATGACCCTGCATCTCATAGAAAGCCCGTTGTATAATCGTTTCAATTTCACGGCAGTGCGGCAGAACGGAGTCTGGACCGTGACGAACGACAACCCGGCCAACACTTCCACATACGTACAATTCACCTACGAAGACGGTTGGCGTGCCACAATCCGTGATTCCGAATGTCTCGCCCCGGGACGCTATGTGTTTGAGATACTTACCGACTGCGGTCTCGACACCGTTACATACCAGTGGGACGGATATTATACGGACTCCGCGTTTTTCCCCACGCCGCCTCGATACGAGATCCATCAGGTCTGCGACCAGCTCGTGATCCAGCCAATCGACATTTCCGTTGCCCGAAATTTCTATTACATCCACCCTGATATTGACAACAACGTGCCGGAAGTCCAGGTACGTCAAAATCAAAGTTTTTACTATACAGTCGCTGGTCTGACCAACGATGTTTACTTTTATGTGTCTGCTCCTGCATCGAACCTCACCATTTCCACTCCCGGAACTTACCGTTTATCCATAACGACAAATGATGGAAGCGCTTATTGTAGTCGTCTCATTCATCACGACACCATCACCTTCACACCGACTTTTCTTGAATTTGATGTTGCGGATGCCTACGTTTGTGATGTGACGAGTTCTTATGGCTCCGTAATGGCGCAAGCCATCCATGGAAACAAACCTTACACCTATAGTCTATACGACCAATGGAACGCCACCGGCAATGTCATCGCCACCAGTGACACCGGGTTTTTCAACAACGTCCCCATGATGGCGGGGCAGCATCTGTCCGTATTGGTAACGGATTCCTGCAACAACAGCTTCTCGGTCAACCTTACGGCTTCCGCACTGACCCAAGAAAACCTGATTTGGACAGTCGGCGATTCCATACACTGCGAAGGGGATTCCATACACCTGGAGGCAAAACAGTTCGCGTTCCCGACAAGCTACCAGTGGACGGGACCCAACGGATTCAGCGACACATCGCGGGTCATTGATGTCCATATCCCCTACGGCAGCGAAAGTGGCTGGTATAGGGTAAGCATCACAAACAGCTTGTGTGAAAGCACCCTTTCCGACAGCATTTACATCACGGTGACACCAGCCCCGAGAGTGACCATCTTGGGCGACACGATTGTTTGCCCCGACAGGCAGGTCACCTTGAACTTCGTCCCACATGGAACAGGAACCGTCAACTTCGACATTTTTCATTCCGACATCAATGATAGCACACACTACTCGGTACCTGCCGGCGACACCGTGCAACAAGAGGTGCAAATCCTTTCCAACATCGTTTTCTGGGCCGACAATATCGTGGACGAGGCCTGCGCCTACCACTCCTTTATCGACAGTTTCCCTGTCTTGATGAGGGTGTTGGACTATGGTCCCACCCATGTTTACGACACCGTCTTGGAAAACGACCTGCCTGTCAACATCCATGATACTGTTTTTCAAGATGCTGGTGTTTACGAGATTATTCTCCCGGACCAATTCGGATGTGACAGTGTGGTATTTGTTCACCTTACCGTCCTCTACAACGTCACCGCAGAGGATGACCTCACCGTGTGTTTCAGTGCGTTGCCATTTACATGGAACAACACGGTATTCCGTGCAGACATGATGGACACCCTTGCTGGTTCAAGCGTTCCCGTCATAACACAATCCGCCGTGCTTACAGCCTCCAACGGGGTGGACAGCACCGTGACGATGACTCTGTACGTCCGCCCGACCTACTCCGTCGCCGACACCGCAACTATCTGCGCTAACGAACTCCCCTATACTTGGAACGGTGTCACTTTCACAGAGGCGGGTACCCAATATGTCACTCTCCCGACCGTGGACAACTGCGACTCCATGGTCGCGATGACGCTGATTGTCAAACCGCTCTATTCCGTCACCGACACCGCCGCCGTCTGCCAGAATGCGTTTCCCCACATCTGGAACGGTGTCACCTTCACGGAGGCGGGCACGCAAAGCGCCACCCTCCAGAGCGTGGACGGCTGCGACTCCGTCGTCGCGATGACTTTGACTGTAATCACGACATACTCCGTCACCGACACTAAGACCGTCTGCGCCAACGAGCTCCCCTACACCTGGAACGGTGTCACTTTCACCGAGGCGGGTACTCAAAGCACCACCCTGCCGACCGTCAGCAGCTGCGACTCTGTCGTTACCATGACACTGATGGTCAAACCGCTCTATTCCGTCACCGACACCGCCGTCATTTGCGCCAATGAGCTCCCCCATACCTGGAACGGGGTCACCTTCACGGAAGCGGGCACCCAAAGCACCACTCTCCAGAGCATGTATGGCTGCGACTCCGTCGTTGCGATGACCTTGATTGTCAACCCGACCTACTCCGTCAATGACACCGTGACCATCTGCGCTGACGAGCTCCCCTACAGCTGGAACGGTGTTACCTTCACGGAGGCGGGCACCCATAGCACCACCCTCCAGAGTGTCAGCGGCTGCGACTCCATAATTGCGATGATGTTGGTGGTCAAGCCGCTCTATGCCGTCACCGACACCGCTGTCATCTGCGCTGACGAACTCCCCTACACCTGGAACGGGGTCACCTTCACGGAGGCGGGCAACCAAAACGCCACCCTCCCGACCGTCCATGGCTGCGACTCCGTGGTGGCCATGGCGCTGATGGTCAACCCGACCTACTCCGTCACCGACACCACTGTCGTCTGTGCCAACGAGCTCCCCTACACTTGGAACGGCGTCGTCTTCACCGGGGCAGGGACCCAAAGCGCCACCCTCCAGACCGTGAACGGCTGCGACTCTGTGGTCGCGATGATGCTGATTGTCAACCCGACCTACACCATCAATGACACCACTGTCATCTGCGCTGACGAGCTCCCCTACATCTGGAACGGGGTCACCTTTACCGAGGCCGGCACCCAAAGTATCACCTTCCCTACTGTGGATGGCTGCGACTCCGTGGTTGCGATGACGCTGATTGTAAACCCGCTCTACTCCGTCGCCGACACCGCTGCCATTTGCGCTGACGAACTCCCCCACACTTGGAACGGGGTCACTTTCACGGAGGCGGGCACCCAAAGCGTTATCCTCCAGAGTGTCAACGGCTGCGACTCCGTGGTGGCGATGACGCTGGTGGTCAAGCCGCTCTATGCCGTCACCGACACCGCTGTCATCTGTGCCAGTGAGCTCCCCTACAGTTGGAACGGCGTCACCTTTACCGGGGCCGGCACCCAAAGTGCCACCCTCCAGACTGTCTATGGTTGCGACTCCGTGGTGGCGATGACGCTGCTGGTTAACCCGACCTACTCCGTTACGGACACGGACACCATCTGTGCCATAGAACTCCCCCACATTTGGAACGGCGTCACTTTCACCGGGGCAGGGACCCAAAGCGCCACCCTCCAGACCGTGGACGGCTGCGACTCCGTCGTTGCGATGACGCTCGTCGTGCTGCCCATGCCTGAATTTTACGACACCCTGCATTTGGTCCAGAACCAAATGCCGTATCATTTCCTGCCTAACGACACGATACTGACGTTGAGCTCGACATTCATACAGTTCCAATACATCCACCCTGCCGAGGGCTGCGACTCCATCTTCCACCAGACGGTCTTCGTACACCTGAACACGGCACAACAGGTGGACACTGTCGTATGTGCCGCATCGTTGCCGATCTCCTGGCACGGGCATCTCTTCACCGGGAACGCCTCCTTCACCGACACACTGCGGACGGTCTTCCAGAGCGACAGCGTCGTGACTTACTCACTCACCGTCACGAACATCTCCGCCGACATCGGCAACGTTGTCCATATCGTCTGTTTTGGTGACTCCACGGGCACCGCCACCGCCACTGTTTCGGGCGGCAACGCACCGCTGACCCTGCGGTGGACCAACGCGGCAAACGCTCTCGTCTCCTCGACCGTCAACCTCGTCGGCCAGCCGGCGGGATTTTATACCTTCACTGTCACCGACAACCTTGGTTGCTCCGCCTCCGACACGGTCACCCTCCGGCACCTGCATGCCACGATGGCACCGGGTGCTGTCTCCGAAGACCAGGACCTCTGCGAAGGCAACACGCCGGATCCCTTCCTCGGAACCCCGGCCTCCGGAGGCGCAGACGGCCACTACCAGTGGCAAATCAACCTCAACGGCACGGACTGGGTCGCCGCACCCGGCACAAACAACACCCAAGACTACACCTATCCCGATTCCGCCACAACATCCTTCTCCCTGAGACGCGCCTGGATCAGTGCGGCATGCGGCACCGTCTTCAGCAATACCGTCACTGTCAACGTATGGATGAACCATCACGACACCGTTGAAGCCAACGTTTGTCAAGACGAACCTTTCCAGGATTTCGGTTTTGACATCGGAGCCGCAGAAACTGCTGACGTAGGATTAAAGACTTTCACACAATTCCTGCCTTCCTCCCATTGCGACAGCACCCTCACCCTCCTCCTGACCGTCAACCCAAGATACGAGGTCCTCCTCGAGGACGACATTTGCGAAGGAGAAAGTTATTTGTCGAACGGTTTTTCCGTGAACAATCAAGAAACCATGGGCGTGGACGAGCTGACGCGCGAACTCTCCTTGCAGAGCGAGACCGGATGCGACAGCATTGTCAGGCTGCATTTGTCCGTCACCGACACCTCCCTGCACATTGAAAGTTCCACCTCTGATTTCTGTGAAAGACTATCTACAGAACTAATAGCTGTCACGCAGATGACGGATTACCTCTGGAATACCGGCGAGACATCGCAGGAAATTGCCGTAACACAACCCGGCCTCTACACGGTGACCGCCTATCAGGGGCCATGCCACAGGAAGGCCTCCTACCAAGTGGAGAACTGCAACACCGACCTTTACCTCCCCAACACCATCTCCCCGGTCTATAGCAGCGGCCTCAACGACTATTTCTCCATTCCCGAGTTTTTCCGGCAGTCCATCCGGCATTTTGAAATCCGCATCTACAACCGCTTCGGCGAACTCGTCTTCCATTCCACCGACAAAAATTTCAGATGGAACGGTGAGTGCAACGGGCAAATCTACCATAACACCATTTACAACTACATCATCCTATACACAGACAAATTGGGAAAATACCAAGTGAAGGGATCCGTCTTGGTGCTATAGGCGGAGACGTTGCACTCTGTCTTTACAAACAAAAAAAAGCAAAACAAGGAAGACCCTGTTTTGCTTTTTGTGTTCTCATTCCTGAATAAAGGCCTTTTATTTCTTCTTCAACAGAGAAATAAGCAGCAGGAGCAGGCATGCGCCGATGACGCCGACAATGATTTGCCAAACAATGCCACCGCCGGTGTTGACATGCAACAGGTTCATGACAAAGCTGCCAATGAAGCTGCCGATAACGCCAATGATGATGTTCCACAGCAGTCCGAAGCCGCCGCCACGCATAATGTTGCCGGCCAACCAGCCGATCACTGCGCCTAATACTAAGGAAATAATAATACCAACCATAATTTTAATGTTTTGGATTAATGATAAATTGAACGCGCAAACTTACTAAATTTTTGCCCACGATGCACCATTTGGGCGATTTTTTTTCTAACATTGACAATCCAAAACGGGAAAGCGCTTTCTCAAAGGGGTGAGAAGGTGAAGCGGCAACATGCCCACAAGGATCTGCTCACAATCGGGGCGGGCGGCGGCCAGCATGTTTCCTTCGGGATCGAAAAGGGCAGTGCCGCCACGATGTTCGTGCCCGTTGCCATCGCGACCGATGCGGTTGACCACGGCCACATACGCCTGGTTTTCGATGGCGCGGGCGGCGGCCAGCTTCAACAACGCTTCCTCGCGCGGTGCGGGGAAATTGGCGGCATACAACAAGACATCGTAATCTGCTATTCCCTCACTACGGCGGTTGCGACTCCATTCCGGAAAACGCACGTCAAAGCAGATCAAAGGCAGAAAACGGTATCCAAAAGCCTCCACGATGGTGCGTTGCTCACCTGGCGTACACTGCTCGCGCTCCTCACCAAAGAAGAGATGACGCTTGTCGTAAGTGCCACGCACACCTTCGGGCGAGATCCAGAAGAGGCGGTTGAAAAGACGCGAACCTTCCAGCACGGGCAGGGTGGCCACCACATGACACTTGTGCTGCAAGGCAACCCTCTGAAGGAAAGAACGCGACTTGCCGCCATCAGACAGGGCGTATTGCCGCATATCCGGACCGAAACCGCAGGAAAACATCTCGGGAAAGACCAACAAATCCACCTGACGGGACAGTTGCTGTTGCAACAGCGCCTCATAGTGAAGGAGATTCTCCTCCACCGCACCAGGTCTAATGTCCGACTGCACCAATCCTAAAGTCACCATATTCAAAGACTGATTTACAAATCACCATTCATTGATCATCAAATACAAAAAAACCCCGATTTCGTCGGGGCTTTGTGGTGCTGACGGGAATTGAACCAGTGACACACGGATTTTCAGTCCGTTGCTCTACCAACTGAGCTACAGCACCATCTCAGTTTTGAGGCTGCAAAAATACACTTTTTTTTTAATTTCAACTATCTCGTATTATTTTTTTTAAATCATTGATTATTAAAAAGATTTATTCAAAAAAGTGTTTGTTGCACCTTTTTTACCGAGTGATAAGATCCGTTTTTTCCAGAAATTCTGTACAATCTTCAAAGGTGGCGAAGGTGTGCTCTTTCGGGACCACAGCGGGGATGACGTTCATCTTGGTAAGCATATACATAGGCTGCGGCTGGATGATGGTCATCAATACGATGATGCCCTTGGCCTGCAAGTCCTTGATGGCCGTCTCCATCGCATAGAGGCCAGATTGATCCATAAAACTGACTAAGCGCATCCGGATAATCACAATCTTGACATTGTCGGGCACGTCATGCATCACCTCCTGGAAACGGGTGATGGAGCCGAAGAAGATGGGCCCGTTGAGGCGCTGGATGTAGATCTGGTGCTTGGTCTCTTCCGAAAGTCCGTGCTCGTCCTTCCATGGCAACTCCTTGTCGAACTGGTTGATTTCGCCCGACTGGTAGCCACTCTCCACCAGGTCGCTGGCGCGTTTCATAAAGAGCACGCAGGCGATGATCATTCCGATACCCACGGCGATGAGCAAATCCACGAAGACGGTGAGCAGCAACACGGTGACGAGCACCACGGCGTCGGCGCGCGGGATGTTGGGCAGGTCTTTCAGCCCCTTGAAGTCGATGATGCCGACCCCCACGGTGATGAGGATGCCCGACAGCACGGAGAGCGGCACATATTTGACAAAACGGCCGAGTCCGAGCAGGATGGCGAGCAGGAAGAGGGCGTGAACGATGCCCGACAGTCGGGTGCGGCCGCCACTTTTCACGTTGACGACCGTGCGCATGGTGGCACCGGCACCGCCAATGCCCGCGAACAGACCCGCAAACATATTGCCGATACCCTGACCGATCAATTCCTTGTTGCTGTTATGCTTGGTCTTGGTGATGTTGTCGGCCACCACGGAGGTGAGCAGTGTGTCGATGGAACCGAGACCCGCCAAGGTGAGTGCCGGGATGACGGCCGCCTTCAAGACCGCGCCCCACTGGATGCCCGCCAAGGAGACCTTCGTGAAAACAGGAAGCGGAAAGCCGGACGGTATCTCCCCGATGGTCAGGTTGGAGTTGAAATCCTTGACAAACAAGGATATGACGGTCACCACAATCAATGCCACCAAGGTGGCGGGTACCTTCTTCGTAATCAGCGGAAAAAGGTAGATGATGGCGATGGTGGCCAGCCCGAAAATCAAAGCGTACAGGTCGAAGCCCCCGATGCGAGACGGGAACTGCGTGATCATATCCACGATGAGCACCGGCGACTTCATCCCGAACAGCGGATAGATCTGCTGCAGGATGATGATGATGCCGATACCGCTCATAAAGCCCGACAGGACAGGGTAGGGGATGTAGCGGATGTATTTGCCAATCTTCAGGATGCCGAAGAGGATCTGGAAAACGCCGCAGAGCATTCCCGCCACCGACATGGTGACGAGCACCGTTTCGATGGAGTGGGCGCCCCCCGACGACCAGATGCCGGAGATGAGCGTGGCGGTGATGACCGTCATCGGTCCCGTGGGGCCGCTGATTTGCGACGGCGTGCCCCCGAACAGGGAGGCGAAAAATCCGACCATAATGGCGCCCACCAAGCCCGCCAAGGCTCCGATGGCCCCGATGTTGGGGATGTCTTGCACGTCAATCACGCCAAAGGCCTGGATACCGAAAGCCAAAGCCAATGGCAAAGCCACAATGCCGGCGGTGATGCCGCCAAAAATGTCCCCTTTCAAATTAGTAAATTGTCTTTTTTCCATGATTATAATAATGTTTAGTCTATGACAAAATTTGAAATTTTTAATATAAATTATTTATATTCAATAAGTTATTAACAAATTTTGTTGGTAACATTTTTGTTTTATTCTTGATAAAATGATTGATATCCAATATTTTATAAGGAAAACCACATTTTTTTCTTCCATGAGTATCTATTACGGCAGCAAAAATAACGAATTATCCGACATCTTGAGCTTCTTTTTAAAAAAACATCAAGCTATTGCGCATCAAGCTTATATCGTTGTTTATCATGGTTCTGCATCTTTTTTTTTATTTGGGCGTGCCGGCGCGGCGGCGAAGCGAGCAACCCACAACCTCGTCTCTTTGTCCGCACACCCGTGCGGACACCCCATAACTCCCCTTCTGATTTTCAGAAGGGGTGGCCGTAGGTCGGGGTAGTTAATATATAGATTTATAATACCTTATAAAAGAAACAACCACTATTAACAGCAGCAGAATCAAAGACCTCTATGTCCAGAATCTCCCCCGTGAACAGAAATTTGTCGGGTTATTATCGCATGAACCGCAATGCGGACAACAAGGATGGCCTAACGGCCAATCTCTCATATATCTACCCCGCCCTTCGGGCAGAGGGTGACTAAAAAGTAGTCATCCTCTTTTTTTTTACATTTTTTTGCAAGATTGCAAGCTCGACTTTTGTGCTTTTCCATACTTTAAAAAAAAGATGGTTATTTTTCTGAAAAACA
>JAGCCZ010000027.1 GCA_017651425.1 Bacteroidales bacterium
AGTATGCCGACATACGTCGCTATCACCCAAAAGCATGTCGAATGGTGTCCCATAACAAAAAGTGGGTTTATATATTTCATATTGAAGAGGAAACGGTTGTTGTAGATCGTATAAGACCAGCACGGTTAATAACAAAATAGTAATATGTTATGAAAAGCTTGTTCCATATCATTTTCCTATTGGTCATCCTTTGTCCGGTCAAGCTTCAGGCACAAGAGTTCCTGACCCCGACTCTCTTCTTTACAGAACGTCCAGACTATCAAGAACGGCTGTACAGGGAACTGCTGTACGATGACTATCGTCAAACGTATAAGGAAGGTGGCCACGTTTTTGATGCCTTTTATTTGGTTTGTCCATATAATGTAACCTGCCCGACCTCGCCGGAATATGCCTTTGTGGTCAAAGACAGCATGATTGTCCTGAAACGGGCGAAAGCCAATATTTGGGATGCGCTTTTTGCCCAAGAAAGAATCAAAAACCACTATATCAAGAACTATAATCCCGAACAACAGCAGAGAATGAGAAAGGCGGCCAAATCGCTGAAATCCTACAAGGCTGACGCGTGGACAATGCCTGCAAGTCCTGACTTTTGCCGGCGCCTTGCTGATCTTTTTGATGCAGCCAACCTTACGGCCACCTATTTGGAATGCCAGGATGAGACTGCCAACACGGAAGAATCCATCCGCCAACTGGAAAAAAATGAGTTGGACATCCCCGGTGGCCGGTATTTTGGGTATTGGTTGAATATCTCAGAAGGATACAGGGCAGGAAGCAACACCCGTACCGGAAGATTGGTGCTGATGGCCGACAGCATCTGCTATGCGATTGAGCATCACGATACAACGGTGCTTAATCGGCAATATTTTGTATGCAAGGCACTTGCGAAAGAGTTTAAGCGGGATATTCCCGTCTGCTATTTCACGACGTGGTGCAATAAATCTGCGGGAACCATTCAACCTTGGCAAGTCCAATTATGGAGTCACCATGGGAATTTTGAACTGAACTTCAATGTGGATCGGCTGGCCGACAAAGCCATGATTGAGGAATACCGGCGATTATACTCAGACAGCGTTGCGGTGTGGACTCGTGAAACGTACATCATCAATCCTTTCCGCCGACCGGAATTCACGGTAGATGAGACCGATACGGTGGAATGCCACATTTTTGTGGAACCGCAATCACGACGTTATTGGGAGATTTGTGAGGTCAGCATTCCGAAAGCGCTGCTACGGCGGGACATTATCCTGAGCGTGCTGGAACTGCCCCTCGGACGGTATCGTTTGGATGCTGATAACCATTGGGTGCCAATACGTTGATTAAAATCACTCCCACCTGAAAGTCTTCAGCAAAGAGTCAATCTGTGATATCGCATAGAGCGGACATATCTGCACATGACGGACAGCTCCTTCCTCCTCTTTGTCCTCATAGTCGAAGGCTCCGAAATTCTCTAACGAGCATCGGATGGCGTTTGTGAGTTTCTTCTCTCGCATAAATAGCCAAAGACTTTTCATGCCGCCTTGTATTTCAGCCTTCACCTCAATGGGGAGCACAGTTTGACGATAACTGGAGATATAGTCCACCTCGGCTTGTGAGTTCTTCGCCTGACGCTGCCAATAATACATCTCGTGGCGGATATTCGGCGTGCGGTAATGCAGCAACTCAAGACCGGCTAACATCTCCGCCATCGGCCCTTTATTGACCAGGTCAGTGACACTGCTTGTCAGAATCTGTTCGGTAAGTTCTGAAATGTCGCCCGTGGTCATGTTTAACAGCCGGAGCGTCAGCCCTGTGTCAAGCAGCAGCATCTTCTGGTACGACTTGTCGGCTTCGCTGCCCAATGGTAGTCCGTTAGCATCCGTATGTGTCACAGGTATCACTATCCCTGCTTTAGCAAGCATGTCCAACGCTTTCTTCACTTCGGCGGCTTTGTAATTGCCCCCAACAGCGGAACAGACGAATTTCTTGGTCACTTGCACGGCGACACTGCGCATCGTTAGACGAAGCAGTGTGGGGTCAATTTTCTTGCGATATTTCGGAAAGTCATCCTCGTAGGTCACCACGATATCGTCCTGCACTTCCTGACACGCCAGATAATCATGCGTCTCCACCCATTTGGCCACAGCTTCCGGCATCCCACCGACAAGCATATATGTTCTTAAAAGGCCAACCAGCTTCTCGTAAAGCGGCTGGGGAAGCGACTGGAACGAAGAAGAAGCATTCCGAGCCTCCATCAGCAATTGCTCGCCATTAGCTGTCAGGAACTCGTCGAAAGTCATCGGGAAAACGAACATGGAATGGATGCGTCCCACGCCGAAAGAGGGCAAATCTTCAAGGGCAAATTCCAGCAGCGAACCAGCGGCAACCACATGTAAATCAGGCAAGTCCTCTTTAAAAAACCACAACGACATGATGGCTTCGGGGCAGGCTTGTACCTCATCCAAAAAAAGAAGCGTCTTGCCTGGAGTAATTCGTTTCCCAGCCATTGCCGATATTTGGGAGACAATCTTCAGCACATCAATATCTTTCACTTGAAACAGAGGAATGTATGAGGCCTGTTTCTCAAAGTTGATTTCCACATAACTCTCAAAACTCTCTGCCAAGTGGCGCACCGCTGTCGATTTGCCCACCTGACGGGCTCCTCGGAGCAACAGTGGCTTATGCGTCTCACGCGATGCCCATTCTGAAAGATAACTGTCTATAAATCTTGGATAATACATGATATACTTGCCTTATAATTCGGCTGCAAAAATACAAAATAATACATTATCCAAAGAAATAAATTGACAAAAATTGATATTTTCCAAAGAAATAAATCGTTTGTTTTTGACAAAATCCAAACAAAAACCCTGTCTTAAAAAAATGTATCTTTGCATTCTCGAAAAAACTTATTGTCATATTGTAAAAATGAAAATCTTAGTGGTCCTTTCGCGCTTCCCGTATCCTCTTGAAAAGGGGGACAAGTTGCGCGCGTACCACCAAATCCGCTGTCTGTCGGAAAAACACGACATCGTATTGGTGGCTTTGCATGAC
This sequence comes from Bacteroidales bacterium, assembly GCA_017651425.1. GTDB lineage: Bacteria > Bacteroidota > Bacteroidia > Bacteroidales > WCHB1-69 > F23-D06. Next base: position 3,031 of record JAGCCZ010000027.1, read on the forward strand.
AGGGAAGTGCCCGAGGAGGCCGTGGAGCAGCTGCGACCCTATTGCAGCAAAATGTATCTCTTGCGTCAAGGGAAGGTGCGTAGCGCGCTGAATGTGTTTTTTGCCTTCTTCAAAGGTCTGCCTATACAGTGTGGCTATTTTTACAGTACAAAAAATCGCCGGGAAATCGAGCGCATCGTAAATGATGAACGCCCCGACCGCATCTATTGCCAACTCATCCGCATGGCGGAATATGTGAAGGATCTGGCAATAAAGAAAGTCTTGGATTATCAGGATGTTTTCTCCAAGGGCATGTGGCGCAGGTACGAGAATGCAAATTTTCTGGCAAAGCCTTTTTTCAAGATGGAGTCTCGTCGTGTGGCGCGCTATGAGTCTAATGTTTTTGACAAATTCGACGCCTGCACCATCATCACGGAGGTGGACCGCGACCTGATTCCGCATCCGAGGCGTGACGAGATTGTGATCGTACACAACGGGGTTCAGTTTGAGCAGTTCCAGTATCGTGGGGAAAACAAGAGTTGCGATCTGATCTTCTCCGGCAACATGGGGTATGCGCCCAATGTGGATGCTGCTGAGTACTTGGCGAAGGAAATCTTTCCCCCGTTGCGTGCGCGTTTCCCCGGGCTGAAATTGGTGCTTTGTGGCGCTTCTCCCGCCCCACGGGTGCAGGCACTCCGTGCCGATGGCGTGACTGTCACCGGTTGGGTGGACTCCATGCGCGACTGGTATGCCATGGCGCGCGTTTTTGTGGCCCCGATGCGCATGGGCACGGGTTTGCAAAACAAGCTGCTTGAGGCCATGAGTATGCAGTTGCCGTGCGTTACATCACCGCTCGCGGGCAAACCGCTGGAAAACGCGGAGGCAGCAGGTGCCGTTGTGACATGCTGTACCACCGAAGAGTATATTGAAACTATTGCCCGTTTGCTCCAGGATGCTGACTACTATCGACAGCTCTCGGAAAGAGGAAACCGATATGTACACGGAAAGTATGATTGGAAAGCGGCTACCGACCGCCTGGAGCAGTTGTTCCACTGATTATCGGATGACGGTCAAGGATCCGTTGTAGTCCACCACTTTTACCTTCCCTTTGTAATGGAAAGAATAGAAGTAGATGCCATCGGGTAGCCCTGAGGCATCGAACCACTGTGTGCCTCGGATGATTTGCCCATCCTTGGCTATCGTGTCGTAATTTTTGGCCTTATAAACCAACTTGCCCCACCGGTCGTACACAAAGAGCTCGTTGCTGCGATATTGGTCGGGGTCTTCCAAGTTGATGTTGGTGCTGAGGTTCTGGATGGCAAAGACATCGTTCAAATTGTCACCGTTCGGGGTGATGACATTCGGGAAAACAAGGTCGTCGTCAATGGTTACGGTATGTGTGATTTCACTGGTGCAGCCGAATCCGCTGTTGATGTAGAGCGTTACGTTGTAGTCGCCCCACGAGGCGTAAGTGTGCGTGGGGGAAATCTCCATGGAGTCTGTGGTGCCGTCACCGTAGTCCCATAAGAGTGTGGTGCCTGCATTGTCGAGAATGTTTTGGTTGGTGTAGCTTTGGAATTCAATGGTGCCATTGGATTCTTGGAACAGGGAAATTTCCGGCACGGCAGTGAATTCCGCGATGGGCTGTGGGTGTACATGGATGCAGCTCCATTTGATGATGGAATCGCGGCAACCATCGGCGGTGGTGGCCCAAAGTGCGACGGAATAGGTGCCGGGCTCGTCAATCTCAAAGGCGGGCGATTCCAGCAGAGAGGCGTATGCCAATGTGCCGTCCTCGTGCAGAATTATCCAAGAATATGCACAATCCAGATCTGCAGGCGAGGTCAGGTTGGTGGTGCGCACCACCAACGGGGCGCATCCGGAGGTGTCGGAGAGCTCAAAGTCCACATGAGGATGGGGCAGGGTGGTGATGTCGATGGTGTCGCTGCCGAAACACGACAGACCGACAGAGTCGTTGGTGGTGATGATGTTTACATAATAGGTGCCTTCGGACAGGATAAAAATACTCTCGGTTTCGGCGCCTGTGTTCCACAGGTAGCTCGTGCCTGGGGCATCGTAGTCCACGTCCAATTCGACCATGTCGCCATAACATATACTGAAGTCCTCTCCGAGGTCGGGTTGCGGCGAGGAGACCACCGTGAGGGGCACAATGGTGTCGTAAGAGCAGCCATATTCATCAATGACGTATGCCGTATAATAGAGGTTTCCTGCCGTATCGGGGACTACATACATTCCGCTGGAGCCAGGTCCGACAAGGTAGGTGGTGTCCACGTTGACGGTGTATGACCAGTTTTGTGGCAGAAGATGTGGGTCAAGAGCCATTTCCCACTCGTGAATGTATCCGTTGTCGTTGGTCCAAAGGTCTTGCACCTCGATGAACCAGGATCCGTTGAGTGGGCATCCCACGAGATTGCTGAAGCTTTGACTGGGGTGATATACTTGCGTCATGTTGGCCACGTCGGTGGAGTCAATGACATAGGAGTACATTCCAAGGCCATTGCTGTTGTCCCAGTAAGGATTGGCTGTCACATGCACGTTCTGGGGCTCGAAACAGTAACCGTAAGGCGAGTTCGCGTATTGGTAGCCAAGCGTTGTGTTGTTGGACCAGACGTAGTTCCAAGCAATGCCCATGGGGTTTTGCGAGGCATCGCAGGTGGTGATCTCCTGCAGACGGTTGGCCAGTCCGAGGTTGGTGCGGAAGTTGTGGGTCACGCCACCCCAGCCGTCGTTCTGATAGTCGGGCACGATGCGGACGGAACTGCCGTTGGGACAGTAGAGCTTGATGCGGATGTCCTCGATGGCGGAGTGCTCGATTTTGAGGCGTACATACAGAATGTCGTTGGCGGAGGTGATAGTGGCATTGGGCGCAAAGGCGGTGAAGTTGACGTACGAACGGTAGTAGTAGCCGTAGGGAGGACAGTTGATGCCATCGGGCAGAAACACCGTGTCTGTAACGCCTAAGGAGGTGATCTGTTCACTGCCGATGGAATCGAGTTGGACGCTGGAGAGATGGTCGTAGCCGACGCTGAGGTCGAGTTGCTGGCCGGAGCAGATGGGCGGCAGCTGTGCCACATCGCGTATGGGGTTCTTAGAGGTGCGCACGCGGAACGTTACAGGGATAAGGGAAGGGCAGTGCGCCGAATCAACGGCGGAGATGGCCACGTCGTAGCCGCGCCCGGGCGTGAAGTAGTGGTCAATAGCGTTGAGCCCCAAAGAATCCACCTCCGAGAGGTCGAAGTCCCACAGGAACGTGGTGAGGGCATGGCTTTGGGGGTAGCTGAAGTTGTTGTCGGGATAGTCACAGTACGCCACGAAATGGACAGTGTCGTAGGGACACACGTCAACGTAATAGTAGCCGTCGTCGGGATCGATATGCGGTTTGTGGGAGGATTGGATTGTGTCAAGATGGATTTCCACGCGCTGGCAGGGTGCCATGCAGGAGGCAAAAAGCGTGAAACCCGCACCGCCACCCGCCGAGTCGGAAATGAACCGCACGGTCAGCGCACCCGTGCTGTTTTGGATGGTGGCCGCATAGCGGAATGTTCCCGTTGGGTCGTAGTTTCTGTTGTTGATGCGGTGCAGCTCCGTGCCACTTGTGCCCACACCATCATAGAAAATCAATGTGTCCGTAGAGTCAATGTCAAGGTTCTGGATCTCTACCATCACGCAGCCGTTGCTCGGGTCGTTGGAGTAGATGGTCAATGTCTGGTCCACATTCGCGGCATAATCGCCGCTCTGGCCACCATCGTCATAGATGATGAAACCACAGTTGTTGACACTGCTTTGGGAACCCATCAAAACGGTGGGCTGCGCCAGCAGACATGGCAATAGGCCCTCTAAAAGCAGTAGGATAAAGGCTATTTTTTTCATGGTAAAGTGTGTTGACAAAAACCGCTGCAAATTTAATAAAAAACATGAATAATCAAAAAAAATATTTGATTACAGGTTGTCCCGTATTTGCAGCAACATCTCCTTGATTTTGGTCAGTGACTCGATGATGGCGGCGTTCTCCGCCTCCTCCACGAAGTTGGACTTCATGGCCTCCTTGGCACCCTTCAGCGTATAGCCCTTGACTTTGGTAAGATAATGGATGGTGCGGATGATGTTGATGTCGTTCTTGGAGAAGAAACGGTCTCCCTTCTTGTTCTTGCGCGGTTTGATCATGTCAAACTCGTTTTCCCAATAACGGAGGGTGGAGACAGGCAAGTCGAACATTTTCGAGGTCTCCCCGATGCTATAGTAAAGCTTCTCCTTGTCGTCGAAGGAGTCGGGAAGAGGCAGCAGTTCGTTCATGTTGTCGTCGGTCGTGTTCATTCTTCTTGCATTTTGCGGCGGCGTTCGTCTTTTTCCTTGATGCTCTCACGCTTGTCGTAGAGTTTCTTGCCTCGTGCGAGGGAGATGTCGAGCTTTGCATAGCCGTTCTCGTTGATCCAGAGCAGGGTGGGCACGATGGTGAAACCGCGCTCGTTGAGCTTGATGAGCAGTTTGCGCATCTCCTTCTTGTTGAGCAGCAGCTTGCGGTCGCGCTTGGGCAGGTGGTTGTTGTAGCTGCCGGCGGCGTACTCGCTGATATGCATGTTGTGGACCCACAATTCGCCATTGATGAATGAACAATAGGCGTCCGTGATGTTGGCGCGCCCCGCCCGGATGGACTTTATCTCGGTGCCCGTCAGTACAATGCCCGCCGTGAAGGAGGTCAGCAAGAAATACTGGAACTCCGCCTTGCGGTTCTTGATGGCAATCTGTGTGTTTTCCTTATTCTTACCCATAGCTGTTCTGAGGCTGCAAAAATACGATTTTTTTGTATTTTTGCAGCCATAAAAACCGCACCTATGGAAAACCTCAGCATGATTGCCGCCATCGGCATCAACTACGAACTCGGCTACCAGAACCAGTTGCTCTGCCACCTTCCCATCGACCTCAAGCACTTCAAAGAAATCACCTCCGGCCACGCCGTCATCATGGGCGACCGCACCTGGGAGTCGTTGCCCAAGAGACCGTTGCCCAACCGCCGCAACATCGTCGTCACCCTCGATGATGTGGAGTTCCCCGATTGCGAGACCGTGCATTCCATTGAGGATGCGATGGACTTGGTGAAGGACGAGGACGAGGCCTTCGTGATGGGTGGTGCCACGATGTACCGTCTCTTCATGCCTTTTGCCAGGAAATTGTATATCACACGCATCATGTCGGATTTTACCGCCGACGTGTTCTTCCCTACAATAAAAGATGATGAGTGGTCGTTAGTGGATGACGTATATGTCCGCAAGGATGAGAAAAATATGTATAACCTGTTTTTTCAGATATTAATCCGTAAATAAACCAAACCTATGAAAAGAATAGCCTTTTCCCTGATGTTGTTGGCCGTGGTGCTCGGCGCCGCCGCCCAGAAGCCCAAGACTGAATTGCCCGAACCGGCACTTCCCATCGATGAGCGTACCAATTTGGTGACGTATCAGGATGTCGTTCAACAACAAGGCACACCCAAGGTGTTGTATGACAGAGCAATGACATGGGTGAAGAAATACTATAAGAACACCAATGAAGTCATCAAGAGCGTTGACACTACAAAATGCGTGATTAACATGCGCTCCAGTGTGCGTATCTTCTCCAAACAGAAGGACGGCACGATGATGGCGAAGAACATCGTCTATTACAACTTCAAGCTGGAATGTCGCGAGAACCGGTATCGTTACACAATCACGGATTTTAACGAGCGCGCCCAATCGGCTGCGCCCATCGAAAATTGGTTCAAGACCGACAGCCCCTATTGGTCCCCGTCGCAATACGAGTGGCTCAACCAAATCGACAAGCAAATCCATGAACTTATCGAATCTCTGGAAGAGGGCATGCTCCCGCCTGAAGTGTATGAGGACGAGTGGTAGCCTTCTGCTGGTAGCGGCATTGTTCCTTTTTGCGTCCTGCCATAAGCCTGTGGGCGGGATGCGGGTTGACTTCTCTTTTGCGGTGGAGGGGGGACCGCTGCTGCAGGATACTGTGCTGTACACCAATGCGGCAGGTAATCGGTATGGTGTGACAGAAGCCCAGTATTTCATCTCCCGTGTTGTCTTGACAGGCACCGATGGAACGCAGGTGGGCCTGAAAGCCGATCGTGAGGCGCACTATGTGGATGTGGACATCCTTTCCACGCTGACTTGGCTGCCCACTGACGAGATCCCGGCAGGACGTTACACGGAGATTTCGTTCACCTTCGGGCTTGCTCCCGACCTCAATGTGTCCTATGCCTATCCCAATGCGCCGGAAAACGCGATGAGCTGGCCTGAGGTTCTCGGCGGCGGCTATCACTACATGAAAATCAATGGATGGTGGCTCGCTCAAGACGGTGCGCGAAAGCCCTTCAACCTGCATGCGGGCATTGGCCAACTGCGAGACTCTGAAGGTGCAATTACGGGCTTCGTGAACAATAACTTCACAGTGACTTTGCCTTTGGAAAACTTCGTGATAAAAAAGGGGGAGGTCACACCACTGCATTTGCAGATGGATATCAACCAATGGTTCACGGACCCGCACATATTTGATTTCGATGTGCAGGGCGGCAGTATCATGCAGAACCAAGCGGCACAGGAACTGCTGCGCGATAACGGGAGAAGCGTCTTCTCTGTTGGAAGTTGATCTGCTGCAACTTTTTCGTCAAAACAGACCCGCGAGAATCATCGGGAAACCGATTGTAGGAAATCCACCAATTTCGCCATGGCTCTGCCTCGGTGACTGATTTTGTTTTTCTCTTCGGCGGACATTTCGGCGAAGGTTTCGTTATAGCCATCGGGCAGAAAAACAGGGTCGTAGCCGAAGCCGTCGGTGCCTCGGGGCGTCTCGATGATGGTGCCGTCCACACGTCCCTCGAAGTAGTGGGTATTCCCGTCAAGGATGAGTACCACGACGGTCTTGAAGCATGCGCGGCGGTTGGCCTGGCCCTGCATCTCGTGCAGGAGTTTGTTGACATTGTCCGCGTAGGTGCAGTGCTCGCCGGCGTAGCGGGCGGAATAGACGCCCGGGGCGCCGTTCAAGGCCTCCACTTCAAGGCCGGTGTCGTCGGCGAAACAGTTGACGTGGTATTTGTCGCACACATACTGCGCTTTCTGGAGGGCGTTGCCCTGAAGGGTGTCGGAAGTCTCGGGAATCTCCTCGGTCTGGCCGAGGTCGTGCAGGTTGCGCAGATTCCAGATGGGTCCAAGGATTTGTCGGACCTCTTCGGTCTTGTGACGGTTATGGGATGCGAAAACGATGTTCATGTCTATAAACAGAAAAAGATGGCATAATTGCTTATGTCATCTAACCTTAATTGTTACAAATATACAAGTTATGAGATTATTCAGCGGTGGTGCCGCCAACCTCAATGGCTTGTTTGCCTCTGTAGTAACCACACTCCGGGCACACGCGGTGTGTGAGGATGGGGGCACCGCAGTGACTGCAGGTGGTCAGCTGGGGAGCCGTGATGAAATCGTGTGCTCTTCTCTTATCTCTTCTCATTGCTGAGTGTCTTCTTTTTGGATTAGGCATAGTATGTGTTTTTTATGTTTATATTAATCTAGTTTCAAGTTTTTCAGTGCGTCCCATCGGGGATCGGTTTCCTGGTCGTTCTCCTTCTTCGACAGTTCCTGCAGCTTGGCCAACACGGCGGGATCGCAGGTGGACTGTCCGTTCTCGTCATCCTCGTGGAGGATCTGCATGGGCAAAGCCAAGTAGATTGACTCATAGACGAACTGGAAAAGGTCGAGCTCGTAAGTGTTCTCGTCCATCACCCAGATGTCGTCGTCATCGTCGTTCTCACCCTCTTCCACAGTGGGCACGAGCTTGACGATAAGGCGCTGTTCAAAGTCCATCGGCAATGTGACGGGCAGAAGGCAGCGGTCGCACGGTGCGATCACAAAACCCTTGAATTGGCAGATCACATCAACTAATTTCTCAGTTTTGTGCATCTCAATCCGCAAGTCGAGGTTGCCGTCTCGCACATCGGAAATCTCCGCGAGTTCAAAGAACGATTTGTCGCAATTTACGGAATAGCAATAAGTTCCATCTTCCACTCCTGATAAACGGAGCTTGAATTGTTCTCTTATCTCCTTTTCTTCCATCGCTCAAAATTTAGGGGTGCAAATATACACTTTTTTTGATTATATAAATAGATGGTTTAATAGAAATAATATTGTATCTCTTTCTACACAAAAAAAGGGCAGCCCGAAAGCTGCCCTTTCAAGTATGGAAAATGAGGAATTATTCCATTTCTCTGTACTCTTTGACGATATCCTTGACGTTGGCGGGAGCAAGACGGCCATAGACCTTGCCGTTGACCATGGCAACGGGGGCCAAGCCGCAAGCGCCGACGCAGCGCAGGGAGGTGAGGGAGAAGAGGCCGTTGGCATCGGTTTGACCGACTTCGACACCTAACTCCTTCTTGAAGGCGTCAAGAATTTTTTCACCGCCACGCACGTAGCAGGCGGTGCCCATGCAAACGGAGATGGGGTGTTTGCCCTTCGGGGTCATCGTGAAGAAAGCATAGAAAGAGACCACACCGTAAACCTTGGCGGTCGGCATGTGCAGCTCTTCTGCAATCAACTCTTGCACTTCGGCGGGCAGATAACCGAGGAAGTCCTGTGTCTGGTGTAACACATTGATCAGTTCGCCAGGATCGTTATTGAACTTCTTGCAGATTTCAACAACTTTCTCCCTGACTTCGGGCTTCATTTTAATTATAATCTTCTTATTATCCATGTTTGTGTTTTTTTCAGATTAATTATTTGTTTAAATCCACTTCCACGGTAGTTTGTCTGTCGAAATAGTGCGTGTGCAGAAGTTCGTGAGACTTGTGACCGCAAGGTTCGCCCAGATACTCTTTGTAGATGGCCTGGATGGACGGGTTCTCGTGGGATTTACGGATCGGCATCTCTCTGTCGGCGCGGTAGATGGCTTCCCAACGGGCCTTGATGATGTCGGCGTTACCGTGGTGGAGCGGCTGGCCTGCACCGTCGATACAACCACCAGGACAAGCCATAATCTCGATGGCGTGGAACTGGCTCTTGCCGGCTTTGATGTCTTCCAACAGCTTGCGGGCGTTCTTCAGACCGTGAGCGATACCGATGTTCAGCTTGAGGCCGTCCACATCGATGGTGGCGGAACGGACACCTTCCAGACCACGGAGCTCTTCGAAGTCGATCTTCGGAAGCGGTTTCTTGGTGATAACCTCGTAGGCGGTACGCACAGCGGCCTCGATCACACCACCCGTGGTGCCGAAGATCACAGCAGCACCGGTGGACTCACCGAGCGGGCTGTCGAATTCTGCATCGGGCAGGGACTTGAAGTCGATGTTGGCCATCTTGATGAGTCGTGCCAGCTCGCGGGTGGAGATGGAGTAGTCCACATCGGGATTACCGTTCACCTTGAACTCGTCACGGCCCACTTCATATTTCTTGGCCAAACAAGGCATCACAGACACGCTGATCATGTCTTCGCGTTTGCAGTTGATTTTCTCTGCGAAGTAGGACTTGGCGATGGCGCCGAACATCTGTTGCGGGGATTTTGCCGTGGAGGGAAGATCTCTCATTTCAGGGAACTGATGCTCAAAGAAGTTCACCCAAGCAGGGCAGCAGGAAGTAAGGATGGGAAGAGGAACGCTCTTGTCGCCACCCAGATATTTGGTCAGACGGCCGATGAGCTCGGTGCCTTCTTCCATGATGGTCAAGTCAGCGGACCAGTCGGTGTCGAACACATAGTCGAAGCCGAGGGCCTTCAAAGCGGCGGTCAGCTTGCCAGTAGCGATGGTGCCGGGTTCCATGCCGAACTCTTCACCGATGGCCACACGCACAGCGGGAGCCACTTGGACAACCGTCTTCTTGGTGGGATCCACGATGGCGCGAAGCACTGCGCCGGTGTGGTCCACTTCGGTAAGAGCGCCCACCGGACAAACGGCGACGCACTGACCGCAGAACGTGCAAGGAGAGTGGTCGAGGTGCTGGTTGAAAGCGGTGGAGACCACTGCCGGGAAGCCACGCTCGATAGCGGACAAGGCGCCCACAGTCTGCATCTCATTACACATCGTCTCGCAACGACGGCACATCACGCACTTGTTCATGTCGCGGATGATGGACGGGGAAACCTCCAATTGATAGGAGGATTGCTCGTGCTCTGGTCCGATGAACGGGTTCTTGCGGATGCCGAAACGCACGGCGAGGTCCTGCAACTCGCAGTTACCGTTCTTGGCGCACTGCAGACAGTCTGCGGGGTGATCGGAGAGGATCAGCTCGAGGACAGTTCTGCGGGCGTTGATGACGCGCATAGAGTTGGTGCGCACCACCATATCGGGCATACACTCGGTGACGCAGGCAGGAGCCAGGTTACGGCGGCCGGCCACTTCCACCACACAAATACGGCATCCGCCGGGTTTGTTGTGAACGCCCAGATTGTTAAGCTCAAAATGGCAAAGGGTAGGAATATCGATACCCATACCTTGAGCGGCTTTAAGAATAGTTGTACCTTTGGGTACTTCAACTTCTCTGTTGTCTATTGTTAATTTTATCATATCCATATTGTTACCCTTTAACTATTTGATACTAATTGCGTTAAATTTACATTTCTCCATACAGGTGCCGCACTTGATACAGAGCTCTTGGTTGATCTCGTGAGGCATCTTGACGGTGCCGTTGATGGCGCCGACGGGGCAGTTGCGGGCGCAAGCCGTACAACCCTTGCACTTCTCGGGATCGATGACATATTGTTTCAGAGCCTTGCACTGGCCGGCGGGACATTTCTTGTCAACCACGTGTGCCACATATTCATCCCAGAAGTTGTCGATGGTGGACAACACAGGATTCGGGGAGGTCTGTCCGAGACCGCAGAGGGCCGTGTCTTTGATGACGTGGGCGAGGTTGCGGAGCTTGTCGAGGTCTTCCATAGTGCCTTGGCCCTTGGTGATCTTGTCGAGGATCTCGCAAAGACGCTTGTTGCCGATACGGCAGGGAGAACATTTGCCGCAGGACTCTTCCACGGTGAAGTCGAGGTAGAACTTGGCGACGGAGACCATACAGGAGGTCTCGTCCATCACGATCATACCGCCGGAGCCCATCATGGAGCCGGCAGCCACGAGGTTGTCGTAGTCAATGGGGGTGTCGAGGAACTTCTCGGTCAAGCAGCCGCCGGAAGGACCGCCGGTTTGCACGGCTTTGAACTTCTTGCCGCCCTTGATGCCGCCACCGATCTCGTAGATGACCTCGCGAAGGGTGATGCCCATCGGGACTTCGATCAGACCGACGTTGTTGATCTGGCCGGCCAATGCGAACACTTTCGTACCTTTGGACTTCTCCGTTCCGATGGAGGAGAACCATTCCCAGCCCTTGTTGATGATGACGGGGATGTTGGCGTAGGTCTCGACGTTGTTCACGTTGGAGGGTTTCTTCATATAGCCTTCCACAGCAGGGAAAGGCGGTTTGAAGGTGGGCTCGCCGCGGAGGCCTTCCATGGAGTGGATAAGGGCCGTTTCCTCACCGCAGACGAATGCACCTGCACCATAGCGGAGGATGATGTCGAAGTCGAAGCCGGTGCCGAAGATGTCCTTGCCGAGCAGGCCGTATTCACGGGCTTGCTCGATAGCGACTTGCAAGCGATGGATGGCTAACGGGTATTCGGCACGGATATAGACCAGACCGATGGTGGCGCCGATACAGAAGCCGCCGATGGCCATGGCCTCGATGACGGAGTGGGGGTCGCCTTCCAGGATGGAACGATCCATGAAAGCACCGGGGTCACCCTCGTCAGCGTTACAGATGATGTATTTCTGGTCGGCAGCGTTCTTGGCGCAGAGTTCCCATTTCAAACCGGTAGGGAAGCCGGCACCGCCACGGCCGCGAAGACCGGACTTCTTGATGAGGTCGATGGTGGCTTTGGGGTCGTTCTGCTCCAGAACGGAGGCCAATGCCTTGTAACCGTCGCGGGCAATGTACTCATCGATGTTCTCGGGATCGATGAAACCGCAGTTGCGCAAAGCGATACGCATCTGCTTCTTGTAGAAGCCCATGTGCTTGGAGTCGGAGATGTGCTCCTGATTCTCAGGGTTCTCATAGAGCAGTCTCTTGACTTTTCTGCCCTTGATGATGTGCTCGTCGATGATCTCGCGGCAATCCTCGGGTTTCACTTGGGTGTAGAATGTGTTGTCGGGCAGGATCTTCACGATCGGGCCTTTCTCGCAGAAACCAAAGCAACCTGTGGCGATGACTTGCACGTCGTCGGTCAGGTTCTTCTCGGCGAGGAGTTGTTCAAAGTTCTCTTTGATTTTTGGGCTGTTTGAGGCTGTACAACCGGTACCGCCGCAAAGCAAGATGTGATATTTGTAATTTGCCATTGGTGACCTCCTTTTTACTTGTTGTCAATTTTTTCGTAGTTCACTGGAATGACGCCTTCGAGAATCTCGTCTTCCAAAATGTATTTGGTGACAAGCTCCTGGCCTTTCTTGACGTCCACGTGGCCGAACACGATGGGGTCGGCGCCGGGTTTCTTCACTTCCACGGTCGGCTCTGCATAGCAATAGCCCATGCAGCCCGTCTGGGAAACGACGGCCTTGACGTTTTGTTTCTTGCATTCCTCAATGATGGCTTCCATTGTCTGCTTCGCGCCGGAGGCGATGCCGCAGGTGGCCATGGCGACTTTCACTTGGACCAGATTTTCCACGTTGTCGCCTTCCTCGCGCAGCTCAAGCTTCGACTGGAGTTGTTCTCTTCTCTTCTTGAGATCCGCCAATGATTTAATTTTTTCCATACTTAAAAGATTTTGTAAATTGTTGAGTTTTAGTATCTTATTATAAAAATATCTTCCTATTCGCACTGCTTTCAAAGCGGTGGCAAATGTAATAATATTTTGCATACAAACCGATAACTCCCGAACATAATTTTTCAAACCCGCAATCCCTATTTTTGGGGATTTTTCAGATTGGTCTTTTTTATTCAAAACAAAAAAAAGAGCCTGAAATTTTCCAGACTCTCCATGTTTTTTAATCTTGCTTTTTTATTGTTGTCTGCCGAATTTCTTCTCCAAACAGACCTCGTGATAGATCTGCGTGATGACCTCTTTGGTGTAGAGCGGGAAGTCGGCTTTCATCATCCAGTCGTAGTAGGCGGGTTCCTTGAGGAAGACATCGCGGACGGGGATGTTTTTGTGCTTGCCGAAGTTGAAGACGGCGTGTTGGTTCTTGTCCCAGACGATATGGCCGGCCATATCGAAGTTGTGCGACTCCTGGGTGAAGGCGCTGAGGGCTTTCACGTCGTTCTGCACGGGCACGAAGGTCCTCTTGGTGCGGGGGTCGGTATATTCGACACCGTCGTATTTGTCGAGCTGGGCCTTGAAAACGTCGAGGGTGGCGCGGGTGTCGGCGTGAGCCTGGTGCGCGTCTGTCAGATCGCCGTTGCAGTAGAACTTGTAGGCGGCCACGAGGTTGCGCGGCTCCATCTTGTGGAAGATGTTCTGCACGTCGATCAAGTGGCGGTTCCGCAAATCGAAGCGGCGGCCGCAGCGCAGAAATTCCTCCACCAACAAGGGCACATCGAACTTGTTGGAGTTGAAGCCCGCCAGGTCTGCATCTCCGATGAAGGCCAGCAGATCATCGGCCAGCTCCTCGAATTTGGGCTTGTCAGCCACGTCCTTGTCGTAGATGCCGTGGATGGCCGAGCACTCCTCGGGGATGTGGACACCGGGGTTGATGCGTTCCGTGCGCTCGATTTCCGTGCCGTCAGGCATCACTTTGATGAAGGAGATCTCTACGATTTTATCTTTGCCGACGTTCAGGCCGGTGGTTTCCAAGTCGAAAAACAAAAGTGGTTTGGTGAGTTTTATTTGCATGATGTCTATTTTTTGATGATCTTTTCAGTGGCAATGACTTGATTGTCGTTCAGTATCTTGACGATGTACATGCCAGAGGCGAGCCCGTTGGTGTGGATGCACCCTTGGCGGATGTCCTGATGGCCAATCATGCGGCCATATACGTCGAAGATTTGGCATTGAAGTCCGTCGGTCTCCATGTCGCTGCCAATATGGACATCTCCCGAGGTGGGGTTGGGATAGAGATGCAGGGAGGGGATTTGTGGGGTATGGATGCCGGAGTGGTCGTAGGCCTTGCCGACCACGGGGCGGATCATCGGGGCGCCACGGTAGAATGACTCGCGCCACTCGTTGGTGGTCTTGTAGAAGAAGTGCCCGCGAGCATCGTTGTTCTGGTCAAAGCCAAGGTTGAGCTGGGTGTTGTGCGTCTGGCGGAAGCCCACATAGAAGGTGCCTTCGACCGCGATTGGCTCTTCAGGATAATAGTTGGCGAATTGCAGAAAGTTCTCTTCGTTGAAACTGGGCAGCTGTGATTCCAGGGAGTAGAGGACCTCGCCGGGCTGGCCGTTGTTGTCGCCCCATACCATGAGTGAGAAGTAGTCCACGTTCTCGTCGTCGAGCGTACGGTTGAACCACATCCGGACACAGCGCAATGTGTCGGGTTGGGCCAAGGTGAACTGCACGGCCAAGGATGCGTCGGGGCTGCCGACCGAGGAGAGAAGCGTGTAGCCGCCCTCGGCGGTGCCGTCGTCGTAAGCGTAATAGTTGTAGAACAGCTGTTCAAACATACAGGTGTCGTTGCGGAGCAATTCGTCGTTAGCTCCCTCCATCCTGAAAACGTGCGTGATCACAAAACGGGCACTGTCCTCGTTGTCGTAGCTGTAGCTGAAGTTGATTTCAGGCTCGGCGTGATAGATGTAGGTGTGTAGGCCGTGGGAGTGGTAAGGTTCGGCATTTTCGTTGTTGACAGGAGAGGTGTAGACGTTGCTTATTCCATTCTTCAGCACCTTGTAGGAATAGGCTGTGTTGCGGGTCGAGGAGGAGAGGTTGGCGAGGTCGTTGTGGAAATTGGCGGCCATGTCCGATGAACGATACTGGTGCCACGGCATGGACTGGTAAAGGGCGAGGGCTGAAGTGGTGGGCGTTACAAAGGCGACATCCTGAGGGTAGAAATCGGTGGCGTTCCGGTTGGTGTTCAACACGATGTAGTCGATATGCCATTGGTCGCAATTGGAGGCCCACCCTACGATATTGCCGCTGCTCCAGGAGTCGAGGTCCAGGGAGGCAAAGTTGCGGAAACGGAATTGGAAGTTGTTGCGCAAGTATTGCGGGTCCGTAATGGGGATGAGCACCTCCTTGAAGAACTGCAACGGGTTTTCGGCCAGCCAGTCGTCCGTGGTGCAGCCGTGCGTGGACCAGACCTCATTCCAAACGTACTCGGGCCCGAAAATGGAATCGGATGGGATAAGGATGACCTCACCGGCAAATGCGTTGTTTTGGAAAATATATATGCAGCCTGGCATGAACGGGTTGTCAATGGTGTCACCGGCAATATGGTACTCGTCGGGGCCGAGGATGTATTCTCCGTACTCGTATCCGACGAAAATGATGTCGCCTGTCGCATATCCGAATTCGAGGACGAGCTTGTCGCCGAACTCGGGGGCGTCACCCACACGCTCCCATTCCACGGGCGGCACGGAACGGCTGGCACCTCCGGGTTGATAGTGGAAGCTGAGATAGAGGGAGTCGCCCACCTGCATGGGACGGTTGTATGTGAAGTTGCTGTCCAATCTGATGGGGCACGAAGTCAGCGTGTCGGCGGGGAAAGCGTCGCGGATGGCGTGAGCATAGACCCTGCCGCTCTCGTCCAATGCGTCCAAGGTGACTGCCCCGATGCTGGGCGGAAAGACGGGGTATGTTCTGTTGACAAAAGCCTGTTGGTCTTGCCAAAGGGACGGATTCGGGTACCCGACTTGGCCGGAAAAATCATCCACGAACGGCAGCCTTACCGCAGACCCGTTCTTGACGGGGCTGGGCTTGGATTTGGCAGCATGGGCGATGACAGGGTTGTGTGTGAGTCCCGTCACATATTCTTGGCCATGGGATATGTTGGGCATAAGAAGGAGAAAGCCCAAAAAGACAAGTAAGAGGTTTTTCTTATAATTCATTGGTATGAAGAATCGATTTTTAAAGTTCGGGGTTGGGGTCTTCCACGGGTTCCGCGTCCGGGAGGTCGCCGATGTCCTTGCCTACCACGAGGGATATCTTCTCGCCCATCTTGATTTGTGTGCCGGAAGCGATGGAATGGCCCCGATAGAGCACGTCAAGCACAACGTTTTCGTATGGACTGGGCTTCTCGATGACACGATCCAGGACAAGTCCTTGGGCTTCAAGGATGATTTGCGCCTGCCGGAGGGAGATGTCGTGCAACTCCGGCATCTTGATGGTGGGCGGCTCGGCGGCAGCCACGGTCAAATAGACCTTCCGGCCACGTTTCACCTTTTCACCTGGGGCAGGGTCCTGCTTGAGCACCGTGCCGGGTTGCTTGCCGTTTTCATAAAGGTGGTCGTTCACCACGAAGACAAAACCTTCGTCACGACCGCGCTGGGTTAGCTCTTGAGCCTGCTGACCTTCGAAACTCGGCATTTCGAACTCCTTGCCGTGCCGGGTGAAGGCGCGCATCAACAACATGATGGCTATCAAGAACACGACAGATGCCACTGCCGCCATCAAGATGTGAAACCATAAGCGTTTGGTGTACGGTTTATTCATATTCGTTTATATATAATCCGTATGATAACTCGAAAAATACAAGTTTATTATTTAAGGCGGCAAAAATACTAAAAATAGTGATTGGTTTTCGGTGATGGATATGGGGCCGGGAATCAGTGGGATTGGGGAGGTGTCGGCTCCCAGACGGTCCGCACGCGGCAAACCTCCTCTTTGGTGCTTTTGGAGACGATAGAGAGGAGGAAATCGTTCGGGGCGACCTCCTTGCGGTAGATGCCATAACTGTCGTCGCTGCGCATCTGTTGCAGGTAGTTTAGGGAGATGAGCGAAAGCTCGTGCCGGTTGTGGAATTCCGGCGAGAACTCGTTCATAGCCCATTGCACATAATAGGAGTTGTTGACGTGGCTGTTCATATCGATATGCGAATAGAGAACAGGGTGGAAAACGGGCTCGTCGTCTGTGACGGCACTGGTGCGCAGGCGCGTGGCCGGGCGCTCGATGGCGTGCAGGTCGTGCTGGTTGCGGAGCAGCGACTCGATTTCGTCTAATTGGTGGGGCTTGCCTTCTGTGTCAAGCAGCACCCAGTTGGAGGTGGCGCGCACTAAGACCTCGCCATCCAAACTTTCCACGATATGGTCACGGGGCTGGATGAGGAAGTTGTGCTTCTTGCCCCACGTGGAGATTTCAACGGTTTCGTGCCATTCCGGACGGCGCAGGATCTCCACATCGATGCGCGATAACGCCCAGAACATGTTGAACTGGTGCAGATACTCCCAACCGACACCGATGTGGTCAACGTGCCGCACGGCCACATCCTGCATCAGGAAAAACAGAAAGGTGGGGAACAGGCGGCGTTTCTCATCCACCATATAGGAGTCGATGTCGATTTGCTTGTGAAAAGTGTTCTCTAAGTGTTGCATAGACGGTTTTTCAGATAGGGCGGCAAAAATAGCAAAAAAAGGAGTATCTTTGCGCCCTTGAAAATCTCGTGTTATGCAAGGAAAAGTCATCATCGTATCCGCCCCCTCCGGCGCTGGCAAAACCTCCATCGTGCGCCACCTCCTGGAACAAGTGCCTGACCTCAAGTTCTCCATTTCCGCCACCACCCGCCCCAAGCGGGATTATGAGATTGACGGGAAAGACTACTATTTCCTCACCCCCGAGCAATTCAAGGAACGCCTCGCCAACGACGAGTTCCTGGAATGGCAGGAGGTATATGCCGACCAGTTCTACGGCTCCCTCAAAAGCGAGGTGGAACGCATCTGGAGCAACGGGCAAGCCGTTATCTTCGATGTGGACGTGCTCGGCGGCCTCAACATCAAGAAGTTCTACGGCGACGAGGCCCTTTCGGTATTCATCGAACCCCCGACAATGGAGGAACTGGAAAACCGGCTGAAAAACCGTGGCACCGAGACCGACGCGTCGCTGAAAAAACGGTTGGCCAAAGCCGAATACGAACTCTCCTTCGCTCGACAATTCGACAAGATTGTGCTGAATGACGATTTGAAGACCGCCCAGCAGGAGATGATTGACTTGGTGCGGGATTTTCTGGAAGAAAAATAAGGATTATGGATTATCAGAATATATGTGAACAGGTTTGCCTGTTGGCCCGGAAAGTGGGCGTCTGGCTCTGGAGCGAGCGTCAGCGACTCGACACCGTCAATATGGAAGCCAAAGGCGTGCACGACTATGTGACCCAGTTTGACAAACAGTCGGAGAAAACTATCGTGGCCCGCCTGAAGGAACTGGTGCCCGAGGCTGGCTTTATTGCCGAGGAGAAGACGGAAACCGTGCTGGCCGAGCACTACAACTGGATTGTGGATCCGCTCGACGGCACCACGAACTTCATCCACGGCTTGCCCCCGACGGCCATCAGCATCGCGTTGCGCGAGGACGAAGAGATAGTGATAGGCGTGGTGTACGAAATAGGCCGCGACGAGTGCTTCTATGCCTACAAGGGCGGCAAAGCCTATATGAATGGTATGCCCATACACGTCACCAATTGTCCGAACCTTGACGCTTCGCTGCTCGCGACGGGCTTCCCGTACTCCGATTTCTCCATCCTGAAGCCCTTTATGCGCTATATGGAGTGGTCGATGCAGCACACACACGGACTGCGCCGTCTGGGTTCCGCCGCCACCGACCTCGTCTATGTGGCCTGCGGGCGCTGCGACGGCTATTTTGAGTACGGTATGAAACCTTACGATGTGGCTGCCGGCACGTTCATCTGTCAGCAGGCGGGCGCCCTCGTCTCCGACTTCTCCGGCGGCGGCAACTGGCTCTTCGGCGGCGAGATTGTAGTGGCAGGTCCGAAACTATTCCTGGAATTGCAAAAATCGTTGCACCGTTTCTTAAAAGAAGACGCGGAATGAAACGCATAGCCATCATCGGTGCCGGTGCCTCCGGGCTTCTCCTCGCCAAGCTGTTGGCGGACAGGACCGATATGCAAACCTGCCTTTTCGAGCAGTCGTCCAAGGTGGGCTTCAAGGTACGCGCCTCCGGTGGCGGTCGCGCCAACCTCTTCAACCAAAACGTCACCCCGGAATGCTATAACCATCCCGATTTTATACGCTCCCTGCTGAATAAGGTCGGTCCTGAGAAATTATGGAGGACTTTCGAGGCAATGGGGCTGCTGCTCACAGCCGATGAGGAGGGTAGGGTATATCCCGTCACGCAATTTTCCCAAACCGTGGTCGATGTCCTTTGGTCGCCCGATACGCCGAATTTCCATACGGAATTGGAATACGAGGTGCGGAAAATCTCCCGCCAGGGCACGCAATGGCATATCAACGACTATCCCGTTTCCTTCGACGCGGTGGTGTTCGCCACGGGTTCGCCGGCCAGCTTGCCACATGCGCGCCAAGAACGCCATAATACCTTTTTAACAGACTTTAACTTGAAAACCCGCCCGCTGGAGCCCTCCTTGGTGGGCTTCAAACTGGCCCGATATCCCCGCCGGCTCTCGGGCTGCCGCGTGAAGGTGGATGCGGCCTTGTATTATAATAATGCGTTGATTCATAAGGAGAAAGGGGAAGTGACCTTTAAAGATGACGGTATTTCCGGCATCGTCATCCTCAATCTGTCCGCCTTTTACAACCGCTTGGCCGACAAACGGAATTGTGAGATAGAACTCAACCTGCTTCCCGATTGTGAGGTGGATATTGAACAGTATAAAAGGGACTTTGGTTCATTGAAAGGCATTTTGCATCCTAAACTGAACGCCTGGTATGAGCAGCATCCTTTCGATGTTAAAAAAATGAAATGGACAATATTGGAACCATACGGATTGGAATTCGCGCAGGTGTGCCACGGAGGCATAGATCTCAGCGAAGTGGACGAGCATTTTGCATTGAAGCGTTTCCCGGGCCTCTATGCTGCCGGCGAGATGATCGATGTGGACGGCCTTTGCGGTGGCTATAATCTCTTCTTCGCCTTCGCGAGTGCCATTGTGATTGCACAATCGTTGTAGATTATGTGTCCTATTTAATAAGGAAGCATCCTTTTTGTTGCCAAATAGGAGAAAGTGTTATCGTCTTCTTGATGAAAATGACATCCTTTAAATCATAATAATCAACTTGTAGGTTGATTATTCAAAAAAAGTGTATCTTTGCGGCGATAAAAAAACAAATATTATGATGACATTTGAAGACATTAAACAAGACGGACGTTTGTGGGCTGTACATTATGCTGAAGAGGAATTGAACGAGCTGGACCGGGTTTTCACCCAATGGAATGATGCGGCGTGGCTGTTAAACTTCTTCCGTGACAATTTCAATGACCTCGTGTCTTATTTCAAAATAACTAAGCTGGACGAGGCTGTATATGACACAATGGAGGATAGCGATGAGTTGGAATGCTTGATTTTGGACATTAATCCGGAGGCCAACCTTGACGAGCTGTTTCGTCCGCTTGAGAACAACAGGGCCTCTGAAATGAAATTGGGAAGAGAAAAGGCTCGATTAAAGGACCGCCCAAAACATGCCAGTTGATTGCGAATCTATGCCATAAAACTGAATCCGGGCATATATGTTGTTACTGGTGGAGCGATAAAACTGACACGTACGATGCAGGAACGGGAGCATACGCTTAAAGAACTGGTGAAGATGGAGAAAGTGCGCCAGTACCTGGTTGCCAATAATGTGATTGATGACGAAAGTTTTACAGATTTCATTAAAGAAAAAGCATAAGAAATGAAAACCGCAGCAGAACAAATAGCGTTTTTGGAAGAGCATTCTTCGTCTGAGTCCTCAAAATGGCGAGAGAAAGCGGAATGGCGAAGGGCAAACCGCGACTGGCTCCGCTATTCGCGGAAAATCGCCATCGTAGTTGCCCTGTCTTTGGAAGAGTTGAATATGTCCCAAAAGCAGTTGGCGGAAATTGTTGGCTGTTCCCCACAATATGTTTCTAAACTGTTAAAGGGCGAGGAGAATCTTACTTTGGAAACGTTATGCAAGTTGGAGCGGGCATTGAACCGCCCCATTATGCAAAAAGTTTTTGCATAAGAGTGATCCATAGTCCTTATTTCTTCATTCTTAATTCTTAATTACCTTCCTCACCACGCTCACCCCTCGCTCGAAGTTGATCTTCACGATGTAGGTGCCGGCGGGATATGGGGAGAGGTCAATGTAGGGCATGGCAAAATCCTGCGCCTCGAAGAGGACCCCCAGTTTCCGGCCTTGCATATCGAACAGCTCGATGTTCTTGTAGCCATACATATAGCCGTACACAAAGGATATGCCGTCCGTGGGGTTGGGGTAGAGGTAGATCTCGCGCTCGCGCCTGTTAAGGTAATCCTCGATGCCCACGGAGTCGTCGGGGACGAAGGGCTGGGTAAATTCCGGATTATGATATAGCGCAAATACAGCATTGCTATTGGGTTGATTATTGCAGTTGGTAATCACATTGTTGCTAAAAGTCACAGGAGAGAACGCAACCAAATCAACTAAAAGCGTTCCATTTTGGTTGGCATTGACAGTGCCCAACTCAGATTGCCCTGTCGAAAAAGGTATATGACAAATGAAGTTCCCTTCGTTGCTCCATTCTATAATTGCAGGATCCCAAGAATACTGTTTATATAGAGATAAGGCAAAAATTCTGTTGTGTATGGTGGCCAAAACGGGTCCAGGGGATGATGATGAATTACCTTCTATAACAGGGACAACCCCATGATTAATATAACAGCCTGTAAATGCATCATATCTAACAAAAAAACCAACATTTGTCTTACTAATGTTTTGCGGGCCGTGAAGCCGCATTGTACAGGTACTATCAAAGAAAATCCCAACATTCTCATCAAGGACGCTACATCCCCGTCCAGTCAAATACAATGAACCATCTTCATAACAATTACCATATAATTCACCATGTGAAAATTGATCAGGGTCGGTTGGATGACCTTTCGTATAAATCTGGTTACACCATAGTATATCACCTTCACTATTATATTTCAAAACAAAGTTCAATCTACGAGTGCCGCTTTCATCTATTATAGTGGCATAATGCAAACTGTCAAAATAGACTTTGACAGGATATTGATGTAACGAATTCCCATTATTCCACATGGCAAGTTCCATATACCCTGAAACATACATATTATCATTATGGTCGCACGAAAGCCATTCAGGGTATATCGTAAACTGAGGGTTAATACTATCCCCAATAAGTTCCCATGATGTAGCAATACCTTCGGTGCTTTGCACCATCAACTTGGCGAAGTCCAACTCCCAGTTTGGTGTAAACTTGTAAAACATCACATTCCACAAGGCACTATAGCCACAACTGCTACCAGGTAAATACAAATCGTAAGTTTTAGAAGAGTCTCCATCTATGACTATTGTATAGGGTTGTTCCTCATTACCTGCATATACAAACTGTCCAAACAAACATACATTACCTGCATCATCTACGTGCATTGGAGTAAGCACAGTGTTGTCAGCACAAATTGGCTCAACATTTCGAATATAATCATTACCGTTCTCATAATATTGCCTCGTATATGCTTCCACAAAATGGTCTTCCAAACGATTTCCATCCAAATCCAATTGGGAAAAGAAAAACCAATGGCTCCATTTATATGGGGGCTTTCTCTCTGATTCCGGAAGGCTCAAAACATCCGCTTTCGTTATCAAAGTGTCTATGTAATATAACCAATAATTGTAGTCGCCCGACATACCAGTTGTTCCTGTAATATATATCCTATTATTTTTAATAGTCATCCATTTGGGGATAGATCTGCAATCATCATTGCATTTTATCACTCTGTACCACTGCATCGCACCTGAAGTATCAAATTTTGCCAAAAGAATAGAGTGTTCTTCGGTAGTAATCACAGTAGAATTATTTGAAAACATAAGCATTTCCCCATCCAACCTGGCATTGCCGCCCATCGTGCCATAGACATAGATATTCCCCTCTTCATCAAAGGCAGTATTTGTAATTTTATTAAAAACTTCATTCAAGTTGCCCCCACCCCCCGTCCAGTAATGCGCCCACTTCCATTCACCTTGTGCGGAGGCGGTGAGGGTGACAAAAAGGGTGGCGAGGGTGACCACGAAAAGGGATAATTTGTTTTTCATATTGTTGGGGCTTTAAGTGTAAAAGATGATAAGCAGGGGAGTAAAAGGGAGTAAAACCTATAGCAGCTATATTACTTTTTGTCCGCATTATACCCTGGGGGATCCTCGGCCACACAACCAGTAACCGTATGGGGAGTTGCATACCCGACAGCATGTTCAAAACGAGAAATCTCTTTTGTCGTATCTTCCCTCAATTCTTCCAACACATTCTCCAACAAATATTGGTCACTCATCAGCTGCAATCCGTATCGGGGGTCAGATAATTGCTGATATGTCTTAGTGGAATAGAACAAGTCCAAGGCTCGTTCCATGTCTATCTGCAAGTACTCGGCCAGTAACAGAATGATATGGCTCTGCTTTCTC
>JAGCCZ010000028.1 GCA_017651425.1 Bacteroidales bacterium
CCACGTGCTGCAAGGCGAGCGTCCGATGGCGGCCCAGAACAAGAGCATCGGCCGTTTCCACCTCGACGGCATTCCGGCAGCCATGCGCGGCATCCCGCAAATCGAAGTCACCTTCGACATCGACTCCAACGGCATCCTCAATGTCACCGCCAAGGACAAGGCATCCGGCAAGGAGCAGAAGATCCGCATCGAGGCCTCTTCCGGCCTGAGCGACGCCGAGATCAAGCGCATGAAGGCCGAAGCCGAGGCCAACGCCGATGCCGACAAGAAGGCCAAGGAGGAGATCGACAAGCTCAACGCCGCCGACTCGCTGGTGTTCACCACCGAGAAGCAGCTCAAGGAGTTCGGCGACAAGGTGCCTGCTGACGACCGCGCCAAGATCGAGGCCGCAGCCGCAAAGCTGAGAGAGGCCCATGGCCGCAAGGACATCCCCGCCATCGACGCTGCCACGGCAGAGTTGCAGAGCGCATGGCAGGCCGCATCCGCCAAGATGTACCAGCAGGGCGGCGGCAACCCGCAGCAAGGCCCCTTCGGCGGTGCCGACCCGTTCAGCGGCGCCAACCCCGGCGCTGGCGCACAAGGTCCGCAAGGCGGCAACTCCAGCGGCAACAATGATGGAGAGGTCCAAGATGTTGATTTCGAGGAGGTGCGGTAATACGCTAACCTATATCCCTGATATAAACGGGTGCTGATTGCTTTCGGCACCCGTTTTTTTTTTTTTTGGGGGGGGGTAGTTATATACATGATGGCACCGGGCCAGGATAAACAACACCTTTTTTCCAACGCCTCCCTTTCGCGGCAAGCAATGCCGACTCCCGCGGCGCGGGATAACATTGAGACGAGGGTGTGCGCTGCTCGCCGCGAAACGGATGTGGGGTCCGACGAACATGCGTGAGGGATTGAAGCGGGAATGATTTTGGTGGAAATGCGTTCCCTGCGAGACAAAGGTTCCGCTTGACGTTTCGCGTCTCGCGGAATGGTGATGGGTCCTACGCCAAAATCATTGGAGCGGAAAGCCCGACGGCGCGGCGGCATTTGATGGCGTGTGTGAATGTGACATGATCCTGCCGCCGCGCCGGCACGCCCAAATAAAAAAAGAGATGAAGAAAATCTGATTTGTGCCATCAAGTATATAATTCCACTTTTTTTTATTCAAAACCGGCAATTTTTTTACAGAGAAAAACGTTGGATAATTCAGTATGAATATAAAAACTCTGAATGATGAAAAAGTTTGTTTGTGTCATTTTTACGATCGCCCTGTTTTTCAGTGCTACGGCACAGGATCATCTCACGTTCCTGGGGATGCCCATTGACGGCTCTCCGGAAAAATTCTCACAAAAATTGACGAACAAGGGGATTGTTTACATTCAGGAAATAAACGGAGTCAACCTTCACATAGGCAGTTATTTAGGGTACAACAACTGCATTGTTGGTGTAGTTCAGTCGCAGAAGGAGGATTTGGTACAGAGCGTCTTGGTTTGCATCATCGAGCCGAATGACTGGGCATCCCTGAAAGCCGTTTACACTGATATCCGGAAAAAGCTGGCAAAAGAGTACGGGGAGCCGAAGGTTGTGGAGGAGATGTTCTCCACGCCCGTCAAAACCGACCAGGAAAAATACCAGGCCATAGTGGATGGCAAATGCTCCTATAGTGCAAGCTACAGCACCCGTCTCGGAGACATTGACATTTCCATCGAGAACGCAGAGGGGCTTGGTCCCTGCATCACGGTCCAATACTCCGACAATGTGAACATTGGGAAGTGAGGATGCTTCCCGATTTAATTCTTATCACAGCCAACAAAAAAAAACGCGCCATATTAGCGCGCTTTTTTTTTATTCCAATTAGCTGTTCAAAGGCAAGAAAGCCTTTGGACGACTAATATTCGTCCTCGTGGAAAAAGAAGTCCTCCTTGGTAGGATAGTCGGGCCACAGATCTTCGATGGAATCATACGTCTCCCCTTCGTCATCAATCTCTTGAAGGTTCTCAACAATCTCCTGGGGAGCACCGGAACGGATGGCATAATCCAACAGTTCATCCTTGGTTGCAGGCCAAGGTGCATCCTCCAACTTGGTTGCTAATTCTAAAGTCCAATACATACTTTCTAAGAATTTTTAGGTTAATTTTTGAGGGTGCAAAAGTAGTATTTTAAACATACAATATCCACATTATGTAAAATTTTATTTTATTGATTGATAATTAGTTTCAGAAATATTACTTTTTTTATGCAAAAAACGGGCAAAAATAAAGAAGAAATCGGAGAGTCTATTCAGCACTTTTTGCACCTCCCTGAACCGCTCGTCACGGTCGCACAAAACCACGACCAGACGCTCCGCGCGACGGCATACTGTGCGGCAGATATGCGCGTATGCAATGGCTCGATTTCCCTGCGGCAGAATGAACCCCCGCATGGGTGGCAACTCAGCTTGCAGCTTGTCAATCTCGTTTTCTGTACGTTGCACGAACTCCGCCAGCGGAGCATCCTTGTAATAGAGTTCCCATTTGTCGGCAGGGGTGGCCAACATGCCTCCGACAAGGAAGAGAAAATTTTGCGTTTCTGTCAAGAAAGGCACGTCTTCCTCCGAAATAAGCAGTCCCAAAAAGGAGTTCAGCTCGTCCACCGTGCCATACGCCTGCAGCAGGGAATCGCTCTTCAACACTCTCGAACCATCTGCTAATGAAGTAGTTCCGTTATCTCCAGTCTTAGTATATATTTTCATAATTTTTTTTTGGCAAAGATATGAAAAAAAGTGTATTTTTGCACCCGAAAATCCCAGCGGGAAAAAAGCAGTCTCCTTAGCTCAGCTGGTAGAGCAATTGACTCTTAATCAATGGGTCCAGGGTTCGAGTCCCTGAGGGGACACTGAAAAGCACCTCAAACGAAACGTTCGGGGTGCTTTTTTTATGTCTGCATTCCGGCAACATCGCTCTCCGAAACCGTCAATCGCGTCATGCTGTCGAAGCCAGAAGCGCTTCCATCACCTCCGCCCAGTCGGTGTCGGGCTCAAAACCGAACTTGTCGTCGATGCCGACGTTGAAGTAAAGTTTGTCATCGAAACAGGCCATCGGGGTGTTGCCCACCTCAGGATTCTCGTTGGCAAAGTCGAAACGGATGCCATCGGCCTCAAAATGGCGGAGATAGGCCTCCAATTTGTCGGGATAGCAGCCTGACCAGAGAATCATACAGACATCCGGACGATCGGAAAGCGTCCGCAACGCCTCCTTGGCTTGCGGGAAATAATCGTACGTCTCCTCGTTTTCATAACAGGCCTTCAGGATGGTGTCGTGGATATCGACCAGAACATAGATCTTATCCCAGTTCTTGGCGATTTTCTTCCCAAATGCGGTGGCAAAAGCGGTTTTAATACTCACAGGTGCAATATTTTTTACTTAAAAAAAGAGGGTGAGTATTCTAACCGAACCCCACCCTCTTCATTCTTACATTATTAATTCTTGATTCTTTAGAGTTGCGGTCCGAACGGAATCAATGCCTTGCCCTGCTCGGTGTCGCTGAAGTTCTCGAAGTTTTTGATGAAGGAGGCGGCCAATGTCTTGGCGTTCTCGGCGTATGCGGCCTTGTCGCTCCAGCTGTTCTCAGGGTTTAGGATACTGTCGTCCACACCCGTGACGTGCTTGGGGATGCGCAAGTTGAAAGGTTTCACCAGTTCGGTCTCGCAGTTCAGCAGCTCGCCGTTGAGGATG
The DNA here is from genome assembly GCA_017651425.1 of Bacteroidales bacterium. Lineage (GTDB taxonomy): Bacteria > Bacteroidota > Bacteroidia > Bacteroidales > WCHB1-69 > F23-D06. The sequence continues at coordinate 3,702 of JAGCCZ010000028.1, forward strand.
GCGGTGATGATGGCGCGAGTAGCCTTCAGGGAGATGCGCTCCCCTACCCCGTAGCCGCCGCCTGTCCAGCCGGTGTTCACCAAGTAAGCCGTGGCGTTGTGCTGGTCGAGTTTCTTGGCCAGTTCCTCGGCGTATTTGGTCGGATGAAGCAGCAGGAAGGCTGCGCCGAAACAGGAGGAGAAGGTGGGTTGCGGGGTGACAATGCCTCGCTCGGTGCCGGCCAACTTGGCGGTGTAACCACTGAGATAATAGTACATCGTCTGCTCGCGGTTGAGGACGGCCACCGGAGGCAACACACCGAAAGCATCGGCAGACAAGAAGATGATTTTGCTCGGATGCGTGCCGCGCGACACGGGCTTCACAATATTGTCGATATGGTAGATGGGATAAGAGACGCGGGTGTTCTCGGTCTTGGCCGCAGAGTCGAAGTCGATGTTGCCTTCAGCGTCCACCACAAGGTTCTCCAACAGGGCATCGCGCTTGATGGCATGGTAGATATCGGGTTCCTTGGCCTCACTGAGGTTGATGCACTTGGCGTAGCAGCCGCCCTCGAAGTTGAAGACGCCGTTGTCGTCCCAGCCGTGCTCGTCATCACCGATAAGGGCGCGGTTCGGGTCTGTGGAGAGCGTGGTCTTGCCGGTGCCGGAGAGGCCGAAGAAAATAGCGGTGTCGCCATCCTTGCCCTGGTTGGCAGAGCAGTGCATGGCAGCCATGCCGTTGAGCGGCAGGAAATAGTTCATCACGGAGAAAATGCCCTTCTTCATCTCGCCACCGTACCAGGTGCCGCCGATGAGGGCCATACGTTCGGTGAGATTGAAGGCCACATAGACCTCGCTGTGCAAGCCCATCTCCTTCCAGTCGGGATTGGTGGTCTTGCCGGCGTTCAGCACCACGAAATCGGGCTCGAAGTCGGCTAATTCCTCCTCGCTGGGACGGATGAACATATTCTTCACGAAATGGGCCTGCCAGGCCACCTCGGAGACGAAGCGCACCTTCATGCGGGAGTCCTCGTTGGCGCCGCAGTAGCCGTCCATCACATACACCTTCTTGCCCGTGAGCTGTTTCTGGGTGATCTTCTTGAGATGCTCCCAGGTCTTGGCATCGATCGGCTTGTTGTCGGAGCCCTTCTTGTTGGGGTCGGCCCACCAAACGTTGTTCTTGGTATTCTCGTCAAGGACGATGTATTTGTCCTTGGGGGAACGCCCGGTGAAGATGCCGGTATCGACGGAGAGTGCGCCGGACTTGGTCAGGTAGGCTTTCTCGTAGCCGGTAAGGGATGGGTCAGTCTCATGCTGGTAGAGCTCGTCGTAAGAGAGGTTGTGATAGATTTCAACGGGATCCAGTACGCCGAGGTCTTTCAATTGTTCCTTGAGGTCTTTCATAAGAGGTATGTTTTTTTGTTATTAATAAGATGCATTAAGGGGCTGCAAAAATACAAAAAAATAGCCGTCAGAGAAAGCAATATTGATGAAATAAGCATGCCTGTTTCATGCATCTTGTAAAACAACTGCCGCCATGCTATTCGAGCACGTTTCATGTCGTTCGGGAGAAAGCATTCCTTTTCATTTTGGCGAAAAACCATAAAAAAACAGCGCAATCACTTTCACAGAAGCAATTACGCTGATTTTTGTGGCGGGAACGGGAATTGAACTCGTGACCTCCGGGTTATGAATCCGACGCTCTAACCGACTGAGCTACCCCGCCATGTTTTGAGGGTGCAAAAATACATTTTTTTTCATTCCATCCGACCTCTCTTTCCTATTTTTTATATCATTCTATCAATCAAATAGATAATATCCAAACAATGTTTCATCATGCATAACTATGCATCCCGCCGAGAAGCATATTCACACCAAAATAGGTGATCAACACCGACAAGAAAGCCAACAAGACGTAGAGGTGGAAGAGCATCGGACGCTTGTCGTCCCACCGCAAGTAAAGGGGGATAGCATAGATGATGGCGGTGATGAGTGCCCACACCTCCTTGGGGTCCCATGACCAATAGTTGCCCCATGTGATGTTGGCCCACGCGGAGCCGATGATGATGCCGGCGGCGAGGAAAAAGAGAGACGGATAGAGCATCGTCAGCGTCACGTCGCGAAGTCGCAGCACCGGTTCTTGCCACTCCTTGCGGAAGGTGCGGTTCAGCAGGGCGGCCACGGAGTTGACCAAAGCGAACGCCAGCAGCGCGTATGCGAACATAATGACGGCCACATGAATGAGCAGCAGCGGCGATTTGAGCACGGGCATGGTGTGCGACACGGGAGGACGCACCCCCTCCATCATGGCGGCCAGCAGCACGAAACCCATGATCAGCAATCCGCCGTGCAGCATAATCGGTGAGCGACGTCCGCCCAACAGTGAGAAAATCGCCACACACAACGCCAAAAAGAGCATGGTTTCGTATCCGCCCGTCAGCGGGATGTATCCCGACAAAATCCAGCGGAGCACGAAGAGCACCAGCAGATACACGATGGCGAACAGCAGGATGCAGTAACTGACGCGACGCACCCATACGGAGCCTCTCTCCACGCCTGCAACGGCATAGCCAAAGAAAATCAACCCCAACAAGATGATGCAGATGGCCATGGAACGACCCGGCGTGATGATATTGTAAAACTTCTCCGTCCTGAATTTTGCATCGGAAGGCAGGATGTCACCAGCATGTTTCTTTTGGAAAACACGATGTTTCTCGAACACCGTATTCAACATATCCATGTCGTTTTGTACAACCAACTCCTGACACAAACTGAAATATTTTTTTACATACAAATACTCGTCATCTGTCAGGTTTCCGATGGGCAATTTATCGGTGTGCGAGTACCAGGAGACTGTGCCGCTTTCGTCCTTCAGAGGGAACATTTTCAGCAATGTACCGTTCATCAGGGAGACAATTTGCATGTATTGCTTGTTGGCGACAGAGAACTGCGAGCGTCTCGGATCGTTCATTTTCATGCTGTCGAGCATCATGCCAATCATATTTTCACCGTAAGAGTTGAGAAAATCGTCCAGTGAGGCGCGCTTGCCGTCAAGGCCCAACGTGTTGCGAACATCGTCACCTTTGATCTTGAACATGGGCTCTTTTTTCCAATCGTCGAAATAAAAGAGCCATCCGGCGAGCACCTGCTCGGCAGTGCAGCCATTATAGGATGTACTGCCGCAGAGCTTATAGGTAAAATCGCGGGCAAAGGATTGCACCGGACAGATACGGTCCTGGTACAGGATGTACATGTCGCCCATCTTTGCAGCGGTCTCTTTGGGCAAAGTGCGCGGCCCGTCATTTTTGGCCTGTGTCATGGAAACAGTGCCACAGAGCAGGATAAGCAGCATGGAGGCCTTGACCGCCGTATTGCGCCATAGGGCGCGGAAACGGCTTGAAGGATCGCAGAACATGACGATGAAAGAGAGCAGCAGCAGGGCAAAGCCGATATACATCACGGCAATACCCCATGGGTCGTGGGAGACCAAGAGCTCGATGCTGCCGTCCTTGTCGTAGTCGGACATGTAGAACCGATAGTTCCTATGGTTGCCGATATTATTCATGGAAATCACAACGGGATCGGACAAATCCGAAATGCGGACCTGAGCCACGAAGTCCATGGGGGCCATTGTGCCAGGATAGGTCTGCACCTCGAATGTGTCTAATGTCACCGTGAAGGGAAGGCTGGTGTGGCCGTCCCTGTCGCCGGCATACTGGGCCACCGGCTCATGTGGCCGTAAGCGCAGTGTGCCGGATTCTCCCGTGAAATTCGTCAGCAGGGCTCCTGCGAAGATAAACAGCACGGAAGCCCACTGCATCCAGCCCCACAGCCGCATTTGCCTGCGCCCCATGAACACCAACGCGGTTGCGCTGGCAATCGCAAGCACCCACAGGATGACAGTTGCAGGATGATGGTAGATGGCCGTGACAGCAGATTCGGAGCCGTATGTTTTTTCATACACGGTGCCGAAAGCCATCAGGACAACAAGCGCGGCGGTGAGCGCGGAGGCTGCAATCTTCAAGATTTTCACGGGATTTTTCATAAACGGTTAAACGAGAGTTCTAATGGAATATTATATTGCGTTAATGAAGGCGACCATGGCGTCACGGTCGGACTTGGAGAGGTTGCGAAAACGTTCAACCGTCCATCTGGCGTCACTTTGGCTGCTGCCGTGCCACATGATGGCCTCAATGACGTTGCGTGCGCGACAGTCGTGCAGACGGTCGGAAGAGCCGGTGCAGATATAGGAGAGACCGCGCCCCCACAACGGCGTGGTGCGGCACCAGCCCGTGCGGATGTCGTTGACCATGTAGAGGCGATGTTGCACGAGGTCGGAGTACGGCCAAATTTTCTGGTTCGGATAGCGCGGGAGTCGGCGGTCGCCGTCGGTGAAGAAACCGTTGGGATCCGTGAAGTTGTCACTGCCGGTGGTCCAGCTGGGGCGGTGGCAGGTAGCACAGCCGATCTCGCGGAAGAGCTTGCGGCCACGCTGGATGGTGCTGTCACCCAAGTTGCGGGCGGCAGGCACGGCTAAACCTCTATGCCACACCATGAAGTTGACATAGTCACTCTTGCTCATCTCCACAGGCAATTCACGATTCATTAGATAATTGTAGATATCCGTCTCCGGATTACCCGTCACATTCCACTCCGGGAAATAGTTGTAGAACTGTGCCTGCACCTCTGGATCCTGCGACGCTTTTGTCGCGTATGCAGCAGTCATGTAATGGTAGCGGCGATCCGAGCGAGTCACATTGGTGATGTTCCAAATGGCGTTGGCGCCAGCGGCATCCTGAAGGGGACCGCGAGACAAGGCGTAGGTGAAGCGTTTGGGATGCGTGGTGTTGGAATAGAGGCTGGCCCATGTGCTTCCTGACCAGATGGCCGGATTCAACACTGCACCGGCTTGGTATTCCTTGAGGTACTGGGCCTTGAGGGAGTCGTCGGGGATTGCATCGAGCAGCCCCGTGCCATAGATGCCAATGGTGCTCTCCAGGCGAACCTTGAGCTGGCTGTAGTCAATATTTTGTCCGTTCACCTGCAGCGGCACATAGAAAGCACTTTCAGGAATGGTCACTTCGGGATAGATGAGCTCGTAGGCTTCGCCGTCGGGGAAACGGTTACCCCACTCGTCCATGTATGGCAGCCAGGAAATCTGGATCTGGTTTTCGTCAATAGGTGCCTTGAAGGGTGCCACCGCCTTGGTCTGCGGCATGCCTGTATAGGAACTCAGATAGGTGTCGTTCTGGTCGGTGAGCACCAGCAGGTAGCCGTTGCCCCACTCATCGGCACGGTAGCGGTCCATGCGCTTGCCGTGGCCGTAACCGGGGTGGCAGCTGATACAGGAGCTGCGGACATACAGCGGTCCAAGTCCGTTGAAGGGAGGGTTGTTCTGTGTGATGGTGCGCTCAAAGAAATACTCGCCGTACATGAATTCAGCAGTCATGCCAGATTGTTCCACGGCGGGCGTGGGGTCCTCGTAAGCCGAAGAGGTCGCGTTGAAGGTGGTGCCCAACCTGCCGCCAGCGTATGTTTCTTCAATGATGCTGTTTTGATCCTCAATCGTGGAGTCAGGAATGTCGTGGCAACTGGCCAACACCAGCGAGAGCCCGCAAAACAGCGCAATGATTGTCTTATGTTGTGTATTCAAGGTTCTGAGATTTAAAATGATTAATAATTATTTCAACACGCTGGTAACCTTAGCCATCGTCTCATCTAATCTCTGGCAAGCGTCGGAGGCGGCACCGGCAGAAGGATCGGTAATGTTGTTGACAAACGGTCGCTTCATGTTACGGATGGCTGTAAGAGCCTCGTTGATGGCAGCCACAACTTCGGCATCGAGGTTTTTGTCCTTGTCGGCCACAAAGTGGTGCAGCGATTTGCTCTCGTCACGACGGCCTTCAACACCGCCCATATAGGAGTTCTGGATGCTCAAGATGTTGTCGTAAAAATCATCGATGGACTTCTGGCTATAGGGAGACTCAATGTAGGTGGGATCTTCGCCATTGTAAGGCTTGCCAATCTTGGAAGTGCCCACCTCGTCGGCGATGGAGCAGCAACCGTCCACGATGACAGCGAGGGCACTGGCGCGGGTGGCGTAAGTACTGCCTGCATTTCCGGCTTTCAGCATGTTCTCACCGTATGAGAAGGAGCCGCCGTTGACGGTGGTGTTGAATTCAAGCTCCTCCATGCGGGCCACATGTGCAGCAGGAGCGTCGTCACCAAGCCAGCTCACCTCCAGTTGGAAGCAACGGTTGCGCAAGTCGCCGGCCACGGCCACGGCGTAAGTCAAATGCAAATCACTGATGGCAGCGGCGGATTTCGGGGCGCCATTCTCAAAAAGAATATACTCAATGCCATGGAAGCCGAGCAGGGCATTGCCGAGGTAGTCGCCGGCATAGACATCTCCGTCCTCGCCCGCAAGGGCCTGCATTTGGGACGTGTTGCTCATCATCGTGTTGAAGCCGGCCTCGTCAAGGGGCCAGGAGTCAATGTGCGGGTCAATGCCAAAGTCGTTGGCCGGACCAAACAGGAAAGCTTCGCTCTTTTCCCACCATGATCGGGCTTCAAGGAAGATGTTGCATGCGGTCTGCACGTTGGCATCCGTCTTGTTGGTTTGCAGTGTCTTCAAGGCTTCCACCAGTTCCTGCGACTTTGCCGCCAAATTGCTGTAAGTGGGCGCTATGACGTTTTCAACATACTGGTCGAGGATGTTGCCCATGGCTTCATCATCGGCAGCTTGCGGGTCCCTGCACGAAGCAAAGGAGAACATGAGCCCCACAAGAACACTCATCGATAGGATTTTTTTGACTTTCATTGTTTTTTTATTTTAAAGTGTTATTCATGTATATTATTGTATTGAATTCTAAATCCGACTGGTTTACATTGTTATTTTGAATTCCAAACCAGTGATCTATCTTTTAAAAAATGCACTATAACAAATTCCGACGGCGACCCACGGCTCGCTGTTATATTGCCTGGCCAACATTCTATATCCAAATTCACCCTTGATGGCGATATAAGGAATGGGGTAATAGTTGAGACCTGCAGAAAAGACATGGCGTTCCGTCCATTTAAAATCGCTCAAGGGCACACGCTCGCCGTTGGATATGACATAAGCGGGATTGTAGGAATCATAGTACTCATAACGGGCGAAGAGGTAGAGTTTGCGTTCTTTTCTCTCAGGCAGAAGATTGAATCCGGCCTCGAAAGCGCCATCCATGACGGAGCGCCCTACCAAGGTGTGGGGATAAGGTGCAGAAGAGCTGTTGGGCAGATAGTTGTTATAGCGAGAAATGAGGGCTGCATCGCCAAGATAGCCGTAGTCATAATTGCCTCGGAGCACCAACCATTTGTGCTTGTATTGGAAATCGAAAGAGCCATACACCACGGTTCCTTTCACATCCTTGTAAGTGGTGGAATTTTCCTCGGTGACAATGTCATTGTTGAAGGTGTTGCCCACATAGCCGCTCAAGCTGAGGCGGAGACCGTTGACGGAGGTGTTGTCCACGCGAAAAGCCCCCGCTATCTTGTTGGCCACACGGAATTCGTAAGGGGATGCAGATGCGTCATGCGCCCACCCCTGCACATTGAACATCGTGGAATTGAGGGCTGGCAGCAACTGAAACTCATAACGCCATCCACCAACCTGTCCCCAGACGCTGATGCCTGTCTCATGCCAAGTGCATGGAATAATGGTATTCTCGCCCTCAGGACGAAAGACATTGAAAAACTCGGTGGGCAAATGGTGGCTGTTGGTCGCCCCCACGGGCACCACGATATGGCCCAGCCGGATATTCAACTTGTTGTCCAAAAAACTCTTTTGCAGCCAAAACTGTTCCAAGGCCACCTCCCCGCCCCGCTCAATCTCCTGCTCGTACTCGCCAGTCTCCTCACTCTCGATCTCGACTGCCACCTCCGTGCCACCGTGCTCAAACTCGATCTCCGTGCCCATAGACCATCCTTTGCCGAAGTCATAGCCCAACATCAGCACCACATGCGGAATATCGACCTGGCCGAAGCCTTTGGAATTGGCATAACGGTCGGCAAAAGAGTAACGGAAAGCATTGTCACTATAAAAACTGTATTTGTAAGTAGCCTCGCCATAGCCGCCGAAAGTCAGGCGTCCCGCGCGCTTGTTGACGACAGAGTCATCCGTGTTCTTTTTCGCCCGGTGGGCAGACAAATCTATGGTATCAGGCCAGTTTTTTTGTGCAACCGGATAGGGTTCCGCATTGACAATGGAAATAACAAATAATGTAATTACCAGTAAAACAATTCGTTTTAAATAATAATTCTTCATAAGACACACTTTTCAAGCAATGTGCAAAAGTGTGTTTTAAAAAAAATGTATTCCCTACCTTTTTTTTAGGATAATGGACATTTTCACTAACTAAAAAAGGGTATTGTCACGAAATCGCGTCAATGTGAGTCGGGATCCTTGGCACGGCTTGTAGTGACCAAATAGACACCGGCTGCGATGAGCACGAGGGCCACAGGTTTGTTCCAGGTGAAGATGTCCTGCCCTACGGCGATGGCCACCACGGAGGTGACAACGGGCTGCAGGTTGCTGTACATGCTCACGGTGGTGGGTCTCAGATAGCGCAGACCCACTGGTAGCAGGAAATAGGCCACCACCGTCGAGAATATCATCACCGTGAAGAAATTGAGCCATGCCGACACGGGCACTGGGCCTTGCAGCATCGGAGAGTCCGACACGACCGGAATTCCGATCGGCAGGCAGATCACGGCACCGATGAGGAACATCCACTTCATCAGCGTCACTGGGCTGTATTTTTTGGAGATGGTGCGTGTGACGAGCAGGTACGCTGCATAAAAGAGGATGTTGACAAAGCAGAGCAGCAGTCCCATCGGGGTGGCGTTGGCATCGATTTTCCAGGAAAAGAGCACGATCATGAGAGCGCCGGCGATGCCAACGAAAACACCCACGCTCTTTCGCACAGAGATAGGTTCGCGCAAGAAGAGCGCAGCCATGAGCATTACCACCAAGGGGCTGGTGGCAGACACGAGGGAGACATAGCAGGGCGAGGTGTAGCGAAACGCCATCGAGAAGGCAATCAGCGTGCCGGCCAGCACCACACCGCCCAGAAGGATGGCCCACACATCGTGTTTCTCCACGCGCTCACGGGGGAAAAAAAGCGAAATCAACCAAAAAACCGCCGCCCCGAACAACATCCGGGCGGCGGTGAAGGCATGTGGGGATATGTATTCGGGAACAACGGCCTCAGAGCAGTTGGGGTTGATGCCGAAGATGACATACACGGCCAAGACTGCCAGATGCCCGATCCATTTCCGACTTTTCGTCTCCAAGGAACCTTAGTTTTTCAGCGCGGCGATTTCCTTGATGGCGTTGATGCAGGTGTCGATCTCCTCCTCAGTATTGAAGGCGCCGACGCTCAGGCGGACGGTGCCGTCAACCGGCAAGGTGCCGATACGCTCATGCACCAGCGGAGCGCACTGAAGGCCGGTGCGGCATGCGATGTCGTAATCGACGTCGAGCATGGTGCCGACATCCATGGCTTCGAAACCGCGCACGTTGAGGGAGAGCACAGGATTCTGGTTCTCCACGGAGGTGGCACAATAGACGGTGACACCTTCCACGTTGCGCACGCCATCGACGAGACGCTTCCAGAGTTTCATCTCCTGGTCGTGGATGTTCTGGATGCCCTTCTCCTCAATCCATTTCACACCGCGATAGAGTCCGGCGATGCCGAGCATGTTCATGGTGCCGGCTTCAAGACGATAGGGATACTCATCCAGATGGGTGCGGACAGCGGAGCGCACACCGGTGCCGCCAAAGCGGGTTTGGCGCACCTCAACGCCCTCGGCCACATAAGAGCCGCCGATGCCGGTGGGTCCCATCAGGCATTTGTGGCCCGTGAAGGCGTAAGCATCCACGCCGTATTCAAGCATGTTCATCTCCACCGCGCCAGCGCCCTGGCTGCCGTCCACCACGAAGATCAGGCCGTTCTCCTTGCAGACCTTGCCGATCTCTTTGATGGGTTGCACCGTGCCGATGACGTTGGAGCACTGGGTGCAAACCACCATCTTGGTGTTGGATTTGATGGCTTTCTTGAAATCGTCAGGATGGACATAGCCCGCCTCGTCAAAAGGCAGATAGGTCACCTCAATGAGCCCTTGCTGCTCCAAGCAGTAAAGGGGACGAAGCACTGAGTTGTGCTCCAGCATGGTGGTAATGACATGCATGCCTTTCCGGGCAAGGCCTTGTATCAGGATATTCAGCGAATCCGTGGCGTTGTAGCTGAAGGTGAGGCGGCGTTCATCGACCTTGGCACCGCCGTTGAACAATTGTGAGAGCAGGCGACGGGTGTCGGTCAACAACTCACCGGTCTCGATACCGGCATCGTAGCCGGCACGGCCGGGACTCACGCCATGCTCGCGATAGAAACTGTCCATGAAATCATACACCTCTTTGGGCTTTGGAAAAGAAGTTGCGGAATTGTCTAAATATATCATAATCTGGCTTTTTAAAAACGGGTGCAAAGATACATTTTTTTTGTACTTTTGCGCGCTCAAAAAAACAGGTATTTCTAAACCCACACACAAATATGAAAAAGATATTAGTCATTGGTGCCTGCGGACAGATTGGTTCCGAGCTGACACCCGCTTTGCGCAAAGAATACGGCACGGACAACGTCGTTGCTGCCGACATGGTTTACCCTTTGAAAGGCGACCTCGCCGATGCGGGGCCCTCTTGCAAAATTGACGCCACCAACGCTCAGGAGATCGCCGATGCCGTGAAGAAATACAACATCGATGCCATCTACAACCTCGCCGCCATCCTCTCCGCCAAGGCGGAGGCCAACCCCATGTTAGGCTGGAACGTCGGCGTGGGAGCTTTGATCAACTGTTTGGAAGTCTCCCGCGAGTTCGGCTGCGCCCTCTTCACCCCGAGCTCCATCGGCGCCTTCGGCCCCGACACCCCGCACGACATGACCCCGCAAGACACCATCCAGCGTCCCAAGACCATCTACGGCGTCACCAAAGTCACCGGCGAGCTGCTGAGCGACTACTACTTCAAACGCTTCGGCGTCGATACACGCTCAGTGCGTTTCCCCGGACTCATCTCCAACGTCACGCTCCCCGGCGGTGGCACCACCGACTATGCCGTCGAGATCTACTATGCCGCCGTGAAGGGCGAGAAGTTCACCTGCCCCATCGCGAAGGGCACCTTCATGGACATGATGTACATGCCCGACGCACTCAAAGCCGCCATCGACCTCATGGAAGCCGACCCCGCCAAGCTCGTTCACCGCAACTCCTTCAACATCACGGCCATGAGTTTCGAACCCGAAATGATCTACGCGGAAATCAAAAAACACATTCCCGATTTCCAGATGGAATATCAATACGACGAGCTGCGCCAGACCATCGCCGACTCCTGGCCCAACCAAATGGACGACCACTGCGCCCGCGAGGAATGGGGCTTCAAGCCGCAATACGACTTAGCCTCCATGACGACGGACATGCTTGACGTTCTCAGCAAGAAGTTGAAATAATTCGCTTTTATATTATTATAGTATGTAAGGTCTGCCACCGGCAGGCCTTTGTTTTTCCCAAAAACATCATCATGGTGAACGTCCAATAAAAAGTGTATTTTTGCACCCTTAAACTCAACCCGATGGAAGTAACCAGACTTTTCGACATGTTGGAGCGCAATGTGGTGGAATTCCCCCATGAAGACGCGCTTTGCGGCAAGGACAACGGCACGTGGGTCAAGCACAGCTCCCAAGACTACCTTGACACTGTCAACAACATCTCATACGGCTTCATGCAACTCGGCATCAAGAAGGGGGATTGCATCGCCACCATAACCCCGAACCGGCCAGAGTGGAACTTCCTTGACATGGCCATCATGCAACTTGGAGCCATCCATGTGGCCATCTACCCTACCATCAGCGAAAGCGACTACGACTATATCCTGCACCACGCCGACGTGAAGCTCATTTTCGTCTCCGGCTGGGAACTGTTGCGCAAGATCACCAACATCATCGCCAACATTCCCGGACTGGTGGACAAGGTCTATACTTTCAGAAACTTACGTGGATACAGGCACCTGAACGAGGTTGTGGAACTCGGGCGCGTCAATCCGGCCCCGCAATATCTCAAGGAAATCAAAGCCAGCATCTCCCCCGACGACGTGGTCTCCATCGTCTATACCTCCGGCACCACGGGGAATCCCAAGGGTGTGATGCTCACCCACCGCAATTTCCTCACCAACGTGGAGGGCATCCTGCCTATCATCCCCACGCCCAACGACTACAACCGTGTGCTCAGCTACCTGCCGCTCTGCCATGTGTATGAGCGCATGATGAACTACTCGTGGCAATATCTCGGCATTCCCGTCTATTACGCGGAAAGCCTGGCGAAAATAGCCGACAACATGCAGGAGGTCAACCCTTCCATTTTCACCACCGTGCCACGGTTGTTGGAGAAGATATACGACAAGATTCTCGCCAAGGGGCGCAAGCTCACCGGCATCAAGCACAAGCTCTTTTTCTGGGCCAACGACATTGCTTTGGAGTACGATTTCAACAAGAAAAAATCCTACTACCGCAAGCTCAACCGCGCCCGCAAGTTAGTGCTCAACCAGTGGAAGGCCGTCACAGGCACGAGTTTGCGTGTCATCGTGACAGGCGGTGCCGCCATCCAGCCCCGCATCTCGCGTGTTTTCTGGGCCATGGGCGTGCCCGTGCTCGAAGGCTATGGCACCTCGGAGACCTCCCCCGTGATTTCCGTGAGCAACTTCTTCAAAAACGGTCTCGAATTCGGCACGGCGGGTCCTGTGCTCCCTGGCACACAGGTGAAAATCGCCGAAGACGGCGAGATCCTCTCCAAGGGCAACCATGTGATGAAGGGCTACTACAAAGCTGACGACCTCACCGCCGAGGCTATCGACAAGGACGGGTGGCTACACACCGGCGACTTAGGCAAGCTCTCGCCCGAAGGCCGTCTCAGCATCACGGGCCGAAAGAAGGAGATGTTCAAAACCGCCTTTGGCAAATATGTGGTGCCGACCATTATCGAGAACAAGTTCGCGGAGGACTCCCTCATCGACAATATCATGGTGGTGGGTGAGAACAAGCAGTATGCTGCCGCCCTCATCGTGCCCAACTTCCCCGACCTGCGCGCCTGGTGTGTGAACAAAGGCATCGACTACACCACCAATGAGGAGATGATCAAGCATCCTGACGTGCTCGCGAAATACAAGAAGATTGTGGATCACTTCAACCAGTTCTTCGGCGACACGGAGAAGGTGAAGCGTTTCATCCTGATCGGCTACGAGTGGTCCGTCGCCACGGGCGAGCTCACCCCCACCCTCAAGCTGAAGCGCAACATGCTGATGAAGAAGTACGAGGAACAGATCGAGAAGCTGTTCAGCTAAGTGCGGTTGGCGGTTGACGATTTACGAAGGGTGTGGCCGATAGGCTGCGCCTTTTTTGCATCTTTTATTTGTGTTCGTATGTCCCTCCAAATATTTTTTTGTATTTTTGCTGCGATTTCAAAAAATGATTTTTTTTATAGTTTTGAAAATGAAAATAATTGAACGTACTGATTATAAAGACTATATGTGGGATATTAAAGGCTCACCTGACATTAAAGTCATCACAGGTATTCGTCGTGCGGGCAAGTCGGAAGTGATGAAATCATTTGTCGATCGTCTTAAAATAGAGGATGCAAGTGCCAATGTGGTCTATGCAGACCTTTCCGTGTTGGAAAACGAGCCGTTATTGGAGTACCACCAGCTGTACGAATGGGCGAAGGCGCAGTATCAGATTGGAAAGAAAAACTATCTGCTCATTGACGAGGTGCAACTGTGCGAACACTTCGAGTTGTCAATCAACAGTTTGCACACTTTGGGATTGTATGACATTTATTTGACGGGATCCAATGCCTTTATGCTGAGTTCCGATTTGGCAACCCTTTTCACAGGACGTCACATTGAAATCCACGTGTTTCCTTTTTCATTTAGGGAATTTTGTGCTTATTACAGTTCGGACACTGATTTGCAGATGTTGTTTGACCGATATGTTGTGGAAGGCGGGTTGTCCGGCAGTTATGTTTATGAAAAGGAACGTGACAGAAAGAATTATATAAAAAACGTATATCATACCATTTTGCGACGGGATTTGACGGAAAAATACAACCTGCCTGATTCGAAAATGCTGGAGCAGGTGACGGAGTTTATGATGGACAACATCAGCAACACGACCTCTCCCAACAATGTGAGCAATTGTCTGACCGCAAATGGCACCATAACCAACCATTCGACAATAGGTTCTTACCTGAAATACCTGTGCGATGCTTTCGTGTTGTATAAAGTGTCACGATATGATATACAGGGGAAAAAGTATTTGCAGACATTGGACAAATACTATCTGGCAGACAGCGGAATCCGTTTTGCCGTATTAGGGAAGCGGAATATGGACTACGGACGGGTGTACGAAAACATCGTGGCGTTGGAACTGCTTCGCCGAGGGTACAGCATTTATGTCGGCAAACTTTACCAAAAGGAGATTGATTTCGTAGCTATACGGGAAAACGAGAAAATCTACATCCAGGTGAGTGATGATATTAGCAGTCCGGATACTTTTCAGCGGGAAATAGACCCGTTAATGAAAATACGGGATGCCTACCCTAAGGTGTTAATTGCAAGGACAAGACACGAGTTGTATGATTATCAAGGTGTAAAGATTTACGATTTGGCACATTGGTTGAAAGAGAGCGGCATGTTTTTGTGAACCAACCGCTCCCTTATTGTAACCTTAGAGCTCTTTGAAAGGGGAGGGAAAACTAAGAAATTAAGAAAATAAGAAATTAAGGTGGAGGGTGAGGATGTCCCGGCAGGGACAAAAGCTTGGTAAAATTTCGTGGCGGACCATCCTCGCGCCGCAAATCTCAAATCGAACACCTCCGCCGCGTCTCTACATTCCCTCATTTGCATTTTTTTCTGTACCTTTGCACCCGATTTTCAGAAACATAACCGACACGAATATGAATCCTACTGACAACAAAGGCAAAGTTCTACTGTTCAATACTTTATCAAAAAGAAAAGAACTCCTTACCCCTATCGTGCCCGACCATGTGGGCCTCTATGTCTGCGGCCCGACCGTCTATGGCGAGCCCCATCTCGGACACGCCCGCCCGGCCGTGACCTTCGACCTGGTGTTCCGCTACCTCACCCATATCGGCTACAAGGTGCGCTACGTGCGCAACATCACTGACGTGGGCCATCTGGAACACGATGCCGACGAGGGCGAGGACAAGATCGCCAAGAAGGCCCGCCTCGAGCAACTCGAGCCTATGGAGGTCGCCCAATACTACATGGACAGCTACCACAAGGCTATGGACGCCCTCAACGTGAAGGGCCCCTCCATCGAGCCTCGCGCCTCCGGCCACATCATGGAACAGATCGATATGGTGCAGAGAATCCTTGACAAAGGCTACGCCTACGTCTCCGAAGGCTCCGTCTATTTCGACGTGGAGAAGTTCGACCGCGACTTCGGCTACGGCAAGCTCTCGGGCCGCGTGCTCTCCGAGCTCATCGCCAACACCCGCGAGCTGGACGGCCAGAGCGAAAAGCACAATCCCGCCGACTTCGCCCTCTGGAAAAAGGCCGCCCCCGAGCACATCATGCGCTGGAGATCCCCCTGGAGCGACGGCTTCCCCGGCTGGCACATCGAATGTACCGCCATGAGCACCAAATATCTGGGTGAGCAGTTCGACATCCACGGCGGCGGCATGGACCTGCTCTTCCCGCACCACGAGTCAGAGGTGTGCCAAAGCACCGTGGCCAACGGCAAAAGCTCCGTCAAATATTGGATGCACAACAACATGATCACCATCAACGGCCAGAAGATGGGCAAATCGTTGGGCAACTTCATAACCCTCAACGAGTTCTTCACCGGCTCACACAAGATGCTCACCCAGGCCTACTCCCCGATGACTATCCGTTTCTTCGTGCTGCAGGCCCACTACCGCGGCACCGTCGATTTCAGCAACGAGGCTCTGATCTCCGCGGAGAAAGGTATGGAAAAACTGTACGCCGCCGAGCGCCATCTTGACAAACTCAAGGCTGGTGCGCAATCCACCGAGGACATCAACGCTTGGGTGGAACGCTGCTACGAGGCGATGAACGATGACTTCAACAGCCCCAAGGTCATCGCCGAGCTCTTCGAGGCCTCCCGCATCATCAACGCGGTGAAAGACGGCCACGCCACCCTGACCGCTGAGGATATTGAAACACTGAAAAACACTTTCCGCACCTTCTTCTTTGAGATTTTAGGCATGAAACCTGAAACCGCCAATGTGGCCGACAAGTACAGCGACGCCATGAACAAGGTGATGGATCTCGTGCTGGCAATCCGCCAGGACGCCAAAGCCAACAAAAATTGGGCGATCTCCGACAAGATCCGCGACGAACTCAAAGAGGCCGGCATTTCTGTGAAGGACACCAAAGACGGGGCCGAGTGGTCGTTGGAATAGCTCGCCTGCATCAAACAACCACCAAAGACTGAAGACCAGAGATCAACGACCAACTAACCACCAAAGTTCAAAGTAATCAACATTGATACCTTGAACTTTTTTTTTCAATCCGACATGAAACGTCATTCTACATTCTGCCATCTCCTGACGACTATTCTCATCATTCTCACGCTCGGCGTTCATGGTCAGGGCATTGTGGCGCATCGCGGCTTCTGGAAGGCCGACGGTGCTCAGCAGAACAGCCTTGTTGCCTTCATGGCGGCATATCATGCAGCCGTATGCGCCGGAGTGGAGTGCGACGCCCGCCTGACGGCCGACAGTGTGCTCATCATCATCCACGACCGCAAGATCGGCAATGAATATGTCGATCAGATCCCCTACAGTCGTGTGGCAAGATACCGGCTGCCGAACGGGGAATCCATTCCCACGGCAGAAGCGTACCTGCAACAGGCCGCCCTGTATTGCAACGAGAATTTCAAGCTTTTTTTCGAAATCAAGCCCGCACGCTCCGATGGCGAACGGCAGGCATACGTTGACAAGTGCGTTGAGCTGGTGCGCCGTCACAAGATGGAGGGACGGTTAGAGTTCATCTCCTTCGATCTGGAGATGTGCAGAATGCTGGCTGAACGTTGTCCCGACATTCCCGTCGCCTACCTCGAAGGCGACAAGACTCCTGAGGAACTGCACGCATGGGGCATTGACGGCATCGATTACAGATACGACATTCTGCTCAAACATCCCGACTGGGTACGGCTGGCACACGACCTCGGCATGAGCGCCAACACCTGGACCGTGGATGACAAAGCAACCGCACAGAAACTCTCAAGCATAGGTGTTGACCTGATCACGACCAACGAGCCGAGGCGTATGCCGGCATGGCTTCATGACGAACCTGTGTTCACCTTTGTCTCCTTCAACATCCGACAGAGCGGATTTGCTTCATACGACGAGGGGAATGCCTGGCCCTACCGCAAGGAGGCTGTGGCCAAGATGCTGCTCGCGCTGGCGCCCGACGCCTTCGGCGTGCAGGAGATGCTGCCCGACCAGCGCGACTTCCTGCGCCAGAACCTAAAAGAGTACCGCATGTTGGGCGTGGGACGCGATGATGGCGACCAAGAGGGCGAGAACATGGCCATTTTCTATAACAAGAAGAGATTCAAACTCCTGCAAGGGAAAACATACTGGCTGAGCGAAACTCCCGACACTGTATCCTTCGGATGGGACGCCGCCTGCCGCCGCACCGTCACCAAGGCCGTCTTGCAAGACAAAAAGACGAAGGTTGTCATCCACTACTACAACACCCACCTTGACCATGTGGGCGCAGTCGCGCGAAGCGAGTCCGTCAAGCTGCTCTGCAGACTGATGGAGGAGGACCTCGGGAAAGGCATCCCTGTCTTGCTCGGGGGTGACATGAACTCATCGATGGCCGACTCCATCTTCACTCCCCTGATGCGTCTGGGCATGTTGCCCGTCCGTGACCTCACCCAGCAAACCGACCAGGAGCCTTCCTTTAACGCCTTTGGCATTCAAGGCAATGCTTTTGCCAACAACCGTGGCGAACATGTCATCGATCAGTTTTTCGCAAGAAACATCTTCGCCATCCAATTCAAAACCTTGATCGATTATTTTGGAGTCCCCTACATATCAGACCATTATCCAATCTGGATTCAATTCTCCGTCCCCAAAGCTCCTTATAATACCATTCTTTCAAACAAAAAATAAATCTCTTACGAAAATAATATTTCAACCTTGCAATAATACAGAGAATCCATCGTTTCAAAAATCATAATCACCGATCTATGCAGAGACGACACTATACGTTTGTTTTTTTATTTTGCATTTTATTCTTCGCTGGTTGTAAAGACACTGACCTTACGCCGGCGTATTTGTATATTTCAGAAGAAGATCTTAACAACTGCGTGGATGTCAGCACCTTCAACGCCGACCACAGTCTTAATTTCGACAGCGAGCAGTTGGCGGACCTGCAAAAGCACACTTTCACGCATGTCAATGTGTACGTAAATGACAAGAACCTTGGCTGTTGGCAGTTGCCCTGCAAAGTGCCCGTATTGCACACGGCAGGCGTAGACTCCTCCACCGTGGTTCTGTTACCCGCTTTCAGGAGAACCGGCATGGGGCGCACGATCAACGGATATCCATTTTTCAATGTCTTGCGGCAGAAGCTTGCCCTCCAGCCCGGTCAAACACTTAACGTGTCCGACAACCCGCCCGTGTACAAATACAACCCCTACGCGCGCTTCCCCTACTTTGAAACTTTCTCCAACAGCTCCTCCTTCTATCCCACCGACACCGTGTTCAGCACCCACGTCTTCATGCCAACTGTCATTGACGGACGGAGTGCCGGTGAAATTGTCCTCCATGGCGCTAACGACAAGTTCGATGTCACCTCCACCGACATCACCTTGCCGGCCTACAACTACTACATGTTCTTGGAAATCACATATAAGACAGAAAACAACATCGACATTGGGGTCAAGCTCTCCACGGCTTCCAATCCAAACTCCATCCATCAAATCGGCGGCATCTACGCGTCCGACGGGGAATGGAAAACCATCTATTTCGACTTGTCAAATGTCATCCACAGCTACAACTACTACGGCGCTTCCGTCACCGTTGCCAACATTGTCCTGACCGGCAACGGGAATCCAGCTCTTACCGACACCCATTTCCAAATTGACAACATCAAAGTCATCTACCAGCCAGCCGCATAGGGTTGCGGAGTTGTCACGTCACCGATCCTTCAACAAAAAATACTTTCAGGTCTAAAAATTGACAAAACAATTTGCATGAACAAAAGGAAGCTCCTGTTTTCGTACATTTTTTTCGATGTATTGGCGGCCATCATCTCCTGGATATGCCTTTATGTCTATCGGAAACTTGTTGGGGAATCCTTGTCGTTCGGCAGCATCGGTGCCGCCATGATGGCCGACCCCACCTTTTTCTGGGGACTTTTGCTTTGCCCGGCCTACTGGGTGTTCCTGCACGCCTTTATCGGTTACTATAACAAAGTATATCGCAAGTCTCGTATGGACGAGCTGGTCACCACCTTCGGCATCACGCTCTTCGGTGTCCTGATTTTCTTCTTCTTCTTCATTCTCGACGACATCGTAACCTCCCCGAGGGACTACATCAGGTACATGCTATTTCTCTTTGCGGTTCAATTTATCGCCACCTACATACCGCGTGTTTGCATCACAACGCGCATCAACCGTCGCATTCACAGCGGGCAGATCGGGTTCAGCACCCTGATTGTCGGCAGCGACGAGAAGGCACAACAGATCTATGACAATGTCATGCGGCAAAAGCCTTCCACAGGCTATTTCCTCATCGGGTATGTCAAAGTGGACGACAACGCCGAGGACCGCCTTTCGAAGCATCTCGTTTGTTTGGGCACCCTCGCGCAACTTCCGGACATCGTTGAACAGAACCATATCGAAGAGTTGATTGTCACCCTCCACAACGGGCAGCGCAAGCACATCGAGACGCTTATCGCCCTGGCACGCGACCACGGCAACCTCACCCTGCGTGTCATCCCGCAGCAACAAGACGTGTTGCTCGGCACCGTCAAGACCAGCTCCGTGATGAACGAGCCTCTCATTGCCATCACGCCGGAATACCTGCCGACATGGCAACGGTTCATCAAACGCGGTTTCGACATCCTGTTTTCGTTCATTGCACTCATCCTGCTCTTGCCGCTTTACATTGTTCTGGCCATCGGAGTGAAACGGTCCTCCCCAGGCCCCGTATTCTACAAGCAGGAGCGCATCGGATACAAAGGCAAACCATTCAACATCATCAAATTCCGATCCATGAGGAACAATGCCGAGGAATCCGGCCCCATGCTCTCCTCCAAGGATGACACACGGATCACCCCGTTCGGCAAGTTCATGCGGCAATACCGCCTTGACGAGACGCCGCAATTTTTCAACGTCCTCATCGGCGACATGTCGTTGGTCGGTCCCCGCCCGGAGCGCCAATACTACATCGATCAAATCACCGAGCGCGTGCCCTATTACAAGCTCCTGCTCGGCATCCGCCCCGGCATCACCTCGTGGGGGCAGGTCAAGTTCGGCTATGCGGAAAATGTGGACGAGATGATTGAACGTCTCCGTTGGGACCTGCTCTACATCGAGAACATGTCCATCCAAATGGACATCAAGATCTTGATTTACACGGTGATGATTGTATTGAAAAAAGAAGGGAAATAATCGTAGGGCCGACGCTTGCGTCGGCCCTACGAATTTACTTTTTTTGTATTTTTGCCACTTCATGCAAAAATCGGTTTTGTCATTTAACAATCTCAAAATATGGAAGAAAAAGAATCTACCCAAGTCAATCAAGAGAGCTTTCACCAGCCGGAAGACATCAAGCTTCCCGACAACGCGTATCGTGAGCTCAAGGAGGGCGAAACCTACAAGCCCATCCTGTTAGGCGAGAAAAAATACCCTGAACTGAATGCGTGGACCATCACATGGGGTATCATCATGGCCATCATCTTCTCCGCCGCCACGGCCTACTCCGGCCTGCGGTTCGGGCAAGTCTTCGAGGCCGCCATCCCCATCGCCATCATCGCCGTGGGCATCTCCACGTTGGCCAAGCGCAAGAGCCCGCTCTCCGAGAACGTGCTCATCCAGTCCATCGGCGCCAGCTCCGGCGTCATCGTTGCCGGTGCAATCTTCACGCTGCCGGCCATATACATCATCAAGGAGACCAACCCCGCCATCGGGGCCGACATCCAGGTCAACTTCTGGCAGATGTTCTTAGCCTCGCTCTTCGGCGGCTTTTTGGGTATTCTCTTCCTGATTCCCTTCCGCAAGTACTTCGTCTCGGAGATGCACGGCAAGTACCCGTTCCCGGAGGCCACGGCCACGACCGAGATCATCGTCTCCGGCGCCAAAGGCGGCAACCAGGCCAAGCTGCTGCTTATCAGCGGCCTTATCGGCGGCCTATACGATTTTCTGATGACGACTTTCCATTTCTGGGCCGACACCATCTCCACCCGCATGTGCGGCTGGGGCGAGCAGCTGGCCATGAACCACAAGTTCGTCTTCAAGATGAGCGCCGAGTCCATCCTGCTGGGCACGGGCTACCTGATCGGCCTCAAATACGCTGCCGTCATCTGCGCCGGCTCCGCCCTCTCATGGTGGGTCATCGTCCCCCTCTTAGGACAATACGGCAGCGCCGACATCGCGGGCGTAACCACCGCCATGAGCACCCTCGACCCTGACTTCATCTTCGCCAACTACGTCCGCTACATCGGCATCGGCGGCATCGCCATGGCCGGTCTGTTAGGCGTGGCCAAGTCCGCCGGCGTCATCAAGAAATCCCTCGGCGTGGCTTTCAAGGCCGGCAAACAGGCTGGTGCCGACAACACCGTGCTGCGCACACAACGCGACATCCCCATGAAAATCATCCTGTTCGGTTTTCTCGGTGTCATCGTCCTGATGGCCATCTTCTTCATCACCGGCGGCATGCAGATGAGTCCGCTGCAAGTGGTGGTGGGCATACTCGTGGTCTTCCTCTTCGCGTTCCTGTTCACGACGGTCGCCGCCACGGCCATCGCCACCGTGGGCACCAACCCCGTTTCGGGCATGACCATGATGACCCTTATCCTCTCCTCGTTCATCCTTTCTGCCGTGGGCCTCAAAGGCGGCTCCGGCATCTTGATCGCCCTGGTGGTCGGCGGCATCGTCTGCTCCGCACTCTCCATGGCCGGCGGCTTCATCACCGACTTGAAAATCGGTTACTGGATCGGCACATCGCCCTTCAAGCAGGAGGCCTTCAAGTTCGTCGGAACGCTGGTTTCCGCCCTCACGGTAGGCGCGGTCATCATGCTTCTGTCCAAAACCTACGGCTACACGGGCGAAGAAGCCTTGGTGGCTCCGCAAGCCAACGCCATGGCCGCCATTATCGAGCCGCTCATGTTCGGCGGACAGACCCCGTGGCTGCTCTACATCATCGGCGCCATCTTAGCCATCCTGCTCGATGTGCTTGGCGTGCCCGCATTGGCATTCTCACTGGGTATGTTCATCCCGTTGCAGCTCAACCTGCCCCTCTTGGTGGGCGGTTTCCTGGCCTGGTTCATCAAGTCCCGCAGCAAGGACGAAAGAGTCAACAAGCTGCGCGGCGAGAAGGGCACCCTGCTCGCTTCCGGTCTGCTCGCCGGTGGCGCCATCATGGGCGTGGTCAGCGCCATCCTCAAATACTGCGGCGTCGAACCGACCTTCATGGCCGACTACATCGGGACACCCGTGTTCAACATCCTCTCTATCGTCATGTTCGCGGCCCTGTGCGTCTATTTAGTCATGCACTCCATGAAAGTGATAGTGGAAAACGAGTAAACAAGTCAATCATCCATCTTAATACTAATCAATTAGCACATTAACATTATGCATATAGCAGTCGCAGGAAACATTGGTTCGGGCAAAACCACCCTGACCGGCATGTTAGCCAAACATTATGGCTGGGACGCCCTCTACGAGAGCGTGGACAACAACCCCTATTTGGCCAGCTTCTATCAGGACATGCAGCGCTGGTCCTTCAACATCCAGGTCTATTTTCTCAACAGCCGCTTCCGCCAGGTGCTTGACATCCGCAAGCGCAAAAAGGATGTGATCCAGGATCGCACCATCTACGAGGATGCCTACATCTTCGCACCGAACCTGCATGAAATGGACCTCATGGCAACGCGAGATTTCGAGAACTACACTTCACTGTTCGAACTGATGACACAGTTCCTCCAGGCACCCGACCTGTTGATTTACCTGAAGGCCGATGTCTCCACCTTAGTGACACAAATCCACAAGCGCGGTCGTGCCTACGAGGACTCCATCCGTCTTTCCTATCTGGAAAACCTGAACGAGAAATATGAAAAATGGATTTCCAACTACAAGGAGGGCAAATTGCTCGTGGTAGATGTCAACACCATAAAATTCGCTGAAAAACCTGAGGATTTCGGCGAAATCATCAACAAAATCGACGCCGAGTTGTTCGGCCTGTTTTAGATGGGCACACGTTTCTTCGGCATCATCCCGGCGCGTTACGCCTCGACACGCTTCCCCGGCAAGCCGTTGGCACTGCTCAACGGCTTGCCGATGATACAACACGTGTGCGAACACGTGGCCGCATCGGCGCTGGACGGCTATGCCGTGGCCACCGATGACGAGCGCATCGCACAATGCGTATGGTCCTTCGGCGGGAATGTCGTGATGACCTCGCCATCCCACCCCTCCGGCACTGACCGCTGCGGCGAGGCAGCACGTCTGCTGAAACTCACCGACGACGATGTCGTCGTCAACATCCAGGGCGACGAACCCTTCATCAGCATCGACGAAATATCCCTGCTGACAGCGCTTTTCAAAGATCCCCACGTCAAGATTGCCACCCTCGTGAAACCTATCGCGGAGGAGGCACTCATCCAAGACCCCAACAAGGTCAAGGTGGTGACGGCCATTTCCGGGAAAGCTCTTTATTTCAGCCGACTGCCAATCCCCTATGTGCGCGACGAACAGTGCAAAAAACCGACTTATCTTCAACACCTCGGCATTTATGCCTATCGCAACAAGACCCTGCAAGAGCTAATACGTCTCCGCCCCTCGAGACTCGAACTAAGCGAAAAACTTGAACAATTGCGCTGGTTGGAGAATGGTTTCGACATCTATACCGTCCCATGTCATTACGAGGGCATCGGCATTGACACGCCCGAGGACCTGCAACACGTGCAAGACATGCTCAACAACCACAAAATCAATTTTTAAAACGCCTCCTAACCATGATCCCCTATATCATCAAAGCACTCCGCAAAAACGAATCCGTCTGCGTCAACGACCTGGGCACCTTCACGCTGCACTATGTGCCTGCCTGCATCCAAGGGAAAACGATTCTCGCGCCTCACAACGAGATCACGCTTGACACCCACATCGAGCATGACGAGTACGCCTTCACCAATTTGGTGTGTTTTGAAAAAAAATGCCTCATCACGCAGGCCAACCAAGACATCACCCAATGGGTGGAAGAGCTTAAACACGCATTGGAGAACAACAAGAGCGTAGCATTCGAGCACTTCGGCACCTTTTCACTCAACGACAAGGGCAAAATCTCCTTCACTTGCGACTATATTCCCGATCTGAACGAGGAGTTCGAGGGAATGGAGAACCTGCACTTGGGCGAAAACAAGAGCAAGGAAGTTCCGGAAGAGGAGATCAGGGATGAGGAGGTTTTGACAACTGCAGCCATTCCCGCAGTGAAACCGGAGCCCGAGATTATTCCTGAACCAGAGCCGGAAGTCATCCCGGAACCCGAAGTCACCCCAGAGCCGGAAATCATTCCCGAGCCCGAGATTGTTCCTGAACCAGAGCCTGAAGTTGTCCCGGAACCGGAGGTCACGCCAGAGCCTGAAGTTGATCCGGAGCCCGAGATCATTCTTGAACCAGAACCAGAAGTCACCCCTGAACCGGAGGTCATGCCAGAGCCGGAAATCGTTCCTGAACCAGAGATTGTTCCTGAACCAGAGCCCGAAGTTATCCCCGAGTCCATTGAGGAAGAAGAGCCTGTGATTTATAGAAGCGGTGTAATGGATGGCGAAGAGGAGAAAAGTGAAGAGGAAATTGAAGAAGACAAAAGTGAAAAGGATAACTACACAAAGGATGATGAGAAGGAGGAGGATGAGGAAGAAAAAGATGATGAAGCTGATGATGAAGATGACGACGACGATGACGAGCATCATTCAAAATGGTGGGTGTGGTTATTGATTCTTCTGTTATTGGCAGGACTTGGTGTGGCGGGGTATCTGTTCCGAGACAAAATGCGCCCGGCGCTTGATAATGTAAAGGAGAAATTCTCCAAGAAGGAGCAGGTCGCAGAGCCTGCAGAGAGTCCCACGTCCGAAACCATTGAGGTCACGATTCCAAAGGAGGAGCCTGTCGAGCCCGTCGTCGAGGAGGTTCCCGAAGAAGAGCCCACACCGGCCGCCTATACGCCGGAGACCGTCAAGAAGACTGTGGATGGCAAATATCCATACATCCAGTTCGAAACGGGCCATTATTACGTCATCGTGGGCAGCCTGCCCACGGAAGGCGATGCGGAGCGTCACATCCGAAACCGCAGTCTCAATCAGTATGATCCCAAGCTGGTACTGCAAAAGGGTGTTGGAAACATTCGTGTCTGCGTCGGCATTTTCGACAGCGAAGAGGAGGCGGAGAATTTCGGCAAGGGCACCGGACTGAAATATTGGGTGCTCAAGTAACCATTCACCAGACAACCTGTTGCAACAATGAAAAAGCACATTCCCAACACGCTGACCTGCCTCAACCTCATTTGCGGCACCCTGTCGGTCATGGCCGCCGTAAAAGGCAACTTGGAGATGGCCGCCATCTGGATCATCATAGCCGCAGTGTTCGACTTCTTCGACGGATTTGCCGCCCGTATGCTGAAGGTGGCCTCCCCTATCGGCAAGGAGCTGGATTCCCTATCGGACGTGGTCTCGTTCGGAGTGGCACCGGCCATGATCATCTACACATGGCTCAACCGCTGTCTGTTCGAGATGCAACCGGCACTCAGCGACAGCCGTTTCATGGAGTTGATGCCCTTCATTGCACTGCTGGTACCCGCCCTGTCGGCCGTCCGTCTGGCACGCTTCAACATCGACGAGCGCCAGACCACCACCTTCATAGGGCTTCCCACACCGGCCAACGCCCTGTTTTTGGGATTCATCCCATTAGCCGCCGACAAGTTGGTTTTTCTCAACAATTTCTGGGTTGTCTGGAGCTTTACCCTCCTGTTTGCACTGCTGTTGGTCAGTCCCATATCCATGATATCACTAAAGTTCAAAGATTTGAAGTTCAAAGGCATTAACATTGCCCGTTACACACTGATTATCACAGGATTGGTATTAATTCCAGTCTTCCATTGGGGTGCCTTTCCGCTGATCATTCTGGCCTATATATTGATTTCACTGTTTTTCCACACCCTTGAAAAATTGCAAGTAATATGAAGATTTCCTCTATCGCGCTCTTCTGCGGTTCCGCCAAAGGCACAAATCCCATCTATGCGCAATTGGCACGCGACTTTGGTCACATCTGCGCCCGTCATCAAATCACGCTCTATTATGGCGGCGGCAGTACTGGACTCATGGGCGAGGCCTCCAAGGCGGCCATGAAAAGCGGCGGCACCGTCATCGGCGTGGCCCCCGACTTTTTCAAAGAAGGTGCCGTGCTGGCCGACTATATCACCGAAATGATTTTCGTGAAGACCATGAGCGAACGGAAGCAGTTGCTGGAACATCGCGCTGACGCCTTCGTGGCCCTGCCGGGTGGTTACGGCACCATGGACGAGCTTTTCGAAATCATCACGGATGCCCAGTTGGGCATGCATGACAAACCCGTGGCGCTATTCAACCCCAACGGATTCTACGACATGCTCATCGACCAGTTGCAACGCTTCTGCGACGAAGGCTTCCTGCGGCTCTTCCATCACGAGCTGCTCACCACCGCAACCACATTAGAGGATCTGTTCGCTGGATTGGATAGCTATCGCAACAGCAACGACCACAGCTGGTTAAACAAAATAAGATATTAAAAGGGACATCAGTTTATACGCCCTTTTTTCTTACCGAAATCATACGCAATATAGCCCGCCAAATAGAAGGGCTTGGCCCTGTTGAAGGCCATTTGTTGAATAAAGGGGAACACCATATCGAAGACTGCACCGATCTCCAGTGCCTGTAACCGATAATCGTTTTTGGCAAACTCGAAGTTGAGCCCCGCCTTGGCATAAAAACCGGGCCGGAAGGTGGTTTGCAATATTCCCGTAAAAATTCCGGCTCCGCCAATGACATTGTTCAGATTGTGCCGTTCAGGATTGTAACGCACAATCTCGGAAAAACCGGTATTATAGTTCAACACTTCCACATAATTGGGGATTCCGATGCCTATGGAAACGCCGGCAGAGAGCTGCAATCCGACCTTCACGCCACCCCAATAGGGCTTTTGGTGCAAGGTGCGTTGGTAACCGTAACCGCCGTGCAGGAAAAAGAGGGTGTAAAGCTGCCCGTACCGGCAAGGGCGGACGCCTGTATAGAGGGTGTTGATAGAGCGGACCGACTTGGGGTGCTTGTTGTACAAAAGCTCTATCTCCCAAAAATGCTTGTTGAGAATGTCGGGGGTGCGGCCGTGCTGGAAGCCGACACCGAAGCCGCTGGTATGCACCATCAGCTCCATATTCCACTCTTTGACTGTGACATCATGATAAAACTCTCCCACCTCCTGCGCCCGAGCGGGGAGCGCAAGGAACAAGGTTCCGCACAACACAAGTGCCGGGAAAATGTTGCGAAGGCGAGAATGCCACATCGTAAGTTGTCTATTTGGACACTTCCTCAGACACGGAATAACACTTATAGTGACCGTAAGCAGCACATTTGCTCTGAGTCTCGCAGGCGGCAAAGATTACAATGGCGCAAAAAAAGAGGAAACCCAATACAATATTCTTTTTCATTTTCGTTATTGAATTTAAAGTTTGCAAAAGTACTTAAAATTAAAACACTAACGGATGTTTTATAAATTTATTTTATAAACAGTTGAGATTTAAATTCTTAAATATCATATTGCTCTTTTTGACGGTTCATGTCGGGCTTTTTGCCCAACGTAATCCGCCCAAAATCCCCGTTCCCATCCGATTGGACTCATATCCGCAACTTGCTGAAGATCTGCTCTTTTACTTTGAAAATCACGGATATCCGTTTGCCACCGTCACGCTGCAAAGCGCCAATCCCGACGCAGGCGACTTCACCCCGCGCATCGTCATCGACACCAATCTGTTTGTCACCTTCGACTCTATCGTGATCAAGGGTGACGTGAAGTTGGCGCCAGGGTTTCTCTATCCCTACCTCGGCTTGAAGCGCGGAAAGCCCTATCAGGAACAACTCATGCGACAAGCCCGCCAGAAGCTGGAGGAGCTGCCCTACGCCACAGTCCTCCGTGATGCCGATGTCTCCTTTGTCAAGGACAAAGCCTACTTATACGTCTATCTTGACAAGCGACAAGCCAGCCGTTTCGACGGGTATCTCGGCATCGTGCCCACCGATGAACGCACCGGGAAGATTTCATTCCATGGAGAACTCGACTTGGCGCTGCGCAACCTTTTCCATCTGGGTGAAAGCATATTGATAGACTGGAACGGCTACGGTCGCCGCTCCCAAAAGCTCAATCTCTCCGTCCGTTTCCCCTACCTTTTCCGCACCCGTTTCGGCGTCAACGGCGTTTTCTCCCTTGACAAGCAAGACACCTCCTACACCACCGTCTCCTTGCAGGCAGGCATCCCCTACTCATTCATCAACAACAGCTACATCGAGCCCTATTTCAACTTCGAGAATTCGACAGTGCTCCATTCTGAAGCGCCGTCCGCCGGCAACGAGAACCTATATGCAAGCTATCGCAAGACGCTCTACGGCCTTCGAATGCGATACCGAAAACTGGATTACCTATACAATCCCCGACGCGGTTTCGATATCAGCGCCGACCTTTCCGCCGGGAGCCGGCTTCTTCGCGCAACCGGCAACGAATCCGACTATGGAACGGAATCACATGCCACGGGCTCCTATCGCCTCACGGGGGATGTGCGCGGATACATCCCGCTCGGCAAACGCTGGGTGCTCGTTCCCCGGACTCAAGCTGGCTCGCTGCTCTCAGGACCACATGGCGAGAACGAGCTCTTCAAAATCGCAGGCGTGGACTTCATCCGCGGTTTCAACCCCAACGAATTGATTGCCAGCACCTACTGGTTGTATTCCATGGAAGTGCGACTGATTTTTGCCAAAAAGTCCTTCGTTCACCTCTTCTTCGACGGCGGCATTTATGAGCAGCAACTGACGGGGCGTTATCTCCACGATGCGCCCTTCGGTTTCGGTGCCGGCGTCAACATCGCCGTCCGCTCGGGTACATTTTATTTGGAATACGCCTTGGGACGACAAATGAAGAATCCCATCTCCCTAAAAAGGGGGATTATCCATTTCGGCGTAAAAGTCGATTTCTGAAGATCAGATGTCGAAGGTGACCGTTTCGTGGATACCCAACTCGTGCGCAATCCCCATCAGCACTTTGTCGATCTTGTCCTTGACAAACTCCTCCGACTCGATAATGTGGAGATTAGGATGTGACTGCCAAGCACGGATGAGATTATTATCCACCGACACAGCCTCCTCAATGGTCTCCATGCGAGCGGAATTGTTGCTCAGCGTGTAACTGTTCGGAGCGCCCTTGGCACTGGTGCAGAGGTGAAAAACCGCCTTGTATCGCGCCAACAAGTCCTCTTCTGTCAAGTTGACTGAAGCGAGAAGACGCTTCCAGTCTTCAGGTGTCATATAGGCAGAAATGTCCATCGCCCCGCGATCGTTGATGACCAAAGCCGGTTTGCCAGTGGCCTCCGCAATCCGGTAAAAGGAGTCCTCCATCTGCAACAAAAAGGTCAGCATGTTTTTTTCGGTCTCGAAATAGAGATGCCGGTCGTGGGTCAAGAAATCGGCACCCGCGTTGATAAAGAGGGTTGCCGCCTCTGGAAGCGAGAACACGGCATAGCCCAATTTGGAGAAGACCTCCTCGATGCGCTCCGTCGTGGTGGTCTTGCCGGCACACGGGCCGCCGGTAAGGACGATTTTTGTAATCATAAGGGACTTTTTTAGCAGCCGCAAAAATACAAAAAATAGCGGTCAACAGCAGTGTCATGTTGAGCAACCCGACAAAAAAGCCCGTAAAACAGGGCTCGTTTGCGAGACACTTTTTTTATTATCTTTGCACTTTGTTTCAAAAAAATGACCGACAAGATTCTCAGCACCCTCTTCACCAAGATTTTCGCCACCTTCATCATGCTGTTGGTGGTCATCTTGAACACCAACACATTCGGTGCGGAGGGAACGGGCACCATTGCCTTGGTCATCTTGGGATTGGCGCTTTTGCAGGTGCTTGCCAACTTCTGCGGCGGCACCACCTTGGTCTATCTCACCCCGCAGAAGAAACTGTTTCAGTTGCTGTTCCTCTCATATACCTGGGCACTGTTCAGCAACGCGGCCGGCCTCGTCGTCCTGTACCTGCTGGACTTGGTGCCCAAAGAATACATGATCTACCTGATCATCATGACGCTGGTGGACAGCGTATATAGCATCCACACCTGCGTCATGCAGGGCAAGGAGGACATCCGCACCTTCAACATCTTCCAGCTCACCCAAGCCACACTGCTGCTCATATTCATGGGCGTGGCGCTGCTCACTTGCCGCCTGACGCATCTCACGCCCGACATACGCATCTACCTGTGTGCCTACATCTTGTCGTACCTCCTGCCCACCATCGGAACCTGTTTCTATATCGGCAAGCGCGTGGATCATCCCGACTTCGAAAACATCGGGCCGCTTTTCAAGGAGATGTTCAAGTTAGGCTTTTGGAACCAGTTAGCCAACCTGACACAGCTGCTCACCTACCGGCTCAACTACTACTTCATCGAGAACTTCATCGGACGCGAATCCGTGGGCATTTACGAACTGGGCACCCGCATTTCCGAAGCCATCTGGATTTTGCCGCGCAGCATCAGCGTGGTGCAATATGCGCGCATCTCCAACAGCACGGACGACGAGTACGACAAGAAGCTCACACTTGGGCTGTTAAAGATTGTCTTCATGTTCGCCTTGCTCGCGGTAATCTGCCTGCTCCTGCTGCCGGCCTCTGTGCTGGGTTGGATATTTGGTCCCGAATTCGTTCTTTCAAAGCCCGTCATTTGCAGCTTGTTGCCGGGTATCCTATGCCTCTCCTGCACTTCCATCCTCACCCACCACTTCTCCGGTCACGGCAAATACTGGGTCAACGCCGTCAGCTCCGTCACGGGACTCACCGTGACCGCTGTGCTGGGGCTCACACTCATACCACGGGCCACGGAAGTCGGCACACTGCATGCGCTCCAGACTGCCGGATGGATATCCTCCTGCGCATACGGATCCTCGCTGCTCATCTCACTCATCGTTTTCATCATAATGTTCCATCCTCATGCCAATGAATTCCTCATTTCGCGGGAAGACAGGCTTCTTTTCAAGTCGATTATCATAGAAAAAATCAAAAATATCAAACAAAAAAAATCCAAATAAAAAAGATGAAGCTATCCATTGTCATACCTGTTTACAACGAGGCCAAGACCATCACCGCCATTTTGGACAAGGTGCTGGCCGTAAAACTGATCAACGACATCGGCAAAGAGTTAGTTTTGGTCAACGACGGCTCCTCCGACAACTCATTAGAGGTTATTGCGGCGTACGCCGAAGCCCATCCAGAAGCAGAGATCCGCTATTACGACCAGCCCTGCAACATGGGCAAGGGTGCGGCGCTGCACCGCGGCATTGCAGACAGCACAGGCGACTACATCATCATCCAAGATGCTGATTTGGAGTATGATCCCGAAGAGTACAACCTTTTGCTCAAACCCGTCGTCTTAGGATTTGCCGATGTGGTTTACGGTTCCCGCTACCTTGGGGGTACTCCGCACCGCATCCTCTTCTATTGGCACACCAAGGGCAACAAACTCCTCACCCGCGTTTCCAATTGGTTCACCAACCTGAATCTCACCGACATGGAGACCTGCTACAAGATGGCGCGCGCCGACATCTTCAAGCGGCTTTATCTCCAGGAAAAACGCTTCGGCTTCGAGCCTGAAGTCACCGCAAAGCTCGCCCGCATGGCCAAGAAGGAGCACATCCGCATCTACGAGGTACCCATCTCCTACTACGGACGCACCTACGCCGAAGGTAAGAAAATAGGCTGGAAAGACGGTGTCCGCACCCTCTACTGCATCCTCAAGTACAATTGTTTTTCAAAAAGATACCTGAAATAATTCTTCAACCGAAAGCCACATACACACTCGTGACACTTGGGTTCCACTCCTCAAACATTCCAGTTCTCATGACCTTAGAAGAAAGAATATCTCGCTTAGAAGATATTGAATCCATTCGGTATCTGCAATCTAAATACCAGCGTTGTCTTGACACCCGCGATTTCGACGGACTGGCCGATTGTTTCACCGACGATGTAACATCCTCTTACGGCAATGGCTCGATGTCCTATCAGGGCAAGGAGGCCGTAATGGAATTCCTGTGCAGCGTCATGAAGCTGGACATGCCCTCCACCCATCTTATCCACGGGGGCGAAATCGACATTCTCAGCCCAGACACGGCAACTGCAAAATGGTACTTGGAGGACCATCTCCTCCATGAAAAATTCCTGGTCGAGCTGCACGGCGCCGCCATCTACACCGTTCAGTATGCCAAAGCAGAGGGCTGTTGGCGCATAAAGGACATCGGCTATGAACGATGCTACGAATATGTGGAGGCCAGAGGCTTGTTGAACATCCTCACACTCCGAAAAAAGACTTTCCTCAAGAGGGTCAAAAAGAGTGACCCCGCCAAACTCGGCCGATACGGGCAATTATTCCAGTATAAAGTCTTGAAAAAAAAGAAATAGCCGACTATGCGATGCCTGCTCATCTATTTTACGGGAACTTTCAACACCCGCTACGTTTCACAGCAATTGAAAAAAAGGCTGGAATCGGTCGGTTACGATGTGACTTTGTACGAAATCGACCCCTTGAACACGGAACGTCTCGACCTGTCGCGGTATGAATTAATCGGATTGGGCTACCCAATCTATGGCTACAACGCACCTTGGCCGTTTCTCAAATTCATTCGGAAGCAGAAATTTCCCAAAGGCATCCGGACTTTCATCTACAAGAACTCCGGCGAGACCGAGAAAGTCAATGATGCCTCTTCTCTGTTCGTTTGGCGCAAACTAAAACGCAGCAACGCCGTTATAGAGAACGAATATCATTTTATGATGCCCTACAACATCCATTTCCGTTTTGACGAGCGACTGGTCAAGGAAATCCTGGACATGGATGACAAGCTCTACGACATTCTTATTTATGAGATCACGCATCAAATTCCCAACATCAAGCGCTACAAGCTTTGGCACCGTATTGTGACCCGCGCGGTTTCCATCCAATTTGTGGGCGGCGACGTAAATTCGTTTTTCTACAAGACAGACATGGAAAAGTGCAGTGACTGCGGCCTGTGCATCCGGCAGTGCCCGATGCACAACATCCGCAAAGACGACACCGGCACCGTACAGTTCGGTCACCACTGCCTCATGTGTATGCGCTGTTCATTTTTCTGCCCCACCAATGCCATTCACATCGGCATTCTGCAGGGTTGGCGCGTGAACGGCCGTTACAACTTCAAAGCCATCCGCGAAATGAAAGTGGACGAACCGTTCATCACTCCGGACACGCAAGGCTTTTTCCGATGCTATGTTGACACCTACGCCTACATAAACAATCGGCATAACGAATTATTCGGGGAACAATAAAAAAACGCGGCTTTCGCCGCGTTCTTGATTACTGTTCGTATATACGGTTGATTGTCTCGACGTAATAGTCCAGCACCTTGTTGCGCTTGATTTTCAGTGTCGGGGTCAGGAAACCGTTGGCTTGCGTCCACTCGTCGGCGAGCAAGACGAATTTCATGATATTTTCAGCCTTGCCGAGTTCCTGGTTGCACTTGTCAATCTCCTTCTTTATGCGCTGCTGAATCTGAGGATGCTGGGCCATCTCCTCCTTGGTCGTGTATTTCACGTCATGACGCTCACACCAGCACTTGAGGAATTCGTAGTCGGGGATGATGAGCGCGGCGGCAAACTTCTGGTTTTCGCCGACCACCACCACCTGCTCGATGAAACGAGAGCGAACAAGCATGTCCTCAATCAGTTGCGGGTTCACATACTTGCCTTGCGAGGTCTTGAACAAGTTCTTCTTGCGACCGGTGAGTACCAGTTGCCCCTTGGTGGTAAAACGACCCAAATCACCGGTGTGCAGCCAGCCGTCCTTGTCGATGATCTCGTTGGTGAGTTCCTCTTCCTTGTAATAGCCCATCATGACATTGTGGCCCCGGCAAATGACTTCGCCATCGGGGGTGATGGCGATTTCGACACCCGGCAACGGGAAGCCAACCGTGTTGGCCTCGCGGCCGTATTTGTCGCGGCAGGAGACGGCAATCACGGGAGAGGTCTCCGTCATGCCATAGCCCTCGAACACGGGCATGCCGATGGCGGAAAAGAAGGAGCAGAGCTGCGGTTGCAGGGAGGCGGCACCCGAAACGAAAATGTCGAACTTCTCAATACCGAGTCCTTGACGGATCTTGCTATAGACCAACTTGTCGGCTACGGCATGCTTGCAATTGTACCACCACGAGCGCTCGCTGTCCTCAATCACATACTCACGCGCAATCTTGACCGCCCAGAAGAAAATCTTCTGCGCCAAGCCCTTCTGTGCCTTTCCGTTTTTGATAATACCATCATAAAACTTCTCGAACACACGTGGGACGGCGGACATCATGGTGGGGTGAACCTCCTTGATGGAACTTTGGATCGCGGCCAGGTTCTGCACATAGTAAACGGTCATCCCCAAGTACTGGTACAGGATCACCAGCATGTTCTCATAGGCGTGACACATGGGAAGAAAACTCAAGGCTTTCTTGGACCACTTGGCCGGGGTGTGCTTGAGATTCTCTAACTGCTGCATCAGATTATAGTGAGAAAGCATAACACCCTTGGGCGTGCCCGTCGTGCCGGATGTATAGATCATCATGGCACACTGTTTCTCGTCCACCGCATCACGATACTGCTGCAACAACTCAGGGTTGGGGTTTTGACGACCCAGATCCAACAGCTGATCCCAATAGGGGAAGTCCTTGCGGTCGATGAAAGTATAGAGATCCAGCAATTCGGGCACTTTGCCACGCACCATCTGGATTTTCTTCATCACCTCGGCGCCTTCCATAATCAGCAACTTGATGCCGCTGTGGTTCAATATATATAAGTAGTCATCGGCAGAGATGGTCGGATAGACGGGCACGAGGATGGCACCGATTTGCGTGACGGCCATTTGGGTGATGGTCCATTCCGGACGATTGGTGGAGATGATGCCCACACGGTCGCCGGGACGGATACCCTTATGCAATAAAGCATAACTTAAGATAGTCGCCGTATCTTTATATTCCTTAGGAGAATAGAATTTCCATTCACCATCAACTTTACAGGAAAGAGCCTTTTGCTGTTCAGGATGACGAGCTTCATATTGAAGCATGATGTCAAAAATACGTTTCACGTTTTCTTCCATAAGTAAAATAATTTGATTACTAGTTTGAGGATGCAAAAAAACAACTTTTTCACAAGACTCTTCATAAAATGTGATTAATGCCATGTCCAAAGGGATAAATCCCATATTTAGGGGCGAAATATGATAATGAGGGGCGAAATTTCGGACGAGTGGCCAACGTATATCGTTTTTTTTATACCTTTGCAAACTTTTTACTGAAGACGATGATAAACAAATATATGCCTGATTATCTTATAGATAGGAACAATGTCATCTCCTATTTGATATTTGTTGCATTCTTTTCGATAATCTTCATCAACATTTTCACACCATTTCAGGGAGCGTGGTACAACACGGAGAGTGCGTCGCGCTACGACCTTTTCCTGTTTACGGTATTCTTGGTCCTGGGCGGAGTTGTGGTCCTGGGATTGAGCCGCTGGCTGATGTCTTTCATCCATCGCAAGTACGGCATCACCATTGTCCAATACATCGCATGGCTTGTTTTGGAAGTCGTACTGATTGCCACATGCTATACTTGTGGTTGTTATTTCAGTCCGAAAGACACTCGTCCATTTTCCGAAATATTCACGCGCGCAGTGCTCTATGTGCCTCTAATCATGCTCATTCCTTCCATAATCACATACCTCTACCTCGGCATCAAGGAACGTGACAAAATAATCGACAGTCTGCTTGCACTAAAAAACGACACCCCCGAGGCGGAGCCCGAATCCAACACTGAAGATAAGGGCATGGACTCCTCTGATAATGTGGATATTATAAATTTCTTCGATGAAAAGAAGGAGCTTAAACTCTCGGTCAAAACGGAGTATATCTACTATGTCGAGGCATTCGACAACTATGTGCAAATATATTACAGCACCAAGGATGAAATAGCCCGTTTCACATTGCGCAGCAGCATGAAGAAGCAGGAGGAGTTGCTGACGCCGCACGGCTTTGTGCGCTGCCACCGCTCCTACATCGTCAACTTCGCGAAAGTCACGCTCTTGCGCAAGGACAAAGACGGTCCTTACCTCGAATTGGGCAACAAGGACATTCCTGAAATTCCCGTTTCCAAGACCTACTTGGACAAGGTAACCTCTCATCTCACCTATCCGCGATGAAAAAGCGCAAAGACAAAATCAAATTCATAGTAGATTATTTCGAGGAGCACCAGCCCGATGTGCAGTCGGAGTTGCATTATGCAAGTGCCTATCAGCTCTTGGTGGCCACCATGTTGGCGGCTCAATGCACGGACAAGCGTGTCAACATGGTGACGCCGGCGCTTTTCGAGGCCTACCCCACCCCTGCGGCGTTGTCGCAGGCCACGGAAGAGGAGATACTCACCTTCATCAAGTCGGTTTCCTATCCCAACAGCAAGGCCGCACATCTCTCGGCGATGGCCAAGATGTTAGTGGCGGAGTTTGACGGCGAGGTTCCCGGCACGATGGAGGGGCTCACGCGGCTGCCCGGTGTGGGACGCAAGACAGCCAATGTAGTGCTCGCCTTCGCCTTTGGACAAGCCGCCATGCCCGTCGATACACACGTCTTCCGCGTGGCGCACCGGTTGGGGCTGGTCCACGATGCCCCCACCCCGGAAGCGGTAGAGAAACAGCTCGTGGCACAATTTCCCCGGGAGCATGTCTCCAAGGCACACCACTGGCTTCTCCTGCACGGCCGCTACATTTGCACTGCACGGAAAGCCCACTGCGAGACATGCCCGCTCACGGACATCTGCGACGAATTCCAAAAATAAAGTGCTACTCCGCCACAAGGAACCCCTCTCTGTCAAACAACTCCTCCAGACTCATCCCTTCTGCCAAGTGCAACGTCTGCAACCCTGCGGCACGCGCTCCCACCAAATGCTGGGGCGAATCATCAATGAAAAGCGTCTCCTCCGGAACCAAGTTGTTTTCCTGAATAATGTGCTGAAAACCGTTCACTTTAGGCTTTCTTATATGCAAAAGCTGCGAAAAATAGACTTTCTTGAAACGCTCCGCAAAAAGGTCGTAGCCGAACTGCTCGCGGATTTGCTTCGTGAACATCTCGTAGTTGAGTTGGTTGGTGTTACTGTATAAAAACAAACTGTAATGCTTCCCGACCCTGCGCAAAAGTTGTTCATGCTCTTCGGGAAAACCTATCAGAATCGCATTCCAGCACTCGTCGATTTGCCGGTCCGTCAAGGCGACGTTGGACAACGAGCGCACATACGTATGGAATTCGTCCACACTGATATACCCCTCCTCAAAACGGTCCATGGTGTCGGATTGTTTTTGCTTAGAGTAGATTTCCTCAAAGTTGCGGACCCCGCATTGGGCGAAGGCCTCCGCAATGTTCTGGTAGCGGATTTTGTACAAAACGCCGCCAAAGTCAAAAATGATGTTCTTGATCATGGTCAAAAAATATTACATACGGAGACGAGCACGCCCACATACAGATACAAAATGCATTCTCATAAGAATCTATTCATCAATCATCTGGCGGAACTCATCTTCTGAGATGATGGGAATACCCAAGCTCTCGGCTTTCTTGCGCTTGTCAGGGCCCATTTTCTCGCCCGCCAACACAAAACTGGTCTTCTTGGAAATGGAGCTGACGTTTTTGCCGCCGTGTTGCTCTATCAACCGTTTCATCTCGTCGCGGGGAATCGTGAAGACACCACTGACGATGATGCTCTTGCCGGCCAGCTTGTCCGACGTCGGCTGATGGGTCTCCCCCGCCTCAAACTGAAGTCCTGCGTTGCGCAGACGCATCACAACGCTGAGATTCTCCGTGTTGTTGAAGAAGTCAATGATGCTCTCCGCCACACGCTCGCCGACGTCCTCCACCTCCATCAGTTCCTCCTTGGAGGCGTTCGCAATGGTGTCGATGGTCTTGAAATGGCGCGCCAGCTTCTTGGCGGTCACCTCGCCCACAAAGCGGATGCCGAGGGCGTAAAGCACGCGCTCAAAGGGCACCGCTTTCGACTGTTCAAGGCCATTGAGGATGTTTTGGGTGGTCTTCTCCTTGAAACTGAGCGTACGCACCTTGCCGTTCTCATCCCCGACTATTTTTTCGATGCCGAAGAGCCTGTCGTAAGTCAGGTCATAGAGGTCGGCGACCGTGGTGACAAGACCCTGGCTGTACAGCAGGTCGATTTTGCCTTCGCCGAGGGAGTCGATGTTCATGGCCTTGCGGGAGATGAAGTGCTCAAGGCGGCCTTTCACCTGTGGAGCACAATGCAGTTCGTTGGGGCAATAGATGCCCGCCTCATCCTCGTTCTGCCGCAGTGCAGCACCGCAGACGGGGCATTCCGTCACAAAGGCGATGGGCAGCGCGCCGGCCACACGTTTGTCCATATCCACGCCCACAATCTTGGGGATGATCTCGCCCCCCTTCTCGACCCAAAGGTGGTCGCCCTCGCAGATGCCCATCTCGCGGATAAAGTCGCGGTTGTTAAGGGTGGCACGTTTGACCACAGTGCCCGCCAAGCTGACGGGTGCGAGGTTCGCGACGGGGGTGATGACACCCGTGCGCCCCACTTGGTAGTCAACGCCGAGCAAAGCAGTGGAGACACGCTCGGCCTTGAACTTGTAAGCGATGGCCCAGCGTGGGCTTTTGGCCGTGGAGCCAACCTGCTGCTGCTGTGCAAAATCGTTGATTTTGATAACGATACCGTCGATAGGAAACGGCAGTTGATTGCGTTCTGTGTCCCAATGGTGGATGAAGTCGAAGACACCTTGCAGGCCGTTGACACGTTCCATCACGTCGGGGAAGCGGAAGCCCCACTCATGGAGCATGCGCAAACGGCCGTAGTGCGTGTTTTCGGGCAAGTTCTCGCCAAGGGCGTAATAGAGCTTGAATGCCAGACCGCGTTTGGCCACCTCGGCGGAGTTCTGCAGCTTGAGGCTGCCAGATGCCGCATTTCGCGGGTTGGCGAAGGGTTGCTCGCCAATCTCGTCGCGCTCCGCATTGAGGGCCTCGAAGCTGGAAAAAGGCATGATGATTTCGCCACGCGCCTCCAGAAATGGGGGAAAATCGCCCGTCAGCCGCAAAGGCACGGTGCCGATGGTCTTGACATTGTCGGTGACCACATCGCCGCGTGTGCCGTCGCCGCGCGTGACGGCCCGCACAAGGCGGCCGTTCTCATAGATGAGGCTGATGGCCACGCCATCGTATTTCAGCTCGCACACATATTCCGGCGATGTGCCGAGCAGGTCGCGCACGCGCGTGTCGAAATCGGTGAGATCCTCCTCGGAGTAGGTATTGCCCAGCGAGAGCATGGGATAAACGTGCGCCGCACTCTCGAACTGCTTGGTGACGGTGCCGCCCACACGTTGCGTAGGGCTGTCCGGCATTGCATATTCGGGGTATTGCCGCTCCAGGTCGATGAGTTCCTGCAGCAGCTGGTCGAAGTCATAATCCGAAATCGTCGGATTGTCCAACATATAGTATTGGTAGTTGTGGCGGTTAATCTCCTCCACAAGCTGGTCGATGCGGGCTTTGGCGGCAAGGGTTGTTCCTTCCATCTGTCTTTTTTTTAGAACGACAAAAATACAAAAATTAGGCCCTACTCCACCACCACTTTCCTGGTCTGCGACACGCCAGTATCCGTATAGACCTTCATCATGTAAATCCCTGCCGGCAACTGCGACACCGAGACTGAACAGCAGCTTTCATTTGCAAACGACTCCATGGAAACCAGGCGGCCGACCATATCGTAAAGTTCCACACGTTCAACACCCTCTCCCTCCACAGTGACGACGTCGTGG
Organism: Bacteroidales bacterium; assembly: GCA_017651425.1. GTDB lineage: Bacteria > Bacteroidota > Bacteroidia > Bacteroidales > WCHB1-69 > F23-D06. The sequence continues at coordinate 44,152 of JAGCCZ010000028.1, forward strand.
GCGGGGTTAGGCCATATCTTCAACGTAGAAGCAATATCGACATCAGGAACACCGACATTTAAGAAATGCACATGGAAGGTGAGCTGGTTGCCGTTCTCCTGGATATTAGTAATCTCAAAGCTCGTCTCCGGGGTTCCGTCCGTCAGATAGGGATGCGGATTCGTGGTCGGGCCAAAAGAGGTGCGACCCGACTCTTGGCTGAAATGCGCATTGTAGAGTTGTCCATTCACCGTGTCACTTGCGCTGCCCGGACGGAAAATCCAATACTGATGCGCCTGCGTGTAGAAGTCGAAGAAAGCATTGGCAAACATACCATTGTAATCCAACGGCACAGTATCGTTCCAACGAGCGGCCACAAGCCCTATGCCCGGGACGCCATAGTCAAACGGGTCAAGATAACTGCGGTATTCGAACACAAACCACTGTGTGGGGTCAATGCTCGATTTGATGTAATAGCAGTTCTGAGTCGAACTCGAGCCCACGCTGAACAAAGTGTAGTCCCCGTCCTCGGTGATTTCGATCGGGTCGTCCGACACATGCAGAATCTTGTTCTTGTATATGGCCGCCGTATGATTGGCGTATGAATTGTCGCCCATCATATCCCAACTTCCTGTCGGCCGCACATTGGTATAGTGGGTATAGTGGTACAGGTCCGGCAAATCCAGCGAATGCCCCATCTCATGGCGGAAGACATCTGCGGTAAAATATGAAGAAGAGCCCTCGAACTCCAAATTGAACGTGTTCGGGCGAACACCGTTGATGGTCGCCACATAGCCGAGCGAATCATGCGGGAAATACTCCATGTGGGGCCACAAAATAGACGCCCAGGCGCCCGTGCCGCCCTTCACGACGAAACTGATGTTGTCAATGTCGCCGTCCCCATCACCATCCAGCACGATATTGGAATCCACCAGATGCAGGGAATCCACATATCTCACGATACGGCCCAGCAATTGCGCTTCCCGCATGGAAACTCCCAAAAAGGGATTCTCGCCCTGATATCCAAGCGGATTCCCCGCACTGTACGGCTCAAAATAGCCACGCGGGAAAGCATCCTGGTACGAAATGATTTGACCATCTTGTATATTATTGGTATAGACCGTGTTATAATGAATCTTGTCGTACGACATGACCTTGAAGAAATTATACACGCTCAAATATCCATCTGTTTTTCCATTGAACATGGTGTCAATAGCCGCAAACGAATGGTTAATCTCGGCATCATCCGCGAAACGCACGAATATCACCAGATTGGTCAACTCTCTCGTCTCGCTCTGCGCCACTGCCAACGAAGGGATTAACGCTGACAAGACGCTGATCATCAAAAAACAAAAAAACTTCTTCATAATCAATGTTAATGAATTCAATATTAAAACAGTCGGCAAAAATACAACATATATTCTTACCTCTCGAACCACTTCAGCAATTTCATCTTCCATTCGCCGGCCTTGCCCGTATAGGGATGCTCGCGCAAAGGCAGATTGAAGACGGCACGGCCCTTGAGGACCGTCTGCGGGTGCGTGAACTCGCGGAAGCCCCACTCACCGTGGTAGGCTCCCATGCCAGAGTGACCCACGCCATTGAACGGCACGCCCTTCACCATCATGTGGATACAGACCTCGTTGATGCATCCGCCGCCGAACTGCTGCGTCTGCATCACGCGATTCGCCCACCGCATATCTTTGGTGAACAGATACATGGCCAACGGGTGCTCGCGGTCGGCGATGGTCTCCATCAGCGCATCCACCTCGGCATCCCTGAAGGGCACCACGGGCAGCAGCGGGCAGAAGAGTTCGTGCCGCACGATATGTTCGTCCTTGTCAACGGGATATATGATGGTGGGCGCATAATGCTGCGTCTCGCGGTTGCCCTCGCCGCCGAAGATGATGCGGTCGCGATACTCATCCGCCAGCGCCGCGCACTTGTCGTATGCCGCCGTTGTGATGAGCTTCGGATATTCGGGATTGGCGACCGGATGTTCGCCAATCTGCGCCGTGAAGGCCTTCTTGAGTTCCGCCAAGAAGGGCTCCGCGACCTCCTCGGCCACGGCTATCTGATTGATGTTGATGCAGATCTGTCCGGCGTTGCAGAGCTTGAAGAAGGCGATCTTGCGGGCCGCATCCCGGAGATCAGCATCCTTGCGCACCACGCACCAGTTGCCGGTCTCGCCACCCAGCTCCAACGCCACGGGCGTGAGGTTCTTGGAGGCCTCCGCCATCACATGCTTGCCCACGGCGGGCGAGCCGGTGTAGAAGATCTTGTCGAAGCGCTGCGCCAGGCACATATCCGCCACATCATGACCGCCGTCGATGAGGGTGACGTACTCGGGCGGGAAGACCTCCGCGAAGAAGCGTTTGAGCACTTCGGTGCAGGTCGCCGACTTGCTGCTGGACTTGACGACCACAGTGTTGCCGCCGCACATCGCCGCCGCCACCACGCCGATGGTCAGCAATATCGGGAAGTTGAACGGGCTGATGACCAACGAGACCCCGTAGGGCATCTTATAGACTTTGGTGACGGTGCTTGGGAAGCACATCAGTCCGCTGAAGTGGCACTCGGGCCGAGCCCAGCGACGCAGTCCCCGCAGCATCTCGTTGATTTCCACAATGATGGGACCCACATCACAGAGGTAGGCCTCCACCCTGCTCCGTCCGAGGTCTGCGATGAGCGCATCCTCAAACTCGGTGGCGTGCGCGATGACCGCCGCTTTCAGTTTCTTAAGCTGTTGTATCCGCCATTTGACAGGCAGAGTCGCGCCCGTGCGGAAAAATTTGCGCTGCGCCGCGACGATTTGTTGTATTTCGGTTTCGGTATAAGACATATTCTCGTTTTATTATGCCCCACACTGCGCTTCGCTTGTATGGGGTTAATTGCGCTTCGCGCGTCTTGCCTCTTCGAGGCTGATCATTGTATATAATTCGTCATAAAAATGACGCAGCAAAAGTATGAAAAATCAATACTCGTCACTGTACCCGCCACCCTTGTCGGTCAAATGGATGACGATCACGTCAAACAACGGGTAGTCCTTGTATTCCACGAAGAAGGAGACCTCGCCGGTGAAACTTTTCGGGAATTGGATGCCCAACAACGCTCCTTGGTTGATTCTGCTCTCCTTTCCACTTTTCGTGTTCGAGTCGGAATCCCCTTTCTCATTTAGATTGAAGTCGCCATAGACCTCCTTCACGGTGCTGTCCGCATTGAGAATCACCACTCTGCAATGGAAGTTCTCGTAGGAGGTCTCATTCACAACCCTCACTTGGTTGTATGACTTTTCGGAGCCCTTCACCTCGAAGGACATTATCTTTTGCTGCGCAAAGACGGACACCGCCGCGAACAAAAACAATACGGAAAAGATTATCCTCTTCATATTCTAATTTATTAAGTGTTACTCATATCAATTTCGCTGCAAAAATAAAAAATATTATCTTTGCATTTTTTTTGGATCATTACTTTATGATGAATTCTGTCGAACAGCCCACATTTACCCAACTGCAGGCATTAGCAGATGCGATGTCGGGCAAAGTGCCTGTTTCAGTTTCTGAGCGAAACGGCACCATCACCTTTGTCGCACCGCGAGGCAAGATAATTCGGAAAATCGTGATCATGTCCCTCTTGGGCATATTGGGGACGTGGTGGGGAATTGTCAACTCCAACATTGAGGTCGTCATCGTTTCAATGGGCTTTGTCATTGCGTATGGACTTCTATCAGAGCCTTCCCATTCCGTAATCATCAACAGGCAAGGTTGCAAGGTATTAACGGGGTTGTTGGGCATACAAAGGGCCTCATACGACTGGCATGATTACAAGGGACCGCTGGTTTATATGAGGTCTTTAAACGGACGAGAGCCATCGCCCAAGGAATTCTGCCTAAAATTCTCTCATCACAATCGGCAGCGAGAGGTGCGCCTCACAGATCTGACACAAGGGAAGTCCGACAATTCCCGCGAGACCCTTCATCAAATGTCGGAATTTTGGGGATTGGCAGAACGTTTGCTGGATTTGGAGCCGTTTAAAACAGAATACCAGACAACCAGCCGTAATGCTATATTCGGATAATCGGCTTCCCCAATCACTGTTCACTCACCCTCTCCAGCACCCGCACAATATCCTCCTCGCTGAACGTCATCGGGGCGGAGTAGTTGATGGAATCCTTGGCTACCATACGGGTGAGTTCTTCGTAGTCGGACTCTTTCACGGGCAACGGCAATGTGTCAAGGCCGCAGGTGGCGATGAGGTCTTTGACGGCCTGCAGGAAGCGCTCGGCGGCCACGCGGTCGTCGGTGTGCATATCCGCCAATCCGCAATAGCGGGCCATCAGGGCATACTTCCTAAGGCATACTTCTTTCTGGTACTCCAGCACGGGCAGCATCATCAGCGTGATGGCCTGGCCGTGGGGGATGTGGTACTTGGCCCCGATGCTGTGTGCGAAAGCGTGCACATAGCCCGCCAGCTGCGTATTGATGGCGTTGCCGCCGTACATCGCGGCGCGGCACATCGCCAGCCGCGATTCGATATTCTCGGGCTCGCGCATGACGATGGGCAGATGATGCAGGATCAGCTTCACGCCTTCCAGGGAACGGTAGGCATCCTCCACATCGACCGTCACATCGCTCACCGTCCCTTCCACCACGTGGCTGAGGGCGTCCATCCCGCAGGCGGCGGTCACCATCTGCGGTGCATGGATGGTCAGTTCGCTGTCGAGGATCACGTGCGTCACATCCAGTCCGACGATGACGGTGGACCCTTTTGAGCCGCGAGTGCGGGTCACCACCGCACCCACGGTAATTTCCGCGCCTGTGCCGGCGGTGGAGGGCACCGTAATCATCGGCAGAGTTTTGCCCGGTGTAGCTAAAAATTTGAGCAACAAGGCTTTGGTTTTAAGCCGAGGCAACTTCACTCCGGCGGCAATCATCTTGCAGGTGTCCATCACCGAGCCGCCACCGAGGGCGATCACACACTCAGCCTGGCACTCTGTAGCCATCGCACGGCCAGCGTCAATCAGCGCGATGTTGGGTTCAGAATTGATGTCTGCGAACATGGCACACTCCACCCCGGCCTCTTCCAGCGACTGCACAATCTTCTGTTCGTAGCCGAGCTTATGCAGCGTTTGGTCAGTCACCAACAGCACCTGCTTATAGCCAAGCCCCCTACACACGGCGCCGATCTGTGCCCGAGCACCGTGGCCTTCCAACACTTGCGGCTCCGGCAGCGGAACATGGTGAATCACCTTGCCCGGCAGCCTGTGTATTTGTTTCCTGAATTGATAAGTATCCATAGACAGTCACAATTATTTGCACAAAAAACATTTGCAAACATACAAAAAAAACGAATCCATAACAGGCCATGCGGCAAAGCATAAATTCTGTATTTTTGCAGCTCTTAAAAACAGGCACTCGCGGTTCTCGATTTGCGACATTGCAAGCGCACAACCGCAAAACGTAAACCATAAACCGCAAAACGCAAAAACATGACCGGCAAACTATACCTCCTCCCCACATCCATTGCCGAAGGCCCTTTCAACCAGTTTTTCCCAGCCTTCAATGCGGAGATTATCAACCAGATCGACTATTACATTGTCGAGGAGCTGCGCACGGCGCGCCGTTTCCTTCGATACGCAGGCATCAACAAGCGCATTGACGAGCTGACTTTCTTCGAGCTGAACGAACACACTCAGGGTGTGGAGCTGAACGAGTACCTGCAGCCATGCCTTGACGGGCGCAACGTGGGACTGATGTCAGAGGCAGGCATCCCCTGCGTGGCCGACCCTGGCAATGTGGCCGTCGCCAAGGCGCATCAGCTCGACATCCCCGTGGTGCCACTTGTCGGTCCGAGCTCACTTTTCCTGGCCCTCATGGGCAGCGGCCTCAACGGACAGAGCTTCACCTTCCACGGATACCTGCCTGTTAATCCTGGCGACCGCGAGCGACGCATCCGGGCCCTTGAAGCCGACGCCATCAAGACGGGCCGGACGCAGATGTTCATCGAGACTCCCTACCGCAACCGCCGTATGATCGATTCCATCTGCCGGGTCTGCCAACCGGCCACGCGTCTCTGCATTGCGGCGAACCTGACTGCGGCAGACCAGTTGCTCAAGACGCAATCCATCGCCAAATGGCGCAAGTATTTCAGCGACGAGAAGAACCTGATGGGCAAGCAGCCGTGTATTTTTCTGATCGGGAAGTGAGGATATTGAAATTTTTGTATTTTTGCAGCCTCAAAAAAAGAGACGTTCTTTGAGAGGCCGAAGTGGTGGAATGGTAGACACGAGGGACTTAAAATCCCTTGCCCATTGCGGGCGTGTGGGTTCAAGTCCCACCTTCGGTACGCAAGCGGAAGTAGCTCAGTTGGTAGAGCACAACCTTGCCAAGGTTGGGGTCGCGAGTTCGAGTCTCGTTTTCCGCTCAAAGTAGAGACGCGGCGCGCCGCGTCTCTACTTTTTTTAGAAAGGCGCCGTCACCCTTTGATCACGGCAATGGGCGTTAACGCCACCTTGATTTTCACCAGATCAATCTGATTCTCCATCACTTTGTCAATGTCCTTGTAAGCGGTGGAGGCCTCTTCCAAATCTTTTTGTGCGCGAATACCGTGTACAATGTTCAGTGCATCCAATTTGGCGATCTCCGTCTTCAGCGACAGGGTGTTGACCGCTTCCGTACGACTCATGCAACGACCGGCACCATGTGAAGAGCTGAGGAAGCTGTCGGGATTGCCCAAGCCTTCCACGATGTAGGAACGGGTGCCTTGTGAGCCGGGAATAATGCCGACCACCCCTTCAGCGGCGCGCACCGCCCCCTTGCGGTGTACAATGACGTTTTTGTCGAAATGGTGCTCCCATGCCGCATAGTTGTGCGCAATGTTGATCATCGGCTCAAACTGCACATCGGGGAACGTGTCGGCAATCACCTCCTGAATCCATTGCATCATCAAACTGCGGTTGGCCAGGGCAAAGTCAACACAGTATTGCATCTCCGTCCAATATTGACTGAATTCCGGCACGCCGACGGGCAGAAACGCCAGATCCATGCTCGCGTCCACACTTGAGAACCATTTCTGGTTCAAGTTTTTGGCAAGAGTTGCGTAATAGTCACAAACCTGCTTGCCTATATTACGGCTGCCGCTGTGCAACATAATCCACAGATAGCCTTCCTCATCACGCTGGAATTCGATAAAGTGGTTGCCGCCACCCAAAGTGCCAATCTGCTTCAGGGCAGCCACATACTGCCTTTTCACCACAGTGGTGCTTTCAATATCGTAGCCTTCCGGCATCAACGACTCATCCTGGGCCGTCTTGTGGTGCTCCATTCCCAAAGGTATGCGTTTGCGCACGCCACGCATCAGTTTTTTGCGCAGCACCTCATCAGGAATGTCAACCATCGGCTGATTGGTCTTGACGGCGCACATTCCACAACCGATGTCCACTCATACTGCGTTGGGGATCACAACATTGTTAGTGGCCAACAGGCTTCGGGAAATCCATTTGCACGCGGCGAAACCGGGATGCGGGGAGGATTAGCAATCTGGAATTATCGGTTTCTGCTACTCGCAATTGTTTTCTCGCACGGGGAAAATGACTATCTTTGCCGCGTAAAACTCACAATAGAAGATGAAAAAAATACTCTTTTTCGACATGGACGACGTCCTCGTCGATTTCCAGTCGGGTATCGACCGTCTGGACGAAGCCACCCAACAGACCTACGAAGGCAACCTCGATGATGTGCCGGGCATCTTCGCCCTGATGGATCCGATACCAGGCGCCATTGAGGCCGTGCACAAACTTGCCGAGAAGTACGATGTCTATATCCTCTCCACCGCCCCGTGGAAGAACCCTACGGCTTGCAACGACAAACTACAATGGGTAAAGGATCATTTTGGCGGCGAAGAGGGCGATGTGTTCTTCAAACGCGTCATCTTCACGCACCACAAGGATCTCTGCCACGGCGACTACCTCATCGATGACCGTCCCCACAAGAACGGCGTTGACCAATTCACCGGCGAGGTACTGCACTTCGACACCAAAGACCCTGCAGCACGCTTCCACAGCTGGAATGAGGTGGTGACGTATCTGATGGGAAAGTGAACAGTCTGACGTTGTGGATTTCCAACACCGTTCCCGCAAGAAGGCGGATGGGATGTAAGAATCCTCTTTGACAGTTTGCGGGGACGGATTATTTTGTATATTTGCAGATTCAAAATAGTCAAATCTAATTGTATGCTTAAACTTATATTCAGTCCCTATTACGACGGGAATTGCTACGCGGGGAACTCCGCGGAAGAACAATGTGTGCTCGGCACCAAGTATGTCGGGCCGCTCGGACTGCTCGACGAACTGGAGTTGCGGGCGGGAATGAGCCGCGGGGAGACCTCTCCCATGCAACGCGCCATCGCCTACTGCAACGCCATCCATCAAGTCTTGGACAGCAAGCCTTCTCCAAAACCATTCTACCAACAGTCGTTCGAGAACGACCCGTTGGGCGTGGCCCAGCAGCTGCTCCGCTGGCGCGATGCGTTGTGCATGGCGGGGTGGGACCAGAACACCCTAATTCCTTCCACACTTTCCGCCGATGGCAAAAATCGTCTGGAGGATTTGCAGGCGATAGAGGAATACTTTAAAAGTATCGGTATCGGCGAGCGGTGGCACCAACTGCTGAATGCCGATTTAGCCACCTTGCTCCCTGAGGATTTGAAAATCAAGGTGGATATGAAGATGGACCTGCTGCCGCCCGTTATCCGCAAGGTGCTGGAAAAAACCAATAGGGCTCAAGAATCTGAGGCTGTCGCAAATCTTGGTGACAAGACCCTTAGCGACTTTGCCAGCAAGTTCACCCTCTACCAGTTCCCTGAGCAAAACGACGCATACCAGTGGGCGGCAACACAGCCAGAACCCACTTCCTACGTTTTCATCAATGAAGACAACTTCACCTTCAACCAGGTGCTGAAATCTGTGGGGGAGCCGTTGGTGGCGGCTTCTATTCAAGGCTCGGTGCCGGAAATGTCGCAGCTGTTGAAGTTGGGTATTGCCCTCTTCCGCCAGCCGGTCAATCTGACGCACCTGACCAGCTACCTCAACATTTTCCGCCACCCTATCCAGTGGCAAACCCGGAGCGACTTGCGCTACAAAATCCAAAAGGATGGCGGATTCAAAAGTGTGACGGACGGCAAGGGGAATCTAATTTCCTTCACCGATCCAACCATCAATGATACCGTGTCCGACCCGAATTTATGGGGAATGTGGGAGAAATCGTATCTTCACGACAACAATGTCCAGACCCAGACTGCAGATGTGACTGCTTTTTGTGACGCTCTGCTGACATGGCTGAAGAAGGCCAAACAGGTGGCCGCCATTGAGTTGGACAACAATCCCAATTTGGGGGTGCAACTCAGTTCTCAACTGGCGGTGTTAGAAAATCATACCCAAGCCCTGAAAGCTTACCTCAACGGTAAAACAGACATCAGCAACGACGAACTCGACAAGGTGGTTGCCTCCATCTGCCAAGGCGATTCGATACAGACCGACTACGGCCGTCTCGGCTCTTGCGATATACTGAAGGATCTCAAAGGTCTGGCCGTGAATGGAAAGACCGTGATATGGATGGATTGCGTGCGCAAGCCGCGTCCGAGATACGCGTACGCCTTTCTGAATCCCGCCGATATTAAGTTGCTTCAAGCGAAAGATCTATTGATCCCAGATGCTTCCTTGGAAATGCAGGCCTCCGACTTCGCCGAAAAGTTGGCCGTGAGCCGTGCCAAGACAATCATCGCGCTAATGCCCCAACGCAAGGACGGCGAACGCACCGAGGAGAACCTGATCATCACCGAACTGCGGGCACTTGATCCTTCTACACCTATCAATAGTGGAAAAAAAGTCAAACTTCCCGCTAAAGACACAACGAGTTTTACCCCGAAAGACATTGCACCGCAAGAGGTTGAGTACAAACTTCGCAACAATAAACTCCTTGAAAATATCGACAAACCGGATCCCAAAGCAACCACCGACATGCCTTCTTCCCATACAGCAGGTTACCAACGCGAACACGAAAGCTACTCCAGCTTGTCGCAGCTCATCGACTATCCTTTTGACTATCTGCTAGGATATATTTTCAACCTAAAGGAGGACGATAGCAGCAATCTCTCGTTAATAGAAGGTAATGTGGCTCATGAAGTTATCAGTAAACTGGTAGAAAAATCCACCAAAAACGATATCATTGACACCAATAAATTCATAGCCTTATGCAAGAAGAAATCTGGTGTGAAAAAACTCATCGAAAAGACGATTAAGAATAGGGGTGTAGAATTGTTACTACCTGAAAATCAGATGGAGAAGAACTCCTTTGTTCGCACGCTATCCCAACACAGCATTCCCACCTTGGCCAAAATCATCGAAGAAAACAATTTGGAAGTTGAGGGCAGCGAAAAGGAGATCATCAAAACCTTAAAAGATTCCCACGGAAATCCTGTTTTCAATCTGAAATCCGTCATCGACCTTGTCTTGAAAAAGACAGAGAAAGGACAACCGACAAAATACTATATCTTCGATTTCAAATGGACCACCAAACCCAAAGACAGAAAAGAGGAATTGGAAGAATGTAAAGAGTTGCAACTGGCTTTGTATAAGAGGATTCTTGAGGAAGTGCATAGTACTGGATGTGTGGAAATGTATGGATACTATCTGCTCAAGCAGACAAAACTGCTCACCACCTATCCTTATATGTTATCGAATGCCGCCATTGAAGTTGTCAAGCAGAAAAAATCCTATAATCTTTTCGATCAGGCGGTGGAATCCTACCGGGAACGCATCAAGAATCTGAAGGATGGGTTCATAGAGGAAGGGGAAGATAAGCTCGGTCCAGATTTCTTGGACACACAATTCATCATCGCCTGCCTTTCGGATTTTGTTGCCAACAACCCGAACAAGAATTTCTATCTCAACAATGGGTTAGTTATGAGCACGCAAAATTTAGGACAGATGAACAGTACCAACAAAAAGGTTTCATACAATTATGCAGTATTAAAGAACAGAATCAAGTAAGGCTATGGAAAGAGTACATTATATCAATGCCGGCGCGGGAGCCGGAAAAACCACTACGTTAGTCAAGGAATTAAGAAGAATACTTACGGAAAAGGATGCCAATGAGAACTATATTTGCCAACCTTCAGAAATCATCCTGACCACCTACACCAAGGCGGCAGCCAAGGAATTCAGGGAAAAGACATTCAAGAAATTGTTGGAAACCCCTGCGGCACTTGATGTGGCCAAAATCCTCGACACCGCCACCATTGGCACGGTTCACTCCGTGGCACAACAGTATCTCCAACGCTACTGGTCGCTGCTCGGCTACTCCGGTCAGTTCAACGTGATGACAGACCAAGACAAGAAAAACTACATCGATCGCTCTTTGCGGGAGTCGGTGAATGAACGGGATATACAGTTTTTCAAAGAATATGCTGCTTATTTTGAGATAAAAAACAATAAGAACAAAACCAACGAAAATTTTTGGAAAGAGTATGTCAAGGAAATCATTTCCAAAATGCACGCTTACAACATTGCGGCAGCCGATCTGACAAAATACAGCAAGAAATCCTGTACGGTAGTTAAGCGGTTATTCAATGCACAATTCGATGGAACACTATTTGCTGTTAAAGCCAGTGTCTATTACAATTATTTGGATGACAGACGGCAAGATATGAAGGCAAAAAGGCCTTCTGAGGCAAAGAAAGCCATAAATAAAATGAATCTGTATGACAATATCGTCGCCATTCCCAAACCTGGGAAAGCTGATATTGAAGATTTTTTGTCAAGTGAATTTTTTAAAGGTAAGATCGATGACAAGAATCCTAATTGTAAAAATATTGAACAAAGTCGGAAATCTGTCAAAGAGTATCTTGAGTCTTTGCTCTTTTTCAATCCTACCAAAGGCAAAAAAGTTCAAGAATGTATCAAGCGCATCTTCAAAATTGCAAGTCAATGGTCTACCAAGTTTGACAACTACAAACGCGAGAACAACCTGTTGGATTTTGACGACTTGGAAGCTAAATTCTTGGAATTGCTTGACATCGATGCCGTTAAAGAGGATATAAAGAGCAGTGTAAAATACTTGTTCGTGGACGAGTTCCAGGATTCGAACCCCATACAGCTTGAAATCTTCCAGAAATTGTCCGAGTTGGTGCAAATCAGAAGCTACTGGGTGGGCGACCCCAAGCAGGCCATCTACGGCTTCCGTGGCAGCGACTCATCGCTGACCACCCAACTTCTGAAAAAAATTCCAAAGCCCGAACTGAAGAAAGACGACAACTATGTATTTAAGCAGAACGGCGACCAATGTACCGCAGAACTCATCAAAACCTCGTGGCGTTCCATCAAAAGTTTAGTGCAATTGTCGAACGAGGTTTTCAAACGCTCCTTCAAAGAAGGTGTTCCGTCTGAGCGCATTAAGCAAGTGCCATTAGGGTATTTACGGAAAGGAGGGAAAATCAAGAAACCTATCCAACATTGGCATTGTGGAAAAGATAAATATGATGCATTAGCTACGCGTGTGGCCGAAATCCTGAACGGAAAATGCGGAACCATTCCAGGCGTTTACAAAGAAGAATATCCTGAGAAGAAAAAGCTCGTGAAAATCGTTCCCTCCGATATTGCCATACTTACCTCTATGAACGATACCTGTGCAGATATTGCGGAAGCGCTCCGGAAAAAGAACATTCCCGTGGCCTTGGCCGAAACCGAAATTCGAGACAAAGCCGAGGTGAAGCTTGTACTCGCTTTGCTGAAGTATGTGGCGAACAAAAACCGCAAATATGCCAAGATTGAATTGGCTAAGCTTTTGGAGAACAAAAAAATAGGAACCATCCTGAAGGAAATCGTCAAAGACCGATACGATTTCTATCCCAACCGCGATGAAAAAGATATGGAAAGCCACTCTGCCACCACTACTGTCAGTAAAGATCCTGACAAGTTCTTCGCCATGTTGGACGATAAGCTGAACGGGTTGCGCGGCCTCAACATCAGTGCCATTGTCAAGGGGATTATTGCCGTGTTGGATTTGCGCAATGTCGTGGCCAAGTGGAAGATGGCTGACATCCGCCGCGAAAATCTGGATATGCTCATTAAAAAGGCTTCCGATTTCGAACGCACCACCGCGCATACTCCCAATAGCGCCACCGTTTCCGATTTCATCGCCTATATGCAAAACCCCGATATTGACGCACAGTTAGACCAAAGTGCCGATGGTGTGAAAGTGGCCACCTATCACAAATCCAAAGGGTTGCAGTGGAAAATCGTCATCCTCGACTCTTTGACCCAAGATGATTTGGATAACAAAAAATTTGTTAAGAACAATTGGTTCGGCTTGAATCTGAAAGGCGGTTACAATGCCGCCCAATTGCAGCTCATACCCTCTATCGGGAATATCAATGACTCGATGTCTGAAATAGTTGAGGATTTGAAAAATAAAAAAGGCGACAACGGCAACTATAACTTGCAACACGGCAAGGTGGAAGGAGAACTCAAACGCTTGCTTTATGTGGGTGTCACCCGTGCCCGCGACTACCTTGTCACCATTTCCACGGATGACAAACCGCTCAAGTGGGTGCAGAACGTGCGGCAGGACACATTGCCCAGCAAGACGGCCGTGCTGGAAGACATCGCCAACCAGACCTCCTGTTCTTTCATAGACTTGTGGGGCGTACCCAAACATTTGGCCTGGTACGAACAAATCTCCAATGATCCGACTGTCACGTACAAGAAGCCATCGGCCAAAGCCACCAGACTCAAAGAGGTGCCGATGAACCAAGTGACCGAACACAAGCGCATCTCCCCCAGCAAACTCAAGGAGAAGTGTGAAAATATGACTCCAAAGATAGTGGAGGATTTCAAGTTTACGGGGATTAAACACGGTAGTATTGAGGAGAAGGATTATGCTGCTTTCGGTACCTGCATACACAACTACTTCGCCGCCCACCGCTGGGACGGGAAGGACAAGATTAGTGGCAATGTGGCATACAACGAAGCTCTCGCTGCCAGAACGATAGCGAACCACAATATGAGCGATGAGTTACCCCATCCAAAACTTTTGACGCAGGCGGCAGACACCTTGTTCGACTATCTTGAGAGAACGTACGGGAAGGAAAAAGAACTGCTCCGTGAGACTCCGTTTACCTACCGTCGCAAAAACGGACAGTTGGTAAGTGGCGAGATGGATTTGATTTGGAAACTCAATGACAAAGACTGTATCCTGTTGGATTACAAGAACTTCCCCGCACAAGGAGAAAAGGGAAAAGATCTTGTAATGAATGATGATGAAAAGAACGATCACTATGTTGGCCACTACTTCCCACAACTGCGCGAGTACCGCACCGCCCTCGAAGCCGCAGGCATGACCGTGACGCACGTGTTCGTGTTTTACGCGGTGTTGGGGTGCTTGGTGGAGGTGATGGATAACGCACAATAATACATATTTTTACTATAGAAGTAAGACTGCCGACTCACAGAAGTTAGCGGTCTTTTTTTTGCTACTCGCAATTTCCGCTCCCATCTTCATTTCCGTTTTATTTTTGCAGCGTCGTTCAAGTCAGTGATCAGTGATCAGTGAAAAGTGATCAGTCATGGTCAATGCCAAACGCCAACGGCTAAAAGCAAACAGCCAATAGCTAAAGTTAAAATAAATCACAAACTAAAAACACAAAAACATGCCAATTATAAAATTCAAAAACGGAAAATGGTGCGAGATGACACCGGAAGAAATCAAACAAGAAAAGGAAATGGTAGCACTGAAAAGCCAGGCCGACGAAAAAGCCCGAATGGAAAGACAGCAGGAACTGGCCAAGCAGTACGGCACCGACATCTGGAACGCTTCCAAAGGGGAAAACTGCATGGATGACATCTATGAGTTTCTTACAGAGGTGTTGGAACCTCAAAACCTGCGCATCGACATCAGCGATGGATTGATGACCTGCTCTTGGGAAGACTGGAGCAACCACGCTTACAAAAGGGTTGATCTGTCTTACATCGACGCGCTCGCCGTGCGACAGTTGCTGAACTGCGAGGACAATGCCGCCCTGCTCGAGGAAATGAAAAAAAACTTCGGCAGCGAAGAGGGCATCGAGCTGATTGCCGGCTGGCTGACCGAGAACGGATTGTATTTCAAGAGGGAAGAGGAATAGACATACCCGCACAAGCCGTTCCTGCAAGAAGGTATATTGGATGAAAGACTCCTCCTTAAAAGTTTGCGGGAGCGGCTTTTTTGCTACTCGCAAATTTTGCCCTCACTTTGTTTTTCTTCCTATTTTTGCCGCGTAAAAAAATCGTTCATCAAAAAACCTAAGATTATGCCAATAATAACAAAAGACAAAGAGTTCAGCGATGAAGAAATCTTGGCTGAATACAGAAAAAGAAGCGACGAATACCACGAGTGGCGCCAGCAAAAGGCGGCGGAGTTCCTGCAAAGCAAGAAACGGGACAAATGCTACCACTGCTACACTGAAGAAACAGAAACCGGCTATGCGGACGAATTCTTCATCCCGCTCGCCGACGACATCGTTGCCCGCGTGCAAGACCTGAAGGAGGAAATCCGCAACGATCCTGAACTGAAAGACGACGAGGACCGTG
The DNA here is from genome assembly GCA_017651425.1 of Bacteroidales bacterium. Taxonomy (GTDB): domain Bacteria; phylum Bacteroidota; class Bacteroidia; order Bacteroidales; family WCHB1-69; genus F23-D06. The sequence continues at coordinate 59,753 of JAGCCZ010000028.1, forward strand.
CCGATGAGTTCAGAGACCGTGTTTGTGAAATCGGCTATGACATCGAAAATGTACCGCAACCCTGGCCGGATGACAATATCTTCACCAA
>JAGCCZ010000009.1 GCA_017651425.1 Bacteroidales bacterium
ACCTACACGCAGAGCGGCGATTACACGCATACGCTGACGAATGTTAACGGTTGCGACTCCATCATGACGCTGCACCTGACGGTGAACCACTCCACCACAGGCGACATCACAGCGGTGGCGTGCGACAGCTACGACTGGTACGGCACCACCTACACGCAGAGCGGCGACTACACGCATACGCTGACCAATGCGGCAGGCTGTGACTCCATCGTGACGCTGCACTTGACGGTGAACCACACGTCCTACGGCAACATCACTGCGGTGGCTTGCGACAGCTACGACTGGTACGGTACTACCTATACCCAGAGCGGTGACTACACGTACACGCTGACGAATGCGGTGGGCTGTGACTCGATCGTGACACTGCACCTGACTGTCAATCACACGACCTACGGCAACATCACCGCTGTGGCCTGCAACAGTTATGACTGGTACGGCACAACCTACACGCAGAGCGGCGACTACACACACACACTGACGAATGCTCACGGTTGCGACTCCATCGTGACGCTGCACCTGACCGTCAACCACACGACCTACGGCAACATCACCGCCGTGGTCTGCAACAGTTACATCTGGTACGGCACCATCTACACGCAGAGCGGTAACTACACGCATACGCTGACGAATGCCAACGGTTGTGACTCGATCGTGACGCTGCACCTGACCGTCAACCACACGACCTACGGTTCCATCACTGCTGTGGCTTGCGACAGCTACGACTGGTACGGCACTACCTACACGCAGAGCGGTGACTACACGCATACGCTGACGAATGCCAACGGTTGCGACTCGATCGTGACGCTGCACCTGACTGTCAACCACACAACCTACGGCGCTATCACCGCCGTGGCTTGCGACAGCTATGACTGGTACGGCACCACCTACACGCAAAGCGGTAACTACACGCATACGCTGACGAATGCTCACGGTTGCGACTCGATTGTGACGCTGCATCTGACTGTCAACCACACAACCTACAGCAACATTACTGCGGTGGCTTGCGACAACTACGACTGGTACGGCACTACCTACACGCAGAGCGGCGACTACACGCACACGCTGACGAATGCTCACGGTTGCGACTCGATTGTGACGCTGCATCTGACTATCAACCACACGACCTACGGCAACATCACTGCGGTGGCTTGCGACAGTTATGACTGGTACGGCATTACCTACACGCAGAGCGGCGACTACACGCACATGCTGACGAACGCGGCAGGTTGCGACTCCATTTTGACGCTGCATCTGACTGTGAACCACACAACCTACGGTGCTATCACCGCCGTGGCTTGCGACAGCTACGACTGGTACGGCACCACCTACACGCAGAGCGGCGACTATACGCATACGCTGACGAATGCCAACGGTTGTGACAGTATCTTGACACTGCACCTGACGGTGAACCCCACGACCTACGGTAACATCACCGCCGTGGCCTGCGACAGCTACGACTGGTACGGCACCAACTACACGCAGAGCGGCGACTACACGCACACGCTGACAAATGCCAACGGTTGTGATTCGATCGTGACGCTACACTTGACCGTCAACCCCACGACCTACGGCAACATCACAGCCGTGGCTTGCGACAGTTACGACTGGTACGGCACTACCTACACGCAGAGCGGTGACTACACGCACACGCTGACAAACGCGGCAGGTTGCGACTCGATCTTGACGCTGCACCTGACTGTCAACCACACGACCTACGGTGCCATCACTGCGGTGGCTTGCGACAGTTACGACTGGTACGGAACCACCTACACGCAGAGCGGCGATTACACGCATACGCTGACGAACGCAGTGGGTTGTGATTCCATCGTGACGCTGCACCTGACTGTCAATTACACGACCTACGGTTCCATCACCGCCGCGGCCTGTGACAGTTACGACTGGTATGACAGCATTTATACACAGAGCGGCGACTATACGCACACGCTGACCAATGCGGCAGGTTGTGACTCCATCGTGACGCTGCACCTGACGGTGACAAGTACACCGGAAATGTTCTCTATTATGGGTGATTCCATAATCTGCATGAATCAATTCGCTCCCTATTATTATAACATCACAGACAATAATTATCATTATCAGTGGTATAAAAGCGATCTGTTGTGGGCGGAAGATGTTGATATGGTCATGCTGCATGAAATGACTAACGGACCTGTTAGTTTAGTCATGCGGGTTGAAGATTTGTCGAGCCACTGCACTGCTTCCACTACAAAGATTGTCCAGGTGCAAAATGGCTATGCTCCGGATACTACGGTCATCAGACGCAAGGGTAATACGAACATATTGGTGTGTCAACCCGTCACATCGTCGTATGGCGTTGTCCATTATCAATGGGGATATACGGATCGCATTTCTTTGAATGAGACCCTGATGAATGGCGATTACAATTATTGCCGATTCGATATGGGAATTGATACGCAGCGGTACGACTATTGGGTTGAAACGTACATGGATGTTTCGAATAGCTTGAGTTGTGCCAACAGATCGTATTATGGACATTCATTGAATACTTCTGTTGAAGATTATGACGATAATGTTGTGGATGCGTACATGACTCACGATCGGATGATATTGTCTGTGAGTGCAGTCGGCCCGAATCCAATTGTTGCGGGACTTTATGATGTGAATGGAAGACTTTTGTTCTCCAAGGATTATGGAATAACGGATAAGGTGTCTGACAATGTTAATGTCAGTATCGCCAATGGAATCTATTTCCTGAGGGTGACTATCGGTAATCAATTGTATTCTGTTAAATTATTGAAAATCAACTAAACTATGAGACGTTGTTATTTTGGAATGATATTCTTGCTGTTTGTTGCTTGTTTTAGTTTGAATGCACAAAACGAGCAGAATGCTTTTGATAGTTCAGCAAAGAAAGTGGTGTACGTGCGCTACGATTCTGAAGGCAGAGCGCCTTGGACAATTCGGGCAAAGGGTCCGGCTGGCCGTGTGCGTGTCGAGAATTCGTACATGGAAGTGTATGACAATATTTTTGACCGGTTGAAACGTCGCGAATGTGTGGCGTATTGGTATACGGCCCACAGGGAATCGGACAATCATTTCACGATTTATTCTAAATCCAAGAAAAATTCCATAGGATTCAGTGCCACGTACTTTTTTTATGGTAAATTGCCTTGGAAGAAGATGGGCTGGATGAAAGAGGATTATGTGGGGGATTTCACCAACCCATCGTATAAATTGAATGATTTTTCGGTGTATTTCTACATCGGGCGTCAATTGGTCGCGAGAAATCGTCATCATTTCGGATTGAATTTGGGCGCTGGATTTCGTCAAACAAAACAAGTCCTGAAAACAGACGGCTACAATATCCGATATGATGCTATAGACCCTGATGGCGCACCCTATATCCGGCACGTTGATATTTCAAATTATACTGAATCGCAACTGGTTCGTTCCGTGATTATCCCAATTAGTTTTCGATACGATTGGTTTATGTTTAAACATTTCTCCGTCTTTCTTGCAGCTGGGGTTCAAAACGACTTCCATATTCAAAACAACATAACCACAACATTCGATGCTCGCTATGCCGGGCAGTATAATGACGACCTGTTCAATGTACTGATTGATCAGGAGGGGTATTATGATTTCGGTGAATTTAATAACAACACTTTCGAACGAACGGATGAGGAGGAATTCCGCTATTCATTGTATGGCGTAGGTGCAGCGGGCCTGCAGGTGTTCCTTGGGAAAACATTGTCGATCGAGGTCGCTGGAGAATATCATAAGATGTTGTATAGCAATACTTTTTCGGAAGGTTCCAAGGATTTTCGTTTGGTGAGTTCCAACGAAACCCGTCAAAGCATGCAGTCTTGTTTGTCACCGTATCTGTTGGACAGGCTGGGCGTGAATGTTAAGTTGAAGTTTACCTTTTAGCCGTTAGAATCTTAACAGAACTCCAGCCGTTCCCCTCTGCTTCCTTCGTGGATGACACCCTCCTCATATACGAGGTTGCCGTTCACGAAGGTGTGTGTCACGCTGCCGGGCAGTGACATGCCGTGGTAGGGTGTCCAGCCGCATTTGGACAGCACAATATCGTCGTTGACGGGGTCCTCCATGTCAAGGTCAAGCATCACCAGGTCGGCGTGGTAGCCTTCTCGGATGAATCCGCGGCCTTTGATGCCGTAGATCGTGGCAGGGTTGTGGCACATCAGCTGCACAATCTCCTCCAGCGAGATGAGTCCTCGGCGGCGCAGCTCGAGCATGGCGCGCAAGGTGTGCTGCACCGAGGGCATGCCCGACGGAGTTTTGAAATAGTCGTTCCCAAACTTCTCCTCGCGCGCGTGCGGTGCGTGGTCGGAACCGATGGTGTCGAGTCTCTTTTCCCGCAAGGCGCATATCAGTGCGGCAGCATCCTCCGCACTCTTGACGGCGGGGTTGCACTTGATGCGGAAGCCCAAGTCCCGATAGCGTTGCTCGTCGAACAGGAGATAGTGCGGACACGTCTCCGCCGTGATTTTCTTTTCTGCCAAGGGGATGTCGTTGCGGAAGAGGTCAAGTTCCCGCTGGGTGGAGACATGCATCACATGCAGCCGTCCCCCTGTTTTGTCGGCAATCTCAACAGCCTTGGCGGAGGAGCGGTAGCAGGCCTCTGCCGTCCGGATGAGGGGGTGGAGTGTCGCATCGGGCGTGACCTTGCCTTGCGCCACCAGCTCCTTGTAAAGCTCTGTGTTCTGACGGATGACGTCCTCGTCTTCGCAGTGCGCCGCCACTAAACAGGGCGACTCTTTGAAGATGCGGGCCAGCACGCCGTCGTCGTTCACCAGCATGTTGCCCGTGCTGGAGCCCATGAAGACCTTGATGCCGCACACGCTCGCGGGGTCGGTCTTCAGCACCTCGTCGAGGTTGTCGTTAGTGGCCCCCATGTAGAACGAGTAGTTGGCGATGGACTTTTCGGCGGCTAACTCGAACTTCTGCCGCAGCAGCTCTTGTGTTGTTGTTTGCGGCACAGTGTTGGGCATCTCCATGAAAGAGGTCACGCCGCCGGCCACAGCCGCACGGCTTTCCGTGAAAATGTCACCCTTGTGGGTCAGTCCCGGTTCGCGGAAATGGACATGCTCGTCAATGACGCCGGGGATAAGGTACCGGCCCAAGGCCTCCACGGTGACGGCTGAGACGAATTTGTCGAAACCCTCGTCGCGGAAGATATGCTTGATAAGCCCGTTCTCGACGAGCACATCGGCGACGTAAGTCTCGCCCTCGTTGACAATTGTGCAATTTCTGATGAAATAGTTCATGGAGTCGTGTTTTTGCGCTGCAAAAGTAGTAAAAATAGCCGTGAATTTACTATCTTTGCCGCCTAAATTCTTACCGATGAAAAAATCTGATTTCCTTGTGCTTGCCATTGTGATTGTGGTATTGCTTCCTTTTTTTATCTGTAAACCGGTGTATGACACATTCTGTACGCTCACGCGAAATTATCCCTTGTGGATGGCATTCCTGAAGTTCGGCATCTTGGCCACGTTCGGCGAGATGTTAGGGCAGCGTGTGAAGACGGGACAATATTATCACAAGGGCTTCGGCCTCTTCCCGAAATTCATCGTCTGGGGCTTCCTCGGCATGTGGATTGCGTTGGCCATGAGCGTTTTCAAAGTCGGCATACCGGCCTTTATGGAGAAAGCTTCCTGCTTTAGCGGCGTCAGCGAGGCCATGAAAGGTGGCTTTACCTGGCTGAAATTGGTGGGTGCCTTCTTCGTCAGCGTGATGATGAACACCTCCTTCGCGCCCGTCTTCATGACGTTCCACAAGATTTGCGACATGCACATCGCCTCTTACGATGGCAAGGCAATCAGTCTGGTGCGTCCCATCCAGATGCGCAAGCTCATCCAGGAGGTGAACTGGGATGTGCAGTGGGATTTCGTTTTCAAGAAGACCATCCCCTTGTTCTGGATCCCCGCGCACACGCTCACGTTTTGCCTGCCGGGAGACTTCCAGGTGCTCTTCGCTGCCTTCTGTAGTATTATATTGGGATTGTTCCTGTCAATCGCGGCGATGAGGAAGAGTTGATTCCGCATGTGCTGTTAGAATAATTTTTCAGAATTATCCCTTTGAATTTTGTGATATCATTTCTGCGTTTTCCTGCGAGTTCTGCGGGCGTTTTATTTTCCCGCAGACCACGCAGATTTCCGCAGATTATCATACCCTTTTTTGCAAGACTATAAGGGATAATTTCGTAATTTTAAGCCGTTATTGGATGAGCTTCAGTCTCGCGCACTTGAGCGTGAGGTCGATGCGCGCCTCCGTGAACTGGTCTTGTGCCTGACTGTAAAGCGTGCGCGCCTCCAACAACTCCGACACGGGCACCAGTCCGGCCTCGTAGTTGGTCAGCACATTCTCCAAGTTTTCCTTTGCATCGTATAACGTGGATTCCGCCAATGCGACTTGTGCCTGTGCCTCCTGCACGTTGTGGATGGCCTGCTCCGTCTCCAATGCCATTTTCTCTGTTAGGTCGCGGCTGCTGTTCTCGGCTTGTTGTATGCGTATTTCCTGTTCTTTGGCTTTGTGCGTGGTGGCCCACCAGTCGGTCAGGGGCACTTGCAGCGTGGCGAAGGCAAGTCCGTTGGCACTGTAGCGATCCACGATGAGGTTGCCGTAGGAAGCACCTACGCCAATGGCCAACTGGGGCAGCGCCTCTCCGACAATCATCTTTTTCTTCAACTGTTCAGCCTGCACGTTGAGTGCTAACAGGCGGCTCTCCTTGCGGCGCGCCACAGCCTCTGCAATGCGCACGTCTATGTCGCTTGGCTCGGTGGCCACCGTGTCAGTCAGTTGCAGGGTGGGGGAGTACTCGATGCCGGAAAGTTGGCATAGTGCCATGGTGGCCAATTGTATGCCGTTCTCAACTTTCAGCAGGTTAGAACGCATTTCGTCGCGCTTGAGGGCGACCTTTAGACGGTCGTTGCGGGTGACGAGGCCGGCCTCTTCTGCCGTGAGGACATCGCGGCCTAACGTGTCAAGGAAGTCGAGTGCCTGCAACACGGTGTGGCGTTTCTCGTAGAGCGACACCACAAGCCAGTAGCTCTCCTCCACGCTCAGCAGCACTTTCTCTTGTGAAAGTTCTTGTTGCAGCTGTGCGGCCTCCACGCCTAACTGGGCGAGGCGGTTGCCGTTGACGATGCGTCCGCCTGCATAGAGGGGTTGCATGGCCGTGGCTGCCACTGCCGTGCCCTTCTCGGCTAATGAGATGGAGGGCGGAATGCCTATCGAGCCGCCGTACTCGGACCACAAATTGTAGAGGTCTTGCCGCACCTGGGCGTTGTCAATGTCGCCGATGCCATACTCGAACATCGGGTTCAGTGCCCGATAGCCCAAGGCCGTCGCACTGACAGTGGGGAAGTACTTGGTGAAGGCCTGCCGCTTGACCTGCTCGGCTGCGAGCACATCTAACCGGGCGTTCTCCAATGTGACATTGCGTGCCCCTGCCGCCTTCAAACAGGAGTCCAGGGTGAGTGATTGCCCAGTGCCCGTTGAAACAACGCACACTGTTCCGGCAACGAGCAACATCTTTTGTAAATGTTTTATTAAAGATATCATTTCTATTTCTGTTTTCTAATTTCTAACCACCAACTACCAATCTCCAACTTCTATTTCCCAAAAATCTTCCAATACATCACGGGCAGCACCGTGACCACCAACGGCAGCGAGAAGAGCGTGCCAAAGCATATTACCACGCCCATGGGCATCCATAGGCCGGTATGGGCGATAATCATCGGGCATACGCCCAATGCGGTGGTGGCGGAGGTGAGGAAGATGGGGCGCATGCGTCGGCAGCCGGCCTCGAATGCCGCCTCGCGGGCGTCTTTTCGCCCCTCCTTGCGCAGCGACTCTGCATAGTCGAACATGATGATGGCGTTGCGCACGATGATGCCAATCAGGCTCACCACGCCCAAGACAGCAGTGATGCTGAAGTCCAACTGGAAAATCCATAACCCCAGACAAGCCCCGAAGATGCAGATGAGCGAGGATGACAGGGTGAGAAAAACAATGTCGATGCGCGAGAAGTGGTAGAGCAGGAAGACAAACAACACCAGGATGGCTGCCACGAAGCTCAGTGCAATCTCCGGGATGACTTGCCCGTTTATGCTGGTGAGGCCGCCCGGCGATATGGATATCCCGTCCGGCAGTGTTGGCTTGATCTCCTTCTCAATGTATTTGTTGATGCGCTTCATTACGCCAGGTTGGCTGTATCCGTACTTTAAGTCTGCACCTACTGTTATGAGCCTGAGGCTGTTGCGGCGGTTGATGGTGGCGTCTTCCCATTCGGGGGAGACGGTGGCCACTTGCCGCAAAGGAACCCATACCGACGGAATGGAAGTCGGTATTTGGTAATCTTCCAAATCTTGGTAGCTCATGGAGGAGTCGCCCTTCTGCGTGTAGAGCGTCACGGGTACCTTGTAGTCGTGCTCCCACACGTCGGTCAGCGACTGCCCGCGGAGTGCAGAGGAGAGGTATAGCGACAGCAGGCTTTGCGTCACGCCAAGGCGTGTGGCCTCGTCGCTCTTCAGTTCGACTTTGATATTTTGCGAAGTCTCATCCATGTCGGAATGCACCCACGTCAGTTCGGGCTGCTCGTTCATGAAGGCCTTGATTGATTCTGCGATGGCTTTCGTCTGCCCGAAATCATCTCCGATGATGCGGACTTCCACGGGATTCTTGACGGCTTGGTAGTCCATCTGCTTGAAACGGATGTAAGCATTGGGGAAGAGGAACTCGTATTTTGGAGTGTACTCCTTGAGGATGTTCAGTGTGGAGAGCTCGCTCTTGGTGTTGACGATGAACTGGGCATAGTTCTTGCGTGCCATCCGGGGTGCGTAGGTGGCATGAAAACGCGGTGAGGAGCAGCCGATGAAGGAGGTGACACCCGTGACACGATCATCGGCGCGCAAGATATGCTCGATGCTGTCGGCCACCGCCTCCGTCTGGGCGAGCGTGCTGCCCTGTGTGAGGTGGATTTCCACGGCGAAGCAGTTCCGGTCGGCCTTGGGCAGCATCTGGATGTTCAAGCGTGTGAAGAGAAAACCACCCAACGTGATGGCCAGCATCGCGGTCACGATGACGAGGGATGGATGTTTGAAACAGTGATTCAATATTTTTTCATAGCCGTCCTGCAACAATTTGAAGAATCGGTTCTGGCCTGCCTCAAATCGATTGGCGGGCATGTCTCGTTTGCCGTTGCGGATAAACTGCGTGGCCAAGTAGGGGATGATCCAGACAGAATAGAAAATGGAACAGACTAACGCGAAGGCCACGGTCCATGGGAATAACTGCACGAAGTCGCCTAACGGCCCCGTGATGATGTGCGTCATCGGGAAGAACATGCCCGAAATGGCGAGGGTGGCCAACGACATCGGCACAAACAGGATTTGAGTGCTGTTGACGGCCGAGTACCACCGCGAGTGCCCCTCGCGCAGCATGTCCATGTAGCCATCCGTGATGATGACAGAGTCATCCACAATCATGCCCAGGACCACAATGAGGGCGGCTAAGGTCACGGTGTTCAGTTCGATGCCGAACACATACATCAACCCTAAGGTGATGGCGGTGCAGACAGGCACAGACGAGCCGGCCACCAATGCTGTGCGCAGCGGGAACAACAACAGCATCACGGCGATGACCACGAGGATGGAGAACACCAAGTCGCGCAGGAAGGAATAGACGGACTTGCTGACCACCTGCGGCTGGTTGGTGATTTTGTGCATCTGCACATCGGGCGGCAGCATCTTCTGGGCTTGGGTCATCTGCACATCTACTTTTTTGCCGAAATCGACGATGTTGTTGCCGGGACTCATCTCCATCGAGATGAGCACAGTCTCTTTGCCGTTGTATTTGATGAAATTGTCGGGCTCCTTGTAGCGCCGCCGGATGTCGGCGATGTCCTTGAGACGGATCACGTCGCCAGTGGGGTCGGTGTAGATGATCTGTTCGCCGATTTCGTATTCCGACTGGTAGGGGATGGCGATGTGGATGGGTGCGTCGCCCGCTTCGTTGCTGATGCTTCCGCCAACAGTGCGCAGTCCTTGCACGGCCAGCTCGGCCAACAGGGTGCGTTGGCTGATGCCGTAGGCGGCGAGCCGCTCTTGGTCAACGAGTACGGCAATCTCCTCGTGCTGCTGTCCCACAATCTTGAGGTTGCCCATGGCGGGGATGGTGCGCAGATGGTCGCAGATGGTCTCGGCATATTTCTCCAGCTCGCGTGGGGTGCGCTCCGCCGACTCCACGGCGAGCAGTATGGAACTGGTGTTGCCGAAGTCGTCGATTACCACCACCTCCAATACGCCTGCCGGCAGAGAAGTCTTCTTGAAAAGTTGCAGTCCGTGGCGGATTTTGGACCACACCTCGTCTTTGTCGCGCACCGTGACACGCAACTCCGCGAAGATGTAAACGATGCCGTTCTCCGTGATGGAGTAGGTGTTCTTCTTGTCGATTTCCTGATATGTGAAAAGGAAGCGTTCCAGCGGCTTGGTCACCTGCTCCTCAATCTCCTGGGCGGAGGCGCCTGGATAGACGGCGGCCACCACGCCCTGGCGGATGGTAAACTGCGGGAACTCATCCTTGTTGAGCCGCGTCAACGCGAAGATGCCGAACAGCACCAACGCACCTGCGATGAAGTGGATGATGCCGTGCGCGCGCATCGCGGATAATATGTGGTTGCCTTTCTTCTTGGACACTTTTTTAAAAATCAAAATTCAATGTGGTTGATGCAGAGGGCTTATAATTTTTGTACAGGCGCGTTTTGGTAGAGGTGCTCCATGCCGGCGGTGACGAGCGTGTCGCCGTGCTGCAGGCCGGTGGTGACAAGCACGCCGTTGGCTACGAACTCTGTGGCTTGCACCATGCGCCGCACGGCTTTGCCGTTTTGGATCACCCAGACACCTTGCCCGTCGGGGCGTGTCTGCACGCACTTGGCGGGCACAATGATGCCACGGCTGTCAGGCGCGGCGAGATAGACCTTGCAGATCATGCCGGGTAACAGCCTGCGCTCATGGTTGGGCAAATCCACCTTGACGGTGTAGCTGTGCGACACACGGCTGGCGGTCATGCCACGCTCGACAATCTTGCCGGTCAGTGTCAAGTTGTCAAGGGCGGGTACTGTCAGGGTTACCTCTTGGCCTTCGTGTACGGATGCAATCTCGCTCTCCGGAACAGAAAAGTTGACAGTCACCTGTTGCACGTTCAACAGGGTGACGGCACTTTCGCCAGGCAGCAGCGAAGCGCCCGCCGTGGCACGGCATTCGCCGACCACTCCGGAGGAAGGCGCTACCAAGGCGCAATCTTCCAGTTGCTTGCGGGCAATCTGCTCCATCGAGCGCGCCTTCTCCAAGGTGGTGAGCATCTCCACCCATTTCACCTCGGCCAACGAGCCTTGGTCGTGGACCTTCTTGAGGCGCGTGTAGGCATCTTCGGCTTGGTCGAGTGTCGCCTTGGCAGAGTTGTAGGCATTCTGGGCTGTGCTCTTGCTGATGGTGACCAGTTTCTGCCCCGCAGTCACACGGTCGCCGGGACGTACTAACACGCGCTCCACCTTGCCGCCCGTGGCGAAACTCAGCGCAATGCTCTCCTTGGCCTCAACCTCGCCCACGTATGTGCGCGTCAGACCACCGCCCATGGAGTCGATGGCCATCACCTCCACACGCACCGGCGCCCGCTCTGTTTCAACGGTTTTGTGCCTGCACGCTGCCGCCAGTCCTATCGATAGAATGAAAAACAAAACTCTTTTAAACGCCTTCATCGTCTTGTGGTTTTATTCGTTTTTTTCTGCCAGCAGAAGCATCTTGCCGCCTTCCAGCCGCTCTGCATCGTTGCTGCTTTGAGTGCCGCTCCACCGTTCCTCAATCAGGATGATGTCCCCGTTGTGAATGCCTTTGCCCGAGGCCGTGATGCTGAATACGAAGGAATGGTCCTCTTCCCAGGGGTTGATACTCTCCCCTGTAATGATGTTGGTGGAAAATGAGTGCGGGTCCACAAAGAGGGAGTCTCCCTTGACAAGGGCGGAACAATAGTAGGCCCCACCAGTGCTTTCGTTCAACGTGATGGTGACGTGGCCATCGGAGATATAGTCGCGGAGGATGTTCATCTGCCCGCGCTTGTTGACCATGAGATGGGTGACTTCCCCGTTTTCAGCAGTGATGGTTACCTCTCCTGAGATTTTGTAGCTGTAGTCGCCCAGAATAGAGCGTACTCCCCGCTGGCAGGAGACGCAGCACAACAACATGGCGGTGGCCAAAGTGCATATTATAAGTATCTTTTTCATAATTATGGTGTGTTATTTCTGATTGATAAAAGAAAGATTGTTGATGTCAAAATCATTGGGGTGTGTGACGAACTGCGTAAAAACGCTGTTGATAATCAATTCGATAAGCATCTTGTAAGAAGTTTTGTACTGCTCGTATTTGTCTTCCACAAAGAATGTGTGGCTCAACCCGTTGAGGGTGACTTGGAGCATGTCGGCGAAAGCGACAGCTTGTTGCTCGATGATCTCTGCACTGCATTGTGTCGGCTTGGCGTACCACACCTTTTTGAAACAGGCGTGTTCCCATTCGTTGAACTCGGCCATTATTTGCTGTAGCCGCTCGAAACGGTAGTCTTCAGGAGCGAGCAACTTGTCCTTGATGGCTACCCGCAGGGTGCCGGCCTGGGCGATAAGCTCCATCCGCTGTAGCAGATACTGCCTCAGACGGGGCAGCACCAACTGGCTGTCGTCCGCCACCACCGCCGCCAATGACTGCCGGATGTGGTCCACCTCGGAGATGACCGTTGAACAGAACAACTCCTCCTTGTTGCTGAAGTGATTGTAGATGGAACGCTTGGCTTTGTGCGCCTGACTCGCGATGTCGTCCATGGATGTCTTCTCGAACCCGAACTTCCGGAACAACTCCGTTGCCACCCGCTGGATCACTTCTTTGGTTTTTATTTTTTTCATTTTTGCACGATCTTCGTTTCAGGGTGCAAAAATAGAAAAAATATAAATACACTGCCAGATAATGATTAGGAAATGATGTAGATGTTGCCCTGCAGTTTATCTGCTATTCTTGTTGATGAACAGATGCACATTTTTTTCTTAGTCCGCACACATGTGCGGACACCCCAAGACTCCCCTTCTATTTTAGAAGGGGTGGCCGCAGGCCGGGGTAGTAACATAAAGAATTATAATACTTTATAAAAAAAGTAACCACCAACCGCCAACAACTTTTATTCCACCAACCGTAGAACAGTCTCCACCTCCTTGTGGTTGGTTCTGCCGGGCGTGGTGACGACAACGCTCCGCTTTGTGGTGGTTTGGCGGGGTAGGGTGAGCTTGGTGTCGAACATGATTTCAATTTCGTCGTTGATGAGCATACTCATCTCCTTGAGCGCTTTTTTTAACTCTTTTTTCCCGTTTTTTCCAACGGGCATCGACTTGAAAAACTTGGCCAGATATTTGAGGGTCTCTTTTTCGTCGAGTTGTGAGGTCTGTTTGACGATGCAAAGGTTTTGTTCAGGCAGGAGAGTGTCAACATAAATCACATTTTTGGTGTCAATGGAGAATCCTACGGGAGTGGATGTTTCCGATTTGTATATGACAGCATCGTCCACCGTGAGGCCCAAATTGACGAATGGATAAATGAAATGCAACAGTTTGAGGTCGGGACTGACCACGTTGGGCAGATAGTCGGGGTCAAGCAGCTGCATTTTCAGCAAGGAGAGCATGAGAGCCGGTCCTTCTTCATCATCAGTTCCCTTTGCGAGCAGCGGCTCGATGACAGAGTCGATTGCAAAACGGACCCGGTCTGTGATCTCTTCAAGATTCTCGATTCTCTCAAAGGTTCCTTTGCGGTCAGTGGTGTAAATGATGTTCATGGAACTGAATTCTTCCGGTATGTTGATGCCCATGGAGTCCAGAAGCTGCTCTGCAGCATTAAGATATTCTATGTCGTCGAAAGTGTGGCTTATGGAGAGTCGGTAGTGAGCGTCGTCTTTTGCGATGACTTCAAAGTCGGCAGTTCGGCTGTACGTCTCGGAGGTGCGGTCGTCCTGCGGAAATCCACCTAACTCGGACCAGGAGGTCTGGGTCTTCTCAAAAGTGAAGACATGCTTTTCACCGACCGTCCAATTAGGGGTGAAGATGGAGGATTGTGCCCAAATGCCATTGGCAAACATACCGGCTATGATGAAAGAAAGAAACAGTTTTTTCATGTATTGTAATTATATTTTTTTGAGATTGCAAAAGTAAGAAATTTTATCGTACTTTTGCAGCCTTTTTCTGAGAGGATTCAATAAAATTTTAATAGTATGCAAAATAGTGTAAAAAACAGGCAATATTGGTTGAGGACGACATCTCTTGTTGTTCTTCTTTCTTTTTTCGCACTCCTGACCGCCACACAATTCAACAGCGGTAAAGCGGTTTTTTCTGCTCGCAACCATGTTGCGGCGCTCAACGCTCCCGATGACCCCGTCAGGTTCAGCGGCGATACGATGATTGTGAATACCACGACCTTGGGCAAGGGTATCCAGGGCTTTGCCGGCAATGTGCCCGTGGAAGTCTATATTCTCAATGGCAAAGTGGTCAAAGTGACGGCACTTGCCAATAATGAGACCCCCGGCTTCTTCCAGCAGGCAATCCGCATCTTGGACAGCTGGACGGGCCTCACCCCCAAGCAGGGTGTTGCCAAGAAGGTGGATGCCGTCAGCGGTGCCACCTACAGCTCCGATGCGATTGTCGCCAATGTGCGTGCCGCACTGGAATATGCAGATAAGGCCGATGTGAAGGCCCTTCGCGAACGCGGTGCATCACAATCTTCCGCTCAGGATGCCCAAAAGTATGGTTTCAAGAAGATCAATGTGATGTCAATGGAAGACCTGCCTGCTGGTTTCTCTTTCTTTACGGGTGACAGCGGTCATGGACTCTTGCTCTGCTCAGGCGACCGACAGCGCAGCAACGCCATGACCATCGGGTGGGGTGCTTTGGGCACGTTGTGGGGCAGACGCCCCGCTGTTACTGTCTATGTGGCCGAGAAACGATATACCCGTGAGTTCATGGACAAATATGAGTATTTTACCATCATGCATTTCCCCGATAACAAAGTGGTGGATTATATGGGCACGCATTCCGGCCGAGACGGCGACAAGGCCCAAGCTCTTGGCCTGCATACGCTCTATACGGAAAATGGCACGCCTTACTATGCGGAGGCCGACCTCGTCATCGAGTGCCGGGTGATGTATGGCGGCGAACAGTTCGACCCCAAGCATTATCGCAGTGGCGTGCCCCGCAAGCAGTATGAAAACTTTCCCGCTGGCATACACTATCAGTATATCGGCGAGGTTGTGAACGCTTGGAAGAAATAAACCATTAAAATCATAACCATGGAATTCAGCATTTGGGAGGTTCTTTTTCTCCTTTGTTTTGCGGTAAGTTGGCCCATTTCCATTGCGAAAGCGCTTCGTACGAAAGTCGTGGCTGGCAAAAGTCCCCTGTTTATGTCGCTCATCATTCTGGGCTACATTTTTGGCATTATTCACAAACTCACCCACAATTACGATATCGTGATGTGGCTGTATGTGCTGAACGGCACTATGGTTTTCATAGACCTGATGCTCTATTTCTATTATTCCCGGCATCCGAAAGTTCAGGATGGGATAATTCCTTAGCCCATTTTGACGGACGTTGTCCTTCGTGGCGCTGACGGAAAGAGGACCTGAGACTATGCAAAAAAAACGGGACAGACATATATGTCAGCCCCGTTTTGATTTTGAACCTTAAGCGTTATTTCACGATAATTTCGTCGATGAACAGCCATGCCTGTTCGCCCGCACTGATGTGCCAGTCGGGCATTTTGCCGTAGTTCTCCACCTCAATCTTAACATAGCGGCCGGTGCCGTTGCCTTTAACCACAAAGTCATGGAGCTTTGCGTTGTCCGACTTGACCGAACCGATGCCGTCAATGGAGCCGAAAGGACGGTAGTTGATACCGTCGTCGGAGATGGAGACCGTGACTTTTCTGGGGAAGAAGATCCATGCGCGCACCTCCTCCAGTGTGCCGACCGTCACTTCCGTGACAGGTTTTGACTGCTTGAGGTCCACGACCAACTTGGCGTCTTCCGTGAAGCCTTGCCATCCGCCAATACGGTAGTTGACCTTGCCGCGAAGTTCGTCAATGAGGCCGTCTTCGCCACCGAAGAAGTACTGGTCTTGCGGGCGCGTGATGTAGGTGACGGTTTTGTCCTTGGCATATTGCGTATAGGTGGCCTCGGCCACGCGGCTTGCCCCTGTGTTCGGGTTGTAGGCTACCGCCTTGACGGTTGTGGTCTTGTCAATGGTGATGGGTCCTGTGTAGCGCGTGCCGTGCGTGGGTGCAGGGTCGCTGCCGTCCAAGGTGTAGTAGATCTCCGTTTCGCGCAACTCTTTCTCGTCAAACACGGGCCTGTAGCCTTCTGGCTTGTAAAGCTTGATCTCGAAGGTCATCTTGCCACTGAAACGTTTCTTGTCCGTGGAGAAATAGGGCGTCTGGGGTGCCTCTATGAGCGATGCGTAGCAACCATCCTTGGCAGGGAACTGCATTGTCGGCTGGTTGCTCATCGTGAAGACTAACTCGCCGCCGTTTTTGATGTCGTCAAACGTGATCTCCATGGGGATGCTGTTGACCCTGCGTCCGTTGATGGTGACCATCGCCACGTTGTCGCCTTTGCCCTCTTTCCGGATCACGAGCTGTTTGCCGTTCTCCAACTGAACGGTGGCTTTGTCGAACATCGGGTAACCGAGGGCGTATTGGTTGTTGCCGGGACAGACGGGGTAGAAGCCGAGCGCGCTGAATACGTACCAGGCGGACATCTGCCCACAGTCCTCGTTGCCACACAGCCCGTCGGGCTTGGAGGTGTAAAGCTCGGTCATGATTTTGCGGACCATATTGACGGTCTTGTCGTAGCGGCCCACATAATTGTAAAGGTAAGCGGCGTGGTGGCTTGGCTCGTTGCCGTGGGCATACTGACCGATGACACCGGTGATGTCGGACTGCTCACGGCCCGTCATCACGGAACTGGAGGTGAATAGACGGTCGAGGAAGCTCTCTGTCCGCTCCATGCCGCCCATCATTTTGATGTAGCCGGGCAGGTCTTGGGGCGCGTAAGTGGAATATTGCCATGAGTTGGCTTCTGTGTAGAAGTTGTTGACCTCGGTGGGATTGAACGGCTCGACGAAGCCGCCATTCACTTTGCCGTGCATGAACCCATTGGGGTCTAAAATGTTGCGGTAGAACAGAGCGCGTTCGGCAAACTCCTTTTGGGTCTTGTCATCGCCAATGCAACGGGCGAATTCGGAGATGCACCAGTCGTCATAGGCGTATTCGAGTGTCTTGGAGACGGACTCGTTGTCGGCATCCCCGGGCAAGTAACCGTAGCGGGCATACTCGGTGCGCCCCAACTTGTCCAATTTGGCACTGTGAACCATGGCCTTGAGCATCTCTTGCGGGTTGTAGGGGTGAATGCCCTTGACGTAAGCGTCGAGAATGACGGGCACCGAGTGGTAGCCGATCATGCACCACGTCTCGAAAGCGGACAGCTCCCAGACGGGCAGCATGCCGCCCTGGCGATAGTGCTGCATGAAGGTGTAGAGGAAGTCCTCTGTGCGTTTCCTGTCAATGATGTTCAAGAGCGGATGCAGGGAGCGATAGGTGTCCCACAACGAGAAGACAGTGTACATTTGATGCTTGCCGTCGCCTTCGTGTATTTCCCCGTCCTGTCCGCGATAGCGCCCGTCAAGGTCGGAATAGAGATACGGGGAGGTGAAACAATGATACAGAGCGGTGTAGAATGTCTTGAGATACTCTTTGTTGGCGGATTCCACTTTTATTTTGCCCAGCTCCTTGTCCCAGGCGGCCACGGCTTCTGCCATAACCTGCTCGATAGTCTTCCCTTGAAGTTCTTTTTGGTTGTTCATGGCGCCGGCAATATCCACAGCAGAAATCGCGACATTCAGCGTCACAGTCTTCACTTTTTCTGAGAAATAGACAATGGCCTTGCAGTTCTCGCCGCGCACGTCGGTTTCTTTCACGAGTTTGTCATCCTTGTAAAACTCGATTTTCTGAATTGGAGAAGAGGGAATGATGGAAAAGGCGCAGTACTGGTCGGGATTCCAGGCCTCGGAGCGGCGGAATCCCACAATCTCGTTGCCATTGATGGTGATGCCGGATGCCAGCACCTTGTCGCGGTGTGTCAGGTCGATGACGAAGCCCTTGGCTCCTTTCTTGGGGAACGTGTAGCGGTGCATGGCCACACGCTTTCCGGCGGTTAGTTCCACATAGATGCCGTTGTCCAGCATGACGTGGTAATAGCCGGCGTTGGCGTGCTCGTTCTTGTGGCTGAAGGTGCTGGAATACTCGCTGTTGTGGATGGACGGTGTGCCTGTGAAGGGCATGATGAGCACATCGCCGTAGTCGCTGCATCCCGTGCCGCTCAGGTGTGTGTGCGAGAAGCCGTAGATGCGGTTGTCGGTGTAATGGTAGCCGGAGCAGCCGTCCCAGCCTTCGAGACGGGTGTCGGGGCTCACTTGCACGGCACCGAAGGGCACGATGGCGCCGGGGAAGGTGTGCCCGTGCTCGGCGGTGCCCACAAGCGGGTTGACGTATTGGGACTGCGGTTTGCAAACGAGTGTGCAGAGGGCGAGTAACAGGGTGAAAGTAATGTTTTTCCTCATGACGGTGGATTTATGGGTTATGCGGCTTTGGGTTGGCTCTTCAAGGAGACGAACAGCAGATAGCAGAGGCATGCCAGCGTTACGAAGAACGCATATTTCGGTGCCATGTTGGCGGCGGCACCTGTGAGCAGCGGCACGATGGCGGCACCCACAATGGCCGTGGTCATCAACCCGGCAATCTCGTTGGTCTTCTCCGGAATCCTGTCCACACAGATGGAAAAGATGAGCGGGAAGATGTTGGCGAAGCCGATGCCGATAAGTATGAAACTCAACCAGGTGGTGAAAGTGTTGTAGGGCATGAAGAGCATCACGTTGCCCAGGATGGAGATCAGGACGGTGATCACCAAAAAAGCGGGTGCCTTGATGTGGCGCAGGCATACACCGCCGAGGAAACGTCCCACGAAGAGGGCGATGATCAGCACGATGTTGCCCAAGGCCGGGGTGATGCCCGGGTTGTTCTCGATCAGGATGGAGGGGATGCGGTTGAACATGGAGGCCTCGGCACCGCAGTAGAAGAATATGCCGAGGAACATCATCAGGATGAAGGGGTTGCCCAATGCGCGCAGGCAATTTGCGAAGGTTGTGGGCTTCTCGCCGCCCTCCTCGGCTTGGTTGGGCACAAAGGCGAGCACCAAGAGTAGCGTGAGCAGCAGCACGCCGGCGAAGATGGGGAAGAGGATGCGGAATCCCATGTTGACAGGCTCGGTCGCGCCCTCGGGTGTGAACGAGAACCAACCGTATTTCATCAGGCTCGTGCCGACAAGCACCAGAATCAGCGAAGTGGACAGCGTGCCGATGGCCTTCAGCGATTGGGCGAATGAGAGCATACTGGAGTACTTGCCGTCGGGGGAGACGTCGCGGATGAGCGGGTTGCCGGAGACCTGCAGGATGGTGGCACCCGCGCCCATCAGCAACACGGCCAGCAGGATGATGGGGAAGTTGAACGCGATGATCGGCAGAATGGCACCCAAAAGGAACAGGATGAGTCCGATGACCAACATTTTCTTCTTGCCGATTTTGGATTGCTGCACGCCCATGGGTACGGAGAGAACCCCGAACATGATCATGCCGGAAAAGGAGACGAACGATGCCATGAACGGCGTGATGTCAAAGGCCTTTTCCACGACGGAGACCAGCTGGCCGGCGGCATCGCCGAAGCCCATGGCCAGGAATACGAAGAAAACGGCTACAAGAGAGAGTTTTTTTTCCATAGAGTATAATTTTATTAATGAATAATCATCGTTGTAAACGAGTGCAAAAATAACAATTTTGCAAATAAAGAGCCTGTTGAAAATGACAGTAAGTTTGTTTTTTTTATTTTTGCAGTTTTAAAAATTTATATCGAAACTGGATGAAACGTATTGCGACCATACTCATTTTGTTGACCCTTGCCTTTGCCGCTTTCGCCCAAAGGAACCACACGGTTTCGGGTGTTGTGACCGACTCCCTGAATCACGAAAATCTTTTTTATGTCAGGGTGGGTATCGTGACCCCCGACTCCGCGAGAAGCGTGATCGGCAGTGCCTTCTCTGATGATAAGGGCAAGTTTTCCGTCACGGACATTCCCGATGGGAACTATCTTTTGGTATGCTCCTTGGTGGGCTATGACGTGTTGACGACACCCATAGAGGTGGGCGGCACCGAGAAGGTCGTGAACCTCGGCAATGTTTTCATGAAGAAACGGAGCGCGGCATTGGGCGAGGTGACCATCGCCGCCGAAAAGCCCGTCTATCTTATTGATGGCGAAAAGACAATGTATAATGTGTCCGAAGATCCGACGATACAGTCGGGCACTGCCGCCGATGCCTTGCAGAATGCGCCCGGCGTAGAGGTCGATGTGGAGGGCAATGTCACGGTGCGCGGCACCTCGTCGGTCGAGATCTGGCTCAATGGCAAGCCCTCGAACATGAATGAGGACGCTCTCAAGGACTTCCTGCAGCAGATGCCTGCCTCCAATATCGAGAGAATCGAGGTGATCACCAACCCTTCGGCACGCTATAGCGCCCGTGGCAGCGGCGGTGTCATCAATGTGGTCACCACCTCCGCCATCAAGAAGAACAGCTTCCTGAGCTTCGGTGTGCGCGGCTCCACTTCGCCCGATGTGATACCGTGGATCTCATACGTGTATGGCACTGACAAGCTTTCGCTCAGTTTCTATGTCAACTATCACTTCTCCTCTGGTAGGAATGACAATGAGGGTGGTTCGGTCCGCTTTACCGACGAGGGTGATACGGCCAGCGTCACCTTTTCCAAGAGCACTTGGAGAGGACCGCGACACGGCGAAGGCTTCTACTTTAACGGCTCATACGTTATTGACACGATGACTTCCATCTATTTCTGGGCCGGCGGATGGGGCGGACAAAGCCGGTATTCGAGCCTCGCACGCTATAATCGTTACGAGATGATCTATGCTCCGGGAAACTACTCGTACGGTGACACATCCTTTATCCATGGCCTTGACGGCGGCGGCTATGGCGGACTTTGGCTGACGCATGACTTCAACAAACAGGGACATAGAATCGAATTTTCCATTAATGGAAACACATATTGCCATGGCGGTGGCAGTGAGGAGAGAATGCTCTATGACGAGATGGTGTTCAAGAACAAGTTCATGCAAACAAAGTCTAAAAGCGGTGATTTCGGCCTGTCTGCAAGCCTTGATTATACGATACCATATCATAAGAACGGAGAGATTGCCCTCGGCGTGAGCGGTGATTACGGACGTGAGTGGTCAACAGAAGAAATGGACACCCTTCAGCGCGGCATCTCCGAATTTGTGCGCGACTATATGCGCTCGTGCCAGTCTATCGACCAAAATGCCGGCTTTGACAGTTATGTTACGATCCAGCATAAGTTCGGTAATTTTACAATCAAAGGCGGCTTGCGTTCGGAGTACCTGTTCCTGCACGGCGATGTCTTCAACAGCCATGCCGACACCGTGCTGCGCAAGCATTACTGGGGCCTTTTCCCCTCCATCCATCTCAGCTATCGTACCAAAAAAATGGACAACTTCAAGCTGAGTTACACCCGCCGTGTGAACAATCCG
The DNA here is from genome assembly GCA_017651425.1 of Bacteroidales bacterium. GTDB lineage: Bacteria > Bacteroidota > Bacteroidia > Bacteroidales > WCHB1-69 > F23-D06. Next base: position 21,747 of record JAGCCZ010000009.1, read on the forward strand.
TCCATAAGACAACTGAGCCCTTTCGTATATTATAGTGAAGAGAGCTTTTCAACGGGGAATCCAGACTTGCTGCAGGCGTTCACCCATTCCGTGGAGGCGGGCTGGACGCGTTTCATCCGCAAGTTCGGTAATGTGGGAGTCAACGCCTATTTCCGTTACTCCAAGGACCAGTTCAACTCCTTTTCGGATGTTATCTTCAGTGACTATTATGGTCGTATCGTGAGTTATTCCATGCCCATCAATGCGGGAAGGACGCTCAATACGGGTGCGGACCTCAACGTCACGTATCAGCTCAAGGCCTTCATGAGCCTTCGTTTCTATGCCAATTTATATTACATGAAGGAAAAGTTCGAGATGCCGGCAGACTTGCATGTGGGCACCGACAATCGCTCGTTCGAGGTCTCCAATCTCGGTTACAGCTTCCGCCTGAATTTCTGGGCTAAATTGTGGAAGATGCTGGAGGTCAACCTGTCGGCGAACTATGCCTCCAAGAGCAAGTCTTTGTTTACCATCACCCAACCTCGCTACTCCATCGATGCCGGCTTGCGCGCCGATTTCCTCAAGCGCAAGATTTCCGTCCACCTCAACGTGAACGACATCTTCAACTGGAACAAGTTCGGCTCGGAGACTACCAATCCCTTCTACCAGTCCACCAGCACGGGACGCTATGCCTGGAACCGCCGCAGCATCCGTGCGGGCATCACGTTCAGATTCGGAAAGATGGAACTGGAGTCCAAAGCCTCCCAAGGCCAGCAGCAAGGCCAGGGCGTGCAGGGTATGTAAATTGGATGAAAACGCTTGCAGGTTGGCTCCTGACACTCAGCCCTAATTCATCCCTCTTGCCTTCTTGATTTTGTCGTAGGCTTCGTTGACCTTCGCGAATTTCTCCTCGGCGGCTCTGCGCACGTCTTCGCCAAGATGCTGCACCTTGTCTGGGTGATGCTTCTTGGCGGCGGCGCGATAGGCCTTCTTCACCTCGTCATCCGTGGCGTCGGGGGAGACTTCGAGAATCCTGTAGGCATTTTCCAGCTCGTCACGCGATGTGTAGGTCCGGGAGGAGGAAGAGTATCCGCCCTCCTGATATTGTTGCTGCCCGGTGTAGCCGCCATATTGATATTGGGTGTACATGGATTTGATGGCCTCGAAGGTGGTCCGGCCAATGCCTAACATTTGCGTGATTTCCCAGATGGCGCTCACCTCTTCGGCCCGCATGTCGCCATCGGCGGTGGAAAAACCGAACAGGAAGTTTATTATCACCAGCTTTTCATTGACAGTTGCATGGCGGTTCAGGTCTTGACATATTGGTCTGATGTCCGCGTTCTCGTCGAGAATGTCGCGGAAACGCAACATCAGGGCGGGGAGTTGCTCGGAGCCGACTTGTTTGCGGAAATACTCTTGCACGTATGTCATCTCCGAACGAAGGAGCCGGTTCTGGTCTGCCCGTGCCACGTATGCGGCGAGGTACAACTCGTGCTCGGTGAAGTCCTGGCTTCTGTAATAGTGGGAGTCTTGTCCGAGTTGCTTCCGTCCGACGATGGCATCGATGAAACTCCCGATGAACATGCCGATCATGCCGCCGCCGAAGCCGCCGAAGATGAGGCCGATAACAAAGCCGATCCAGCTGAAAGTGCCCAAACAACCCATATTCTTGTCGTCTTAATGAATTTAAATTTACCAGACGCAGGCGTCTTCTTCGAACCAACGTCCCTGCAGACGCAGGGTCTGCTCAATGACATCCCGTACGCAGCCGTAACCGCCGGGCTGGAAGGAGATGTAGTCGGAAATATGCTTGATCTCAATGGCGGCATCGGCAGGACAACATTTCACACCGGCCATTTGCATCATTTGGTAGTCGGGAATGTCGTCGCCCATCACCAGGACGTTTTCCGGCTGCAGGTCGTGCTCTTTGAGATACTCGTGGAACAGGTCGATTTTGTTCCCGACATGGAGGAAGATGTCCATGCCCGGAAAATCCCTGTATCGCAGACGCATCGATTCCGCATAGCCGCCGGAGATGATGGCCACGCGGTAGCCTTTGCGCAAGGCATACTGCAAGGCATACCCGTCTTTGGTGTTGGTGGCGCGCACCATTTCGCCATCGCGCTGCACATACACTTTCCCGTCCGACAACACACCGTCGAAATCAAAGATGAATGCCTTGATGGCATGAAGTTTTTCCTTGTAATTACCCATTGTTCAAGTTCAAAATTCTAAATTCAAAGTGCTTCGCTCCTATGCTTTGTGGCCCGTGATGGTCATCTCTTCCTTCTCCTCGTCATAGTCGAGCTCCACGGAGGAGCCTTCAGGCAGGGCTTGGTTCAGGATCTCTTCGGCGAGGATGTCCTCCACGTTCTTCTGGATGGCGCGCTTCAGCGGACGGGCGCCGTAGTTGGGATCCCACCCCGTGTCGGCAAGATACTGCTTGGCCTTGTCGGTGACGGTGACCTGCACGCCGAGGTCGCGCACACGGTCGAGTACCTTCTTGAGCTCAATGTCGATGATTTGGATCACCTCTTCCTTGCCAAGGGAGTTGAAGTAGATGACATCGTCCACGCGGTTGAGGAATTCTGGCGAGAAGGTGACCTTGAGGGCCTTTTCGAGAATGCCCTGTTCGACCTTGTTCTGTGCGGCCTTCGTGGCGTCGGTGCTGAAGCCGACACCTGTGCCGAAGTCTTTCAGCTCGCGGGATCCGACGTTGGAGGTCATGATGAGGATCGTGTTCTTGAAATCAACCTTGCGGCCCATGCCGTCGGTGAGCTGTCCCTCGTCGAAGACTTGGAGCAGCACGTTATAGACGTCGTGGTGGGCTTTCTCAATCTCGTCGAGCAGGACGATGGAGTAGGGCTTGCGGCGCACCTTTTCAGTGAGTTGTCCGCCCTCCTCGTAGCCCACATAGCCCGGTGGCGCGCCGATGAGACGCGAGACGGTGTGCTTCTCCATGTATTCGCTCATGTCGATGCGGATGATGGCATCCTGGGAGTCGAAGAGGTACTCGGCCAACACTTTGGCGAGATAGGTCTTGCCCACGCCGGTGGGTCCGAGGAAGATGAAGGTGCCGATGGGCTTGTTGGGATCCTTGAGGCCGGCGCGGTTGCGGCGGATGGCCTTGGCGATCTTGACGATGGCATCGTCCTGGCCGATGACCTTGCCCTGCAGCTCGTCTGCCATTTTCAGCAGGCGGGCGCCTTCGTTGGTGGAGATGCGCTGTGTGGGCACGCCGGTCATCATGGCGATGACTTCCGCCACGGTCTCTTCGGTGACCACGGGACGCTCGATGTCGTTTTTCTGTTCCCACTCCTTCTTGATGTTCTCAAGGGAGGCTTCCAGTTGCTTGATCTGGTCGCGGTAGCCGGCTGCGGCGTTGTATTGCTGTCCCTTGATGGCCTCGATCTTGAGCTTTTCGAATTCTGCGATCTGTTTTTCAACCTGCAGCAGCTCTTCCGGGACATGGATGTTCTGGATGTGCATGCGGGCGCCGGCCTCGTCGAGGGCGTCGATGGCCTTGTCGGGGAGGCAGCGGTCGGTGATGTACCGGTTGGAGAGGGCGACACAGGCCTTGATGGCTTCGTCGCTGTAGCGCACCGTGTGATGGTCCTCGTACTTGTCTTTGATGTTGTTGAGGATCTCGGTGGTCTCCTCCGGCGTGGTGGGCTCGAGAATGATCTTCTGGAACCTGCGCTCCAAGGCGCCGTCCTTTTCGATGTACTCGCGATACTCGTCAAGGGTGGTGGCGCCGATGCACTGCATCTCGCCGCGCGCAAGGGCGGGCTTGAAGAGGTTGGAGGCGTCCATGCTGCCCGGCGCGTTGCCGGCACCCACCATGGTGTGCAGCTCGTCGATGAAAAGGATGATGTTGGGGTTCTTCTCGATTTCGGTGAGGATGGTCTTGACACGCTCCTCGAACTGGCCTCGGTATTTGGTGCCCGCCACTAACGAGGCCATGTCGAGCGCAATGAGGCGCTTGTTCATGAGCGTGCGCGACACTTTGCCCTCCACAATCTTCATGGCCAACCCCTCGGCAAGGGCTGACTTGCCCACGCCGGGCTCGCCGATGAGCACGGGTGTGTTCTTCTTGCGGCGGCTCAGAATCTGCGCGATGCGCTCCAACTCTTTCTGCCGCCCCACGACAGGATCCAATTTGCCGTCGGTGGCATATTGGGTGAGATCCTTGCCGAAACTGTCGATCATCGGAGTGGCGGAACCTTTCCCCGCACCCTTCTTGGGCCGGGCGGTGCTGCGACGGTCGTCCTCGTCGTCCTCCTCGTCGGCGCCGCCGGAAAGCGCTTCCGTGCGACCCGCCTCCATGTTGAGTTCCCGCTTTACCTCGGAGACAAAAGAGTTATAGGTGATGCCACCGCGTGTGAGGAGCAGCTTCACCACGTTGGCAGTGTCGTTCCGTCCGTCTCGCAAAAGTGCTAACACAAAATGATAGGACTCCACCTTGTCGCTGCGATATTCCTTGGAAATCAAGTATGAGAGACGCAAGGTGTTGTCCGTCTGTGTGTTGAAACGGATGCTTTCGGGAGTGCTCTCCACCTTGTTCTCGTTTTTTTCGATCATCTCCTCCAGTTGTGCACGGAGCAGGTCCACATCCAGACGGTACACGTTGAACAGGCTCTTGGTGATGCTTTCGCCCGGGTATCGCAGAAGAGCGACCATGATGTGCTCCATCCCGATGTTCTGGGAGTGATAATAAACGGCTATTTTACGCGCTTCTTCCAAAGCGTAGGTCATTTCGTCAGAGTATTGTATCTCCATTTTCTGATTATGCTAATAATAGTAATAGTTCGGGCGGCAAAAATACAAAAAATGGGCCTCAATTTTATTGTTGACTTTCTCGAAAAAAATCGTATTTTCGTGCTTTCTTTTTGCAAAATGCAAGATTTTAGCAGACAATGAATTAGAAGAAATAAAAGATACGAAAAAATGAATGAAGAAGAAAAGTTAGGTGAAAAAATCATGCAGGTCAACATCGAAAATCAGATGAAGACCGCCTACATCGACTATTCCATGTCCGTGATTGTTTCCCGTGCGCTTCCCGATGTGCGCGACGGCCTCAAGCCCGTCCAACGCCGCATCATCTATGCCATGTGGGACAACAACATAGTCTCCACACAACCTTATAAGAAATCGGCCAGAATTGTGGGCGAGGTGCTCGGTAAGTACCATCCCCATGGTGACTCCGCCGTCTATGACGCCATGGTGCGCATGGCCCAGCCGTGGTCGCTGCGCTACCCGTTTGTGGACGGCCAGGGCAACTTCGGCTCCGTTGACGGCGACAGCCCCGCTGCCATGCGTTACACGGAAGCCCGCCTTCGCAAATCCGCTGAAGACATGGTGGCCGACATCGAGAAGGACACCGTGGACATGACCCTCAATTTTGACGACTCTATCCCCGAACCGACAGTCCTCCCCTCCAAGATCCCTAACCTTTTGGTGAATGGCTCCGCAGGTATCGCTGTCGGTATGGCCACCAACATGGCCCCCCATAATCTTGGCGAGGTCTGTGACGGCATCTGTGCCTATATTGACAACAACGACATCACCATCCCGGAACTGATGCAGTATATCAAGGCTCCCGACTTCCCGTCAGGTTGTATGATCTATGGCTATCAGGGCGTGCGCGAGGCTTTCGAGACGGGACGCGGGCGCGTTGTCATGCGCGGCCACGCCGAATTTGAGGTGGACAAGACCAAAAACCGCATCATTGTCACCTCCCTGCCGTATCAGGTCAATCCCTCCGACATGATTGAGCATACGGTCAACTTGGTGAAGGAGGATAAGATTGTGGGCATCACGAATATTGAGAACCTCTCCAACAAGCGCAACGGCACGCGCATCGTCTATGACCTGCGTCGCGATGTTGTGCCCGAGGTCATCCTTAACAAGCTTTATCAAATGACCTCCCTGCAAACCTCCTTCAGCGTCAACAACGTCGCCCTCGTGAACGGCCGCCCGATGACGCTCAATTTGAAGGATCTCATCGTGGAGTATGTGAAGCACCGCCACTCGGTCGTCACCCGCCGTGCCCAGTTTGACCTCAAGAAGGCCCAGGCTCGCGCTCATATTCTGGAAGGCTTTCTCAAGGCCCTTGACATCATAGACGAGATCATCGCTCTCATCCGGGCCTCGCAAACGGTGCAGGAAGCCCAGAACGGTTTGATGGAGAAATGGGGCTTCACTGAGATCCAGGCAAAGGCTATCGTGGAAATGCGCCTGCGCCAACTTACCGGCCTCGAACGCGAGAAGATCCAGAATGAGTATGACGAACTGCTCAAACTTATTGAATATCTTCAGGAAGTGCTTGCCGACGAACATCTCCGCATGGAGATCATCAAAAACGAGCTGCAGGAAATCAAAAACAAATATGGCGATCCGCGCCTCTCTCCGATAGAGTTCAACTCCGCCGAGTTCCGCGTGGAGGACACCATCCCCGACGACGAGGTGGTGATCACGATTTCCCATTTGGGCTACATCAAGCGCTGCCCGCTGGCCGAATACAAGGTTCAGAATCGTGGCGGAAAGGGCTCCAAGGGCGGCAGCTCGCGCGACGAGGATTTCATTGAACACCTCTATATGGCCACCAACCACAACTATTTGCTCTTCTTCACGGAAAAAGGCAAATGTTTCTGGCTGCGCGTGTTCGAGATCCCAGAGGGTGTCAAGACCTCCAAAGGCCGCGCCATCCAGAATATTCTCGAAATTGAGGAGGACGACCGTATCGCATCCATCATCAACCTCAAGAGCATCACGGATCCCGACTACATCAACAATCATTTTGTCATCCTCTGCACGGAGAAGGGTGTTATCAAGAAGACCAACATCGACGCATACTCGCATCCGCGCAAGAAGGGCATCATCGCCATCAACGTGCGCGAGGGCGACCGCCTGATTGCCGCCCGCTTCACCGATGGCAACAGCGACATCATGTTGGCTCTGCATTCCGGCCGTGCCATCCGGTTCAAGGAAAGCGAGGAACTCCGCGCCATGGGCCGCACCGCCGCCGGCGTGCGCGGCATCACGCTCGCAGGCCCGGACGACTGCATCGTGGGCGTGCTCGTCATCGACAACCACAGAAGCAACGTTTTGATAGTGTCGCAGAACGGTTTCGGCAAGCGGTCCCTCTTGGAGGACTACCGCATCACCCACCGTGGCGGCAAGGGTATCAGCACCATCAAGATCACGGAGAAGACCGGCAAGCTTATCGCCCTCAAGGATGTGACGGACGATGACGACCTGATGATCATCAACCGCTCCGGCATTGCCATCCGCCTGCATGTGGACACGCTCCGCATCCTCGGTCGCAACACGCAGGGCGTCAAGTTGATTGATTTGCGAAAGGATGACACTATCGCGGCTGTCTGTGTTGTGCCACGCCAAGACGAGGAAGACGAGGAGGAGATGGGGGAGACCCCGACAAACGAAAATCCTGAAAATATGGATGCTCCGTTAAACTCGGATGAAAAAGAGTTGTCTGACAATTGATTTTTTCTGAAACGATGAAACGCCTTATACTATTTTCCTGGATTTTTGCAGCATCTCTCGGCTTGTATGCCCAGAAAGCGTCCCTGACCAAGGCCTACAATTTCTATTATGACAAGAATTTTGTCAAGGCCAAGGAGGCGATCGACCTCTGCACGCAGGACGAGAAGCTTTCCGGCAAAGCGCAAACATGGCTTTACAAAGGCAATATCTGCTATTTCTTGGCCAACGAGGAGTACGGAGCCAAGCAAAAGGACCCTCAATTCATGATTCTTCATCCCGATGCACCGGTGGAGGCTTACGATGCTTTTGCCAAGTCCATGGAAATCAACCCGAATGCTGAAGCCATGGAGATGTTTTCCGCCAAGGAAGCGCTGAAGCAGCTTTATCCGCTTTTGTTGGTGCGTGGTGTGGATCAGCTTATTGCCAAGGATTATAATGGTGCCAAGTCCACGCTCGCCAAGGGCATAGCCTCCTATGAGATGGATAAGCCGCAATATCCGATGAACGGTGACCTCTACTATTATTATGCTTACACGCTTGAAGCGATGGGCGACACCAAGGATTTGCGCTCTTATTATCAGAAGGCCATCGACGACGGCTCGCAAATGCCATACGTTTACATTCGGCTCTTGGAAAGCTACAAGGCGGAAAACAACAGGGAGATGGCAGCGAAAACCCTTGCCCAAGCCAAGTCCAAATTGCCCGGCAACGTGAACCTGTCCATAGCGGAGATCGACTATCTGTACTGGTTGGGCGACAGCATTGCAGCCAAGAACAGGTTGAAGAGCATCCCGACGAGCAGCCTGCAAAGTGCCGATGAGTTTGTGAACCTGTCGAACTTTTACATCAGGGAGAAGCAATACGAGGAGGCTGTCAGCCTTTTGGACAAGGCCAATGCGCTGTCACCAGGGAATTTTGTGGTCCTCTACAATCTTGGGGTTTGTCACTACAGTATTTCCGAGAAGCTGTTCAACCAGTATAACCAGTCGGCTCTCCACAACCCGAACAGCCCTGAGTCCCAGGATTACAAATTGCGTTCCGAGCAGGAACTGTCGCAGTCGGCCACTTATTTTGAGCAGGCGCGGGCTCTGGAACCGCAGGACCTTAACCTGCTCAACACGCTGAAGGCCATTTACGCCCGCCAGCAGTCTCCCAAATATGATGAAATTGATAAGTTAATCAAGGATATAGAAAAAAAATAATCAAATTTAATAACCCATTCAAAACAACACTACAATGAAAAAGCTAACCCTTCTCTTAGTCGCTTTGATGGTTGGTTCGACCATCTTTGCCCAAACCTGCATTGATGATGCTTGGCAGTGCCTGAAGCAGAACCAGGCCCCCAAGGCCAAGAAGTTCATCGAGAACTGTGTCGAAGCCTATCCCGACAACGCCCAGGTGTGGTTGATGAGAGGAAACGTGTACATCAACTTGCTGAACTCCGATCAGAAGAAGATGCAAGCCGATCCGAACTATGTGCCGCGCTATCCCGATGCTTTGAGCATTGCAAACGAGTCTTTCGTGAAGGCTCTGAAATTGGATGCTACGGTGAAGCCCAAGACGGGTATGTTGGGCGCCTTGGATGGCCAGAAACTCTGTGCGCAACCCTTCTATGACGAAGGTGTCCGTTATCTGAGCCAAGGGAAATACCAGCAGGCCCTTGACAATTTCGTGCAGTCTGCCAAGAATTTCGAGATTTCCAAGTCCCCCAATGCCTCATTGGCATATTTCCAAGCCGGCATCATCTACAGGGATCAGTTGAAGGATGTCGAGAATGCCAAGGCCATGTTCCTGAAGTCTGTCAACACCAACCCGAACTTCACCTACGGTCTCATCGAACTGTATTACATGTATCTTGATGACAAGGATACCGCCAACTGTGGCAAGATGGCTGAAAAGTTGTCCGTTGCCAAGAAGGATGCAAACACGATTGCATCTGTCTATGAGACTTTGATGAGCTACTATTCCATGACCGGTGAAGAGGAGAAGCTGATGGCAATTTGCGATTCCGCATTGGCAGTGAGCTCTTCTGACACGATGGTTGCCGTTTGCACCAACTACCTGAGCAACTTCAAGTCCTTCCAGAAGGCGGAGGAGCTGTTGACCAAGGCTTTGGCTACCAATCCGAACTCTTTCAAGCTGAACGAGCAGATGGGCTACATGTTCTATGAGAGAATGCATGCCATCGAGGACAAGATTGCAGAGCTGAAGAAGGAGAAGAAGTGGGACGAGGCCATTGCCATGAACAACTCTCCCGAGTTGAAGGAGATGACGCAGAAGGCCCACGAGTGGTGCCAGAAGGCATACGATATTTTCTCTGACAACCTGGACAACAACAAGCATCTCCGCGAGCTGAAGGTCAAGTTGGGACTTGAGGTTCCGCAGGAGCTCAACGACAAGATCAACGCCAGACTCCAACACTAAAATAGTGGTACGATAATCAGATGGCCAAGGACGTTCAAGCGTTCTTGGCTATTTTTTTTAGGAATTATCCCTCTTAGCCTTGCGAAAAAAAGAACTGTTTGATGATCTGCAAATTCTTATGCAAAAGTTTAGTATCTTTGCGGTCGCAAACAATAGCAAGAATAGGATATGGAAAAGAAAGTGGAATACAACTTTGTGACGGGGTTTGTCGGAGATGTACTGCTATCGATGGAAAGAAGCTATAAGGTCTTCAAGTCAAGATACCGTCATGTAAAGGTTGGGATCACGGGTCGTGACCTGCAGGAACGCTTTAACGAGCATCTGAAAGAAAAGGGTTGGAACAGGATGGTGGTTAGATACAGGACATCGTCGGAGAGGTTTGCAAATGTGGCCGAAAAATACTTCATGAACAAACATGTTGAGCTGGATAACTCCTGGACAGGTTACAGCCCTCTCACCGATGGCCCGTATGACTATGTGTATTTCCTTCTCTCCGGGGAACTTAAAAAGTAGCCTATGCTTCCAGCAGGTTCAGTCCGTATTTACGGTAATGTGGGAACTTGGTGTCGTGGCTGATGCAGGTTTGCTTGTGTGCTATACAGTTTGCAATGATTATTCGGTCTGTCATGCCTGAGTGTTTCGCGCCGTTGATGGTCAATATCGGGGTTTGTTCCAAAACGTCGAAAACCTTTTGCGTGATCAGGTCCATTTCTATGTTCATGGATTGTAAGGCCTCATGCACGGCTTTAACTCCGCCGGGAATCTTTACTTTTCCGAGCTGGCAGAGATGGGTCAGCTCCAATATGACAAATTCAGAGGTTACATATTGATCTCCGCCAGGGTAGAGAATATCGTCCCTCAAATTATTGTCCAATTTGGGGCTTTCGCTCACCAGCCAGTACACAATGTGGGTGTCGAGAAAGTATCGGGCCATTCTAATTCAGGTTAAAGGGGTCTTTCACAAGCTCTTGACATCCCTTGATAAACTTGAACTTTTTTCTCGGTTTTGCCGATGTCTTTGGGTTTGCTTTTCTGATTTTCTTCGGTGCCATGACTGTTTGAAATTTTCTGCAAAGATATAAAATATTCTAAATGCAAGGAGCCAAAAATTAAAAAAATGCTATTACTAACAATGAAAAGAGTTGTCTTTGTAAAAAGGTTGTTGCAACGTATTGACAGCTATAATTTTAAGACACCATGTGCCGGGAGGGAATCGGGATTTCGCAAAACAGAGAGGAAATCCGAACATTCCAATCACATTTGCTGTTGTGAATTGCTTTCAAAGATTGCGCAAGCCGAGTGCAAACGAGCGTGCTCGGTTTGCCGTGAGGGGATCTGTTTTATGGGACAGATGCCTGCGGTGTTGGTGACAGGTTGATTTGTGGTACTATTTCAATTCCTTATGGTTCGATTAAAAGTCGCGACGTCCCCGTGTGTCTCGTTCCAACTTGTCATATAATGTTTCAATCCACGCGCCCACGCGGGGCGCGACCAAATGCGGCCACATTCTTCAGATGAATTATCAAAAATTCAGCGATTCTGAATCGTATAGCACAATTATTGAACCTTATTGCCTGAAACTTTTTCACCAACGTTGGTATCTCCTTGGGAAAAATCAATGCAAGGAAGGTAGGTTGAGCATCTATGCCCTTGATCGAATTATTGAACTTGAAGAAAATGAACAGAGTTTTGAATTGGACCCTGCGTTCGATGCCGACAGTTTCTTCAAAAACTATTTTGGTGTTTTCATCGGTGAAAACGAGAAACCCACACGCATTGTCTTACGCGCATACGGGAAAATGATTCCCTTGATACGGACTCTGCCAAAACATGTTTCGCAAAAAGAAATCGCCACAACCGATTCGTATTCTGATTTTGAGTATTATTTGGTTCCTACATTTGACTTCCAACAAGAAATCCTGAAGGAAGGTCACGAACTGGAGGTCATCGAACCTCAATCTTTGAGGAAGAAAATACATGGCGAACTGAAAAATGCATTAAAGAGGTATCAAAAAAAGTAGGGAATAAGAAAACATAACAAAAAAACGTTCCCGAGATAACTATTAACTCGCTTTAGAATGCGTACCCAACGCCGAGGGTCGCGAACCCGCGTGCACCGAAGCCCAATTCGGCCGTGCCGAACCAGTGTTCTGCGCCCGCGCTCACCCCGATGGCGGTCAGTTGTAAAGAGCTGTAGTGGTAGTGGGGAACGCGTTCTTCGTAGGTGGCGAGATCAATCTGTTTGTACGGATGACCGACCATGAAACCGATGCCTAAACCAAACCCGGAATAGAGCGTTACGTGCTTCCTGTTCAGATAAGAAAACCGCAACTCGGCCAGCAAGTTGAAATGCTCGTCGTTACGTTCCGGCATCGTGTGGCTCCTCAGATGGGTATGGCCTAAAGAGCCTCCGATCCAGCACCATTTGGCTACCCGGTAATGGTAGCTGAGGGATAGAGTAGGGAGTGCGCTTTTCGATAACCCGCTAAAGAGTATAGATAGGGGGGATGGATCGGAAAGGGAAAGCATCAGCTCGTGACGGGGCAAATCCTTGTCCCATCGGGGCTTCTGGTAAAGTTTTTCCTTGGTTTTCTTGAAGTTGTGTATGTATGCGACTTGGATGTCGAAGTGAGTGTTGGTGGTGGAGACAGTGCCGGCGGCTTCCTCGTCGGGAAAGTAGTACCATCCTTGCGAAAAACGGACCAGTCCGACGTTGGCGCCGACAGCGAACCGCAGCAGGTCATCGTAGGGCAGACGGTAGTAGAATCCGAAATCGAAGAGCAGGTCCGCCGTCACGGAGTTGGGCAGCAGGTCGTAAGCCATACTAAACACCATATCCTCCCCATTGCCGGCTTCATCCGTTCTGACTAACGCTTGTTCCGCGTTTTCGAAGTGTTGCCCATAAAGACGCCCCATTTCAATAAAAAATCCCACGGTCCCTAACCGAACACCGAGGTCGGAGAAGAGGTGGAACCGGTCGCCTACGGGCAAGTGCATTTCAAATTTGACAGGAAAGTACAAGGAGGAGTAGTGGTCTGAGAATACAAACTTTTGCCCTCCCAATGGGTATTGGATGCGGACTTTCTGCCGCCACGTGTCACCGTATTCCAGCCCGACGGAGACCCCGAAAAAGTCGGCAAAATGATAGGATGCTTCAATCCCGGCCAAATAGCCGCAGCCGGGCAGTCCTTCAGGGGAGGGGTAGTCGCCAATGTTTGGGAACACGTCACAAGGGCGGGTCACCCCGACGGATGCCGTATAGCCGAAATGGAATCCGCGGAATGGGTCATATCTGCGGATGTCTTGCGCTGATAGTGGCGTGGGGAACAGTATGGTTGCCAATAAGATAGCGAATGCGGCGTGTCTTGCTCTTCTTAGTTTTGCACAATTCATTTTTCTTTATTTCCTATACTCAAGGTCAACGGTCAAATAAACAGATTATTGCGAGAAATATCTTTTGAAATTCAAATAACGGAGGACGAGTGGTGGTGTATAAAGACATTGACCGCACCACGGAGGATTTCCGCCGCATTCTGTGTTGTGCGAAACATTTCGCCAAACAGGGGAAACACGTGGTGATGCCGCCGAAATTGGATGTGCCATACAAGAACTCGGCATACGATGTCATATATGGCAGTCTGAAGGGAACAGCTTATTACGGGAAGTGTCCTGATTTAATGGTCGATAATGTATGGTATGAGCACGAAGGATACAACAGTGAGAATCCGAAGACAAATTTTTCGAATATGTGCAAGAGAGGATTGCGCCAATCTGACAGAATAATTGTAGAGGATTGTGGCCTGACCGACGGTTATTTGAAGAGGAACATTCTGATAAGACAAAACGAAGGTCAACAAATAAAAGAGTTGTGGGTGAAGAAAGGCAACATTTTGCGGCTGATATATAAAGCAGAATAGCAGAGCTTGCGCCCTGCCACCTGAATCGTCGAATCCGCAGAATCGACAGTCGGAATCACTTCCGACCTCGCTGCAAAAATACACTTTTTTTAATATCCAAATATTGTTCGATAATTTTTTGGAGACAGAGACAAAAAAGGGCCCCCGTTCCCGAGCGCCCTTAACTATTATCTTTTAACTCTTAACTCTAAACTGAATTACACTTCCCACGTATCCCCGCTGTTCAGCAAATCGTCCACGCATTTATACTTTCCGTTGGCCATCTGCTCTTCCATCTGGTCTTCGTAAAGTTGCGTGTAGGAGGTCTTCTTGACGTTGCGGATCACGCCGATGGCCACGGGTAGGTCGCCGCTCATGCGGGCCAGCATCATGTGGATGCCGGTGTCCTCGGTGTCCTCGTGGTGGATCATGATGTCGTCGATGGTGATGCCGTTCTCGCCGATGGTCACCGCCTCTAAGCAACGGCCGTTGAAGCGCAGACCCTTGTTCTTCTCCTTGCCGAAGATCATGGGCTTGCCATCCTCGAGGATGATGGTGCGGTCGTCACGGACGGCGCGGTCGGTGATGGCGGCGTGGGCCTTGTCATTGAAGATCATGCAGTTCTGCAGCACTTCCACCACACTGGTGCCGTCGTGCTTGGCGGCGCGGGTCATGATGTCAGTGGTGAGCTGCGGCAGGCAGTCCAATGCACGGGCGTAGAAGGTGCCCTGTGCGCCCATCACCAATTCACCCGGGTTGAACGGGTAGTCGATGGTGCCGTAAGGAGAGGTCTTGGTGACCTGACCGAACTTCGTGGTCGGGCTGTACTGACCTTTGGTCAAGCCGTAGATTTCGTTGTTGAAGATGGTGATGTTGAAGTCCTGGTTACGACGCACCGCATGAATGAGGTGGTTGCCGCCGATGGCCATGGAGTCACCGTCGCCCATGCTCACCCAGACGGAGAGCGCCGGGTTGGCCAGCTTCACGCCCGTGGCAATGGCGCAGGCACGGCCGTGGATGCTGTGGAAACCGTAGGTGTCCACATAGTAGGGGATACGGGAGGAGCATCCGATACCGGAGACCATGCAGATATTCTCCTTCTTGTGGTTGGTCTTCGGGAAGGTGTTCAACAATGCGGCGAGGATGGCGTGGTCACCGCATCCGGGACACCATTTCACCATTTGGTCGCTGGTAAAGTCAGCTTTTGTATATTCGCGGTCCGCTCTGGGAACAAAATGTTTTTCTGCCATAATTATCTGTGATTAAATGGTTCGTGATTGAAATTATTTGGCAAGCAGTCTTTCGAATTCAACCTTCAGTTCACCCACCTCGAACGGGAGCCCCATGATCTTGTTGTACTGGGTCATAGGACATTCGGGGTATTGGGTGCGCAGGTAACCGGCGAATTGGCCGTTGTTGAGTTCGCAGACGACAATCTTCTTGTACTTCTTGAGGATGTCGCCGGTGTTCTTCGGCAGCGGGCAAATATAGTTGAAATGGGTGTAAGCCACCTTCTTGCCTTCGTTGTTCATCTCCTCCACGGCGAGGGTAAGGGCACCGGAAGTGCCGCCCCAGCCCACCACGAGCAGGTCAGCGTCCGGATCGCCGGTCACCTCTTGGTCGGGGATGAAGTTGGCCACGCGGTTCACCTTCTCCTGACGGTTGGCCACCATCAGGGCGTGGTTCTCGGGATCGGTGCTGAGAGGTCCGTCGGGACATTTCTCCAGACCGCCCACACGGTGTCTCAGGCCTTCCATGCCGGGCAGTGCCCACTCGCGTGCGAATGTGACGGGGTCACGACGGAAAGGTCTGTAGTTAGGATCGTTAGGCGTAGCCAGACGCGGCTTGATTTCCGGCATGTCGGCCATCTTGGGGATGCGGAACAGCTGGGAACCGTTGCCGAGGTAGCCGTCGGTGAGCAGGATGACGGGGGTCATGTGCTCCAGGGCGACCTTGGCGGCGTTGTAAGCCCAGTAGAAGCAGTTGGCGCTGGAAGAGGCAGCCATCACCACCAGGGGAGCTTCACCGTTACGGCCGTACAAAGCCTGGTTCAGGTCACTCTGCTCGGTCTTGGTGGGCAGACCCGTGGAGGGACCGCCGCGCTGCACGTCAACGACGACGAGCGGTAGTTCCACCATCACGGCCAGGCCGAGGGCCTCGCTCTTCAGCGAGAGACCGGGACCGGAAGTGGAGGTGCAGGCGAGGGCGCCGGCGTAGGAAGCACCGATAGCAGAGCAAACGCCTGCGATTTCGTCTTCAGCTTGGAAGACACGTGCACCCAAAGATTTATGTTTGGCGAGCTCCACCATCACATCCGTAGCGGGGGTGATAGGGTAGGAGCCGAGGAAGAGTCTGCGACCGGATTTCTCGGAGGCGGCCAGGAGACCCCAAGCGGTGGCGACGTTACCCGTGATGTTGCGGTAACGGCCTTTGGGCATGTGGTCGGCTTGGGCGATCTCGAAAATGTGGGAGTGCATCACTTCCAATTTGTCGGCATATTCGTAGCCCTCGGTGAGCACGGCCTTGTTCAGCTTCACCACATCGGGTTTCTTGGCGAACTTGCGCTCCAGATAGGCGTAGGTCTGATCCAGTTTCTTGTGCGTGGCATAGAAGATGATGCCGAGCGCGAACATGTTGCGGCAGCGGTCGGCCGTCTTCTTGTCAGCGCCCTGCTCGTTGCCGATGCGTTGGGTGAAGGAGGTGACGGGCGCCTTGATGATGGTGTAGGCGCGCTCCATCTCATCCGTGAAAGGATTGTCGTTCTCGGTGTAGCCGGCTTTCTCGAGGGCCTCGTCGGTGAACGTGTCGATGTCAACAATGATGGTGGCACCCTTCTTGGCCCACTTCATGTTGGACTTCAGGGAGGCAGGGTTCATGGCGACCAGGATGTCGCACTTGTCACCCGAACTGTAGATGTGGCTGCCCACATGCACCTGGTAGCCGGACACGCCCGCGATGGTGTTGTGCGGGGCACGGATTTCGGCCGGATAATCAGGGAACGTGGCGATGTCGTTGCCTGTGAGGGCTGAAGCGTCCGAGAACAAGGTTCCGGAAAGCTGCATGCCGTCGCCGGAGTCACCCGCAAAACGGACAACAATGTCTTCCCTGTTCTGGATTTGCGTTTTTTCTGTCATAGGACTGTTGTTTTGTATTTATATTTAATTATTTGATAATCTGTGTTTTGTGGCATTTTAGAGGAGATAATCCTCCCTCTTTTTTTGCGGTGGCAAAAGTAATAAATTTACACCCAAAAAACAAATGTAATTTTGGGAATAATTCTCGTTTTTTTTTATATTTTTGCCGCTCCTATGAATAAGTATTTTGCCAAACCCAAGCATTACACGATGGATATGCTGTCCTGTTTCGGACAGAGCAAGCATCATGGGCTTTTCTTGTTGCGTTCCGACAAGGTTTTGATCCAGACCGCTTTGGCGCTCGGCGGCGTGTTTCAGCATCCCTTTTCTTTTATTGGCGGTGTTTGCCTTTTTGAAAACGAGCCGGAATCCGCATATCCGCTTTATCTTGCCACTATGCTGATGGGGCTGGATGTCAGTCTTGTGTTGATGCCGAACAAAACAACTGTTCCGGCGCAGGATTTGTACGATGAGGCGAACCCTTTGTTGGGTCTTGCCCTGTTTGATGAATACTATTATCTTTTTAATAAGCAGGGGAGAAAAAGATTTTCTTGCGAACATGTGGATTACGATTATCTTTTGTTGTTGTACAGTGATAAAAACCTTGATGTGAATCAGGAGGTCTTTCAAATGCTTGGGTCTGTCAAGCAGATCAAGGCTGTCGATGCATCTTCTTTTTTGACCAAGGATGAGGGGAACAAATCTGCCAACAAGCGCGTGGAGTTCCTGCAGCGCCTCTTTTTGGAGGTGGATGTCATCAGGACTTCGTGGCAAGAGGAACAGATTCGCAAAAAGTTGTGCAACGTCACCAGCATTCCCAACGAGAACTATGCCCGCCGCCGTTTCCAGGAAAGCAAGATTTCCCTGCTGCCGCTTTTGGACAGTCCGTTGATGCTGCGGGAAGACTACTGATTTCCTTGTCTATGCAAGTGCTTTGTTTTTAGGTATATACCATGCCGTAAATCAGCATTTACGACACAAAAGCAGTGCCTTTTCCCCGCCTGACAGGGTGGTCCCGAATATGTAGTGGTCGCCCCCGTCTTTCAACTTCAAGTTTTTTTTCAGCTCTTCCGCTGTCAATGGGAAATTGCGGACCGACACATTGGCTTTTCCGGTTTTTTCCCGCACCTCTTTGCGGGCGTTTTTGCTGAAGGGGATGGTCTCCTCGACAATGAACGTGCGTCCGGGGAAGTCGGGGATGAGTTTGTCGTGGGTGTAGAGGTGCGAGTGGGGGTGCAGTTTCAGCAGGTCGAAGCGCGTGGCGATGCACTTGAAGGCACCGGCCTTGAGGATGGCGGCGTTGGGCTCGTAAAGATATTTGCTGGGCTCGCCGGCCAGCTCCGGACGAGCGTCCGCCTCCTCTCCCATGGTGAACGTGAAAGAGTGCGTCTTTCCTTGCAGGATGTTGACGGCCGTGCAGACGACGGTATTTGGAGAACTGGAATTATCTGTGTCCAAGAGAAACAGGACCTCTTTGCACTCGCCGTTGACGGCGACGGTGTGGATGGCGCGTGTGCCCGGTAGTTGCCGGAGCGTCCAGGAGATGTCAATGAGTGGGGATAGTTTGATTAACAAGCCTTTGCGTGTGTGTGCGCGCAGCTTGTCAAGCCATTGTGTGAGGTCAGGTGTGCACTCCTCCAAGGCTGCAACACGCCGCCCGTGGGTGTCGCGCCGCGAAGGGTCTATGTATAGCCAGTCCACCATGCCGATTTCACCCAGCCGCTCCTCCATCGTGCCCTGCAGGATAGAGATGTTTTGCAGGCCGAAGACGTTCGCGTTATGTTGGACAATGTGGCACAATTCAGCTTGCGGTTCCACATAAAGGCATAGTTGGAAGCGGCGCGCGAACGCGAAGGTGTCCACGCCGAATCCGCCGCTCAAGTCGGCAATGGAATCTCCCGCCACCAGGTCGGCCTTGTAGTGTGCGGTGGCGGCCGACGAGCATTGTTCCAACGACAGGGCCGCAGGAAACAGGATCTCGTCGAGGGCGTAGTGCCCGGGCAGCTTCTCCTTGGCTCTCTGCCGCCCTTCGATTTGTTGCAAGGCGAACTGCAGGTCCACGTCGGGGTCTTTGCTGCCGCGCAAAGCCAGTTGCGGCACGTCATCGTCCCGATGTGCTTGTATGAATGCCCTTGTCGCTTCGTTGATGTCCATTCCGGTTTTTTTTTCGACGGTCTGAAATCAGGACTGCAAAAATAGAAATATTTTGCATGTCTTGTATGCTGCCAAAAGGGCATGTATTTTTGAATTATTTTATATGGAAAAATTATGTAACTTTGCACCCGTTTTTAAGAATAAGGAATTATTTTTTAAAGTACTAATAATTAACAATTTAAATTAAAATCTATGGATCAAAATCTTGTAAAGTATGTATGGATTGTGTTTTGCGCATCCATCGTCGCGCTGGGTTTCGCGTTCTTCTTCTATCGCAGAATGCTGAAGGAAGATGAGGGCACTCCCACCATGCGTGAAATCGCCTCTCACGTCCGCAAGGGCGCCATGGCTTACCTGAAACAGCAATACAAGGTGGTGGGCATCGTGTTTGTTGTCCTCGCCGTGCTGTTCTTAATCATGTCCATATTCCACTTGCAGAATGGGGTGGTGTGGTTCGCCTTCCTGACCGGCGGTTTCTTCTCCGGTCTGGCCGGCTTCCTCGGCATGAAGACCGCCACGTATGCGTCCGCGCGTACTGCCAACGGTGCCCGTCAGAGCCTCAACAAGGGTCTGCAGGTCGCCTTCCGCAGTGGTGCCGTGATGGGTCTCACTGTCGTCGGCCTCGCCCTGTTGGACGTTTCCGCATGGTTTTTGGTGCTTAACGGTACCGGTCTGTTGGAGTTGGTGGGCGAGCATGCCACGCTGACCACCATTACCACCACGATGCTGACCTTCGGCATGGGTGCTTCCACGCAGGCCCTGTTCGCACGTGTCGGCGGCGGTATCTCCACCAAGGCCGCTGACGTGGGCGCTGACCTCGTCGGTAAGACCGAGTACAACATCCCTGAAGACGACCCGCGCAACCCCGCTACCATCGCCGACAACGTGGGCGACAATGTGGGTGACGTGGCTGGTATGGGTGCTGACCTGTACGAGTCCTACGCCGGTTCCATCCTCTCCACGATGGCCCTCGGTGCTGCCGCTTTCGCCACCATCGGTGCCGAAATGCAGATGAAGTCCATCCTCGCTCCTATGATGATTGCTGCTGTTGGTGTGATTCTCTCCGTGATTGGTATTTTCATCGTCCGCACGAAAGAAGAAGCCAGTATGACGCAACTGCTGAAGGCTTTGAGCCGCGGTACCAACACCGCCGCCATCCTGATCGCTGTGGCTACTTTCGGCATCATGTACGTGCTTTTCAAGGACTCCACCGACATCGTTTGGTGGCAGGTCTCCCTTTCCGTGGTTGTGGGTCTGCTCGCCGGCGTCATTATCGGTAAGTCAACAGAATACTACACTTCTCAATCCTTCAAGCCGACGCAGAAGGTGGCCGAGTCTTCCCAGACGGGTCCTGCCACGGTCATCATCTCCGGTATCGGTTTGGGTATGATCTCCACCGTCATTCCGGTGCTCACCATCGGTGTGGCCATCATCCTCGCTTTCTTGTGCGCCAACGGCTTCAATATTGAATTCACCGCTGTCAACCTCTCCAAGGGTTTGTATGGCATCGGTATCGCTGCCGTGGGTATGCTCTCCACGTTAGGTATCACCTTGGCCACCGACGCTTACGGTCCTATCGCCGACAACGCCGGCGGTAACGCTGAGATGAGCGGTCTGGATCCTGAGGTCCGCAAGCGCACGGACGCGCTCGACGCTCTCGGCAACACTACCGCTGCTACTGGTAAGGGCTTCGCTATCGGTTCCGCCGCTCTGACCGCCCTCGCACTGCTCGCCTCATACGTGGAGGAGATCAAGATCGCCCTCATCCGTATCGGTACGGAAACTCTTGACCTTGGCAACCGCGTGGTCGATACGGCACAAGCCAGTTTGATTGATTTCATGGACTACTACAATGTCTCCCTGATGAACCCGAAGGTGCTCGTGGGCGTCTTCATCGGTTCCATGATGGCCTTCCTGTTCTGCGGTCTCACGATGAACGCCGTGGGTCGCGCCGCTCAGAAGATGGTGGAAGAGGTTCGTCGCCAGTTCCGCGAGATCAAGGGCATCCTCACAGGTGAGGGTACTCCTGACTATGCCCGTTGCGTGGCTATCTCCACCAAGGGTGCTCAGCGCGAGATGCTGTTGCCTTCTATCTTGGCTATCTTGGCTCCCATCGTTACGGGTTTGATCCTCGGCGTGGCCGGCGTGCTCGGTCTGCTGGTTGGCGGTCTTGGTGCCGGTTTCGTGTTGGCTATCTTCATGGCCAACGCCGGTGGCGCTTGGGACAATGCAAAGAAGTTTGTCGAGGAAGGCAACTTCGGCGGCAAGGGCTCCGACAACCACAAGGCTACCGTTGTGGGTGACACCGTGGGTGATCCTTTCAAGGATACCTCTGGCCCGTCCCTGAACATCCTCATCAAGCTGATGAGCATGGTCAGCATCGTGATGGCCGGCTTGACCGTGGCGGTACACCTGCTGTAATCCTCGTTATCTATAAAAGATATTCTTGAAACTGGCGGAACGTCGATGGATGTTCCGTCAGTTTTTTTTATATCGGTTGTTGGGTGGGCTTGAGTGATGTTTTACTTTTGTAATTTATTGAATCATAATTTTATTTTTTATTTTATAAACATTGTATTGTTAAAAGTGTTATCTTTGCATTTTCTTAAATGAGCTAATAATGATTCATAAGATCCGACTTTTTGTGTCCCTTATAATAATGGTTCTCCTGCTGGGAGTCGTGTCGGCGCAGACGT
Organism: Bacteroidales bacterium; assembly: GCA_017651425.1. Classification (GTDB taxonomy): domain Bacteria; phylum Bacteroidota; class Bacteroidia; order Bacteroidales; family WCHB1-69; genus F23-D06. The sequence continues at coordinate 43,536 of JAGCCZ010000009.1, forward strand.
ACAATGTCCCCTCGTCGGGCACACAGACCATCAGTATATGTTCCGGGACCATCTACGATCCGGGTGGCACGGGCAGCTACTCCAACAACTGCTCGGGAACACTGATTGTGCAATCCTCATCGCCGAACTGCAGAGTGCATATAGAAGGGAGCTATGACACCGAGAACAGTTACGATAAACTGTATGTGTATGAGGGGGTTGGCACCACAGGTACGCTGTACGGCACTTATACAGGGCAGGGTAGCATTAATATAACTTCTGCTTCGGGCGCCCTTACGCTTCGCTTTACCTCTGACGTCAGTGTGACGAAACCCGGATTTGAGCTGCAGGTGACCTGCGCGGGAGGGTGTGATTGCGGAGGAGCTCCCACCAATTTGGTACTGCAAAACAATACGAACAGTCTGCATGTCTCTTGGAATGCCAGCGACCCTACTGTGAACAACTACTATCTTGAATATGGCATTCCCGGTTTCACGCCCGGCACTGGTACGGGAGTCTGGGTGACGGGGACCAGCTACGACATCCCCAATCCCGTCGCCGGACAGGAGTATGAGGTACACGTCTATTTTGATTGCGGCAACGACCTTGTCATCACAACAGAATCATATTCTACGGTCTTTTTGAGGTACGAATATAATGTCCCCTCATCCGGCACGCAGACCATTTCGATATGTTCAGGCACCATTTATGATCCGGGTGGCACAAATGACTATTCCAACAACTGTACTGGCATTCTTGTCTTGCAGCCGGCCACGCCCGGGTGTGTGGCGCGGGTTTTCGGCAATTTTAACACAGAATCCAATTACGACAAACTCTACATCTATGACGGAGTGGGGACAACAGGCACTCTGTATGGCCCTTATGAGGGCACCGGATCCTTGAATGTGATCTCCAACACAGGGCCCCTGACGTTGAAGTTCACCTCTGATGGCAGTGTGGTGAGACCGGGCTTTGAGCTGCATGTGGAGTGTACGGGCAGCTGCACATGCGGCGGCGGCCCCGTCAATCTGAACATGCAAGCCATTTCGGATTTTATTCGCGTCTCTTGGAATGCCTGCCTGGACCCGACGGTAAGTACCTATTACCTTGAATATGGGCCGTCAGGTTTCACGCCGGGTACCGGCACCGGGGTCTGGGTGACGGGAACCAGCTATGATATCACCGGCCTGATGATTGGGCAGGAATACGATGCCCACGTCTATTTCGACTGCGGCAACGACCATCTTATCACCAATGAACCCTTTTCCTCCTCGATGATATGTGTGCCTGACACTGTTTCCTGCATTGATCTGACCAGCTTGAACAGTCCCAACATCCTGTGCCAATACGGGTCCTTCAGCAATCCCTATCAATATACCGGGGTTGTGGATGACGGCTGGCAGGCGCAAACCAGCCGGCACACCGTCAATCTGCAACAGGCTACCGATCCCCGGACGGGCGGTCTGCTCAACATCCTGCCGCCTTGTGAGAAGTATTCTGTCCGCTTGGGCAACTGGGCGTCGAGTTCGAAGGCGGAAAGCATCACATACACCTTCCATGTGGATACGGCTGATGCCGCCATTCTGCTGCTGAAGTATGCTGCTGTGCTGCAAGACCCGAACCATACCCAGTCGGAACAGCCTCGTTTCAAATTTGAGCTGCTTGACCAGAACAACAACCTTGTGGACCCGGTTTGCGGGGCCGCCGATTATATTGCCAATGCCGCTTTGGACTGGAACACCGCCAGCAGCGATGTCCTCTGGAAGGACTGGACCACTGTGGGTACAGATCTGAGTGCCTATCATGGACAGAACATCCGGGTTCGCCTCACCACCTACGACTGCGACCAGGGCGCGCACTATGGCTATGCCTATTTCCACCTGAATTGCCATAAGAAGAACATTACGGTGGAGTCGTGCGGTGAAACGATCTACAACACCTACTCGGCACCCGCCGGATTCAACTACAACTGGTATTACCAGAGCAGTCCCAATACGATTATCTCCACCGCCCAGTCCGTCACGGTGCCCTCGGGCAACGACCGTCTCTGCTGCAAGGTGATATCCCTCAATAACCCCAGCTGCTTCTTTACCTTATGGACCACGTTGACCTCGCGCTATCCGATGGCCGAATTTTCCGCCACGAACCGGCCCTGTTCATACCAATATGATTTCAGCAACCAGAGTTTTGTCTCTTCCGACGAGTTGGTGGCCATCCCGACCGGCGAGTCCTGCCAGTCGGCCACCTGGATCTTTGGTGACGGTACGACATCGGATGATCTGGAGCCCACGCACCAGTTCCCCGGGCCGGGAACCTATCCGGTGACCCTTGTGGCCAAGATTAATCACGGCCTTTGTACCGACACGCTCACCTCGTACATCACGGTGGTGGAGTATCATCTGGACACCACCATTGTGGATACGACTGTCTGCGGGGAGTATGTGTGGGGCGACACCACCTATACCCATTCGGGCATCTATATGCGCCGTTATCAGTCCGCCAGCGGCTGTGACAGTATTGTGACCCTCCGTCTGACAGCCCTCCCGCCAGTGACCTTCTCGTTTACGGCCTCCAGCTGCAACAACTACACCTGGAACGGGCAGACCTACACACAGTCGGGCGACTATGTGCAGCATTTCCAGACCAGCCACGGCTGCGACAGTGCGGTGACGCTGCACTTGACCATCTGGCAGCCGGTCGCCACCTCATTCACAGCCTCCAACTGCAACAGCTATGCCTGGAACGGGCAGACCTATACGCAGTCGGGCGACTATGTGCAGCATTTCCAGACCAGCCACGGCTGCGACAGTGCGGTGACGCTTCACCTGACCATCTGGAACCCTGCCACCAGTTCGTTCAATGCATCGGCTTGCGACGACTACACCTGGAACGGACAGACCTACACGCAGTCGGGAGACTATGTGCAGCATTTCCAGACCAGCTACGGCTGCGACAGCACAGTAACGCTGCACCTGACCATAAACCACTCGGTCACTAGGGAGATTGTTGACACAAACTGCATGAATTACACCTGGAACGGGCAGACCTACACACAGTCGGGCGACTATGTGCAGCATTTCCAGACCAGCCACGGATGTGACAGTGTGGTGACGCTGCACCTGAATATAAGCCAAACTGTCCATACGCATTTCTCCACCACCTCTTGCGACAGCTTCGCTTGGAATGGGGAAAATTACTTCCTGTCTGGCGACTATGTGCAGCAGTTTACCACCAGCAGCGGCTGTGACAGCGTTATAACCCTGCATCTGACGATTGCGAAGACTCACTTCGTGGATATTGAGGATGTGGCGTGTGAGGGGCAGCCGTATCTGCGGCACGGTTTCAATGTGCCGGCGGTCCAAACCATCGACAGGGAAAGTATGGTGTTAGTGCAGCAGCTGCAGAGCAGCGCCGGCTGCGACAGCACGGTGAAGCTGCATCTGACGATTGCGGACACGGCGTTGAGAATAGAGTCTTCCTCGTCGGACTTGTGCGATGAGACCACCATTGAGATTTACGCCCAGTCAAAGATGCCCAACTATTATTGGAATACGGGGGAGAATACGCCCTCCATTGTGGTGAGCACTCCGGGATACTACAGTGTGACCGTCTCTGATGCGGACTGTTCGGTCAGCAAAAGCCTGTTGATTGAGCCTTGCGCCTCTGAGATATACCTTCCCAACACCATTACCCCGAGCAATGGTGACAACATGAACGACTATTTCTGCTTGGATGGTTTTTTCCAGCATCAGATGTTTGATTTTTCCATCGAGATCTATGACCGCTGGGGGGCGCTGGTTTTCTTCTCCCGAGACAAGGACTTCCGTTGGCGGGGAGAGGTGAAGGGCAAACTCATCACCAATGCGACGTACAGCTATACCATCCATTATAAGGATATTTACGGGGAACGTTTCCTGTTGAAGGGAAATGTTCTGGTTTTGTAGGTGATGCTTGGATCTGTCCGCCCATCATCACCAATCGGCCATGGGACTCCGGCAGATGTTACCATGGCAGACAAAGTAGATTTTGCACGTTGTATTGTTTTTCGTTTTGCGGGTTATTTCATGATGGTGAGGGGCAAACAGGGCGCAAAATGGCAAAAAAATGTACTTTTGCCCCATTATAACATGTTGATTTATAGAACGGCAAAACCGATGAAAAAAAGTCACCCTTCATTTGCTGCTGCTTCTCTCCGCGGCAGGTTTTTCCCAAGTCGAATTAGACTATTCGGTCACCCCGAAAGTGCAGGCCACGGGGATGAGCATCAAAGGGTTGTCTCCCGAAAGTGCGCAGTTCCTGTCGCTGTGCCGGAAGGCGGACTCGCTGAAGAGTCGTTCCGCACGGAAAGCTGCGCAGGCGCAGCTGCGCGAACGCTATGGCGTGCAACGCGGGAAAGTCACTGCTATTGTGGAGCTTGCCGAAGGGCATGCTCCGCAGGAACTCAGTGTTTACGGTGTATCCGTGAACAGCTCCGCAGACGGTGTCCTGACGGTGTTGATCCCGTGAACCGTTTCGCCGAGCTGGCCGAGTCGGGCATCTGCAAAATCATTGATGTGGGCCGCAAAATGACCGTCATGATGGACAATGTCCGTGGCAGTCTGGGCATCGACGGGATCTGCGCCGGACTGAACCTGCCGCACGGCTACGACGGCAGTGGTGTGGTGGTGGGCTTTTTGCGAGTAGCGGAAATGTCAATTTCCATTCTCCTTTTGCCTTCTCCATTCTTCCGCTTCGCGAAGCATCTCCTCATATTTCGCTTTCAGTTTGGCTTGCAACGATTTCGGTACGGGTTTGGTTGGAAAGAATACCTCGGGCGATTCGGGGTGGAAATGGATGTCGCCCTCGCCTAACGAGTACACCACGTAACAGTCGTCGCTATAGTCCCAATGGAAGCATTCTTCTTTGTATTCAATGCCCTTTTCCAAGCATCGTTTCTTATGGTTCTCCAACCAGTATGGCCGTTTGCGTTCAAAATCTTCCACGGTGGGTTGGGTGTGCCACACAACGCAAAGTACCGCCCGCCAGTCGTTGATCACCTCTACGATGTCGCCTGGCTTGAACCTGATTTGGTCGGGGATTCGACCTTTGAAATGCCGCTCGCATTGATGGTCAAACAGATTCTCGTCATTGGGTTTTCCGTCGGCGGTGTAGGTGCGCACCGATTGGATGCCTTCCCAATTGCTGCCCACATCCAATTGGTGTTCCCTTATGCTGTAGGCCAAAACATTCGACGAGCAGACCTTGCTCAGCTCGCCGTGTAGATGGATAACCCGCATGGAACCGGCCCGCTCGTGGAGGTTGTCCACATTCTGGGTGATGACAGTCACCTCATGCTCTTCCTCCAACCGGGCAATTATCCGATGGGCTTCATTGGGCTCGGCCTCTGCAATTTTCTTTCGCAAAGCATTGTAGAAGTCGAGGCACTTTTCCGTATCATAATAGAGTGCGCCCGCACTTGCTAGCCTCACCCGCTCTTTGTCCGTCCACATTCCATCCTCGCCGCGAAAGGTCTCCAACCCGCTTTCGGCGCTTATGCCTGCGCCCGTGAGGAAAACGATGTGCTGGCGAGGGGTTGGTTTTGAAGATAATAATTCATCGGGTTTAAGACCGTAAATCTTTTCCGCAAACTCCTTAAAGGGTATTGCACCGAGTTTTCGGTAAAACTCATCTGGATTGTCCCCTATTTGAATAGGTCCGATATTATTCTCACTATTTTCATTGACAGCACGTTCTGCTTTGCGTTTTGCTATAAATTGTTTTATATAAGCAATCGCTTCTTCCATTGGCATTTTACTGACTTTAATCAGTTCCGCTATTTTCTCTTCGTTGGTCATAATTCCGTTTTTTTTTAATTAGTATTTGTAAGAATGTGTTTTTGTTGTTTCCGAATTGCGCGGCAATAAGACAGCGTTTATGAATGGAGGTGCGTTTTTGCAAGTAGCAGAAATTATTTATCCCGCAGATTCCGCTGATTTCCGCAGAAATAGGTCAGCGTAATGCTGCGTATTCTGCGGGAGAAAAGACAGTTATTCTTCAATCGGCAAGATGTGTTTGAACACGCCCCATTCCGGATCTTGACGGTACTGCTCCACGAGGTCTGCTGGCACATACAGGATTGCATTTGGCAGAGGAATATTATTGTCCCAGGCACCGAAACTGCCTTTACAATCTAACTTTTTGGGAGACCGTAGCACAACGGTTCTCAGATTTAAGCAGTCCACAAATGTTTCAAACCCCAAATCATTAAGTGTGCTGGGCAAATCGACATTTGTCAAACTGTCGTCTTCCATAAAACTTTGTGTTCCACAACTTTCAAATCCTTCGGGAAATATTACGCTGCGGAGTTTCGGACAACAACTGAAACTGTTGTCTCTCGTCCTTAACAAGGTGCTCGGCAGGGTGAGAGACTCCATTTTTATGCAACCGCTAAAAGCATATTGGTTGACCTCCTCAACGCCTTCCGGCAGCACGATGTGCCTGCGCCTTGAATTTTTGGCGGCCCACACTTTTCTGCCGTCTTTCGACACTATCATCCCATCCACGTATTTCAGATGTGGGTTTTCCTTGTCAATAACGAAACAGGGTGTTGCCAAGAGTCCATTGAAATTATCTATGGTTTCCACTCCTTTGCCGATAAAGACAGAACGTAGGTGGTCACAAAAAACGAATGCGTCCTCATCAATATAGTTATAGCTATCCGGTATGACCAGATGGCGCAACTGAGAGGTACAGCAAAAAGCCCCGTGCTCCACACTCTCAACGGTATAACGTTCTCCATCAACCATCACGTGGTCGGGTAGGTGGTAGCGACGGCACCGGCCGATATGGCCTTTGGCAATCCATGCCGTTTTCTCTTCATCGTCAAGCAGATAGATGAACTTGCCCTGCTTGTATTCTCTTCGGGAATAAATATCTAAGCCCATAGTTTCTGTGTTTATTTTGCCTTTCTCTTGCAAAAAGTGAGTGCTTCATACCGTTCACAACCTTTCCCGAACATATTAGCATCACATAATCGGTACCCTTTCCCCTCATATTCCTTAATGGTCGGATTGTTCTCATACACACCGGGTTCTCCGCCATTCAAAACAACAATGGCATCCATGCCGAATGTGTCAATGGCTCCCAAGGTGTAGATTTTCAACATGGTTGCGATAAAGTCTTTTTCCATAACTTCTCGTAATTAATTCTATTGGTTTATTCAGTTAGTCAAATAATAAGTTTGCGTGCGGCCATAATCCATAAAAACTTTTATGATTATATGAGTGAGCAATATTCGCCTACAACCGCAACGCAAACTGTTTCACTGCGGCAATAATAATTTATTTTTTCGTACGGGATGATTTTTTGCGGGTGGCATTTCCCCACATCTCCTTGATTTCGTGGATGGCAGATTTCGTCACCCGCAGAATGTATTCGTTATGTTCAATCCCTTCCTTTGCGGCATCCTCTTTCTTGAGATAGACGAAATCGTACAGTTTCCAGTGGAACAGATCGCAAGATTCATCCTTTTCGTCGTCGAAGATACGCGGATAGTCGAACAATCCGTCCATCTTGACGGTGGCCGATTGGGGAAGTCCGTACTGGCAGATTCTTTCCATCGATATTTTGGCAGTCCAATGATTCGGATCCGTGTATTGCAGAATCTCCGTGATTTCACCCGTATAGAGATTCCTCATATCCTTGCTGAATCCGTAAACGGCATCCCCTACGTGGAGGTTTGGATTCTCGGCATCGGTTAATATGATTTCGCCTGCCTCAATTTTTCTTTTTCTCTCATATTCTGAAAGATAACGATAGAAAAACTGGTCGAATTCATCGCCACACAAAGAGGTGTCCATGTAACAGGAAGCCGCATGACAGGTGTCATCATCGATGGGGCAGCGACTGCAAACCTCAATATGTCCTTGAAAGCTGGCCTCAGACATGCGTTTGTGCAACTCCTTCACCAAAGGCAGGATCTGTTGTTTCACCACCTTCTGGTTCATCCTGTGCCCACCTTCAAAAGTCTGCACGTTGGGGTAGTGTAGTGCAAACTCCTCTCGGCAGTTCACCGTGGTGTCTTCCGTGCCGAACAGACCGTAGCAGCGCAAGTTGGCCGGATCATCGGGCTGCCAGTGGTCGAACTGGTGCTCTTCCATCTCGCGGAAATGCTGGATGATCTCCTCCGTGATGGTGAATTGTGTTTGCCCGTCTTTGCGGGGTTGGAAGAAGTCGAAGGTGCCAACTTTCAGAATCTCCGGCAGTTCCGAAATATGGAAGGCTGGGTTCACGCAGATGCGGTATGCCACCTTGTCGGAAAGTTGCTGCGCATATTGTGCCCCCATGCTGGTGCCGATGATGATGCTGTAGCCAGGGTAAACGCACATCCTTTTCAGATAGGGCAACGCCTCCGCCGGATCGACGGGAATGTCGGGGGCGTCAATGTGGCAGTCGGGCAGGGCTTTCTTCAGATATTCCACGGTGCTGCTCTGCCCTGACGAGCCATAACCGTGCAGGTATAAAATGTTCATCGTTGTGTGTTTTTAATTACGCGGCAAAGATACACCCGTGATGGACATGGGTGCAAATTTTGCGAGTAGCAGAAATTAGAAA
>JAGCCZ010000006.1 GCA_017651425.1 Bacteroidales bacterium
ACATCTCCGTAGCGCAAGTCCTGTAACTCCTTGGAGGTGCGCATCCTTATCCCTTTCATCGTCAGCTCGGATTCCGATTTCACCACGAGCCCATATTGAAGGTCTGCGAAAACCCCATAATTGAAAGGTATCTTGAAAGAGGTGTCGATCCAAACGGTGCTTTTCCCTTGCATCATTTCCGTTTCAATCTCGTATTCTACTCGGAGACAGGAGTATCCGTTGACGGGAACAAGGGTGTCAGAAAACAGCAGTGGCGTGTCGTCGGAGCTTTTTTCCATCGTCTTTCTGGTGACAATCGGAGTTCCCATCATGGATTGGATACTCACAAGCTCTTGTGAATCATCCCTATAGATGATTTTTGATTTTATATCGGGCATGTCAGACACGACATTATCCCCTTTATAATATTCCACAAACTTCGATTCAGAGGCCATCCCTCCCGACGTTTTTTGCACGTATGTCAGTCGGCCCTCAAACGACGATTGGGCGGAGATGCTGTTGAGGGCGAGGGTGGTTAAAAAAAGGAAGAAAAGGGTGAAACGTTTCATAAAACCTTACATTTAATCAGAAATGTGATTCCTCTTTGCAATACATTTGACGAGTAAGCTGATGACCAACATGAGAAAGATGAGGATCAGTGTCTGCAAGAAATAAAGGGCAATCTCGCTGGTGATGTGTGGGGAAAGCCATTTTTCCGTCAAATGCATAATAGGCACGGTCATCAGAGCGATAGAGACACCCATGAGCCATAAATTGTCCTTTCCTTCTTTGCCTTCTTCTTTCAGCTTTTTATTGCGAATGCCGTTATAAAGGTAGTACGCCATTCCAATGATTCCGAGAATAAGTAAAATAATGTAAATAACTGTGCTCCACATAATTATAAATCTATTTATTGATAAGTGATTTTGACGCGTCAAAGATACGAATTCCCGCAACACTGACCTCCGCCAAACTCGCGAGAGGCGAATTTTTGTGGAGGTGTGGTCTTTAATTGCGTTTTTATTCTTTCAGCAACTCGTCGATTTCCTTGACGAAATCGTCGTTTTTTTTCTTTGTATACTTGTCTATAGACTTGTCTAACCATATTTCATCATTAATAAAAGAGAAAAAAAGTATGACAAGTATGGGGAAAAAAATATCGCGTTGGTATAAATAGAGGTAGATAAGCATTATCGGCGTACCTATCCAGGAAATCCATTTTGAAATTTGCAAGAAAATCTTCTGGCGCTTAGAGAGTGTGCTTCGCTTGCGCATATTTTCGCGCAACGAGAGAACCCCCTCACGACTCTGCACATCGGCTTTTCGGAAATCATTTGAAACGATAAGGATTTCCACCACAAGTGTGCCAAGGAGCAGGTCAAAGGGAACCAGGATCCACCATGGCCATATCTTAAAGACAGTGGAAGCGACAATTAGAATCATAAAAAATATGGCAGAAAATAAGTTCCCCAAATAGATGTTTTTAATGCGTCGTTTCACTGAACGCTGCAAGGCGTCTTTATTGAAGGTGCTGTGCTGCTCCACATTCTGCTGCAGGTCGTGCAGTTCCTGCTGCAGTTCGCTTTTGATGTCTTCGTACTGTTCCATATCTGTTTTGAGGTTTAGTCGGTGAATGATTTGAGTTTTTCGCGTATGCGCACTAAACGCACGCTGACGTTATCGACGGTGATGCCGAGGATGGCGGCAATCTCGTCGTAGGGCAGGTCTTCGAGCCAAAGCAGGATCAGTGCGCGGTCGAAGGGATGCAGTCGTGCGATGCGCTTGTGGAGGCGGCTGGCGGCGGGACAGGCCTCCTCGTCGGCGAAAAGGTCGATGTCCATTTCCAAGGGCATACAGTCGGGACGGCGGCGGTTGCGCTTGTCGAAGGTCACGCAGGTGTTCAGCGCCACCCGATAGACCCACGTTTTGGCTGAGCTGCGCCCTTCGAAACTGTCGATGCCCTGCCAGAGGCGTATCAGCACCTCTTGGGCGAGGTCGTCCGCTTCTTGCCGGTCGTTGGCGAAGAGGTAGCACACCGAGTAGATGGTCTGCCGCTGCTCCTGCACCAACCGCTCGAAGTCTCGTTCTTTCTGTTCTTTGTCTTTTTTCTGCTTCATCTGTCAGACGTTGTTTTCCTTTTGACTACGAAGGTGATGAAAAACTACACCCAATCCTCAAAAATTTCAGATGGCGCGAAAATACAATAATTTTTGCTGGCCTGTCTTGTTGTTTACCCTGAGGCGTTTTGTTATTGCCAAATTTGCACGCCAGCGGCGTGCAGGGGTGTGTAGGAAACCGGGCTGTCATAATCATCCATTCGCAGGCCGGCGGCCTGTGGGGTGCGAGGGTCGGTGTGTGTGGACAGGTGTGATGTGAATATGAAAATCCGAATTTTAACGATTGATTGTTAAAATTAATTGATTATCAATATCTTACAAAAAAATATTATCTTTGCGGAGTATTTGAAAACGTAAGATTATGGAAGAATTAATACCACAAAGAGGCAACTACAAGAAGTTGATCAGCTACCAAAAGACAGATGTGATTTATTGTCTAACCTATTATTTTGTAGAGCATTACATACGATATAACGACCGTACAAAAGACCAAATGCTGCAAGCCGCGCGATCGGGCAAGCAAAACATCATAGAGGGTTGTGCGGCAAGCGTCACAAGTGCCAAGACTGAGATACGGCTCGTAAATGTGGCCAAAGCCAGTCTTCAGGAATTACTGGAGGATTACGAGGATTATCTGAAAACGCGCAATCATCGTCAGTGGGAGGAGGATTCTGTAGAGTTGCAAACTATGCGACGTTTGGGAAGGAATCATAACGATGTGGATTTCTTTATGCAGATTGCTCAAACGCGCCCGCCAGAAACCATCGCCAACATGTGCATTGTACTCATCAAGCAAGCCGATTATTTACTGTTTAGGCAGCTCAAGCGCTTGGAGAAAGACTTTATGAATAGTGGCGGTTTCAGTGAAAAAATGGTCAGGCTGCGTAATAACAAGCGCGGCAGAAAAAATGAGGGGTAGTCGCGTCAGCGGGAGGGCCTTAAGGTCATTAGGGTCATTAAAGTCTTTAGAGTCTTTAAGGCCCGCCCGCTGACGCTAACCAAAATCCCGACAATTTTGCTATTTTTGCACCTCCAATTCCAACACCACCGCAATGTACCCGAAACCAACCTCCGAAAATGCCGCTCTCATCTATGGTATGCGCCCCATCTTTGAGGCCATCGAGAGCGGCAAGACCATCGATAAGGTGCTTTTCCAGAAGGGCTTGCAAGGCGAGCTCTTCAAGCAGCTTTTCTTTGAAGTGCGCCAGCACAAGATCCCCTTCCAATATGTGCCCCTCGAAAAGCTAAACCGCCTCACGCGCAACAACCACCAGGGCGTGGTGGCGTTTCTCTCTGCCATTGAGTATAGCAGCATCTTCGACATCGTGCCCACCATCTTTGAGGAGGGGCGCGTGCCGTTCCTGTTGCTGCTTGACAAGGTCACGGACGTGCGTAACGTGGGCGCCATCGCGCGCTCGGCGGAATGCGCGGGCGTGGATGCTATCATTCTGCCGCTCAATGGCGGCGCGCAACTCAACGAGGATGCGGTGAAGAGTTCCGCCGGCGCGTTGAACAAGATCCCCGTCTGCCGCCACTCCAACCTCGTGGAGGTGATCCAATATCTCAAAGACTCCGGTATTGAGGTGGTGGGTGTGACCGAAAAGGCCAACCACGCGCTCTATAACAAGGATATGACCGGCCCGCTCTGCCTCATCATGGGCAACGAGTATGAGGGCATCGCCTGGGACTACCTGCGCCATTGCAACGACACCATCACCATCCCGATGGTGGGCACCATCCGCTCACTTAATGTCTCCGTGGCCACGGGTATCACGCTCTTTGAGGTCGTCAAACAACGCAATCCGGTGAAAGAATGAAGAAGATAGGCATCCTTTCCGACACGCACGGCTATCTGCATCCCGATGCCTTCGAGTTCTTCAAGGAGTGCGACGAGATATGGCATGCGGGCGACATTGTGGACGACTTCATCCTCGATGAGCTGGCCGTCATCGCGCCCACCGTGCGCGCCGTGTATGGCAACTGCGACGATTGGGATATCCGCCGCGAGATCCCCGAGAACCAGGTCTTTCAGTGCGAAGAGCATACGGTGGCCATCCGTCATATCGTGGGCTATCCGGGCAAGTACGATCCGCGAGCGCTGGAGTTGATCCGCGAGGCCAAACCGACTATTCTGGTGGCTGGCCATTCGCATATTCTCAAGGTGATGTTCGACAAGAAAAATAACTTGCTCTTCATCAACCCTGGGGCCGCCGGACGCTACGGCATCCATACCCGCCTCACCATGATGCGCCTCAAAATCGACGGACAGAATATCTCCGATCTGGAACTTTTTGACGAACCCAAACTGCAAGCTGTGAAATGATGAACGAAGAGAAACCTATCATCACGATTTTGGGTCCTACCGCCACAGGCAAGACGCACATTGCGGTGCGACTGGCCGCCGAGTTGGGCGGCGAGATTGTGAGTGCCGACTCGCGCCAGGTCTATCGCCGCATGGACATCGGCACGGGCAAGGATATCTCCGAGTATCAGTACAACGGGCAGCCGGTGCCATACCATCTCATCGACATTGAAGAACCGGGCGTGAAGTACAATGTCTATCGCTACCAGCAGGAGGCGTTCAAGGCGATGCGCGACATCCAAAGTCGTGGCAAGCAGGTGGTGATCTGCGGGGGCAGCGGTCTCTACATCGAGGCAGTGCTGTCGGGTTATCGTTTCAAATGGCAGGAGGACAGCCAGATATTGTCCGACCCTGTGCCGTCGGTCATCTTCGGCCTCCGGGGCGACCGCGATTTGATTCGCACGCGCATCACCCAGCGACTCAAAGCCCGCTTGGAAGAGGGGATGATAGAGGAGGTGAAAGCTCTCTTGGACGAAGGCGTGCCTTCGGAGATTTTGATTCGTTATGGATTGGAATACAAATACGTTACGCTGTATTTGTTAGGACAAATAGATTATGAGGAGATGTTCTCATCCCTCAACACAGCCATTCATCAGTTCTCGAAGCGCCAGATGACCTGGTTTCGCCGGATGGAGCGCCTCAGCTTCGACATCCACTGGATAGATGTGTCGTTGTCGGAGGAGGAGAAGATGGCGGAGATATATGCTGTTCTGGAATTACGTTAATCTGTCACAACCATCTCCACCGCCGCAATCAAGTCTTACAGGTTGAGTTTGAACTGAAGGCTGTATGCGCCTGTGAAATTTAACAATCATTTCTTAATAAACATCTGATTATCAGTATAATAAAATAAATTTTTATCTTTGTCGCCGATTTGAAAATTCTGACGTTTAAACTGGATGACAAAGAAACATAATACTAACTTCTCAATTGACGAATCAATCTGCTTTGGAAATAAAGGAAAGGTTCTAATTTACAATACAATAGACCGTTCGACAGGAGATTTCCACAGAATATTGGATTGTGCTATATGGTTTGCGAAATGCGGCAAAACAGTAGTGATGACTCCGAAATTGGACGTTCCATACAAAAATCCTGCATACGATATGATTTACGGGAGTTTAAAAGGAACTGCTTACTACGGGAAGTGCCCGGATTTGATAATTGATGGTGTTTGGTATGAGCATGAAGGTTTCAAGCATCTGAATCCCAAGACGAATTTTTCCAATATGTGCAAAAGAGGATTCAAACAATCCGACTGTATTATAATTGAAAATTGCGGACTGACAGATGGTTATATGTTGCGTTCACTTGAAGGACAAATGAAATCAGGCATAAAAATCTCGGAAGTTTGGATACATGCGAACAACGCTTGCAGGTTGCTTATAAAAACTGAAGGCTGATACAGAACGTATCAGCCCAGTATTCGTCGAATCCGCAGAATCGACAGCTGGATTCAGTTTCCAACCTCGCCGCAAAAATACGTTTTTTTTTAATAACGAGAAAGATAGAAATGCTTTTTTCTTTGTAAAGCAAAATCACCACCCTCCGAAATCAACAGGAACCACATACCTTTTCCTGTCAACATGCGAAGTGTAAGATTGCAAGACAGCTTTCAAATACGTCTCGCACGCCTTTTGCCTGCTGTCATCCAAGTCAAGGATATCATGCTGTTGAAGCGTGTCGCTCGAAGCAAAGACATGAAGTACCTTTTCGCCATCGAAATAAAGACTCAGAGAATCTGTCAGGCATTGGTAAACCTGATTGAAGCAATTGGTGGCAACTTTTTTCCGATGCGGTTCGTTGAAAAAGTCGCGACCAAAAGCGAAATAGGGTTGCCTGTAACCGACAAGTCCCAACACTGTCGGCATAATGTCCAGTTGCTGAGTCACTTCATGGCTGATTCCCTGCAGGGAATGGTCCGGAGTGTACATGAAACAGATGATTTCGGAATGGCTTCGGGGCGTTTGCATGTCCGGACGCGCGACGAGGCCGCTGACATGGTCGGCGACGAAGATGAACAGCGTGTTTTCAAACCACGGCTCTTTCGATGCCGTTTCAAAGAATTTACGAATGGAGAGGTCGGTGTAGGCGACACAGGGTTGCAAAAGATTATCCCCCTGCGGCATTTTACCGGCATATTCCTCCGGCAAATCGAACGGATGATGGGAGGTCAGCGTAAAGACAGCGGAGAAAAAGGGAGTTTTGCATTCGTTAAGCTGATGCGCCATATATTGAAGGAAATCCAGGTCCCAAATACCCCAAATATTGGCGTGGTCCTTGCCCGAATTGTATTCTTTGAAGTGTGTGCGATTGTAGAACTTGCTTATTCCGGCCATCTTGCCAATGGATTCAAAGCCCATTTGGTTTTCCGTAGTTCCACAAAAGAAACAAGTGCTGTAGCCCTCCTTCTCCAAAATGCTCGGCAACCCCTCCATTTCACCGATAAATTGCGGCAGAAGGGAGAACGGAGTCTGATAGGAAGGAATGGAAATCAAGATTGACGGCAGCGACTCGATGGATTTCATCCCATTGCTGAAACAGTTGGTGAAAGTAAATCCTTCTTGCATCAGCGAATCCAAGAACGGCGTGAATCCCTCGCGATTCTGGTGGATTTGCGGCATCAGGAACTTGGAATGGTCTTTATTGAAACTCTCCAGCACAAAGATGACGATGTTTTTTTTGCCCAAGTCATATTTGGATTCGCCATCGGGATAATGATATGGCGTGAAGATGCTGTCGGACACGTCATCGTCGAAATAGCGACGAACTTTGAATTCTTTGGAACGGGTTGTCCTCAAGATACAGAAAGGATTGCTGAGCACCAGGGAAGTCTGGGGAGCATTCGGGGCATAAAAGGCGGCGTTGCTCATCATGACCGGGAAAGCTTTGAGATCAAAAGAGCTTCGCACCCCGAAGATATACAACGTCACACCCAATCCCAAAACAACAAGATGAACGGGATAATACAGCATGGCCTTCGCAATGCGAGAGCCATCATAGCGCACTTTCCTGTAAAGGAACACCATCAGGGCGACAAGCGCAATGCCCAACAAGACCAAGTACCAATTTTCGCCCATGGACTTGAGGATAATGCCAGCCGTGTTATCATTCTCCCGGAAAAAATGCAGTTCCTCGATGGTCACCCTTTTGAAAGCATAGCGATAATAGACGACATCGACCAAATTGAGCACCACCAAGCCGAGGCCGTTGGTGACGACATACACCCAAAAAAGCAATTTCTGATACCACGATTTGCCCCTGAATTTAAAAGGGAGCAGCGACAAGGCGAGGAAGGCGCTGTTGAGGTACAGGATAGAAACGGTGTCGAATTTCAGGATGCCCTGCAACAATTTGGGCAAATCAGCCCATTGGACGTGGCCAAGCAAAGAGAGATTATACACATAGAAAACACCATGGGTGATTATGAGGATGAGATAGAGGATCAACAACCTAAGCAACAGTACAGTGACATCATTGCGCCAAAAATTATTCAAAAGCGACATTATTACAGCATGCTTATTTTTCATTTGCAAATGTACATAATTTATGAACACATACGAACAAATGGTTTTTCCAATTAAGAGAATTGAAAAAAATTTTATTTTTGCAGTTTTGAAAAATCCGGGGTGGGCTAAAGGATTCTGTCCACACATCGGAAATATTAATCAAGAATCCATTTTGCATTAAAAAAGATGAAAAAACTATTTGTTTTATTATTGGGTCTAATAACACTCAATGTGTTTGCGGCGAACGACAGGCCCGTCACGTTCAAACAGCTGCCTCAGAAGGCACAGCAATTCATCAACACACACTTCAGCGGCATCGAGATGCTTTCCGCCACGGTGGATGATGACTACGAAGTCTATCTTGCCAACGGTGCGAAAGTGGAATTCACCCTTCAAGGCGATTGGAAAGAGGTAAGATGTTCTGGCTCAGCCGTCCCTGCCGCCATCATTCCTGCGGCCATTTCCAAATATGTAAAAACCAATTTTCCCAACAACACCATCACCAAAATTGACAAGAATTACAGCGGCTACGACATTGAATTGAGCACAGATGTGGAGTTGAAATTCGATAAAAACGGCAAATTCCTCGCCTTTGACGACTAAGGGGCTGTCCACTTGCACAATATTCATTTATTAAAGACCTCTACAATGAAGAAACTATTTGTTGCTTTAACAAGCTTTTTCGTGCTATGCACTTTTGTATCGTGCGACAGGGTTGTGACATCCGACCGTCTGCCTGCCCAAGCCAAGCAGTTCATCAGCGCCCATTTCAACGGAATTGACATTCTTTCTGTGCGAAAGGATGGTTCCCAATACGAGGTGGTACTGTTTGACGGAACGGAGTTGGATTTCACTCGCGGAGGCAAATGGACCAAGGTCGATTGCGGCATGAATCCGCTGCCTGATGGAATCCTCCCTGCCAATACAGTCCAATATCTTACCGCCAAATTCCCCATGAATTTTGCCACAAAAGTCAAGTATGAGCACAAACGCTACGAGGTGGGTTTGAACAACGACCTCGACTTGCTTTTCGACAAAAACGGCAACTTCATAGGAACGGATGACTAATCATAAAAAAGGCCTGCAACAGCAGGTCTTTTTTTTGTATCTTTGCACCCTGATTTGAAAAACCATAAACATGCGCAACGCCCGTATTTTTGTCGAAAAAAAACAGGGTTTCGATGTCGAAGCCGTCAGTCTGAAAGAGACACTCAACCATAATTTCAATCTCAACATCCGCCACCTGCGCCAGCTGGTCGTTTACGATATCTTCAACGTGGACGACATTCTGCTGGAGCGCGCCAAGGTTGGCGTATTGTCGGAGCCTGTGGTGGACAACCTGCTCGAGGAGTTCCCTCTGGAGGGGCTGACCTATCTGGCAGTGGAGTATCTGCCAGGCCAGTTCGACCAACGTGCCGACAGCGCGATGCAGTGTCTCTCATTGCTTGATCCCAAGACGGAAGTGGTCATCAAGAGCGCCAAGCTTTATATTTTCGATGCCGACCTCACGCCCGAGCAGTTCGCGCATATCAAGAAATACTGCATCAACGAAGTGGAGGCCCGCGAGAAGGATATGGGCAAGCTGGAGCTGACCGAGAATCCCGAGGTGCAGGAAGTGCCCATCGTGGAAGGGTTCACCCAATGGAGCAAAGAGCAGCTGGAGGCGTTCCGCGTCGCCCAGGGGCTGGCAATGTCGTTGGAAGACATCGCCTTCATCCAAGATTATTTCAAGAACGACGAGCATCGTGAACCGACCGACACGGAAATCAAGTTGTTGGACACCTACTGGAGCGACCACTGCCGCCACACCACATTCGAGACCGAGTTGACGAAGATCACCTTCACGCCCTGCGGACTGCAGCACCAGTTGCAGGCGGCATACGAGCAATATCTTTCTATGCGGAAAGAGTTGTACGGCGACCGGGAGAAACCGCAGACCTTGATGGATATGGCTTCCATCAACGGCAAATACGAGCGCAAAGCAGGCCATCTGGACGATATGGAAGTTTCCGAAGAGAACAACGCCTGCAGTATCTATATCAATGTCGATGTGGATGGCAAGATCGAGCCGTGGTTGCTGATGTACAAGAATGAAACGCACAACCATCCCACGGAAATCGAGCCTTTTGGCGGGGCGGCCACCTGTGTGGGCGGCGCCATCCGCGACCCGTTGAGCGGGCGCAGCTACGTCTATCAGGCTCTGCGCGTCACGGGCGCGGGCGACATCAACGCCCCGATGAGCGCCACTTTGGAGGGCAAACTGCCGCAGTCGGTCATTTCCAAGAGCGCGGCGGCCGGCTACTCCTCCTACGGCAACCAGATTGGCCTGGCCACCACACACGTGCGTGAAATCTACCACGACGACTACAAGGCCAAGCGCCTGGAAATCGGTGCTGTAGTGGGCGCGGCCCCGGTGAGTCACGTGCGCCGCGAGTCGCCGCAACCCGGCGACATCATCATTATGTTCGGCGGGCGCACTGGCCGCGACGGTATCGGAGGCGCCACCGGTGCTTCCAAAGAGCACAACGAGAAGTCGCTCGACACCTGCGCTGCCGAGGTGCAGAAGGGCAACGCGCCCGAGGAGCGCAAGATCCAGCATCTCTTCCGCCGTCCCGAGGTGACGCGGCTGATCAAAAAGTCCAACGACTTCGGTGCGGGCGGCGTCAGCGTCGCCATCGGCGAGTTAGCCGACGGACTGGAGATAGACCTCGACTCTGTGAGAACCAAATACAAGGGCCTTAACGGCACGGAGGTGGCCATCAGCGAATCGCAGGAGCGTATGAGCGCTGTGGTGGATCCTAAAGATGTGGAAGCCTTCTTTGAATACTGCCGTCAGGAGAACATCGAGGCCAACATCATCGCCAAGGTCACCGACACCAACCGGCTGACGATGAAGTGGCGCGGCAAGACTATCGTGGACCTCAGCCGCGACTTTATCAACACCAACGGTGTGCGGCAAAAGACGGAAGCCATCGTCAACGCCATTCCCGACAACGTGCTGGAGGGCCAACCCGTGACGGGCGCAACGATGCAGGAGAAGATGCTCTCTATGCTCGCCAATCCCAACGTCGCTTCCCAAAAGGGTCTGATCGAGATGTTCGACGCCACCATCGGCGCCACCACGGTGCTGATGCCCTTCGGCGGCAAGCGCCAGCTGACGGAGACGCAGGCCTCCGTACAGAAGCTGCCTGTGCTGCACGGGCACACCAACACGGCCAGCGTGATGGCCTTCGGGTACAATCCCTACATCGCCCTGCGCTCGCCGTTCCACGCCGCCGTGTTCGCCATTCTGGAATCTATGTCCAAGATTGTGGCCACGGGTGCCGACTACAAGGGAATCCGTTTCACCTTCCAGGAATATTTCGAGAAAATGGGCCACGAGCCGACCCGCTGGGGCAAGCCCTGTGCCGCAATGTTAGGTTGTGTCTGGATGCTCAAGCAGTTCGACCTGGCCGCACTTGGCGGCAAGGACTCTATGAGCGGCACTTTCAAGAACCTGCACGTGCCGCCCACCTTCGTCTCCTTCGCCATCACGACGGAAAACGCCAAGAACATCATCTCCCCCGAATTCAAGAAAGAGGGCCATTACCTCTATTTCATACAAAACAAGATTGAAAACAACCTGCCCGACATTCAGCAAACGAAGAAAATATTTGACTTTGTACACCAAAACACACTGAACGGAAACATTGTGGCGGCGTTCACCCCGCAATACGGCGGTATTGCCGAGGCGTTAGCCAAGATGAGCTTCGGCAACGACCTCGGATTCGACATCCGCACCGACCTCAACCTGTTCGACTACGCCTACGGCAGTTTCGTGGTAGAGACCACCCAAAAGCTGGATGCCGATTTTGCCATCGAGTTGGGCAAAGTGTCCAAAGACTTCATCATCAATGGGGAAAAGATCGACAAGGAGGCTTGTCTGCAAAGCTGGCGCGGCGTCTATTTCAATCTCTACCCGGACCAGGCCGACAACGAGACGACTTCGACGGGTGCGGAGTTCGCCGTCAACAGCCAGTGCGCCCCTGTGGCCAAGTGTCCGACCCCGGTGGCCCGTCCGAAGGTCATACTGCCCGTATTCCCGGGCACCAACTGCGACTACGACACGGCCAAGGCTTTTGAGGACGCGGGTGCCGAGCCGCGCATCTTCGTCTTCAACAACCTCAACGAGACCGAAATCAACCGTTCCATCGACGAGTTGGCGGCGGCCATCGATGAGTCGCAGATAATGGCCTTGAGCGGCGGCTTCAGTTCCGGCGACGAGCCCGACGGCAGCGGCAAGTTCATCGCCACTGTCCTGAACAATGCGAAAATCAAGGCCGCCGTGAACGGACTTTTGGCGCGCAAGGGACTGGTATTGGGCATCTGCAACGGCTTCCAAGCCTTGGTCAAGTCGGGATTACTGCCCTACGGACGGTTGGGTGACATCACTCCGGACTCCCCGACATTGTACCGCAACAACATCAACCGCCACATCTCGCGCATCGTGCGCACGCGTGTGGGCACGGTGGCATCGCCGTGGCTCTCCTCCTTCCAGGTGGGCGACGTGCATCAGATTGCCGTCAGCCACGGAGAGGGCAAGTTTGTGGTCAACGAAAAATTGGCCAAGGAGCTGTTCGAGCACGGCCAGGTGGCCTTCCAGTACTGCGATGAAAACGGCAATGTGAGTATGAATCCGGTGGACAACCCCAACGGCTCGTTCTACGCCATCGAGGGCATCGTCTCGCAAGACGGGCTCATCCTCGGCAAGATGGGCCACAGCGAGCGCAAGGGTGAGAACCTGTACAAGAACATCGACGGCAACAAGGAACAGGACATCTTCCAAAACGCCGTCAACTACTTCCGCCAATAGCCAACCACCAAAAACCAAAATCCAATAGCCAACAGCCAATAGCTAATAGCCAAATTCAACGACGCCTTATGGAAAAAACAGAGCTCACGGTTGCCGACATCCACGCCGCCGCCCAGCCTTCGGAGGCTTTCTCTCTGATCTTGAAGGAGAAGGAGGGCGAGCGTTATGTGCCCGTCATCATCGGGATGAGCGAGGCGCGTGCCATCCTGGTGGAGCTCAACCAGTCGCCCACCCACCGGCCGCTGACGCACGAGCTGTTTGTCTCCTTGGCCGACCATCACGGCAGTTTATTGGTGGAAGTCAACATCGTACACTACGAAAACGGCGTCTATTTTGCCGATATGGTGATGATTGGCAGCGACAACAAGGTCTTCCATTTGGACGCGCGGCCGTCGGATGCCATCGCGTTGGCGTTGAAATTCAACGCCCCCTTCTTTATGGACACCACCATCTTCGAGGCCAACTGTATGGTGGACAAAAAGCGCGAAGCGGAAGATGAAGAGGGGGATGATGATTATCTTTTCAGCGAATACAATGAGTTGGCGGACGCGCTTGAAGAAGCGGGTGGCGAGCCTTTGCCGGAGGCCTTCATCGACTCCAAGCTGAAAGAGATGAGCGAAGAAGAGCTCCAATCCTTGTTGGACGGAGCGGTTGAGAGCGAGGATTTCGAGTTGGCGGAGAAGATACGGCAGGAGCTGGAGCGGCGTGGTTCTCATCCCCGTTAGGGGATTCATATCTGTAGCCAAGGAACGATCCCGACCTGCCACAACCCCGTTAGGGGTTACATATCAATATGTTACAATCCAATAAATGTTTTTAATGAATCCCCTATCGGGGATTTCGGAACTCGCGTGGGCACCCGTTTTCTACAGAGATGTGTCCCCTAACGGGGACGGGCGGAAGGTGCTGCCGCCACACATATCGCGTACGTGGAGACCAAGGCGGGAATCTGCGATGTGAAGTTTGTGGTGTGGGAGAATTAAGAATGAAGAAAAATGAAACGATGAAAAACGAAGGATGCCTTGGAGGAGAATGGAATAAAATGTATTTTTGCCGTGTTGATAAAGGGAGTGTCTTTATCGTAAAATTGCCAATGCGTGCAGTCCTGGCAATTCCAAGAAACAGCCCGATTTATTCGGGCTTTTTTCTTAGGTCGAAGGCTGTCGGCAAAAATGGCCACTTTCCCTTTGCTTTTCCAAGATCCCCCTTCCCAACCCGCGCAATCCTTGGAG
>JAGCCZ010000029.1 GCA_017651425.1 Bacteroidales bacterium
AGGCAAAATGGACAAGATCAAGCGCACCAAGACGTCGTTTGTTTTATACGGCGAGTCTTCACTTTGTGCACTTCAGCTTGCTTGGAACTCTTTGCTATGAAAAAGAGGGTGACCGTAAAGTTGCTTTTTAGTCACCCTCTAAAGGTGGCGGAGAGAGAGGGATTGCAGAACCCTACGCTGCCGCGGGCGTCCCTGCAAGCAAAATGCATTGCTGCCAGCAATGCATTTTTGTATGCCTTCATCCTTGTGCCCGCAAGCGGTCACCGGATTCCGGCACACAAAAAAAGGCAACGCTAAGCATTGCCTTTTCCTTGCGGAGAGAGAGGGATTCGAACCCCCGGACCCGTGAAGGTCAACGGTTTTCAAGACCGCCGCATTCGACCGCTCTGCCATCTCTCCATTTTTGAGGCGGCAAAAATAACATTTTTTTGGAAACGTGCAGCCAAAAGATTATCACGATGTAGAGACGCGCCCCGGCGCGTCTCTACATACGGAAAAATCAACATTTCTTGGTGACAAACCCCTCCCCCGAAATAACATACCGCTCCGACAAATCGAAACATTCACGGATGTTGCCGGGCGAGAGCACCGCTTTCACTACATCGTGCTGCAAGATACTCCCCGACTTCATCAACAAGGCATGCGTGGCATACTGCAACGCGATGGGGAAGTCGTGTACGATGATCATTACCAGAATATTATGTTCTTTGTTCAGGCGCTGCAATATCTCCATGATCTCGAACTTGTGGGCCACGTCAAGGTTGGAGAGCGGCTCGTCGAGGAGCATCACGGGAGTCTGTTGCGCCATGGCGCGCGCAATGAGGGTGCGCTGCAGCTCGCCGCCGCTCAGCTCGCTGGCCATGCGGTCGCGCAGGTGCGTGAGGTTGCACTGCGCCAACATCTCCTCCACAATGGCGTCGTCCTGCGCGTTGGCCAACTGCCAATGCCGCTGGTAAGGATTGCGGCCCATCATCACCATGTCATAAACCGGCAGGTCGAAGATGAGGTCCTGGCGCTGTGGCACGTAGGCTACCTGCGTGGCCAACTCGCGGGTGCCGAACTCGCGTACGTTGCGGCCGTTGACGAACACGTTGCCGTCATCGGGTGTCAGTAAGCCCGCCACACATTTGAGCAGCGTGGTCTTGCCCGACCCGTTGGGACCCACGACCGCGCAGAATTCGCCCTCTTTGACCTGTATGCTCAAGTCATGGAAAAGGGTGCCCTTTCCGTATCCGAAAGTAATGTGTTCCAGTTCTATGTGGCTCATGTGGCGGATGTGGTGGTTATTCGAAGTAGTGTTGCAACTCGTCGGGACCGATGATGTGGAAGACGTTTTTGTTGGACGGGGTGATGGCCGGACTGTCGCAAGCGAACAGCTGCTGTAACAGGGCGCGCACCTCCTCGAAGGTGGTGGGCGGCTTGTAGCGGGAACGCCGCTGGCGCGCCATGCTGATGGCCATGTTGCGCCGCACGTCGGCCTTGTAGAGGAACTGGTTGCTCTTGAAGGCGTCCAATGCCTTCTCGATGATCGTCTGCACATCGCCCTCCTCGCCCTCGTCATTCGGGGTGCCGTTGACGGCGAAGTGGGTGTTGTCCATCTTCTCCAGGTCGTAGCCGAGCTTGAGGAAGTCGCCTCTCAGCGAGTCGGCAAGGTCGGCCTGCGCGGGCGTGAGCGTGATGGTGATGGGGAACAGGCTCTGCTGTACGCGCACGGGCGTGTTGACCAGAGCCTCCATGTACCGTTCGTACATGATGCGCTCGTTGGCGTGGACCACATCGATGACAAAGGCGCGGTCCTGCAGGCGGCAGAAGACGTATCGGCCGCCGGTCACGAAATACTCGAACTGCTCGGGTACTTGGCTTTGAGTCTCTGGCGACGGGGCCTCCTCGGGCATGGCCGTCTCCAATTGTGTGACGTTGGGCGTTTCGACGCGCTCTGTCTGGATGCCCTTGAGGAAATCCTCCCAACCTGGAGAGGTGGTACGGTCGCGGAAGCCGCCGCCGGAGAAGGTGCCCATGCCGCTGTGCCGCGGATGGGCCGGCACGCTGTCGAAAGGATTGTAGTTGCGGTTGATGCCGAGCGAGGGGGGCACCACCTCGTGCTGCGCGGGCTTGTCGGGCGGCACAAGCGCACCCTCCGCGTCGAAGTCGAACTGCGGGGTGAGCGACATGGTGCCTAACGACTTCCGTACCGCAGCGTTGAGGAAGCCGAACATCAGCTTCTCGTCCTGCAACTTCACCTCGACCTTGGTGGGGCTCACATTGACATCGATGGCCGCAGGGTCGATTTCAATGGAGATGAAATAGGCGGGCCGGTAACCTTGCGGAATCAGCTCGGAATAGGCGGTCTCCACAGCATAATTGAGCAGGTTGTGCCGCACATAGCGGTGGTTGATGAACATGTACTGCTCGCTTTTTTTCTTCTTGGCGTTCTCGGGCTTGGCGATGTATCCGGAAATCTTCATGAAGTCGGTTTCCTGCTCCACGGGGAATAGTTTTTCCTTGAAATGCTGCCCGAAGATGGCGATGATGCGCTGCCGCAGGTTGGTGGACTCGAGCTTGAGGAGCAGCTTGCCGTTATGGTAGAGCGTGAAGTTGAGGTTGTGGTGGATGAGCGCCACGCGATGGAACTCCTCCTCGATGTGGGTCATTTCGACGTTGTCGGACTTGAGGAAGTTGCGGCGGGCGGGCACGTTGAAGAAGAGGTTCTTGACGGCCACGGAGGTGCCGTCGGGGGTGGCGATGACTTCGTGGGCCCGCACCTCGGCGCCCTCTATGAGCACGAGCGTGCCGGTTTCGCTCTCGGCAGGCTTGGTCTTCAGCTCCACGTGCGCAATGGCGGCGATGGAGGCCATGGCCTCGCCGCGGAACCCCTTGGTGGTGATGTGGAAAAGGTCGTCGGCCGTGCGCAGCTTGGAGGTCGCGTGCCGCTCGAAGCAGAGCCGGGCGTCATTGAACGACATGCCCTTGCCGTTGTCGATGACCTGTATCAGGGTGCGCCCGGCATCCTTGACGATGAGCTGGATGTCGGTGGCCCCGGAGTCAACGGCGTTTTCGAGAAGTTCCTTGACCACGGAGGCGGGACGCTGCACCACCTCGCCGGCAGCGATCTGGTTGGCCACCGCATCGGGCAGGAGTTTGATGATATCCATAGGTTGGCTGTTGGTTCTTGGTCTTAAGTCTTAAATCTTTAGTCTTCGGTCTATGTTCTTTAGTCTTCGGTCTATGTTCTTTAGTCTTCGGTCTTCGATCTCTTTTATTTGAAAAACTTAAAATAAAGGATGGCGATGATGAGGACGAAGAAGAGCATCGTCACGATGGTGATCCAGGGCATGCTCCCCTTGTCCTTGTCGTGGCGTCGTTTGCTGGACCATTCGCGGTGCAGCTCTTCGGCGAAATCCTTGCGGTGGTTGCCCGTGGGTTTTTCCTCGTCTGGAGTGTAGAAACGGGGCTTATAGTTGAACTCTCTCGGTTCGGGTTTGTTGAAATTGAACAGGGCCATAGTGATACTTTTTTAATGGAGTGCAAAAGTACAAAAAAGTGTCGAACTTTTTTGTACTTTTGCAGCGTAAACCAAATAAAGAAAAAATAAGTACTAATTTATGAATCCAAGAGTACGTTTTGCCCCGTCTCCCACGGGCCCGCTGCACATTGGCGGCGTGCGGACCGCATTATACAACTACCTGTTTGCAAAGAAGAACCACGGCACTTTGTTGCTGCGCATTGAGGATACCGACCAGACGCGCTTCGTGGAAGGCGCCGAGGCTTACATTGTGGAGGCCTTTGAATGGTTGGGCATCAAGTTCGACGAGGGTGTCGGCATCGGCGGCGACTACGGTCCCTACCGCCAGTCGGAGCGCAAGGCGATGTACAAGCCTTATGCCGAGCAGCTGGTGCGCGACGGCTGGGCCTACTACGCTTTCGACACCCCCGAGTCGCTGGATGCCAAGCGCAAGGAGGCCGAGAGCCAGAAGAAGACTTTCCAGTACGATGCCAGCACCCGCATGGGCATGGTCAACTCACTGACACTGCCCGCAGAAGAGGTGGAACGCCGCCTCGCTTCTGGCGAGCCCTTCGTGGTGCGCTTCAAATATCCCGACAACGTGGATATCCATGTCCACGACCTCGTCCGCGGCGAGGTGGTCATCAACTCGTCCCTGTTGGACGACAAGGTGCTGTACAAGTCCGACGGCATGCCCACCTACCATTTGGCCAACATCGTGGACGACCATACGATGAAGATCACGCACGTCATCCGCGGCGAGGAGTGGCTGCCTTCCGCCCCGCTGCATGTGATGCTCTACAAGGCTTTCGGCTGGGAGGCACCGCAGTTTGCCCACCTGCCGCTGTTGCTTAAGCCCGACGGCAACGGCAAGCTCAGCAAACGTGACGGCGACCGCCTCGGCTTCCCGGTGTTCCCGTTGCAGTGGACCGACCCCAAGAGCGGCGAGACCTCCTCCGGCTACCGCGAGTCCGGCTACCTGCCCGACGCCGTGGTCAATATGCTGGCCCTGCTCGGCTGGAATCCGGGCGACGACCGCGAGATCATGACCCTGCCCGAGCTTGTGGAGGCCTTCTCCCTTGAAAAGATCAGCAAGGCGGGAGCCAAGTTCTCCCTCGACAAGGCCAAATGGTTCAACCATGAGTATATCCAGATGAAGAGTGCCGAGGAGTTGTATCCCTATTTTGAGAAAATTTTGGAAAAAAGACAAATCAGCTGCAACGCCGACTATGTCAAAAACGTTATTGACCTGATCAAAGACCGGTTGAATTTCATTGGCGACTTCTGGGATCAGGCGGGATACTTCTTCGAGGCTCCGACGGAGTACGACTCGCAGTCGTTGAAGAAACGTTGGAAAGAGGGGACGGGCAAGCATCTGTTGGTGATTGACGATATGTTGCGGGCGTTCCAGCCCTTTGACAAGCAGAAAGCGCAGGATGCTGTGATGCAGTACATTCAGATGCACGGACTTAACATGGGGCAGATTCTGAACAGCGTCCGCATTGCCTTGGTGGGTGCCGCCCGCGGTCCGGAACTCTTCACGATGATTGAGCTGATAGGGACTGGGGAGGTTCACAGGCGTATTGAACGCGCTGTGGAGGTTGTTGACGATAATCACGTCTAAAACAATATGTTATGAAAATTAAAACTTTGATTTGGACAATAGGGATCTTGTGCTGTGTCTCTTGGGGAAACGCCCAAGGGTTCACTGTCACAGCTGCCGCAAACGGCACCACTCCCAATACCTTGATCCAGCAACATCTGGCCGGTGAGGGGGTTATCTTGAGCAACGGCAGCTTTACATACGGTGCCAATACCACGACAACGAGCTCCATATCCTCCAATCCGCAGATCGGTGTTTTTAATCGCGGGAATGTGACGTTTCCCATTTCGTCCGGCATTGTGATGACGACAAGTAATTTGAGCAGCATCTCACAATCCAGCAATTACCCGTCTGCGAATGCCAGTGTAGATGTTACCAATAACACTGTAACACCGGATGTGAAACTCGCAACCATCATTTCGGCAAATCTGCATGACCGGGCCGCTTTGGATTTCGATTTTGTGGCCTTTTCCGATACGATGGCCTTCAACTATGTGTTCGCCTCGGAGGAGTATCCGGATTATGTCTGCTCGAACTATAATGATGTGTTCGGCTTTTTTATTGAGGGATACAATCCGGTGACCCATGCCAACTCCTCGTGGAATATAGCGTTGTTGCCCAATGGGATCACGCCGGTGACCATCAATACGGTGAACGGGGGTGTGTCGGCAGGTTCCGCTTCGCCATGTATTCTTTCTAACACGCAGTATTATCATCAGAACAGCAGTTCACCCCCGGCCTTCAACGGATATACAGTAAAACTTGCGGCTTCGGCCAACGTGGTGCCTTGTCAGGTGTATCACATGCATCTGGCGATTGCGGATGTCACTGATGGGGTTTACGATTCCGGCGTCTTCCTTGAAGAGGGCAGCTTCTATAGCCCTTCGGTGGAGCTGGAACGCGAATATTCGACGGCGAACCAAGTGGAAATGATGAACCATTATGGAGACACCCTCATACAAGGGTGTCGCGATGTGGAGGTCCAGTATAAGCTGCCGGGAGGCAGAATCGCACCGGGCAGCTACTACACTTGGGTGGAGGAGATTGGAACCACGGTGATGGGACAGGACTATGATTTGACCTATTTTGACGGCACTATATGGAGACATCTCGATCCGATCCAACCTGAGATCTTTTTCTCCAGTACCGATTCTATCACCCGTATCCACCTGACAATGTTGGATTCCGTGGTGTGTGACGGTGATGAGGTCAAGGAGGTGAGGCTGATTTTCCACACTGTTTTTTGCAATCTCTTTATAGACCAAGGCGCAGGGCGCGATGACACCCTGATTTTCCACCTCAAGTGCAACCCAGCGATCGAGCTGGCGGACACCACGCTCTATTTTTGCCGAGAGGCGGATTATGTCACTGTTGAGCAATTGAGCGGTTCCGATGACGTGCTCTTCCACTGGCTTTCCGCCGATGGAAGCGCCAATCCTGTGGGCATCACCAACCCCAATGCCCAGACCTCCGCGGCCAGCATTACACAAAACAGAACCTACCGGGTCGCAGCCACAGACCGTTACGGATGCTTGTCCGACACGGCAACCGTGGAGGTGGTCGTGAGCGAGAAACCGGAAGTCGATTTGCAGATTCTCCCAGAGACGGGGTGTACGCCACTGCCTGTCGTGCTCCGGAACCTCAATTCGCCTGATGCGTGCCAGTTCCGTTGGCAGGTTGTCTCCGATGATGGAAATTACGACACGCTTGCGACGGTCAATCCTTTGAACTTAGTGATGGACTCCGCAGGATACTACAATGTTTCCCTCTGGCTTTCCACAGCTCCGGGATGCGACGACTCGCTGTCGGTAGAACACGCCATCCATGTGTCCGAATACCCTCACGCCATTCCCGTCTTCTCGCCTGAGGAGCCGCATAACGGGGAGATTGTCTATTTCTACAACGAGTCCACAGGTGACGAGATCGTCTCCTATCTCTGGACTTTCGGCGACGGGGCGACCGCCACGTCCGCGGATGCACAACATGCGTACCATGTGAGCACTTCCGACAACAAGCTGGTCCGCTTCTCGGTCACCAATGTCGATGGATGTTCTGACGATACCACCTTTATTGTTCCCGTGGTGGACAAATTTGCTTTCTATGTTCCCAACTCTTTCACACCCAACGGTGACAATATCAACGACGTGTTCCAGCCCAAGACCACTGATGTGTCATACTATCGGTTAGAGCTGTACGACCGTCAGGGGAATCTCTTCTTCGTAACGGAAGATACCGAGGCCTCTTGGGACGGCACCATTGGCGGGAAACCGGCCCCTGTCGGTGTTTACGTGTGGAAAATTGAATACATCCGTGTTGCAGACTTGAATACGACGCACCATAAACAGGGTACGGTGACCCTTGTCAGATAATCTCGCTATGGAAAAAAACTATGCCATGCGCATTGCCCAGGAGCTTCAGCTGACCGAAGAGCAGGTCGGGAACACCTTGGCATTGCTGGAGGGTGGTGCCACCATCCCCTTTATTTCACGATACAGGAAAGAGGTCACCGGCAGCCTCGATGAGGTGCAGATTGGCCAAATCCGCGACCTTCATGCCCGCTATGTGGAACTCGACAAACGTCGTGCCGCCATTCTTGACTCCATTTCCGAGCAGGGCAAGCTCACGCCCGAGCTGGAGTCGCAGATTAATGCCGCACTCACGCTGAGCGAGTTGGAGGATATCTATTTGCCGTATCGTCCCAAACGCAAGACCCGTGCCACCGTGGCTGCGGAAAAGGGTCTGGAACCGTTGGCCAAGCTTCTCGCCGCACAGAAGCAGGTGGACCTGCAAAAGGAGGCCGCCCGCTATGTGAACGCTGAGAAGGGTGTCGCCAACGTCGAGGAGGCCTTGGCCGGCGCGCGCGACATCATTGCAGAGCGCATCAGCGAGAACGTGACCATCCGCGCGCGCCTGCGCAACACCTTCCGCCAGCATAGCACCATTACCACCAAGCGCATCAAGGATGCCGTCGATGAGGAGGAAAAGTACCGCATGTACTACGATGCCCACGAGAAATTGGCGCGCGCCCCCTCGCACCGCTTGCTCGCCATGCTCCGTGGCGAGGAAGAGGGTGTCCTGCGCCTCACCATCGCGCCCGATGAGCAGCGCACTCTCGAATCCCTGAAGAAGTGGCTCATCCATAGCAACAGCAACTGCGCCCAGCAGGTCTGGATGGCCGCCACCGACGCCTACAAGCGCCTGCTGCAGCCGCAATTGGAGACCGAGATGCGCAACTTCTACAAGGAGAAAGCCGACACGGAGGCCATCCGTGTCTTCACGGAGAACGCACGGCAACTTCTGCTGGCAGCGCCTCTTGGGCAAGTGACCACCTTGGCCATTGACCCGGGCTTCCGCACAGGCTGCAAGGTCGTCATCCTTGACCCACAAGGCAAGCTGCTCTACAATGAGACCATCTATCCCCACCCGCCTGTGGCACAGTATAAACTTTCGTCCGACAAGCTCAAGCGGCTGGTGCTGCAATACAAGGTCGATGCCATCGCCATCGGCAACGGCACCGGTGGACGCGAGACGGAGAATTTCATCCGCTATATCCCCTTTGAGCGCGATGTGAAGGCCTACATGGTCAACGAAAGCGGTGCCTCGGTCTATTCGGCCTCCCCCGTGGCGCGTGCCGAGTTCCCCGACTACGACGTCACCGTGCGCGGGGCCGTCTCCATCGGACGGCGCCTCATGGACCCGCTGGCCGAGTTGGTGAAGATTGATCCAAAGTCCATCGGTGTGGGACAATACCAGCACGACGTGAACCAAAAGCGCTTGCAGGAGAGTTTGGAGGAGACTGTGGCGAGCTGCGTCAACTATGTGGGGGTGGAACTGAACACCGCGAGCAAAGAGCTGCTCTCCTATGTGTCAGGCATCGGCCCGTCACTGGCCCGCAACATCATCGAGTACCGCGACGAGCACGGTCCGTTTCCATCACGCGAAAGCCTCAAGCAGGTGCCCCGTTTCGGTGCCAAGGCTTTTGAACAGTCGGCAGGCTTCCTCCGTATCCGCGATGCGGAAAACCCGCTCGACCACAGCGCGGTGCACCCCGAAAGCTATCCTGTGGTCAACGCGATGGCCAAGGAGATGGGCTGCACTGTCGCTGACCTTATCAGCCGCAAGGATATTCGCGACAATATCAACTTGGCGCACTTCATCACGTCCAAGGTCGGTATGCCGACCCTGACCGACATCATGAAGGAACTGGCCAAGCCCGGTCGCGACCCGCGCACGCAGTTCGAAAAGTTTGAATTTGACAAGAACGTTCACAAAATAGAGGACTTGAAACCGGGCATGGAGTTGCCTGGCATCGTCACCAACATTACCAATTTCGGCTGCTTTGTCGATATCGGTGTGCACCAGGACGGCCTTGTCCACGTCAGCAACTTGTCCCCTAACCGCCGTGTGGCCAACCCGGACGAGGTGGTCCATCTCAATCAAAAGGTGATGGTGCGTGTTGTCGGGGTGGAGGTGGATCGCAAGAGAATCAGCCTGGCGCTGGTCAATGAGAAGGCGAACTAAATAATCCTGCTGTCGCCCGCCATGGACGGACAACAGCAGGGTGGGGTGTTCCTAAGTCTCGGGACTTTCGGCTTGCGGGGGTGGCGCAGAAGCCTTGGGATGGCGGCCCGCCTTTTTGAGCGCCTCCGACAAGATCCACTCAATCTGGCCGTTGGCACTGCGAAACTCGTCTGCCGCCCATTTTTCAATGGCCGCGAAAATCTCACCATCCACCCGCAATGCAAAATTTTTCTTCATGTTGGTGATTAAGCCGTTAGCGGTCAACAATGCAACACATTTTACTGGTACAGCGTCCCTGTGTTGATGACGGGAGAGGCGGACTCGTCGGCGCAAAGCACCACTAAGAGATTGGAGACCATCGCGGCCTTGCGCTCCTCGTCCAGTTCCACGATGTGGTCCTCGGAGAGTTTCTTGAGAGCGAGATCGACCATGGAGACGGCGCCTTCCACAATCTTCTCACGCGCGGATATGATGGCGTCGGCCTGCTGGCGGCGCAACATCACGCTGGCAATCTCCGCAGCGTATGCCAAGTAGTTGATGCGGGCCTCAATGACCTCGATGCCGGCAATGGAGAGTCGGCTGCGCAACTCCTCCTCCAACCGCTCGTTGATCTCTTCGCCGCCGGAACGCAGGGTGATTTCATTGTCCTCCTTGTCCATGTTGTCGTACGCATACTGTCCGGCCACCATGCGCAGCGCGGCGTCGCTTTGCACGCGCACGAAGGAGTTGAAACTCTTGACGGCCGTGGAATGCGTCGGGGTGGTGGTTATCGTGAAGTCCGAGTCGATTTCAAAACAGGCCTTGTAGGTGTCTTCGATTTTCCAGACCAGCACCAAGCCAATCATGATCGGGTTGCCGCTCTTGTCGTTCACCTTGATGGGCTCCACGTCCATGTTGCTGGCGCGCAGGGAGATCTTTTCCTTGTGATAGAAGGGGTTCATCCACATGAAACCGTTCTCCTTGACAGTGCCGGAATACTTTCCGAAGAAGGTCAGCACGCGCGATTGGTTGGGTTGAACAATGAAGAAGCCGGCGAGATGGAGAATATAGCAGAACAAGAACAGAATGCTCAATGCGATGGGCAACGCAATCCAGCCGGTAGGCTCCATCACGACGGCATGCTTGGGCATGGCGGGCGGTATGAGGTCGCCGACAATGCCGTATTCCATGACGGGACGTGTCATGCAGTCCAGATGGGCAAGACCGACGATGATGAGGACGAATATCGCCAACAAGGCGAGGTTGATGAAAAGATGCAAGAAACCATTGTTCTTCGCAGTTGGATTTTTGATGAATTCTTTTGATTCCATATCTCTGATTATTAGTTGGTTATGTTTATTTTATTTTAAAATGATATCATTATAATATCACTTGCAAAAATAGAAAATTTTTCAATTATGTCAAGATAATCGAAAAAAATTTCTCCAGACATTGTCATGGATATTTTATGCTAAAATAGATTAGAAGAATGTAGAAACAAAAAAAGGTTGCACAAACCGTGCAACCTTTTGTTTTGTGTGATCTGTACAAGATTTGAACTTGTGACCTCTTGCCTGTCAAGCAAGCGCTCTAAACCAACTGAGCTAACAGATCAATTCTGTCTCTTCGGCGGAGAGACTGGGATTCGAACCCAGGAGGCGCTTTTGGCGCCTACACGCTCTCCAGGCGTGCGCCTTCGACCACTCGGCCATCTCTCCTCTTCTTTCAAAGAGGGTGCAAAAATACATTTTTTTTCGACATGACCAAAAATAAAAACGTTTTCCGTTATTTTATTTTATATCATTTTGATTGTCAGGATTATAAATTTTATCCAAAAAGAATCCCACACGGTTTAAAATCGGATTGGCGCGGCTTTTGTCTATCACAATTCGGACAGAAACAGCGGAAACCTTGTCAAAAAGCATAATTCTTTTGTATCCGATGGTCGTCCCTGTTGCCACCGTGCGCCACGTTCCGCCACTCTCCAACACCTCCACATGGAAACATTCCACACGCTGTCCCAAGGGAATGTATTCCTGCAGAACCACACGGTTGATGGTCTGTGGTTCTGCAAACTCGAAAATCACCTCGGCGGCGTTCACCGTGTCTTCTGTGGTCCAGAAACTGTCGTAATCGTCATCAATGAGATTCTGGGGCCCGAATGGTATCGTTTTCACTTCGTGGTCGTCTTCTTTCCCACCCCGAATGTCCGAGGCGTTCACGAAGATGGCGTTTTTAGCCAGGTCGTGGGCGAAGATGGAGTCCAAAGCGCGGCGGAACTCGCGGAGCCGTACGGCGTCCTCCTCGGGAATGAGGCCTCGGCTGTCGGGTGGTACGTTCAGCAGCAGCAGCGAGTTGCGTCCCACGCTGGTGTAGTAGATGCGCAACAGTTCCTGCAGCGATTTGGGATGCTCGCTGTCGCGGTAGAACCAGCCTGTCCGGATGGAAACATCCGTCTCGGCGGGCACCCAGCAGGCGCCGTCGCGATTGCCGTGAGTGAGCGTGTCCTGCGGGGGAGCCTGTGTGCCGGGTGCGAAGCCCTCCACGTCGAGTCGCGACCAGTTGGTAAGTCCGGCCATGCCCTCCTCGTTGCCTACCCAGCGGCATCCCGGTCCCACGTCGCTGAACATTACCGCCTGTGGCTGTAGCCGCCGCACCGTGCGGTGGAACTTCTTCCAGTCATAGACCTGCCGCTTGCCGTTGGGCCCCTCGCCGTTCGCGCCGTCGAACCACATCTCGAAGACGGGCCCGTAATGCGACAGGGCACTGCGCAATGTGCGGCAATAGGTCCGGTTATAGGCGGGTGTGCCGTACGTGGGCGCGTTGCGGTCCCATGGGGATATATAGACGCCGAACTTGAGTCCCGCACGCCTGCAGGCATCGGAAAGCTCCTTCAGCACATCGCCATGTCCGTTGCGCCAGACGCTTTGACGCACCGTGTGTGTACTCGTCGGATTGGGCCATAGACAGAAACCGTCATGGTGCTTGGCCGTGACGATAATGCCCTTGAAACCGGCCTCCTTCGCCACCCTGGCCCACTGGTCGCAGTCGAGTTGAGAGGGCTGAAAGATGTCTTCCGTCTCCGTGCCCTCGCCCCACTCCTTACCCGTGAAGGTGTTGGGCCCGAAATGGACAAACATGTTCATCTCCATCTGCTGCCACTGCACCTGCGCGGCCGTCGGCACCGGACCGTATGGAGCGGGTGGGAGTTGCGCAAATGCGCTCAAAACCGAAAAGCAAAATAACAGAAGAGATGAAACGCGACTCATATCCGGTTCATGGTTCAAAGTGGTTTGCTTCTGACTTCAAGCCCTCAACGAATGCAACGAGTCTCTTCGACAGCTCGACCACTCGCTCCCGCCAGACATCGATGGTGACATCAAGGTTGTCGGAGACAATCTTGATGGAGGAGTAGGGGACACCGTAGCACTGAGCCACCGTGAAGAGGGCGGCAGACTCCATGTCGAAACAGTCGGCTTTTTTCTTGATGCTTTCAAGATATTGCGGGGTGAACACGTTCGGGGAGACGAAACAGTCGGAGGAGTACAGCACGGCCTCTTCCAGACCGGGGCATTCGAAAGGCAGCGGTGCGGTGAGCATGCGCTGCTCGTTGAAGGGCTCGCCGGCGGAGATGATCTCCTTGATGCGCAGCAGAGTGCCTACGGGCTTGTCGTGCGAGCCGACAGTGCCGATATTGAGGATGTGCAGCGGCTCTCCTCGATGTTGTTCCATGAATTGTACCATGGCGCGTGTGGCATTCTCGCGTCCGATGCCGGTGAAATGGGTTGTGTCTGCCAATGTGCCCACCTCTTCGGGCACTGCGGCAAATAAGACTGCTTTCATATTGGGTGAAATATTTAGGGCGCAAAGGTACGAAAAATTATCGTCTGCCATCTGTTTTCTTTCGCCCGTTCTTTGCGCACTTGAAATAAATGTATTTTTGCACTCCTTTTTCAATTTGTCAAATTATATTGATATAATTCAGTGAATCAGCGAGATGCAAAGCATGAGAAGATGACCACCCAGCCTGTTGGGCGTCTGGTGTGCGAAATGGCCGTCCCCTCGATGGTCTGTATGCTCGCCACGGGCTTCTACAATGTGGTGGACACCTTCTTCGTGGGCAAGATCGACACGCAGTCCACAGCCGCCCTCGGCATCGTCTTCGTCTATATGACCCTGTTGCAGGCCATCTCCTTCTTCCTCGGCCAGGGGTCGGGCATCTTCATCTCCAACGCCCTGGGCGCCCGCAAGTTCAAGGAGGCCGAGGCGATGGCCGCCACGGGCTTTTTCTCCGCCATCATCCTGACCACCTTTATGGCAATTTGCGGTTTCCTGTTTATGGATCCGTTGTTGCGTTTCTTCGGCTCCACGGAGACCATTCTGCCGGTGGCGCGGCCCTACTTCGGATATATCCTGCTGTGCACCCCCTTTATGTCGGGGGTGTTTGTGATGAACAACCAGATGCGCCTGCAAGGCAATGCGACACTCTCGATGATCGGGATCCTCTCCGGTGTGGTGCTCAACATCGCCCTCGACCCATTGTTCATCTTCGGGTTGGATATGGGCGTGGCCGGCGCCGGTCTTGCCACGGCAATCTCCCAATTCATCAGTTTCTGGATTATGTTCGCCATCATCGGGCGCAACGGTGGCATCCACATCCGTTTGCGCCTTTTCAAGCCCACGCTTGAACAGTTCCGCGAGATAGTGGCGGGCGGACTGCCCTCCCTGGTGCGCCAAAGTCTCATCAGTGTGGTGTCGTTGTGTGTCAACAATCTGGCGGCTGGCTACGGCGATGCGGCGGTGGCGGCATTCTCGGTGGTCAACCGGGTGATGGCTCTCGTGATGGCCGCCCTGCTGGGGTTCGGCCAGGGTTTCCAGCCTGTCTGCGGGTTCAACTACGGTGCCGGTCTCTACGCGCGCGTGCGCAAGGCCTTCAACTTCAGCGTCGCGGTGGCTACGGTGTATTGCGTGGTGATCAGCCTCCTCGGCATAGTCTTTGCCACCGGCATCATTACCGTGTTCCGTGCCGAAGATGCCGATGTGATAGACATTGGCGCGCAGGTGCTGCGTTACCAATGCTACACCTTCCCTTTGGTGGGATTTGTCGTTATCGCCAATATGTATCTGCAGAATATCCGGAAAACCGTGAGCGCCACCCTCGTGGCCATCGGAAGGCACGGACTCTTCTTTATCCCGCTTCTCTATTTGGGGACCTGGCTTTTCGGAATATTTGGTATGATTATCGCCCAGCCCATCGCCGACGTGTTTTCCATCTCAATGGCGGCCATCCTCTGTGGCCGGGCGCTGCGCGAGATGCATTAGAGACTTCAGAATTTCATCACTTTTTTCCGCAATTGATAATACGCCTCCTCGTTGAAACGGTAGCGTTTGGGCAGGCGTTTCGACCTCTCAGGCTCCTCCACGGGGTCCACCAGGCCGAGCTTCAGGAAGCGTTTTTGGAAATTGCGGCGGTCGAATGTGCGGTTGAAGACATCCGTGTAGAGTCGCTGGATGTCGGGGATGGTGAAGATGTCGCCCAACAGCAGGAAGGCCACGGGGATAAGGTGGAAGCCGATGCGCAGGTGGATGAGGGCCTTGCGGAAGACCTCGGCGTGGTCGAAGGCCAGTGCGGGCAACTCGTTGACGGGGAACCAGCAGGCCTGTGCGGCATCGTCGCCGGCAATGGCCCGCTCTTTGTCGGCGGGTGACACCACGGAGTAGAAGCCCCCGCTGATGACGCGCCCTCTCGGGTCGCGGTCCACACCGCTGAAAGCGCCAATCTCCTCCATATAAAGCGGTTCCAGTCCCGTCTCTTCCTTCAGTTCCCGGCGCGCAGCCTCCTCTAAAGTCTCGTTCTCTTCCAAAAAACCGCCCGGAAAAGCCCAGCAGTCCTTGTACGGCTCCCGCCCGCGCTTGATAAGCAGCACGTTCAGATGGTTGCCGTCGAAACAGAACACTACATTGTCGGCAGTTACCGCCGGCCGCCAGTAGTCATAACAATATTTGCCTTTCTCACCCATATTTGCTTCTTTTGGTATATTGTGTTTCCTGATGTTTTTAGCGCGGCAAAAATACAAAAAATATTTAAGTGTATTTTGTACACATTGTATTGTGTTTTTTTATATTTTTGCGATTTCTGCCCAAAAAGGGTATTGTTGTAATTAATATATTGATAATAAAGCAGTTATAAATATGATTAGGAAGATGAATTGTACTGGAAGAGACGGAAATTTCGCCAAAACTAACGGACTGGTGCTGACCTTTTGTGGAATCGCGGTGTTCTTGTTCCTGTGCACATATAATAATGTATATGGGCAGGACTCCATTCACGTGAACCTGGACAAGGCGATACAGATTGCCCTGTCGGAGACGCCCACGATGCGCATCGCCGACAGGGATGTGCAAATTAAGCAACTCTATCGGAAAGAGCAGATTGCCGCGCTCTTCCCCGACGTGTCGCTTGCTTCGAACTACAACCGCACGCTGCTCAAGCAGACGATGTCGATGGATATGGGCGGCCAGACGATGAACATCAAGGTGGGTCGCGACAACACCTATTCCGTCGGCGCCAATCTGAGCCTGCCGATTATCGCCTTCCCACTCTGGTCGAACCTCAAGCTCAGCGCGATGGACATCGAGCTGGCACAGGAGGCGGCCCGCTCCTCCAAGCTGGAGTTGGTGAACCAGGTGAAACAGGCCTACTATATGTATTTATTGGCCAAGCAGTCGTATGATGTGCTGCAAAAGAGCTATGCCCAGTTGGAGGCCAGCAACCAGCTGGTGACCAACTCGTTCAACCAGGGCCTGGTCTCCGAGTTCGAGAAGTTGCGTTCCGACGTGGCGTTGCAGAACCAGCGTCCGGCCGTCACCTCCGCCGAAAAGAGTGTGCGTCTGGCCATTATGCGTCTCAAGGTCCTCTTGGGAATGAATATGGACGAGCCCGTCATTTTCGACGGCAACCTCTCCGACTACGAACAGGGGGTGCTCAGTGCCAAGATGCCTTCGGAACAGGAAATCCAGTTGGCCCAGAACTCCGCCCTGCGCCAGTTGGACTTGGGCATCCGTGAGTTGGAGCAATCCAAGAAGATCATCCGCGGTTCCTCCCTGCCGATGCTTGCCTTGGCTGGCGCGTTCCAGTATTCAGGTATGGGCGACGACGGCGGTAAGTTCACCAACTATCCCTATTCGTATGTGGCGCTCTCGCTGCAGGTGCCGATTGTCTCGTGGGTGGCCACCTCCTACAAACTGAAGCAGTCGGACTTGAACATCCAGAATATGCAGGACCAGCGGTTGGATGTGGAGCGAAACCTCCGTGTCGGGGTGCAGAGTTATCTGAACGATATGCAGCAGGCTATGGAGAGCATTGCCGCCGACCGCGAGACGATGCTTCAGGCGCAGAAGGCGTACGAGATAGCCCAGAAGCAGTATGAGGTGGGAATGAATACCTGGCTGGATCTGAACAATGCCGAGCTGACGCTCACCAGCACCCGGCTCACCTACTGTCAGTCCATCTTCAACTACCTCACCGCGAAAGCCAACTTAGACGCAACGTTGGGAGTGGAGAATTGAGAATTAAGACGGAAGACTTTAGACTTAAGACCAATAGATAATGGCAAAAGAATTTTTTTTATCTTTACCGCTTGAATTATAATTAAATACAACAAACTATCCCCCCCCCTTTAAATCTACTATTATGAAAAAACAAATACCCCTTTTCTTCGCAATCCTCGCCACCCTTTTCATCACCCTCGCCGCCTCCGCCCAGGGCGAGTGGAAGTGGGCCAACTACTGGACGGGCAACGATGACCCGCTGAACAGTACGAATCCATACAATTACATCGTGCGCACTGCCTTTGATGACGATGGAAATGTTTATGTTTTCGGCAACTTTGGCGGCAATGCTCGAATATATGACCAAAACCAGTCTTCTTACTTTTGTAGTCAAGTATCAATTATTGCTGCAAACACTCCGGGAACAGTCTTGGCAAAGTTTGATGTGAATGGAAATTTATTGTGGGAAAAGGTGATAAAAAGCAGCTATGATATGAGCAATATGCCGTATGATATGTACCTCTATGATAATCGTATTGTTATTGCAGGGGAGTATTCGTGGGATGGTGGTCTCGGCAAACAATTGTGGTTTATAGACACTCTAATTACCCAACAGGTAGCGCAGTCATACCCGTCTATCGAGCATAACCCACCTTTTACATTTGGTGCCTATACTTACTTTGTTTTTTTCGATTTAGACGGAAACACTGTGCAGAGCCACTTTGTAAAATCATTGACTAGGGAGTTATACAATGGCCAACAAGATGCAATGCCGTTGGGTAGAAGAATGGCGGGTGCTTATCCCATTTGCATAGACAGCCGTGACAACACGTATATCGCTACTTCAACACAATATGGGGGAAGTGACACCTTACCATATACAATTGTGATTGATGAGGACTCTACTAAAATATATAATTTCTTTTTATCGGAAAATTGCACCGAACCTGGCTATGTCGTTAATAATATTATGCTGTATAAATTTACGTCCAATTGGACATTAGAATGGATGAAGGCGGTTGTAGCGAGTACAGAAGGTCTTGCCTCTCCAAGTCCAACTCACACAGACTATCCTCCTATTTTTATCCCATACGTTGGAGGTATGAATATTGATGAAAACGACAATCTGTATCTTTCTGGTTCAATTGGAGGTGTGTTTTTGTATGATGAATATAATCAATATCCTATGAGATTTTTTTGGGATAGCACACATTATGCAACTATATCTGATCATGGACTTGCTCATAGCTTGCCATTCATCATTAAATACGATTCAGATGGCAATGTTCAATGGGCAAGCCAAGCTTTTGTGAGAAACCCAGAAGATGCTCCTTTTAACAACTCTGTTGTATGGACAGACAATTGCTTGAAAGAGCAGTCAGTTTATCTTATGGGCTACGCTGAGCTACTTGATGGATTAAGTGCTGATTATTCTTTTGGAGATGATAGTAACATAGTTCCCATCAGCCAATACTCCTCCTATTTTGCCAGATTTAACAAAGATAATGGGGCGTTTGAAAGTTGTGGAGTAGTCCCTGGAGAGAAAACCACATTGGATTTAGGGAAGAGTTCTGTGCCGGCAGTTACTAATAATCATTTTTTAGGTATATGCAGAAATTATTACAATAGTTACTATCTTCTGAATTATTTTAATGTTAACGGAACTTTTGACCGTGCAGACACCATTTGGTATATGTCAAAGAATCATAGTGCCAGGCAGGGCGTGGCAGTGAATGACGATGGTTATATTCTTTGTAATATTGTAGCGAACCAAGATCTGATCTTCGGCCATGACCTAACCCTCAATTTCGATGACCACCAGCATAGCCACGCGGTCGTCGCCCTTCGTTCCGACCCGTCCATTTTGGTACCGTACCCGGAGGATACGATAGGGATTGCGGTTTACAGCGGAAGTTCCGTCAGACTTTATCCCAATCCCGCCGCAAACACAATATACGTCGAGAATGAAGATTCTCCAATCGAGTACGTCATTGTTCTTGATATGAATGGGAAAGAGATTCTCCGTCAGGATGTGCTTGAACATAAAGCCACACTCAACATTTCCTTCCTGCCTAACGGGATGTATTTTGTCAAAACTTGTTGCAACGGGAGTTTTCAAATCAACAAGTTTGTCAAATCGGAGTTTTAACCCTTGAAATCAACAATTATGAAGAGACCCCAACACTTTTTGCTGCCACTTTTGCTTTGCGGTATGTTATTCGCGCAGGCGCAGTCGGGGTGCGACCTGTACATCAACACTGATTTTGACTCCGAATGCCTCCTGACGGAATATATCAGGGAGAAGCCGTATTTGTGGGAACAGGGCTTCGAGAACTGTCTGGCGGCCTGCAAGGGCAATACAGTAGAATATACGGCAGTCTGCCCCAATGGAGTCCAGTATTTTTGGACCATATCAGGTTCTTCTTCCTATTATCTGACCAATCAGAACCGCACGGCGGTGGTTACGTGGGGTAACAATAATGATGTCGGAAACATATCCGTGAACGTGGTCACCTCCGACACCAACACCTGCACGGCGGAGGCGTGTGTGCTGCTGATGGAGTCTCCGCAGATAGAATCCGCAACAGTGCCGGCCTATTATATAGACCAGTACGGCACTAAAATAATTGAAGTCTGTCTTAATGAGACTGTTGACCTGATGGATATGAGCCTTGCAGGCCAGACACCCATAGTGGGTTGTCTTTGGGAGACTCCGTTCGGGGATGCCTCCACCCCAAACCATACGATAACGGCAAGCCAAACGGGAGAATATGTTATCGTTCATCGTGTTCAGAACGAATGCGGTTGCGAGGGCTATGAGGAAATCACGCTCAAAGTTATGAAGTCGGAGGCCCTCAAGCTCTCGTGCTATGGAACAGTCTGTGCAGGCTCTCAGGAAACCTATACCCTGCCAGAACCCTATTGTTCCCAATATTTGTGGAGTGTGGAGGGGGGTACCTATACCGTTGACTCGTCCGGTCCGGCCACCATTAATGTCCAGTGGGGGAACCCGTCTTCCGGATACGGCGTTATCTCCATAGATGCCTCTCATTGTGAGTCGCCCTGCAATGTATTGACCTCAATAAAAATCCCCATAATATCGCAAAACGCTTCAATATCTGGCCCGGATGTGGTTTGTGTGGGCGATGTGCAGCAGTTTGAACTTCCAGTGTGGGGCTCGACATCCTACTCCTGGCAGGTTCTCCCTCCTGCCGGGGTCAACATCGCCAACACAGAGGGGCAGAACCGGATCCTGCTTCATTTCGGCCAAACAGGGACATACACGCTGAAAGCCACCTATGAATGCGACTTTCTCGGTTGCGGGCCGGACACTGCGGCCAAGACCATCGTGGTCAAGGACACTATGAGCATCAATTCCGGTGACAACACCCTTTGCAAAGGCGCAACCGGGCATTACACCACGTGGCACGGCAACAGTGTGGCCTGGAGGGTGTATGACCAGAGCAATACGCAGATATACAGCACAAACGATGTTGCCCTCAGCTATACCTTTAACGCTGCCGGCAGATATAGAATAGTGGCCTCCAACAGCAACTATTGTGATGATGCTGAATATTTGGTCACCGTTCTTGACAATCCATCGGCACTGACCGGCACGGATGGGCCTCACACGGCCTGCATAGGGAGCTCCATTCTGCTAAGTGCCACCCCTGCACATCCCAACTACTATTTGGAGTGGGTGCAGCTTTGCGCCCCTTATAATACCGAGAACGGTGATGAAGTGACCATCAACTATGGTAGCGATGTGTGCGATGTGGCCGTCTATCAGATCGATGCGGAGAACGGCTGCCGTTCTGCCGCCTACCTCCACGAGGTGGCCGCTTTCCAGCTGGCGGCATCCGGACTGCCCTCTTCGGTTTCAGTATGTGCGGGCGACACACTCAACCGGACGGTTCCCTGGCAGGAAAATGTGCTGTACGAATGGACCATATCGCCTGCGGGCGCCGCCTCCATACAAGGCGACCATCTCAGCAACAGTGTGACCATATTGGTGAACCACCTTGCAAACAACCAGCCGTCATACGCTATGGTGACCCTGAAACGGACCTACTGTTCGGGCGCAGAATACGCGGAGACGTTCCTGCTCACCACCATAGACGTTCCAACGCCGACCATTTCCTACAGCACCCCTGTCTGCCAGGGGGACAACGCCAACTTTTACGTGACATCACCCGTCTCTAACCCATCGGATTACACATGGCACATTGGCGGCAGCAGCTATGTGGGGGAAACGGCATCACACATCTTCAACCAGGCCGGGAATCAGGCCTTCACGTTGGAATACCACCCGTATCCGTCATGTCCTGCCGTCGTGGTCTCCGGGACTATGGAAGTGGTACCAGCTCCCGTGGTGGCGCCATATTTTGACGGACAGAATGTCGGAGTGATTTACTATCCCAACGCCTCGTATGTCTGGGAGGTGAACGGGAACACCCAACAATTCAACAGTAATGTTTGCCCATATACAACAACAGGCACCTATTGTTGCACGGTCACATACACCACCACTCCGTCTTGCTCTTCCTCGGGGTGCATTACCATAGCGGGAAGCAATCCCGGTGGGGACTGCATTGCGATGTCGTGTTCATCGTCTGTCGCCTGCGCCACGGCCACGGTCTCTTTGACCAACAACAGCGGTGGCGATGTTTTATGGTCCATAACGCCGCAAATTTCCGGCAATGCGTTCACCTACACGGATAACACATCCGCCTCCATAGCTTTCAGCTATCCGGGAGCATATACCGTAAGGGGGACGGCAACGGTGAACGGACAGTGCTATATGGGAACCACAACTTGCACGATAGAATGCGTGCCGGATTTTTCCCTGTCCTATACTTGTAACAATCCTGTTGCTTTTGAAGACAGGACCCTGTGTCTGACAAGCGGGCTGATAGCATCGCGCAATATATACATACAGGAGACGGGGATAACCTACAACAATGTCGGTTCATCCACCACCTTCCCGTTGAGTTCTTTCGTGTTGGGTGGAGCAAACCATATCACCCTGACCGTTTACCTTTCCAATGGGCAGCAATGCCAGATTACCAAAGAACTCGTCATTGATGCTCTGCCGTCAATCACAAGTTTGAACATCAGCCAATATATGTGTGAGGGAACGCCGTTCCTTTTCTCTGCAAATGCAACAGGAAGTTCTTTT
This sequence comes from Bacteroidales bacterium, assembly GCA_017651425.1. Classification (GTDB taxonomy): domain Bacteria; phylum Bacteroidota; class Bacteroidia; order Bacteroidales; family WCHB1-69; genus F23-D06. The sequence goes on from JAGCCZ010000029.1 coordinate 22,336, forward strand.
ATATGGGATTTTGGAGATGGAACATATCTTGAGGGGAATAATGTTTATCACGCCTTTGCCAATTCATCAACAGTGTCATTGGTCGTATATAACGAAGATGGGTGTTCTATTTCTTCAAATCCTGCATATGTCTTTGTTGTTCACAATGATATACAAGCAGGTTACCTGTCTGCCATAGGGCAAGATGTGTGTCCAGGCACTTCGCGTCAATTGAAGTTCATTCCGCATATTCCATATATCAATAATTACTATTGGGAGTTCTCAACCAATAGTGTTACGGATAACACCTATGATATATACCAAACAGGTGATTATCATGTGTTGGTTGAAAACACTTATGGTTGTAAAAAAGAGCGTATGAAAAATGTTCGTTTTCTCAATGCCCCCACCGCCCGCATCACAGGAAAGACCACCTGTTGCCTTGGCGAGGAGGTGAAGCTGAACGGAAACACGGGTTCCTCCAACTCATATACCTGGACAATTACGGGTCCGTCATACAGCCATACGTTCACGACATCCAATATCACGTTCACCCCGGCGCAACCAGGGACATATAACGTTACACTTGATGTGACCAACACGAGCAGCGGTTGCACGAAAACGGCCACTTGTACCCTTACGGTACACCAGCAGCCAGCCGCACCACCCATCTCGTTCTATCTCAACAAGTGCATCCACAAGCCACCCGTGTATGTGCATTCCACCACGGGACAGGATTTGCTGTGGAGCAACGGCTTCCACGGAGTTGATGCGGAGTATTATGTGCCCGGTTTCCTGACGGCACATTACATTGACCCAACCACAGGTTGTCCGTCCGAAAGATCCACGTTGTTCATCCCGCCCGCACCCAACTACGACGCGCTGCTGACAGGATGTTATGGAAGATGCAAGAAGGAGATTCCTGACACCCTGCATACTTACGGCATCTATCCGTATGCCCCCAGCAGTTTCCATTGGGACTGGTACGAGAACGGCGTCTGGAGCACGGGTGGGAACACGTTGTATGCCAACCTGCCCCTGAACAATTTCGGCTCCTATTATCTGGAAACCCAGTATGGTAACGGATGTGCGTCCACTTCGCCCGCTTTCACCCTTGAGGACGAAGAACCTTGTCCCTGCGACAGCATTGACATAGATTTGGCCACGCGCTGTGAGATGGCGGATGACTGCTCGTTATATTACACAATGGATATTTTCATACACAACAATGGTTCCCAGCCGGTAACATTCGACCAATTATTCGCTCGTTCGAGCTATGCGGGTCTTTCTGCGAATCCGCTTCCCGTGACGATAGCTCCTGGCGGAAGCGAAATGGTCCACGTGGAATTTGGATTCTTGGATTTTGCCAACCCGTACATCACTTTCACTTTGCTCAATGCAGGCTTGGGTTGCGAGACCTCTTTCACGGTATATTTTGACTGGCATGAATGCGTTGAGGAGGGGTGCGAACTGGTGGATGATTTCGAAGCGGTCTTCGAGCCGGATTTGAGCACACCGCACCAGACTTCCTATTTCAAAGTCCATTTGCTTTTCTCTCCCAATGCCTCCAATCTCCAGGCTTTGTGGTGTGACCCGCCCCAACTGTTGAACTATTATTATAGTCCGCCTGTGGACGTGTATGCGCTTTTGATGCTAAATTATGCGCAGTTGACCCAAATGGCTATGGCAGGCGAAGAAATCTGCCTCCACGCCATCATCTGTGACGATGGGACACCCTGCCATGTGATATATTGTGTTCCCGCAGAGGATATTCTTAACGAGATTTCCGAGGACATGCGCCAGCTCACCGACTCCATCACGGCTGACAACGACACTTCTATTAGAAGACTTCAGGCAGACACAGCCATCCCAATAGCCGCCAAGCCCTATCTCGCCCCCAATCCCGCCAAGGACGAGGTGGCAGTGATGGGCATCGCGCCCGAGGAGGTGGCTGAAATCAACGTGCTAACCATGCAGGGCGGTCAGGTTGCCGAATACTGCAACACCCACCGCTTCAACGTCAGCCGACTCGCCAAGGCGTCTTACATCGTCCGTGTCATCACAACAGACAAGCAGGTTCATTATTTGAAACTGGTCAGGCAGTAAACTACGATAATTTCCACAAGTGAATTACAACAAAAAGAATGACAAATATGACAAAAATATCATTAATTATAGTTTTAATGGCGGTCGCTTTTTTAGCGACCGCCCCCACCGCATTCGCCCAAGGCGAGTGGAAGTGGGCGAACTATTGGACGGGCAACGATGACCCGCTGGACAGCGATAATCCATACAATTACGTCGTGCGCACTGCCTTTGACGATGACGGGAATGTTTATGTGTTTGGTAGTTTTGGAGGAAATGCGAGACTATATGCCCAAGACGAGAGTCTTCATTTCTCAAATATTGTATCAGTTGTGGCTTCAAATACTCAAGGGACTGCCTTGGTGAAATTTGACTCTTTGGGAAATTATTTATGGAGCAGAATAATCAAAAACTCCAAACAGGGAGACTGCCGACCTTATGATATGGCCCTACGAGATGGGAAAATTGTAATTTCAGGACATTACAGTTTTGATTACAGTTTGAATGAACAGTTGTGGTTCCTGGATACATTAGTTACGCAGCAAACGGCACTTTCTTATCCTTTTGGTGAGTATCATCCGCCATATACATTTACAGGTGGTTATATTTCCTTTGTCTCAATTTTGGATTTAGAGGGAAATGTACTTGAGAACCATTTTGTAAAAACACTATCCCGAGATACGGAAAACAGGCAAATTTTGCCACTAAGCACTGGGATAGCGTCGTGTCCGATGTGTATGGATAGCGATGGCAATTTATATTTTGCGACAGGAATCTCGTATGGCGGTCCAGATACTCTACCTTGGACTGTTGTGCTTGATGAAGATACAAACAGAATGTATGATTTTTATTTGCCCGGAAGAGACGAGATCTCTGCAATTCACAATATGATGATATTTAAATTTTCACCGACCTTTGACTTGGTGTGGACTAAATTGATTGTTGAACATACGGAAGGACTTTCGCCATACATCCCAATAGATACGGTGAATCCTCATTTTACGCCATGTGTATTCGGAATGAGTGTTGATTCTGATAATAATTTGTATCTTTCAGGATATTTAATGGATATGTGGATGACGGACCAATATAATCAATACCCGATACGTATTTATTGGGACAGTTCTCATTTTGCAATCGTGGACGATTATGGTTTAGCATTTTACATGCCATTCATAATCAAGTATAATTCAAACGGAAATGTGTTGTGGTCGAATCAAGCATTCGTGAGGAATCCGCCTGAAAATTCACTTCCAAACGCCATATCATGGATGGATAACTACGTCCACAACAATAGCATTTACCTTGTCGGGTGGATAGGCCATTTTGACGGAACAAATGCGACCTATTATTTCGACAATATGAGTAATGTGCTAAATGTTTCCCAATCGACCACCTACTTTGTACGTTTCAACAAGAACACTGGTGGCTACGAGAATTCTGGGGCAGTACCCGGGAATAAGACCAATGTTTCCTATGGCGACCCGATAAGACCTGCCGTGATCAACAATCACTTGATGCACATGACAAGAAATTACATGATTGACAACAACTACCACCTTTTGTGTTACTATAATACCGATGGAACATTTCAAAGAGCAGACACCATATACCACCTATATAGCGTTTTAGCAGGAGGCCAAAATGTTGTCGTAAACCAACATGGACAAATATTGTGCGATTTCATTAACAAACAAGACTTGTCTTTCGGCCACGACCTCACCCTTAATTTCGACGACCACCAGCACAGCCACGCCGTCATCGCCCTTCGCTACGACCCGTCCATATTGGAACCGTTCGTCCCCGACGATTCGGTGGGCATCGAGGAGTACCTCGGCAAGCGCG
>JAGCCZ010000030.1 GCA_017651425.1 Bacteroidales bacterium
GGCGCACAACTACGACACGTTCGCCAAGGGCGGCCAGGTGATGCGCGGCAGCCAGTTCTTCGACGGCAGCGGCCTCGCCGACGGCGTCTATTACTACAGTTTCTACTACAAGGGCAAGGCCAAGACCGTCAACTACAACGGCTCTCTGACCATTATCCGATAGGAATAATCCTTTACCTGATAGGTTGGCGTGTTGAAGGAATCTGGTGGATAAACACGATCCCTCTTCAATACGCCAATTTTTTTTGAAATCATGTTACAATAATACAAATATTGTGTATATTTGCACGCTTGATTTGATGGGGCTTATGCGTGACGATTTGTGGGGATTTGGCCCGTCGGGAATGATGAAAACATAAACCAAAATGAAAATGAAGAAAGTTCTATCCTTTGTGATGGCAGTTTTCCTGTCGCTGTCGATGGGTATAGCGCAGACACCTGTGAATATGGGTTCCGTGGGGTCGATTACAGGCTGTAACTTCATTGTGTATGACAATGGCGGTATTAGCGGCGACTATGGCGCCAACAGGAATGATGTCTTGACCATCACGTCGGACAATCCCTCCGCGGGCAGCGTGCAGATTGCCGTCGCTCTCTCCAACCTCAACATTGACCCCTCCGACACACTTTACATCTACGACGGCCCGAACACGAGCTCGCCCATGCTGGGCATGATCAACGACGCGATGACCACGCCGTATGCAAGCACCAGCATTATCTATACGGCTACCATCACCAACTCTTCCGGCGCCATCACGCTGCGCTTTGTCTCCAATGGCAGTGCGAACGGGAACGGCTTCATGATAGAAACCAGCTGCACGGCACCCTGTCAGCGAGTGCGGCTCGCATTGGACACGGCTGCATGCTCCCATGTGCCCGCCGTGGGGAGCGACGGCTTTTATTATATCAATGTCTGCTCTTACGACACTGTGCATCTGGCCGTTCACGGCATCTATCCTGACAACGGCTTCAGCTATCAGCAATCCGATGCAACATCCCACTTTATTTGGGATATGGGATTGGAGCAAATCGACAGCATGGGCTTGAACGGTATTGACTATCATTTTACGGCGGGTCGTGGATACGATGTCCTGATCAATGCGACGGACATAGGCGGTTGCATGTCCACCATGCCCATTTCCTTCCGTGTGCGCACATCGCGTACGCCGGTGGAAAAGTTCGCCAACCCATCGCCGGTCTGCAGCGGACTGGAAATGGATGTGACCTTCAGCTATTATGATGACGGTATGGTGAAACTGGATTCCGTCTATAGCGAGCAGTTGGCCGTCTTGAACGTGTCTGACACCATCTTCCTGCCTGACGGCGTCAACTGCGGCGGCGGTTGCGCTTACCAGTCTCCCGTGACATTCAATGCGTTTTCTCCGACCGCCACCATTACCAGCGCGGATGATATCCTGTATCTGCGTGTCAAGATGGAACACTCCTATATTGGTGACATATATATTGCGCTTACTTGTCCCAACGGTCAGTCCGTCAAGATTATGAACAAGTACGGCACTTCGGGCTCCGCTTCCTGTGCCGGCTCCATCCCCTTGCCGTGGGGATGGCTGCAGACCTCCAACATCTATCCTGCCGCCCATTTCGGCGTTATCGGATATGCCAACAATGCGGACTACAAGTGCGATCCCGACAAAAATGAAATCGGCACGACATGGAACTATTGCTGGTCTAACAACACCGATCCCGCATACGGCTACACCTATGCCCCTGGTTCCGGCCATGTGTATGACATGTCCAACATCCATAATGGCATCGTGGACTCCACCAATACGGTCAATATGACCCACCTGTATCATCCTGACCAACCCTTCTCCAACCTTATCGGTTGCCCCCTCAACGGCGTGTGGGCCATCACGGTGATCGATGGATGGAGCGGCGACAATGGCTATATCACCGAGTGGGAGATGGCTCTCGACTCCACGCTGCTGCCCGACACATGGTACTATGAAGTCTATCCCGTCTCCTACGAGGTCCTTGGACCTGGTGCGCACGGCACCCATGTCTCCTTCGATCAAACTGGAATAGTGAATTACACCATCCGCGTGATTGACGAATATGGCTGTGTTTATGATACGCTGATGCCTGTGGAGGTTGTGGAAAGCCCCCGCCCCAATCTGGGAGACGACATCTTCCTTTGCTATGGTGACATGATTACGCTCACCTTGGATTCTGTGCCTAACGGTGCAACCATCCATTGGAACACGGGTGACACGACTCGTTCCATTTTTGTGTTGGCGGATGGCGACTATTATGTAGATATGGCTACGGCTGTCGCTGACGGCTCCATGATCTGCCACGGACGCGATACCATACGCATCATTTCCGTTGAAAATCCGCGAATAGACTTTGATCTCGAACCCATGAAGGGCTGCGTGCCCCTCAACATGGTTGTCACGAACAGAACGACCCCTGACAATCTCGAACACGAGTGGCTAATTTTTGACCAGAATGGCACGGTGGTACAGTACACGGCCGATGCCGAGCCCCGGTTCAATATCCTTGATCCCGGAATCTATACGCTTTATTACAAAGTGACCACGCAATACGGTTGTGTGGATTCCGTTTTCATGTGGAATTCCATAGAAGCGGACATGCAGCCCTTGGCCGAGTTTTCGGCTACCCCGGAGATCTCGCTCATGGCTGAAAACGGAGGTGTCGTGCAGTTCCAAAGCTATACCGACACGACACTCCAAGGCTTGGAGTTCAATCATGTCTTCTGGGATTTTGCCGACGGAGAGGTCGACAGTTCCTCCTTCTCCCCAACGCATACTTACGCCGAGTGGGGTGACTATGATGTCATTTTGCGCATAGAGACCGATGCGGGCTGCTATAGCGAAATCGCACACACCGTTACCATCGAGCAGGATCTTGTCTTTCCCAATGTCATCACTCCTAATGACGATGGCATGAATGATGTGTTCGCGATTGAGAACCTGAGCACGAATGTGAATCCCGAGGATCCCGACGGTTTCAGGAACAATACGCTCTTTATCTACGACCGCTGGGGCAAGAAGGTTTACGAAGCCCGCAACTATGACACTTTTGCAAAAGGTGGCCAAATTATGCGTGGCAGCCAGTTCTTTGACGGCAGCGGCCTCGCCGACGGTGTCTATTACTATAGTTTCTACTACAAGGGCAAAGCCAAGACCGTCAACTACAACGGCTCTATCACCATTATCCGATAAATCCTTATTTGTAAAAATATTTAAAAATATTCCAAATTTTATTTAAAACATTTGGAATATTTTTTGTATTTTTGCGCCATGAAAAACAATATCAACTTCACGAGAGGGGAGTGGGTGGCGGCGATGGCACTGTTGGCTTTCACGATGGCCGGCTATCTCTTTTATTTTCTATATGATGGACATCGATTGCCGCAAATGGAGTTGAGCGTCTATGCGGCGCATTTTGAGACGTTCAACCGGCAGCAGGCTCTCCTGAGCGATTCATTGGCCAAGACGAAAGCCGCTCGTCGGCAGGAGGGTTGGCGGTCGCCGCCCGACACGACCCGCAAACGGGCAAATGATGTACGAAAACCTTTGTACGACATTGTCAAGATCGATATCAACCGGTGTGACACGGACGATATCGTGGTGGTGCCCCTTTTTGGCAGCAAACGGGCGGCGAGGCTGGTGGAGTATCGTGACAAGTTGGGCGGTTTCTACTCGTTGGAACAAATACGGGAAGTGTATGTCTTGCAAGACATTGACATGGAGCATGTCGCCAAATATTTCACGCTTCGTCCCGGTGATGTCCGCAAGATCAACATCAATACGGCATCTTACAAGGAGTTGGTTTCGCACCCCTATTTTGATGCCTATCTTACCAAAACCATATTGAATTATCGGGAAAAGCATGGGAAAATCGAGTCTTTTGAACAATTGCAGCAGATTACGCATGCTTACCCCGAGCTTATGGAGAAATTGCGTCATTACATTGTGTTCGAATAGGGGAGGGAACCGTTTTTTTGATACTTTTGCACTCTGAATTTTAAACTTAGGAAACATGAACGACACTTTGCAAACGCTTTATAATCATGTCAGTATTCGGCAATATACGGACCAACCTGTTGCGGAGGAGACGCTTCAGCAAATCTTGCGTGCGGCATGCAGCGGTTCCACGATGGGAAACATGCAGCTCTTCAGCATCATTGTCACTCAGGATAACGAGATGAAAAAGAAGATGGCCCCGTTTCATTTCAACCAACCCATGGCGACGCAGGCTCCGCTGATACTGACTTTCTGTGCCGACTTCCACCGCTTCAACCGCTATTGTGAGTTCCGGCAGGCCGAGACCGAGGCCTACAGCAATTTGCAGAGCTATCACTGGGCGGTCACAGACGCCCTCATCGCGGCGCAAAATGCCTGTGTGGCTGCCGAGTCGCTCGGGCTTGGCTTCTGTTGGTTGGGCACCATCACGTACAATGTGGACAAGTTTGTGGAAGTGTTGGAGCTTCCGCGCCACGTGGTGCCGGTCGCCTGCATTACGATGGGATATCCCGCAGTGCGGCCTGCCCTGACGCAGAAACTTCCCGTGGAGGCCATGGTCCATCGGGAGACCTATCACGATTACGACGAGACCTCCATCAACCATATTTACGAAGAGAAAGAAGCGTCAGAAGAGACGCGTCAGATTCTTGAGGAAAATCAATTGGAGAATTTGGCGCAGGTTTTCACCCAGCGCCGTTATACAAAGAAGGATAATGAATATTTTGCGGAAGTATTGACAAATGTTATAAAAAAACAGGGCTTTTAGTCCTGTTTTTTAGATGCCATGCGCAGATTGTTCATCAACTCGACATGTTTTTTCAGCAAAGTTCCGCTTTTGATGGATTCCACCTTCAGAAACAGTTGGATCTTCTCGCGGGTGGTCATATAGACCTTGTTCTCGTGGGAAGACCACCATTTGTAGAATTTGGTGGGCTCGTAGTTGTAGAGACTCTTTGCGGCGACCTCCTGCCCTTTCCCTGTGATGTCCACTAAAATGTCCAGACCAACCGCTCTGCGGTAGTACTCAATGTTGTTGGCGCGCAGGGTGCTCATCAGGATGCGGTAGTCGTCGCGGGCGATGAGGAAGGGCACGCTGCCCATCGCCTTGTGCAGGGTGACGGGGTCGTATCGCACCCAGTCGTTGAGGCGTCTGGTGACGGGGGTTCCGTCAACTTCCAGCGTGAGGGTGTCCTTGTGGGAATAGGAGGCGTCCGGTTGTGGGTAGTTCTCTGTGAGGGGAGCCTCTTCTTCCGTCGCGTCGGCTTGGATTCCGGTGAGTATGTCGGGTTCTATGGAGGAAAGGATTTTATCAGCGAGGATGTCGTTCTTGTCTGCCATTCTGTTGTTTAATAGGTTGGTTTTTAGTTTTTTGAATTATGTTTTCTGCGTTCTGCAACTTTATGCAAAGGTAACACGCTTTTCCCCTGGTTGGGCGGTCAATGTCGTTTTTTTTTCCACCGTCGGATTGTGGATATCACGACCTGTTTTTTTCATATCTTTGCCACCTCAAAAAAGAATTAAAAAAACAAGAATATGAAAAAGATTTTGAATTTCAATGTATTGATTGTCATCTGTTTTGCCGTGCTCGCCATGTTGTTCACAGGCTGTGGCACCAAGAACTTGGAGGCCTCGCTCCAGAAGGAGGCGCCCGCCAACGTGCGCACGGTCTCGATCTCCTATGTGGATTCCGTCTCTGTCAACGGCATGGGCAGTGGTGTCCGCATAAAAGCCGATTTCCCCACCTACGGCAGCCCGCTCGTGGTGAACAGTATCCGGGAATGGATTTCGGAAACGCTGGGCGGCACCTACACGGGCAGCTTGGCCGATGGTCAAGATATGCTCCAGTATTACGTAAAGACGACCAATAAGGACCTGCAAAATGAACTCAAGGAGTTCGATGCTCCTGAAAGTGTCAGAGAAGGCATGGCCTGGTACGATTACAACCGTTTTGCAAAGACTTACGAAACAGACCTCCTGGTGACATATACCCATACATACGAGACGTATTGCGGCGGGGCGCATGGCATGCATGGCGCTTCGGGACAAACCTTCCGCAAAATAGACGGCCGCCGCATGGACTGGAATGTTTTCCAGTCGGACAGGATGGACGATCTCCGCAATCTTGTTAAAAAAGCTGTTCAGGAACAATATTTTGAGGTGGCGGACGAGGCGGCCTTGAACGAGATGATCTTCGAAGAGAAGCAAATGTATTTCCCGCTACCCGAAACCTCACCCTGTTTCCTGGAAGAGGGTGTCGAGTTTACCTACCAGGTCTATGAAATTGCCCCGTATGCAGCTGGCCAGCCCTCCTGCATCATCCCTTACGAGTTGTTGGCTCCCTATTTTTCTGCCACTGGCAAATCCTTGATTCCGAATACATCCATTGCCAAAAATTAATTTGCCATGGTCAATCGCCGCCTTGCGCCGTGGGTGCTCCTGCTCCTGTTGGTACCTTTGTTTTTTTCTGCATGTAAACGTGCGGAACGGTTGGCACCAACCGAGGAGGTGCGCTATCTGAACTCCAAGTTTGGCTGCATCAGCAACAGCTGGGAGTTTGAGTATCAGGGCAAGTGGTATCCCGCCACCGTGCCCGGCAACATCCACGACGACCTCTTGCGCAACCATCTGATCCCCGACCCTTACTACGGTACGAATGAGGATTCCGTGCAGTGGGTGGCCGACAGCGTCTGGAACTACCGGTTGCTCTTTGACAAGGACTGCGCCGGCAGCCGCGACTTCGACCATCGGCAGCTGATGTTCGAAGGACTCGACACCTACGCGGAGGTCTTTCTCAACGGCCAGCAACTGACCGCCACCGACGGCACCGCACGCCCCGACAATATGTTCCGCCGCTGGACCTTCGACCTTCCCGACGGCTTGCGCGACAAGGACAACGAGCTGATCGTGCGCTTTCTGCCCTCCGTACCCATCGAGCGTGCGGCGGCGGAGGCCCTTCCGTACCGGCTGCCCGACAGCCGCGTCTTCTCCCGCAAGGCCCAGTACGAGTCGGGCTGGGACTGGGGCCCGAAGCTGATTACCTGCGGCATCTGGAAGAATGTCTATATCCGCAGCTATAGCGATTATAGGGTGGAGGATGTATATGTGCGCGACGGTCGCCCGGCACAGGAGGAACCTGGCGTGTGGGGAACCACGGTCTGCGTGACGGTGCAATCCGACAAAGCCCGGAAGGCGACCCTTGTAGTGGAAGTCAATGATGCCGATGGAGCCAATATCTCCGTCAAGAAAAAGGTGAGGATGAAGCCAGGAAAGAATGAGTTTTATCTGCCCGTGGATATTAAAGAACCGAAGCTTTGGTGGCCCAACGGGATGGGTGAGCCCCATCTGTACTACTATACGGTCAGGTTGCAGGATGGCAAGCGCCAATACGAGTGCGCGCCCGTGGCCCACGGCTTGCGCACGATAAGGCTAAAACGGGAGAAGGATGCCATTGGCGAGTCGTTCGCCTTTGAGGTCAACGGAAAACCCTGCTTTATGCGGGGTGCCAACTGGATCCCCGCCTCTTCCTATCCCGGCATAATGGCCCGTCCCGAGGGCAACGATATGTATTACCAGCTGCTGCACGACTGCCAGGCGGTCAATATGAATATGGTGCGCGTGTGGGGCGGCGGCATATACGAGGACGATGCCTTCTACAACTATTGCGACCAGTTCGGGCTGTTGGTGTGGCAGGATTTTATGTATGCCTGCAACCCCTATCCTGGTGACGACGCCTTCCTGAAAAATGCGAAGCAGGAGGCTGTGGAGCAGGTCACGCGCCTGCGCAACCATCCCTGCATTGCCATCTGGTGCGGCAACAATGAGGTACACAATGGCCTTGAAGACTGGGGCTGGCAAACCGCCCTGCAATGGTCCGACGAGGTGAATGCGCAGTTGTATGCCGATTTTCATCAGCTTTTTGAAAAGATATTGCCTGAAACGATAGACAATTTGAGCCTTACGACTCCCTATATTTCCTCGTCTCCCACCTACGGGTGGGGGCACGAGGAGTGCTGTACCCACGGCTGCTCCCACTACTGGGGTGTCTGGTGGGGAGAACTGCCCTTTACGGTGTGGCCCGAGAAGACCGGCCGTTTCATGACCGAATACGGCTTCCAATCCTATCCCGAATATGCGCTTTGGGAGCAATATGTGGATGAAGGCGAACGGAATCTTTCCTCTCCTTCGATGAAAAACCATCAGAAGCATGGCCGCGGGGTGGAGATTATCCGCAAGGCGATGCAGGAGATGGGCTATACGAAGAGCGATGACCTGGCCGAGTTCGCCCGTGTCAGCCAGTGGGTGCAGGCCGAGGGCATCGTGCAGGCCATTGATGCGCACCGCATCGACCGCGAGCGTTGCCGGGGTACGCTCTACTGGCAGCTCAACGACTGCTGGCCTGTGGCCTCCTGGAGCAGCATCGACTGCACGGGCCGATGGAAACTGCTGCACCACCGCCTCAAGGAGGCCTACGCCAATGTGGCCCTCGCCGTGCGGCACGTCAACGACACCACGATGGAACTCTTTGTGGTCAACGACTCCCTTGCAGAGGTGACCTGTCAGGTGAAGTGGCGGCTCTTGTCAGCAGTTCATCCTCCCGAATTGATGGAAACGGGGAGCAAGACTGTGACGGTGCCCTCAGATGGGGCCGTAAAGGTGGCGACCCTTCACCGTGGCCGCTATTACGACCTGATAGAAGCCGATCTGATACGGAATGGGGCTGTGATAGCCACCAAAACCTCCTTTTTTGTGATGCCCCGTCACGAATGGGTGGTAACTTCTTCAGTGTCACCCCGCAACTGATTACCAATCGCTTTGTCACAGGGGGTGCAGCGGACATCCCCCGGCTACAGAGCTTTTTTCTCTGCAGGTACTGCTCAAGGAAGGTCATTAGACATTATGTTAATGGCATGGCGTGCGTGGTGCAGGCCGTAGGCCTGCAGGGATTGGTAGCGAAGGAACCGCACGGGCAGAATCGCACGCCGTAGGTGTGCGGGCGCGGGTCGGGATCCTGCAGGACACTGCTGCAGACATGGCCTTTATTTTTTATCGGTGGAGTTCAGCCCGGAAGATCTAAATATCGAAGATCTAAATATCAGAGGATAGAAATATAGGTGCATCTCCTCGTCAACGTTATCCAACACGATATTCCAC
>JAGCCZ010000031.1 GCA_017651425.1 Bacteroidales bacterium
ATAGAAGAGGCTTGTCTGGGCAAATTGTAGTATCCTACCGTGACAATCTCGGACTGACCGTCATTGTCAATGTCGCCGATGTAGGGTTGGGCATACATGTGCGACAGCGGTTGGCTGCTGGCTCCTTGGACGATTCCCCAGTCCATGGCCACTGCCTCTGTCGAGCAATCCGTCTCCACCATGTTGTCGGGGAGAACGGTTTGAGCCAAAGATGGCTGAAAACCGACCCAAAGCAGGAATAATATGGTCAGGACACGTTGCATCGTGATGATTGTAAATGCATAAATATATATACGATAAAGTGCCGTGTTGTATTGTGTTAAAAATTAAAAAAAGAGGATGACTGTTTTCAGTCACCCTCTCTGTATCCAGTAAACGCAGTTTGCTAATTAAAAATCGGGCTATGAACTATTTGACGAGGTCAACGATAGCCTTGAATGCCTCAGGATTGTTCATCGCGAGGTCGGCGAGGGCTTTGCGGTTGAGCGCGACACCCTTCTTGGCCAGATTGCCCATGAGGACAGAATAGGACATTCCGTTGATGCGGGCACCGGCGTTGATACGGGTGATCCACAAGCTGCGGAAATTTCTCTTTTTCGCTTTTCTGTCGCGGTAGGCATACTGCTGGCCCTTCTCCCACGAATTGACTGCAACGGTCCAAACGTTTTTACGTTTGCCGAAGTACCCACGGGTACGTTTCAAAATCTTTTTTCTTCTTGCTTTGGAAGCAACGTGATTGACTGATCTTGGCATAATTGATTCCTTTCATTTCCCGTCAGCGGTTTAATGACTAAACTCTTTGATGGCTGAACGTGAACTTTTTGTTTTAGTTAATAATTGATGTTAGTTGTTAGCACATTCCGAGCATTTGACGGACGGTGCGGTCCAAGTTGTGCTCCACGATGGCGCTGTAGGCCAGGTTGCGTTTTCTCTTGGTACTCTTTTTGGTGAGAATGTGGCTGTGATAAGCGTGATGTCTCTTGATTTTGCCGGTGCCGGTCAGAGTGAATCTCTTCTTGGCGGCGGACTTGGATTTGATTTTTGGCATTTCTTTGAGTTTTAAAAGTTTTTATGATGCGTTTACTGTGTTTCGTGTTTATTTCTTCGACTTCGGGCTGATGATCATCGTCATGTTGCGGCCCATGAGGGTCGGCATCTGGTCGGGCTTGCCGTAGTCGGCGAGGCGCTCGGCGAAACGGAGCAACAGCAACTCGCCCTGGTCCTTATAGACGATGGAACGCCCTCTGAAATAGACCTGTAATTTCACCTTGTAGCCGTCTTGCAGGAACTTGATGGCGTGGTTGCACTTGAAGTTGAAGTCGTGGTCGTCGGTCTGGGGCCCCATGCGGATCTCCTTGACGACGGTCTTGGCGCTGTTGGCCTTGATTTCCTTGGCTTTCCTCTTCTGTTCGTAGAGGTACTTTTGGTAATCCATCACCTTGCATACGGGCGGGGTGGTGTTGGGGGAGATTTCCACGAGGTCAAGTTCGTACTGGTCTGCAATGGCCAAAGCCTCCCGCAGGGAGACAATCTTGGGCTCGAAATTCTCGCCGACGACGCGAACCGTCTGGGCGGTGATGTGTTCGTTGATTCTGTGCTGGCTCTCCTTTTTCGGACGCGGGCCCATGGGATTGCGCGGCTTGTTGTTCGGTGTGCTAATCAAGGCTCCTTTCTTTTTAATATTAAATTCTTTACTTATAAATTTTTGGGCGGCAAAAATACACTTTTTTTAATTTATTCTATTGGTAACCGTAATTTTTTTATTTTTGCAGCGTTAAACGGAAGGCTGACTTGTCCGCCTTTCGTTTTGGAACATGTTCAATCAATGGTCACGGATGCAAATCCGCCCCAAAAGTTATTAAAAGTGAAAAGGTTATCCATCATCATCGCCTGTGTCGTGTGCATGCTGCTGCAAGGCATCACGCCGGCACGCGCGCAAAGCTCCGAGTTCGGCGCCCTCTTCGGCACCACCTTCTATCTTGGCGATATCAACCAAACCAAGCTGTTCAAGAACTCACATCTCGCCGGCGGCTTCGCCTACCGGTACAACATCTCGCCCCGCTGGGCCGTCAGAGGCAACTTCCTGTTCGGGAAAGTCTCCGCCTCCGACGCCGCCTTCAACAACACGCGGAATCTCAGCTTCATGTCGCCTATCACGGAATTCTCAGCGGTGGCCGAACTCAACTTCCTGAAGCTGTACAACGTGCCGCAGAAGAACCATTTCACGCCCTACATCTTCGCCGGCATCACGCTCTTCTCCTTCAACCCGCAGGCGCAGCTGGACACCGCCGGCACCTGGTATGAGCTGCAGAGCCTCGGCACGGAAGGGCAGGGCATTGCCGACACCAACGGCCTGGCCACCAAGCGCTACTCCCTGACCAACGTCGCCATCCCCTTCGGCATCGGCATCAAGGTCAATATCGGACGCCACTTCACCATCGGTGCCGAATGGGGTATCCGATACACGTTCACCGACTACCTCGACGACGTGCGTGGAGTCTATTTCGACAACGAGATCATCCGCGAGCAGCGCGGCAGCATCCCCGCCGACCTGGCCGACCGTACCCCCGAACTCATAAACCCCGCAACACACGAGCCCTATCCCTTCAACACCGCCGGAACACAGCGCGGCAATGTCCGCACAACCGACATCTACTCCTTTGCGGGCATTTTCTTCACGGTCAAGTTCGGCAACGAGTCCAAGACCTGCGACCTGCTCAAGCCCCGTCATCCCCTCCACTAATCTTTCGCAGGATGGACTATACGGAAAGAGTTCTCAATCCCGCCAAGCTTCCGAAGCATGTGGCCATCATCATGGATGGCAACGGACGCTGGGCGCAACAGCAAGGCCGCGAGCGCACATACGGCCACAAGCATGGCGTGGAGGCTGTGCGTAGTGTCATCGAAGGTGCCGGTGAAATGGGCATCCCCTACCTGACGCTGTACGCCTTCTCCACGGAAAACTGGAACCGGCCCCGCGAGGAGGTCGAAATGCTCATGGGACTGCTTGTGCAGGCCATTCACAACGAGCTGGACGGACTGATGAAAAACCACGTCCGGCTGCAAGTCACAGGCCGCTTGGGTGACCTGCCCGACAACAGTCGCGCCGTCCTGCAGGACGCCATCGACCGCACGGCTGGCAACGACGGGCTCACTGTGGTGCTCGCCCTCAGCTACAGCGGACGTGCCGAGTTGGTCGATATGGCCCGCAAGGTGGCCCGCGAAGCCGCATCCGGCACCCTTGACCCCGAGACGGTCACCACGGAGACCGTGCAACAACACCTCTATCACGGCGAGATCCCCGACCCCGACATCCTTATACGCACCGGCGGCGACTGCCGTGTCAGCAATTTCCTGCTCTGGCAAATCGCCTACGCCGAGCTCTTCTTCGTGCCCACCATGTGGCCCGATTTCAGGAAGGAGGACCTCCGCGAAATCGTGCTCGATTTCCAGCACCGGGAACGTCGTTATGGAAAAACGGGAGAGCAGGTCCGTGAACAATGATATTTTCACTATCTTTGCCGCCAATTTTCTAAAACCGCGAATGAAATTCACAAAACACGTAGCAACGATCCTCCTCTTCTTGTCAGTGATTTGCAGCATAGCAAGTTACGGACAAGTGGTAGTGGGCGGTGACGGACCCGACAAGCCCGTGAAGATCGACTACGCCAACCCCACGGAATATGAAATCGGCGGCATCACCTCCTCCGGAACTGCTCCCTTGGACCAGCGTCTCCTCTCTTTCCACGTGGGTGACAAAATCCTCATCCCCGGCGAAGAGATCACCAAAAGCATCAAAACCTTATGGCGGAGCGGCCTCTACGATGATGTCGAAATCACCGTAACCCGCATCAATGGCAACATCGCGTTTTTGGATGTGCGCCTTGAAGATCGTGCCCGCCTCGTCTCCTTCGGCTTCAAGGGAACCACGAAGACGGAAGAGAACGAGTTGCGCGAGAAACTGCACATCTCGCAGGGCAACATCATCAACGACAACATGAAGACCACTTGCGCCAACATCATTCGTGACTATTATGTGGACAAGGGCTTCTATGCCTGCACTGTCAATGTGCAGGAAATCCCGGACGAGAAAATCAAAAATGCCAAGAGCATTCTCTTCGATATTCAAAAATCCAAGCGTGTCCATATCTCCAAAATCGACATCAGGGGCAACAAAGAGGTAACCAATGCCGTCCTGCTCCGCTCCATGAAGGAGACCAAGGAGAAATTCCTCTTCATGCCCTTCTATAAATTGGATACGGCCATCGCCTACTGCGTGCGGCACAAAGGCTATTACGAGTCGAAAGACATCAAGGACCATCTGGACGACTACTTCTCCGACCGCGTCAAGCTGCGAATTTTCAAAAAATCCCGGTTCATCAAAGAGAAATACGAGGACGACAAGGTCAACCTTATCAACAAATACAACGAGTTGGGATTCCGCGATGCTGTCATCACGCGCGACACCTTCTACATGGATGGCCGCGACATCCGCATCGACATCGATGTGAACGAGGGGCCGCGCTACTATTTCCGCAACATTACTTTCGTGGGCAACACCATCTACCCCACCAGCATGCTCTCGCGTCTGCTCGGCATCAGCAAGGGCGATGTCTATAACCAGACGCTCCTGAACAAGAACCTGACCATGAAAGAGGACGGTGAGGATCTGGCCTCGCTCTACATGAACAACGGATATCTCTTCTTCAGCGCCAATCCTGTGGAGGTTGCGGTGGAGAACGACTCCATAGACATCGAAATCCGCATCCGGGAGGGCAAACAGGCCCGCTACAACAAGATCACGGTGACAGGAAACACAAAGACCAACGACAACGTGATCTTGCGCGAGGTGACCACCATCCCCGGACAGCTGTTCAACCGTGCCGACATCATCCGCACACAGCAGGTGCTGATGTCGCTCGGATATTTCAACCAGGAGAAGATGGATGTGCAACCCAAGCCCAACGAGGCCGACGGCACGGTCGATATCAACTATGTGGTGGAAGAGACCAGCTCCGACCAGCTCTCTTTGAGTGCGGGTTATGGTGCCATAGGTTTCGTCATCACAGCAGGTATCGCCTTCAACAACTTCTCCACCCGCAAGTTCTTCAAGAAGGATGCCTGGACACCCATTCCCGGTGGCGACGGCCAGCGTCTGGCCCTCAACGTCTCCACGACGGGTGCGCTCTACCAATACTATAACGCCTCCTTCACAGAGCCGTGGCTCGGAGGCAGGAAGCCCAACGCCCTCACAATCGGTGTCTATTACCAGCGTCAGACCAATGGCATGAAGAAGTCGGATACCACAGGCTTCCGCTCCTCCAGCATTGCAGGCGCCTCCATCTCCTTAGCCAGCCAGCTCAAGTGGCCGGACGACTATTTCCAGATGTCGCACACGCTCTCATACGAATACTACACCGTCACCAACTGGTCGGGGTACTATTTCTTCAACAACGGCAACGCCAACAGTTTGAGCTATATCTTCACATTGGCCCGCAATTCCGTCAACGCACCGATCTATCCTCGCGAGGGATCGAACATCAGCTTCAGCGTGCAGCTCACCCCTCCCTATTCTCTGTTCGGCCACAAGGACTACAGTTCCATGACCGATCAGGAAAAGTTCCGTTGGTTAGAGTTCCACAAGTGGAAGTTCAGTGCCTCCTGGTTTACGCGCATCGTACAGAACTTAGTGCTCAACGTCCGTTTCAAGATGGGCTTCATGGGCTGTTACAATAAGGAAATCGGCATTCCGCCGTTCGGACGCTTCTATTTGGGCGGCGACGGACTGTCGAACTTCAGCTACGACGGTCGTGAGGTCATCGGCATGCGCGGTTACGAAGACGAGGTGTTGTCGCCTTATCTCGACGGCAGCTCCACGGGTGCCAGCATCTACAACAAGTTCACGGCCGAACTGCGCTATCCCATCACCCTCAATCCGTCGGCCACCGTCTATGTGTTAGCTTTCATCGAGGCGGGCAAGGGATGGCTCGACAAGCGGCAGTACAACCCGTTTAACATGTACAAGTCCGCAGGTCTTGGCGTGCGCGTGTATCTGCCCATGTTCGGCCTGTTGGGCTTCGACTGGGGCTATGGCTTCGACGAGGTGCCAGGCCGCTCCAAGGGCGACTGGGGAAGTCATTTCCACATCTCAATAAACCAATCCATAGATTGATAGTCTATGCACCCGTTGTTTTCAACTAAAATAAAAAACATATAGTCACGTTAATCACACGTAAAAAAATTAAAGCTATGAAAAAACTGTTCTTATCCGCAATGATCGTCCTTCTCGCCCTGACGGGATTTTCCCAGAAGTACGCTTATATCAACTCCGAATACATTCTTAGCAATATGTCCGAGTACAAAGAGGCGCAAGCCGAGCTGAACCGCGTGGCTGTGATGTGGCAGAAAGAGATCGAGGCCAAGTTCGCCTCCATTGACTCCATGTACCGCAAATACCAAGTCGAGTCCGTCACCATGCCGGAACAGATGAAAAAGAACCGTGAGGACGCTATCATCGCCCAGGAAAAAGCGGCCAAGGATCTTCAGAAAAAACGTTTCGGACAAGACGGCGATCTTTTCAAGAAGAGAGAAGAATTGGTGAAACCTATCCAAGACCGTGTTATTTCCACGGTGAATGATTATGCCAAAGAAAAAGGATATGCTTTTGTGTTCGACACGGCCGGTGAGATGACCATCATCTATGCCGACCCGAAATGGGATATCAACAATGCCATCCTCCAAAAACTCGGCATCTCGGTCAACAGCGAGTTGGACGACTAAACAGATTATACAATAAATAGAAAACGAACGAATAAGATGAAAAAGATTTTGTTACTTGTAGCCGCAGCCCTGCTGTTTTCCGTAGGCACGGCCGATGCCCAGAAGTATGGTCATGTGAATTCCAGTGAAATTCTGCAAGTCATGCCGGGCGTGGACTCCCTTCAAATTAAGTTGCAGGCTTTCCAAAACGACCTGCAAGCCATGTATGAGAGCATGATGACCGAATATCAGACCAAGAAAGACAAGTTCGACCGCGAGGTGGGCACCATGTCTTCCGCCGTCCGCCAAGTGCGTGAAAAGGAGCTTGAGGACCTTGGCTTGCGCATTCAGGAGTTCCAGTCCAACGCCCAAGAGGATCTCGAAGAGAAACAGTACGAACTGGCCAAGCCATTCCAGGATGCCATTCAGAACGCCATTGACAAGGTGGCCAAAGCCAACGGTTTCGCTTACATTTTCGACACCAAGATCCTGCTCTACTACGAGAGCGGCGAGGATATCACTCCGTTGGTGAAGAAGGAATTGGGTATTAAATAGGAGGAGCAGCGATGAAAAAACTGACCATTATCATACTGTGCCTGTTAGCAACATTGGCTGGCTTCTCGCAGAAGGCCAAGTTCGGGCATGTGGACTACGGCGCCCTGATGAAGGAGATGCCGGGCATCGACACTGCCCAGCAGGCGTTGATTGACTACCAGAAGGAGCTGGAGGAAACCGGCCAGCAGATGGTGAACGAGTTCAAGGAGAAACAGGCCGCCTATATGCAGCTGACC
This sequence comes from Bacteroidales bacterium, assembly GCA_017651425.1. Lineage (GTDB taxonomy): Bacteria > Bacteroidota > Bacteroidia > Bacteroidales > WCHB1-69 > F23-D06. The sequence goes on from JAGCCZ010000031.1 coordinate 7,551, forward strand.
AACTCCGGCGCCTCCTCCGCCATCCTGAAGGTCAAGGAGGACGAAATGATGAAGCTCTACGAGCGCATTCAGGAGTTTGCTTCCATCAGCGAGCAGGACTTGCAGCAGAAGCAGCTTGCGTTGCTCCAACCGTTCCAGGACAAGTTGTTGGAAGCCATCAAGAAGGTGGCCTCCGCCGGCAACTATACATATATCTTTGATGTCTCCACCCTCGCTTTCCATAACGAGAGCGACGATCTCACCGAGGCGGTGAAGGCTCAAATCAAGAAGTAAATCCCATAACTGCGGGCATCTCACCCGCAATGCGGTTATGTAAAAAAGGCGCGGAAACCGCGCCTTTTTTTTACTGTAATATAGAATTTGATCCGGAGAGACAAATACAACGGGCGCAACAACACTTAGAACGCCAGTACGCCTACGCCAACCTTCAGACCGAACCAATAGGCATTGAGGATTCTGTTTCGGACATAACTGTCCGGCGTACACTCACCCGCCTTGTCATATTTGTCGAAAGGTGGCCCGATACCGAAGCCGCCGAAGGTGGTGCCCACCGAGAGTCCCATGGACAAGCGAAGGTAGTTGAAAAGGAGGTAGTCACGGCCCATCTCAAACCGCGCGCCGAACAAGACTCCATGGTCCTTGGCCATTTCAGGATAGTGGTTCACCAGGCCCCGGGGCATACTTTGGTCAAGGTCGAAGTGGTAGAAGAAGCCGTCAAACGTGAATTTCAGGTAGTAGCCTAAAGGAGCATAGGAATCAAATGGATAGATCTTGTAAAAGGCACTGAAGCCATGAGCTGTCACGGTGCCGGTAAAATTATAGTTCCAACTACCCCAATGATAGTTATCGCCATCTATCTCCTCCCACTCACGCCACACTCGTCCCTCAAACGGTGACTTGTAAAAATTATACCCTAACCCCACCGTACTGTTCCGGGTGATGATCATCTCGATGCTCGGATTGACGAAATAATTCAGTCCCAAGTAGCGCTGGGCATGCGCGTTATCGGGAAAACGGGCTTTCAAGGCTTCGGTCAGCGGGTTTGGATTAAGCCACGAGGGAGACAGGCTGCATTCTGCGTTAATAAGGAAATGCCTGCCCATATAGCCCGGGCCTTGGGCAAAGGCGGCCACCCCGAACATGATAGCAAAAGTCAACAATAGAATCTTTTTCATTTCTTCTTTCCTTTCACAAATTCATACAGTTTGTCATACATAAACGCATTGACGTAGGCATCGCTCATGGCGGAGATTTGGCTGTCGTGGCCGGCGAGGAGTGTCTTCCCTTTCTCCAAATCCAGAAGCATCAAGTACATATCGGTATCATAGCGGGGAAATCCGAACTCAATGGCGGCAGGCACAAAATAGTAAGGGCAGAGCACTCCCAGTAGGATGTTCTGAATTTTGTTGTAGCCGGCAAAACCGGCATTCCCGCGCCGCACGGCCGCGACACATACGGTGGAGGTGCCTGTGAGCTCATACACATCGTTCATGTCCTTGGTGAGCGGTGAGACCATGGCAATGCCATCGCTTTGGAAATACTCGTTCAACCATTGCTGGAGCTTGGCATACTTGTTGTAATCCTCTGTGGAAAGGCCTTTCACATCCTTCACACTATAGGTGACGGGATCCAACTTCAGCTTTTTGAGAGATGTCCTCAAGGTCTTCAGCAGACGGTCGGCACGTTTGTTGGCCTCTTTTTGCGCAACTTTCTTCGAGCCATTCGTGGAGAGAACATACTGCGGGTCTGCGAGGATGACGGATTTCACAGTGGTCGGCTTGTTCCGATCCACCACCTTCAGAACCTCCTCGTCTTCCGCCTGATGCAGGGTGTTGCTCATCAAGTCGTAAAAGGCGGGCTCCTGATGGATGTCCACCAGCATGTAGTTCATTGTCTTGAACTTTGGAGTCGGCAACACCTTCGTGGGTTTGCCCTGCTGGCGGATGCGCTCATATTTGTTGATGGTCGAATCCTGCGGGGTGTTGTCTTCTATCTGGATGGTGGCAGGGTCGGTGCCCATGGGGTAATCAGAGAAGTCAGTATATTTCATCTTGTTCTTGACGAAAATGTCCTTCATGAGATCATCGATCACCTCTTTGTAATAAATGTTATCGGGATGATTCTGGCGGGCCTTCCAAGCGGCACGCAAAGCTAACAAAGAGGCCTCCTGCTTGCCTATCTTGGCGAAGAAGTGGCTGGTCTGCTGCAATTCGCCCTCAACATCCTTGTAGGACTCGATAGTAGCACTTACCTGGCCGTAGTTTTTGTGTTTGGAGAGTCCGTAGAGGGCACTCACCATGGCCTCTTCAAGGTAAGCGTTGTTCGGATGGGCGCGCTGAAGCACGTAGGTGTTGTAGAAGGCATGGTCGTAACTGTGACGGGAAAGGAGGATGCGAACGCACTCGAAGCGTGCCAGCTCGCGCACCTCGTTGAAGAGGGACTCCGGTTGCACAAAGACCGAACGGCCCGTTTCGGACATGCCGGCCACAATGGAACGGGCCGCCGTGCGACGACGCTCAATGTTGGGGTGCGTGAACAAGGTGTCCACCATGTCGGCACGACTGCTGATAGGTGTAATGTTGGTCAGGAAATAGTTGTCCGGAAAATGGTAAAAGCTCGTTTCCACCAACGACTTGTTGAAGGGCACCTCATCGAAAGGCAAATCCGAGTATTGCAGCACATCGAAAATGCCGTCAAGCACCGTGTAACTGTACTGCGACTGCTTCATGTAACGCTCCAATGAAATGCGGTCGGCCTCCATTTCGTGCGTGCGCGAACGGTTGTGATACTTCAAATAATAGTTGATCGGGTCCTTGTCCTTGAGCGAATCCTGATAGGTATTGAAGGACTCTATGTGTTTCTCGGCATAGTGCGCGATTTCATGCCCCAGCACAAAGGCGAGTTCGCTCTCATTGGACACTTGTGCCAAAAGACCCATATTGACGAACAGCAGGCCGTTGGCGGTGGCAAAGGCGTTCACTTCCGTGCTCTTTATAATGTACAAATGGATTTTTGAACGCAGCACAGGATTGTCTTTCAACAAATTGTCGGCAATAGTGTTGACATAGTCGTTCAACTTGCTGCCGTACAAGATGTCACCCTCCATCACCAACCGCTTCAGCATCACATTATAGTCGGCAAGATCCTTGTCCGAGGTGGTGATTTTGGCAAAGTCAGCAGGCATGGGGCCCTGTGATTCCAGCGGCTTATAGTTGACCACCGCATCCTGCCCGAAGGCGAGGACGGACACAAGGAGAAAAACCGCCAGCAGAAAAAGATTTGCGATTTTTTTCATTTTTTAGAAATTTGCAGAAAGGTGGGAGATATTGACCGTCTTTTTCATATTCTCGACCACGATGAAGCCGTCATCTGTCTTGAAGAGCGGGGTGGTGATCATGCGTTTGGCCGTTTTCAAGTCCATAAGCTTCGTGGTTTCTCCTTTACCATTCTCGTCAATGGTAAGCATGGTGCAACAATACATCTTCTTACCGGCCGCGGTGTTCTTATACACCATATTGGACTTGCCGGCATAGTTGGCGGAATTATCGGCGTATAGAATGTAAAGTTTGTCATTTTCAAAGAAAGGATAATAGGAGACACCCATTCTCTTGTAGGAGAAACCGGAAGCCCCGGCGGCTGCCATTTGCCGTTTTTCAAAAATCTTGGATTGTGTGATTTCACCATTGGAATCGGTCTTGTCATAGACAACACCTCTTGCAAAATAGTAGTAGGTGGTGATCTGCATGTTGCCGGCTTGGGTGGTGACAGAGCGCATGGTTTTTTGTTCGCCGAGCAGGATCACGGAACCATCGGAGCATTCGTAAAGACCTTCCGCCGTAATATAGTGGTCTTGGTTGGGACAATAGCCCGCAGGGATGCCTCCCGTCGCCTTTTCATGATAACTGCTCGGAAAATCCTTGTGGCTGATGGACTTGAAATTGGAGCTCTTGGGGTCATAAACGACAATATACGACCCGTTTTCGTTTTTCTTCAGCTCTTTCTTATAATAACCGCCCATGATAATGTTGCCACTCTTGCCAGTCATCATCTTGCCATTGCTGATGTGGAAGTCCAAAGGCTCGGAGACACTGGACGAGTTGCTTTCCGTAATCTCATACATATACAACACCTCATTGGTGCGCGTATGATTGTTGGGGGCATCGAAGGCATACACGCCCGCAAATGCCACACCTTCGTTGTTGACGGCCATGTCAATGATGTTGAAATAATCCGACTTGAAGTCAAAATCCAAGGTGTTCTGCCAAAGCAAATCGCCACTGTTGTCGAACACACACACCACATTGCCCTTGTAGGAGCCTTTGCGCTGCAACTGCACGAAAGCGACCAGATTCTTGCTCTTGTCAGGCGAAATGGCCGTGGCGATCATGAGGTTGTCCTGCTTCTCAAAAGTGAACGAGAGAATCTCTTCCGGATTCCAGGGGGCTGTACTACCCGTCGGGGAGATCTTGTTACCATACAGGGTATAGACCTTCTCCTTGTTGTTGCGGTCGATGTAAAAAGCGGCCAGACCGTCTTCGTTGTCATAGCATTTGAGGAAGTTGACAGATTCGGGATGCGTCAGCGTGGTAGCCGTGACCCTGCCGTCCTCTATGGTGAAGATCTTGTCGATTTCTGTCTTCTTTTTTCCTTTTTCAATGGAAGCAGAGTAGAGGTAACGTGTGCCATCAGCCTTCTCGCATCTGTGCGTATTCAGCAAATATGCGAGGTTTTCACCCGCCACATCAGGACCCAATACCGTAATTTTCTGAGCAAAAGCGGTCGTGGCAAAGAAGATTGCGCAAACCAAGAATAATAACTTTTTCATGACAAGTGGGTTTTAAATTTTAGAGGGAGCAAAAATAATAAAAAAATGATAACAAGGGACTTCTATTTTTCACTTCTTAACGTTGTCGCCGACCTTGGTGCGAAGCCCTTTAAACATCAAGACAGGCAAACAACGCCGCATTATTAAAACAATATCTATTAAACAGGATACGAAAAAGCCAAAAGGTTGCACCTTGCCGTGACTAATTTTTGTCTTTTTTTTTCATGTATTACAACATCCTAATCATCAATACAGTACAACTCGTTTCAAGCCATAGCCAGAGCATTGGGGAAAGACAAAAAAAATCCCGCGTTTCCGCGGGATTATCTGTTAGTATCGATAGAAGTCTGACTTGAACGGCCCCTCAACAGGGACTCCTATGTAGTCGGCCTGCTTCTGTGTAAGCTTGGTGAGCTTGGCCCCGATCTTGCTGAGATGCAGCCGCGCGACCTCTTCGTCCAGCTCCTTGGGCAGGTTATAGACACCGACCTTGTAGTCGTGCTGCCAGAGATCGAGCTGCGCCATGGTCTGGTTGGTGAACGAGTTGCTCATCACGAAGGAGGGATGTCCGGTGGCGCATCCGAGGTTCACCAAGCGGCCTTCTGCGAGGATGAAGATGGAGTGCCCGTCAGGGAAGATGTATTCATCGACCTGCGGCTTGATGTTACGCTTGGTGATGTCCGGTTGGGCCTCAAAGGCACTTACCTGGATTTCGTTGTCGAAGTGCCCGATGTTGCAGACAATAGCCTGGTCTTTCATCTTGTTGAGGTGTTCCACTGTGATGACATCGCAGTTGCCAGTGGTCGTGACGTAGAGGTTGGCTTCTGGGAGGGCGTCCTCCACGGTCTTGACCTCAAAGCCCTCCATGGCGGCCTGCAATGCGCAGATGGGATCGACTTCGGTGACAATGACGCGCGCTCCGTAGGATTTCATCGACTGGGCACAGCCTTTGCCCACATCGCCGTAACCGCACACACACACCACTTTGCCAGCCAGCATAATGTCAGTGGCGCGTTTGATGCCGTCGGCCAAGGACTCGCGGCAACCGTACTTGTTGTCGAACTTCGACTTCGTGACGGAGTCGTTCACATTGATGGCGGGGAAAAGCAACTCGCCGCGCTCCATCATCTGATAGAGACGATGCACACCCGTGGTGGTCTCCTCTGACACGCCTTTGATCTCCTTGACCATATTGTGCCATTTGTGCGGGTCTTCCTTCAAGATCTCCTTGAGGGTGTGGAAGATGACAGCCTGTTCGTGGTTCTCGGGGGTCTTGTCGAGAATGGAGGGGTCCTCTTCGGCCTTGTAGCCGAGGTGGATGAGAAGGGTGGCGTCGCCGCCGTCGTCCACAATGAGTTGCGGGCCTTTGCCGCCTGGAAACGAGAGGGCCTGGTTGGTACACCACCAGTAGTCCTCCAAACTTTCGCCTTTCCAGGCGAACACGGAGACGCCCGTGGCGGCGATGGCCGCGGCGGCGTGGTCCTGTGTGGAGAAGATGTTGCAACTGCACCATCTCACCTCAGCGCCCAAATGCACCAATGTCTCAATCAGCACGGCGGTCTGGATGGTCATGTGCAGGGAACCCATGATGCGGACACCGTTCAACGGCTTCGAATCCCCATATTTTTCCCGCAAGGCCAGCAAGCCAGGCATCTCTTTCTGGGAAACCTCAATGTCCTTGCGGCCCCAGTCGGCCAACGACATGTCGGCCACCTTGTTTTTCAATTCGTAATCAGTCATTTCTGTATAAAATTTCGTGTAACAATATAAATGAATAAGATATTCTATTTCTCGGGCTTCAAATCGACACGGGTGTAGTTATCGTAATTGAAGTACTTCTTCATGAAGTTGACGAGGTCCTTGTTGGTGATGGAGTTCACCATATCGGCGTACTCGTTCACAGCATTCATGTCATCGCCGTACAACACTTTGTTTTGGATGTAGCTGCGCCAGAAAGTGTTGGTCTGGATGTTCTTTTCGCGGGTGGAAATCAGCTGCTTTTTCACCTTGGCGAGAGTCTTCTTGTCGGTGCCCTTTTTGCCCACAGTTTTGAGGATGTCAAGGCAAACATCCGCCAGTTTGTCGGTCTTTTGGGGACTGCAGCCCAGCATAATCATCAGCGTGTAGGTGGGGGTGGGGAATTTCGAGGTGCCCATCTGGAGCATCGGGGAATAGACATCGCCCATCTTCTCGCGGACAATCTCCAGCAGATATTGTTCCAACACATCGCCCAGCACGCTCACCGTGACATTATTCTTGGTATTATAGTCAAACGGCTGTTCAAAATAGAGTCCCATCCAGCCTTGTTCTTCCTGACCGTAGTACTCAATATCTTTTTGGACACCCTTGAAATCGGGTTTGAAGACGGTAGCGTCGAAGTTCTCTTTCTTGTTGCTGGTCTTCATAGAGCCTAAATAGACGCAGAGGAGTTCGTCCATAATTTTCTCGTCGTAGTTGCCCACGAAGACGAAGGTGAAGTCGGCGGGGTTGGCAAAGCGTTCCTTGTAAATCCGGACGGCTTTCTCAAAATCAACTTTCTTAAGATATTCGGGGGTCATTGTGAGTTGGTTCACCAGATAGGGGTCTTGCTGGGTGGCCTTGTCAAGGAGGGAAGCGATGAAACGGTACATGGTGTTGGCCTTGAGCATCTTGAGTCCCTCTTCCGTCTCGTTCAGCACCAGTTCACAGGCGTTCTTGTCGGCACGCGGGTTGGTGAAGAAGGCGTTCAAGTACTGGAAGAAGAATTCGAGGTCCTTCGGGGTGGAGGAGCCGCCCAAGCTCTCGGTCATGGTGCTGATGTCGGGCGTGACACCGGCCTGTTTGCTCTTGAGCTTTTTCATCAGGGAGTTGTAGTCAATCTCGGCGATACCGCTGCGGTCAATGATGTCGGCGGCGAAGTTGGCGGAAGGAAGATCCTCCTCTTTGTAGAGGCTCAAGCCTCCCTTACTGATGGCCGTAAAGAGAATTTCATCGTTCTTGTAGTCAGTTTTCTTGAGGATAACCTCAATGCCGTTGGAAAGAGTGAGCTTTTTGCCCTTGATGGCAGGGATTTCCTCGCTTTTGACGATGGAACCAGGTTTCAAAGTGCCTCTTTCCACAATTTCCTGTTCCTTGTAAGTATCCACGTATGGCGTGACATCCTTCAGTTTCTCATTGGTGATAACCTTGAGGACCTCTTCTTTGGTGGGCACTTTCACCCCCTCTTTTTCAGGAGCCATCACGATAGCCACGAAATTCTCAGGTGTAATCCAATCTTTGGCCAGTTCATTGATTTCATTCACATATATGCCATCAATGAGTTTCTTGGCAAGGGTATATTCACGCTTGGCGCCCGGGATGGGGTCGCCATGAAGGAAGTTGCTCACATATTCGGAAGCATAGCGGGAAGATTCGGTCTTGTCCACCTCGTTGGAGGCACGCTCCATGCGTTCCAGCAGGGCCGTTTTGGCGCGGTCGAGCTCAGTCTTGAGGAAACCGTATTTGAGCACGCGGTAGTCCTCTTTCATCAGCACTTCAATGGATTCAAGGATTCTGTTCTCCTTGCTGGCAGCCTGAGAACCGTACATGTCGGTGAGGCCGATGAAGTTGGAGTAACCGGTGGAGGCACCAATGAAGGGACATTTGGGATCCTGTGCCAGTTCTTCCAGACGGGCGTCATACATCTCATTATAAAGGTCAATGAGCAGTTGTTTGCGGAAATCGGCATTGGTCTTCACTGCGAAGTGGGGGAATTTGCGGACGAGCATGATGGTGTTGCCGGCGGCCTCCTTGTCGGTGCAAACAGCAACGAGGGGCTCTTTATTCTTGCCAATGGCATACTGCTCTTTCACACGCGGGTTCTTCACAGCAGGGATGTCGCTGAAGAGATCCTTGATTTTGGCCTCCACCTGATCCACGTCAATATCACCAACCACGATGACAGCCTGCAAATCAGGACGGTACCAATCATTGTAGAAGTCTTTGATGACCTGGTAGTCAAAATTTTGGATAATGTCGAGCAGTCCGATGGGCATACGGTCGGCATAGCGGGAGTCTTTCATCAGCACAGGCCAGTACTCCTTGCGCATACGGTCGTCTGCGCCAAGTCCAAGACGGTACTCTTCGGTGATGACGCCTCTTTCGGCGTCAATCTCCTTGTGGTCATAGAGCAGTCCGTGGGCCCAGCCGCGCAGGATTTGCAGGCCGAGGTCAAGATTCTTGGGATCGTCGAGCGGCATGGGGATCATATAGACCGTCTCGTCAAAGGAGGTGTAGGCGTTGAGGTCGGCACCGAACACCACACCGAGGCTCTGCAGCTTGTCAATCATCGTATTGCCGGGCATACCCTCAATACCGTTGAAGGCCATGTGCTCGGTGAAGTGGGCCAAGCCGCGCTGGTTGTCGTTCTCCTGATTGGAGCCGGCGTTCACGGCCAAGCGGAATTCAACCACCTTCTTGGGTTGGGTGTTCTGACGGATGTAATAGGTCATGCCATTGCCCAGCTTGCCAATGCGCACACGGGGATCGCTCTTGATGGCCTCATCCAGTTTGACGTCCTGTCCGAAAGCAAATACTGCCGTGAGGACGATGCTAAAGAATAAAAGGATCTTTTTCATTTGAATAAAATTGCTTAGTGATTATAATTGATTGTTTTATTTTTCTTTTCTGGAAAAACGGACTTTGCGCAGTACGATGAGCACTATCCCCAACAATGAAATCAACAAGAGCGGCACGCCAATATTGAGGATGGCGAGCTTGGCTTTCTTGCCACGGATCTTCTCCTGGTTGAGGGAGCCGATCTTGAAATTCTTGGCACGCAGTTGCAACAAGTCATCGTCGTCGCAGAGGTAGTTGACGCAGTTGACGATAAACTGGGTGTTGTCAAAGATGGTGCGGGTATAGATGTCGTAACCGGCAGGATAGGGCTGGTTACGCTTGCGGTCGAAAGGATTGCGGATGATGTCGCCGTCTGCGACGAATATCTGGCGTGTAGGCACGCTGTGGTCGCGATAGTCGAGCTGTTTGATGGTGTCAAACTCAATGGGCAGGATGCCTTTGAAGGCAGACTCGAAGGTGCCCTCCACGAGTACGGCAATCGGCAAGTTGTGGAAAGCAAACTCCTGCATGTTAGGCTTTGTGAGGGCAGCATGCAACGAAACAATGGAGGGCGCCGGCACCAACTTGGAGCGCTCGGAGCTGAACATCAACGGTGTCTTGACAAGATTCTCCGACTTGCCCACCATGTCGATGGATCCGGCAAAGTCAGACTTCACCTCCTTGATATTGCGCACGATAGGATGGTCGCTGAAATTGACGATATCCAAGCTGTAGGGGAAGGCCATGAACTTGTACTGCGGCTTGTCGCCGAGCATGCCGACCTGCTGCGGTATGGGCAGGCAGCTGAGGTCTTGGATGAGATTGGCATTGAGGCGCACGCCGTAGGTGAAGAAGAGGTCGTTGATGTACAGCGAGCGGGGTGTGGCAAAAAACTCGGCCGCGCTTTGCAAACTGTCGAGCGATGCCGTGGTGTTGTCCACAAGCCAGAGGATTTTGCCGCCGCGCATCACGAACTGATCGAGGATGTATTTGTCAAACTCCCGGAAGGGCTCTGTGGGTTGCGCAATGATAAGGACATCGTACTTGTTGTCGCCCAGCTTGAGCGTCTGTTTGACGGAATCCTCCACACTGATGTTGCGCAGGGCATTGATCTTGCCATCCAAGATGATGCGCGTCACGTTGTAGAAACGTTGCAGCTGCATGGCGGTCCAGCAAGTGTTGTAAAAGTCCAACTCACCGTGGCCTTCCACGTATGCCACCCGAGGCTTCTCCGTCTTCATCAAACGCCGGATGGGAGATACAAGGTTGTACTCCAGCTCCTGGATGGAATATTGCAGCCAGTCGGAGCCTGACGGGTCGGCCACCACCACCTGCGCGGGGTACTCGTGGCCCCGGTAGGAGACAATGGCGCCGGGAATCACCATGTGGGTGGAGTACCCCGATGCATCCTCGCGGCTGATGGGGATGGGCTCCAGCCCTTTCTTGACAAATTCCGCCAGGATGTTGTTGACCTCCTCGCTATTCTTGCCCTCCAACGGGTCAATGAACTCGAAATAGACATTCTTGGAATAGCTTCGGAAATCCTGGAGCATCTGCTCCACCTGCTTGGCAAACAGCTGATAGTCGGCCGGCTGGTCTTTTCCCTTGAGATAAACGCGGAAATAGACACGGTCTTCCAGATTTTTCAGCATCTCAATCGTCGAAGGAGACAGGGAGTGCCGTTTGTCCTTCGTCAAGTCGATGCGGAAGAACAGGAAGGAGGAGAGAATATTGACGACGACAAGGACCGCCACCGCCACGAGAAGCCCTATGAGGGTGTTTTTCTTGAATTGCTTGCTGCTTTTGCTGCCTGTGTTCTTTTTCATGACTTCGCTCCTTTCTTTTTACCATTTACGTTTAAGAAGAACAATGCGTGTGCCGAAGAGAAAAACGAAGATGACACTGCAGAAATAGACGATGTCACGGCTGTCGATGACACCCTTGCTGATAGAGGCGTAGTGATGTTCGATGCCGAGCGACTTGATATAGTATCCAACGGCCCCGAGCGACTCGAACGAATAGATGAAGGCAAATCCGAAGGAGAGGATGAAACAGAGCGGGGCGGCAATGATGAAAGCGATGATCTGGTTGTTGGTCAATGCCGAGGAGAAGATGCCAACGGAGATATAGGTTGCACCGAGCAGAAGCAGTCCCAAATAGGAGCCCCAGGTGCTGCCCATGTCCATGTTGCCCACAGGGTTGCCCAACAGGACCACGGAGACCACATAGACCAACGTGGGAATCAGGGCGATGGCGAGCAACGTAAGGCAGGAGAGGAACTTGGCCCAGATGATTTGCATGTCCGTCAAGGGCTTTGCCAGCAACAGATCCATGGTGCCGGTGCGGCGTTCTTCAGCGAAGGAGCGCATGGTGATGGCGGGCACCAAAAAGAGGAAAAGGAACTGCGACAGATTGAAAAGCCCGTGCAGGTCGGCCAGTCCGGCCTCCATCACGTTGTCCACATTGGGAAACACCCACAGGAACAGACCCGTGATGATGAGGAACACCCCTACGAACATATACCCTATGATTGAACTCAGGAAGGACTTTATCTCCTTGATATACAAACTTAACATCGTCTCTAAAATTAGGGCGCAAAAGTACATATTTTTTCGGATTTCCTCAATCCATCCCTATCTAAAAGCGCGTCAAGTTTAGGGGCGCGGCCACGGAAGTCGGTGAACATCTCCATGGCCGGTTTGGAACCGCCCTTCGAGAGGATGGTTTCCAAGTATCGGGCGGCCACTTCGCGGTTCATCACGCCCTTTTCCTTGAAGAGCGAGAAGGCGTCCGCCTCCAGCATCTCAGCCCATTTGTAGCCATAGTAGCCGGCGGCGTACCCGCCCGAGAAAATATGGTTGAAGGCCGTACACATGCAGGCCTCGGGATGGATGGGCAAGGAGGAGAGCGGCGCAAAGACGCGTTGCTCCTCGGCGCGCACATCCATATCCTCGCCAAATTCCGTAGTGTGCCAGTTCATGTCAAGATAGCCGAAACAGAGTTGCCGCGCCGAGGCATAACCCGCCATGTACTGGCGCATCTTTTTAAGCTGCTCTATATACGGCATGGGAATCAGCTCGCCCGTCTGATGGTGGCGAGCAAATGTTTCAAGAAACTCCTGCTCCACCGCCCAATTCTCGTTCAACTGCGAGGGCAGCTCGACAAAGTCATGCTGTGAATTGGTGCAGGAGAGCGAAGCGTAGCGCACATCGGAAAGCATACCGTTGAGTGCATGCCCGAACTCGTGCAGGAAAGTGGTCACCTCATCGAAGGAGAGCAACGAGGGCCTCTTTGTTGTGGAGGGTGTGAAATTCATCACCAAACTCACCAACGGGCGCACATCGTGGCCCTCCGCATCGACCCACTGCTCGCGGAAAGTGGTCATCCACGCCCCGCTGCGCTTGGTGGCACGCGGGTGGAAATCCAAATAGAGCACCGACATAAGGCGCTCACCGTGATACACTTCATAGACCTTCACATCTTTGTGATAGACGCTGATATTGTCAACCTCAACAAAGCGCAAATTGTACAAATGGGTAGCCAAGGAAAAGACACCGTCGATGACATTCTCCAATTTGAAATAGGGCTTGAGGGTTTCAGCGCTGAGATTGAAGAGCGCATCCTTCTGTTTTTCTGAATAATATTGGAAATCCCACGGTTGCAGTTCGCCCTCGAAGCCGAGGGTGTGGGCGTAGTCGTTCAACGCAGCCACCTCGCGACGGGCGGCGGGAACAGAGTACTTTTTCAACTCGTCAAGCAGTTTATAAACCTCCTCGGCATTTTGAGCCATGCGGTTGTGCAGCACATATTGCGCATAGTTTTCGTAACCAAGCAGATGGGCGATTTGCTGTCGACAAGCGAGAATCTGGCGAATATTGTCGCAGTTGTCGTAAGGGCCGCCGTAGGCAATACAGCAGGAGTGGTCGTACATCTCCTTGCGCAAGGCGCGGTCGTCGGCATATGTGAGCACGGCGCGGCGACTGGGGAAGGAGAGATCGAACAGGTAGCCTTCCTGTCCCTTGTCACGAGCCTTCTGGGCGGCAATGTCTAAGTCGCCCTCAGGGATACCCTGCAGACGTGACGCATCCTCGATGTGCAATTGCCAGGCGTTGGTGGCGGCCAGGGCGTTTTGCCCGAATTGCAGCGTGAGGTTGGAAAGCTTGACAGATAGCTCCTGGAAGAGCGGCTTTTGGTCAGCGGGCAGCGTGGCGCCGTTGCTCTCAAAAGCATCGTAGGTGAGCTTCAGCAGCATACGTTCCTCACCTGTCAACGTGGCAAGTTCGCGGTCGTAAACCTCCCGTACCCGCCCGAAAAGCGTGTCGTCCAGGTAGAGTTCGTTGTAATGCCGGGTGACCATCGGCTGGATGGTGTTGGCCATCTCCTGCATCTCCGGAGTGGCATCGCACTCGAGGATGTTGAAAAAGAGCCCGGCGGCACGCCCCAACGCCTCACCGGCCCGGTCGAGAGCCGCGATGGTGTTTTCAAAGGTGGCGGGTGCCGGATTGTTCTTGATCTGGTCCACCTCCTGCTTTGCCATCTCTATCGCGGCAGTGAAGGCCGGCACATAGTGCCCAGGACGAATAAGATCGAAAGGAGGGGTTTGATGCGGGGTGTCCCACGCCTGCAGGATGGGATTGGAGAGGATGGTATTCTGTGTTGTCATTATGGGAAATTATTGTTCGATGGTGGCGACCACAATGGCGGCGATGCCTTCGCCCATGCCAGTGAAGCCCATGCCCTCGTTAGTCTTCGCCTTGATGGAGAAGTTGGTGGGGTCCAGATGGAGCAGTTTCGACAACGTGGCCGTCATTTCATCGATGTAAGGTTTCATCTTGGGTTTCTCCAACACAAGCGTGCAATCCACATTGTGGACCTGCCATCCCTGCTGATACAGCAACTCCACCACCCTGGAGAGAAGGCGGGTGCTGTCGATGTTGGCAAACTGGCTGTCGTTGTCGGGGAAGTGGGTGCCGATGTCCTTGAGGGCGGCGGCGCCGAGCAGGGCATCGCAGAGCGCGTGTATGAGCACGTCGCCGTCAGAATGGGCGGCTAACCCTAACTCGTACGGGATGTGGACCCCACCGATGACGAGCGGACGGCCCGCCACGAACCGATGGGAGTCGTATCCAATGCCGACACGGAAATCCTTACCCATGCTAACGAAGACGACCTTGTTGCTTGATCTCTTCCTTGTTGAAAGAGGCGAAATCGAAAGAGAGGGTGAAGCGCAACGTGTTGGCAAGCGGGTGGTTCTGGCCGTTCGTGGTGAACAGATAGGCCACGTCAATGGTGAAAATGTTGTACTTGATACCAGCGCCCACCGTGAGGAACTGACGGTTGCCCTTGTATTTGTTCTCGTGAAAATAACCAGCCCTGACAAAGAAAAGGTCACGATAGCTGTATTCCGCGCCGAGGGCCCAGGCAATCTCGGCCATCTCCTCTCTGAACACACTGGCATTTTCTCCATTATGCCCGATACCCGGAGCATCGTAGAACGACTGAATCATACCTTGCGGCACGGAAACGTCCGGGTTGCGACCAGACAAAATAACAGGGTTGTTGTAATTGTCGTATAGGATACGGCCGTTGGAGTCGGTGGCATAGACAGGGTTTGTGGGCACCAACAACTTGTTGGCTTCACCTGTGATGGCCAGTTTGTTATAGGTGTCGAAACTCATTTCATAGCCAAGGCCGATACGCAAGTTCGTGGGCAGAAAGTCACGACGCAACGTTCCCGAGGAGTACGACATCTTGTTTCCCATGTTGGAGATGCACAGTCCGGCACGCAGAGTGCTGTTTTCCAAACCTTTGACATCAAAATCCTGCTCATAGAAGAAGGAGAGGTCGGCGGCACCAGCCAAACCCGCATTGGTCTCCTCACCGCTCACATATTGGCCGGCTGTGAGATTGGAATAGATAAACCTCGGCGTAAGCGCAATTGAGAATTGGTCGATCAATTTACGGGAATAGGTGAAATCAATGGCGAACTCATTGGGATTCTGCACAGAAAGCAACTCGCCATAGTCGTCCGTAAACTGGATGTCTCCCAAGGAAAAATAGCGGACGGAAAAACCGATGGCATCCATCTCCGTCATGCGATAATAACCGCTGAGATACATCAAGTTGATGTCATTGACCAATTTGCGGAGCCACGGACTGTAGGAAACGCTGATGCCGAAAGTGTTCTTGTTGAACACATATTTCGCAGGGTTGTAGGCCTGGGAATTCACGTCGGGAGAGGTGGCACACCCCATGTCTCCCATACCGCCCGCACGGGAATCGGGTGCTATGTTCAAAAAAGGAACTGCCGTGGTAATGGTGTTTAATTCTTTGCCGTTAAGTTGGTTAGGATTGATGACTTGGGCATGTGTGAATGTGATGGTGAAAAGTGTCGCCAACACGAGGAAGGTCGCTTTCTTTTTCATTGGGTCTTTTTCTCTATGAACGTTTCTCTTGTTTTTTCTCTAATGCGTTTTTTGAATAACATTTCGCAAAAGAGCATAACGCTACTTTCTCCACTTTATTTTTATGGAGAAAAAAATTTTTTTGTTTTTAGGAAAAATGCCATGTCCTCGCATGGACAGCCATATCCGGCCGTTACAGGATCACCAGTTTCTCAATGACTTCCGCCGTCTCTCCCATGTCATTGCGGACACGCACTTTGTACATGTAGGGGCCCTTCCCGATCCTGTCACCAAAGTCGTCGCGACCGTCCCAAGGAATGGCAAGGCTGCGGTTTCCCTGCAACGTTTGGTGCGTCTGGATGGTCTTCACCAATTTTCCGGAGATGGTATAGACTTGCACTAAGATGTCAAAGTCGCCGCCATTCCGGTTGTGCTCGAAGAAGAACTCCGTGTGTGTTGTGAAGGGGTTGGGGTAGTTGAGCACGTGGCTGAGGGCGAACTTCTCGCTGGAAACCACCTCAAAGGACAACTCGCTCTCCGAGTGGTTGTTGTTGATATCCCACGCCCGCACCAACAACGTGTGCTTGCCGGTGGACAGATTTTCAAGATTGTAACGCACAGTGCCCGAATTGAAACTGTCCCTGTCGGTCTGGTAGTAGTCGTTCAGCACAATTTGGGACTCCGTGGCATTGTCGAGGATGGCGGTCAAGTCGTGGCCTATGCCGTTGCCCGTGGTGTTGATACCGTAGTTGTCACGGATCTTGGCGATAAGGGTGGGGTTGGCATCCACAATGCCGCCATTGACAAACTGCTCGTCATTAAGGAACAGTTCGATGACGGGACCCTCCTTGTCGTCAATGCCATTGGTGTCGGTGCCGCCGATGACGAAGTGGGAGAAACTTCCCGCCGCATCTTGCTCCTGACTGCGGGCATAATAGCTGATTTTGCCATTACCATAGTTATAGTCGATGTCTTTCGGCACATAGAACGAGAAGTTGAAATGTCCGTCCTTAACCGAGCAGTTGCCCTTGAAAAGGATGCTTTTCTGCTGGAGGAACTCGAACGGCGGACTGCTGGGGTCGTTGGAGAGGGTGGTGACCGTGACGGCCTTGTCATAGACAGACGGGAACACCGACCCGTTGAAGCCCGTGAGTGTCTGTCCGTTTTCATCAACCACGCGACCGCTGACACTCATTCGGGTGAGGGCGCTCACGGTATCCTCCTGCGTTCCGACAGGACTATGGTTGATGGAGTCGGTTACGATATTGAACGTGGGGATAGCCAAGGGCATGGAGGGGTCGCCCATGAGCACGAACATGGCCAACGAGGAGGAGCTTCCGCCATAGGCGTTCTTGGCGCGGCGCTCAATATCCCCGATGGTGGGCCGTTGACCGTCAAAGGTATTGAACATCGTGTTGAAAATATACCGTCCGTAGGCATTGTTCGGCGAAGACCAAGCCTCGCGTGTGGCCGTGATGATGGCACAAACCCCTCCTTTGCTGTTGAACAGCGCCAACTCGGCGGGCGAAATGGCCGGACGGTCATAGAATCCAAACGTGCAGGAGAGCGTCAACATGGCGGGCATGTTGTACTTGTTGGTCCATTTGTTGATATCCGAGTTCTCCAGCACACGCTCTGCCGTCCAACCGTCCTTGCCGCTGTGGCCGATATAGGTAAAAAACAGGGAACCGCGGTTCATGCGGTTGTTGATGGCCGTGGTAGCCTCCGGGTATCTTTGTCCGCCGGCATTGGAGACCTGCGGAAACGCATCCAAATATATTTTGTCAAAATTGATGTTCCGGTTCAGACCGGACACGATGTCGGTGAATCTGTCGGCATTGGACACGAAGTCGTTATACTCCTCATCATCCGCCACGAAGGCCATCATGTTACGCCAATCTCCAAAATTGGATATTTGTGTGGAGTTTTCAGCCAGCAGATTGCGATTTGTGGTGTACAGCGTGCTTTTCTCCACTGCAGTCTTGGCTTGCGCTATTGTGCTGCACGGAAATCGTCCCACGGAGATGTCGTAGAGGCCGGAGGCATTTTCGCCCTCGTTGTCATCCAACAGTCCAAAAGTGTCGTCATTGGCGGCAAAGCCGATTTCGGAAATGAGATCGGTGGTGGTCGGATATTGGTAGTTTGGAACGTAAAGCTCTGTGCCACTCACCCGTCCACGGAAGTCATAGCTCGGCCTGCCAAAAAGAAGCAAGTATTTGGGATATTGCTTGTTGCTTCTGTCATAGATCATCTTCGCGTAGTCACGGATAGCCATGGGATCCAACGAACCGCCCGAAAATTCGTTATAGACTTGCTCTGTGGTGACCACCTGTACGGAAAGCCCGTCGTTTTCACGTCTGAACTTGGCCAAATCGTTGGCTTGGGACAAGAACTTGGGATGCGTGACGATAAGTAGATCGGCGTTTCCCGTGCCATGCAGATTCTGATTGGCCACCGCCCCTCCCGGTGTGATACTGAGGAACGTGGAGCCGTCAAATGCGAAGAAGTAGCGAAGGGTGTCGGTAGGTATGCTGAACCCATACACGCCGCCCTCCGACGACAGGGCCATGCGCGTGGTGTTGGCGGGATCGGTCACATCCCAGACAACCGTCCCCGCACTTGCACCCGTGATGTTGAAACGCGTCACGTTACCCGTCCCGACAGTCGCTGGATTGCAGAACGGGAATTGCGAAGAATGCATGGAAAGACGGCATGGCACCTCTATTTCTATCCAATCCAGATATGCTGCGGACGAGGTGGCGGGCTTGCTGTATTCCAAAGCTATGTCCAACGTGCCAGATGAGGGAGTGAAGGTGTAATCGTCGCTGTTAAGGGTGGCGATGATATTTCCGCTGATATTGGGAAACGAAAGGTTCCCCAAGGCCGTATTGTTGGCTTTTATTGAAAAATATGAAAAGGAACTTGAGCAACAAGCACCCGCAATCGAGATGCGGGAAGGCTGTTGCAAGGATCCCGGCACGGAGAAGGTATAGGTCCTCTGCGTGGTGATGTCGAAAAGGTCGCCATACCAATCCTTGCCCGTCTCGCCGAAGTTGAACTGGTCTTTCTCAAAAAAATCATAGTGAACATAATCGTTCACGGTATGGTTGGCGGAGAGGGAACTGTTGTCGGCTGTGGAAATGCGTTTTTTGGTGCCCACGCCCGGCGTGTTGGTGACGAAATAGGTTGTCGCGTCCGAGTATATGTTCGTTTTGTGACAGAAACGACGCCGGTTGGTGTCATAGGTCCAAGTGTGCGGTGCGTGGCCGTAAAAGAGGAAATAGTCGCCGGGATTCATGATGCCGTCACCGCCGTCCACGATGCTGATTGGCAGCTCTTGCAGGTCGTCGATGCGGGGCGTGGCGTTGGCTTCGGGCAGCATCTCGCCGCCGTTGCCGAACAGGGCGAGCGAAGCGGAGGATATCGGCGTGGACATGCCCATAGCCGTGAGATCCTCATACGAGACCTTATAGACACCCGTTTCCGAAACGGTGAAGCGATACCACTGGCCGGAATTCAACACCGACTGGGCTGCATACGTCCTGCCCGACTTGCGGGCTCCGGGACCCCGACCCTCCACGGTAATTGTGACTGCGACGATTCTGCGGTACTCCCCCACCCCGACCTCAACGACGGGTATAAAGGAGAGCACAAGATATGGCTTGTTTCTTTCAAATGCGGAAACAGCCTCCACTTTCAACTCTTTCTGATGAAAATCAGCAGGTACCAGCGAAGCATCGTGCGTGCTCATGGACTCGAATTGCACATTCGAGACGGCAACATCGTAGGAATCATAGTAGAGAGGCATCTCGACGGCTTCGTAATAGGACGGGAGGGTGGAAAACTCACGGGAATAGGAGGCCCCGTCAAAGTGCAGGAATTCCATGGAGAAGTCCTCGCCGTGATGGTGTATGATGTTGTCCGTCCAGTTTAAAGAAAGCGTTCTTTCAATTTTTTGTGCCTGACTATAAGATGGTTGCAATATAAAGAGCAAAAAAAATGCGATGAGCACCCAAGATTTTTTTTCCAT
Organism: Bacteroidales bacterium; assembly: GCA_017651425.1. GTDB lineage: Bacteria > Bacteroidota > Bacteroidia > Bacteroidales > WCHB1-69 > F23-D06. The sequence goes on from JAGCCZ010000031.1 coordinate 27,385, forward strand.
TTATCGTTATTTAAAAAAATGAAGCATAAATGCAATTTAGTTAACGGAGCTTCGTTATTATTATTGCAATGTTGGTAACAATATTTTGGAGGTTATTATTGTAATAAATTATTTTGTATTTTTGCCCGCCTAAAAATAGTATGCTATGCAGAAAAGAATCATCATATTGCTGGTCGCAGTTCTCGGGCTGTCCATGATGCGGGTTCAGGCGCAAGACCCCATGTTCTCGCAGTTTTATGCGAATCCGCTATATCTGAATCCGGCCATGGCCGGCACCAACATTTGCCCTCGTCTCGCGTTCAACTTCCGTGACCAATGGCCCTCCATGCCGGGCACGTTCCTGACCTACGCGGCCTCCTACGATGAGCATTTCGACAAGATCTACGGCGGCATCGGCGTCCAGTTCTGGGGCGACCGCGCCGGCGAAGGCGGCATCCTCAACACCTACAACGTGAGTGCCATGTACTCCTTCATGGTCAAGGTCTCCAAGAAATTCAACATGCGATTTGCCTTGGAAGCCGCCTACCGGAACAAGTCCCTGAACAAAGCCAACCTCACCTTCGGCGACATGATCGACCCGAGATACGGCTTCGTCTATCAGACCAACGAACAGTTGGGCGATATCGACCAGATCAACTCCCTTGACTTCTCCTTCGGATTCCTCGGCTATACGCCGCACCTCTACTTCGGGTTGGCCATCAAACACATCGCCACCCTCAATTTCGGCAAGACCACGGGCTATAGCTTCATCAACCCCGACGCTGACGGAAAGTTCTACGACAACATCAAATACACCGCCCACATCGGCGCCAACTTCGACCTTAAGCGCAAGAGCAAAAAGGAGACCTCTTTCGGCGACATCTCCATCAGCCCGAACTTCATCTACGAGCACCAGTTGGGATTCAACTATTTCAACGAAGGCCTCTATGCCAAGTTCTATCCCTTCACCGTGGGTGTCTGGTGCCGTCACGGGCTCACCTACAAATACAATTACGACAATTACGTCCCGCGCCCCGATGGCACAGGTGTTGACACCATCCCCAGCACCGGCAAGATTTTCAATTCAGATGCCGTCATCTTCATGTTCGGTCTCGAATATGACATGTTCAAGGTGGCTTATTCCTACGATTTGACCATCAGCCGATTGGCAAGCGCCACCACCGGCGGCAGCCACGAGGTGTCCGTGCAGATTTCCCTGCCGTGTCCCAAGAAGCGCAAGGCCATCAAGGATCTCAAGTGCCCCTCTTTCTAAGCAGCTGCCCTGTAATTGTTTGAATATCATTATCGAATATTAATAATACCGTAAAATGAATAAAGTAACCAAAACAACTGGACTGTTAATCGTCATCGCCCTTATGACCTTAGTCTCTTCTTGTAAGAAAGAGACTTCTCCGACAACGGGCTGGAAATACAATGACGCAAAGAATGGCGGCTTCGAGGTCGCCCCGTTCGAGGAACAAGCCACAGGCCCCGGCCTGGTGTTCATCGAAGGCGGTACTTTCGTCATGGGTAACATGGAAGAGGACGTGATGAAGGATTGGAACAACACGCCCCGCCGCGTGTCCGTCGCCTCTTTCTACATGGATGAGTGCGAGGTCGCCAACGTCGATTACCTCGAATATCTCTACTGGCTGGAAAGAGTCTTCGTGCCCCAAGACCTGAAAGTGGTCTATGACAACGCCCTTCCCGATGAGAACGTGTGGCGCGACCGTCTCGGCTACAACGAGCCCGACGTGGAATACTACTTCCGCCACCCCGCCTACAGACACTATCCCGTCGTGGGTGTCAACTGGCTGCAGGCCACCAACTACGCCGCCTGGCGTACCGACCGTGTGAACGAGCAGATCCTCGTGGACCGCGGCTATGTGGAATTCGCCGAGACCCCGACCGCCGAAGGATACTTCAACACCGACGCCTACCTGACCTACGAGACCTACGAGGCCGAGGGCGAGAAACGTCTCAAATACATCTCCTCCGGTGAATACCGTAACGTCAAGATGGAAGACGGCATCCTCCTGCCCAAGTATCGCCTCCCGACCGAGGCCGAATGGGAATACGCCGCCTATGGCTTGGTGGGCAACACCCTCAACGAACGTATCCTCGAACGTAAAGTCTATCCGTGGAACGGCCAACAGATCCGTACCGAAGAGAGAAAATATTACGGCGACATCGTCACCAACGTCCGTCGTGGCCGCGGCGACCTCATGGGTGTGGCCAGCAACCTCAACGACGCCGGATTCAAAACCAAGGAGGTGCGCTCCGATTGGCCCAACGACTACGGCTTGTATCAAATGGCCGGTAATGTCTCCGAATGGGTCATGGATGTCTATCGTCAAGCTTCCCACGACGACGTGACCGAGTTCAACCCCTTCCGTGGTAACTATTTCGAGACCAAGAAGCTTCTGGAAGACGGTACCGTTGCAGAACGTGACAGCGTGGGTAAGATCCCCATGGTTCCCGTTTCCGACTTCAAGAACGACAGACGCCGCAACTACCGTGCCGCCGACAACCGCAACTACGCCGATGGAGACTGGCAGTCCCTCCAGAACATGGACGACTGGAAGAAGGCCGTCACCAACACCGAATCCACCGACGTGATGTACCGCAAGGAGATCAACACCCCTTACGCATACTCATTGGTTAGCGACCACGCCCGCGTCTATAAGGGCGGTTCCTGGCGCGACATCCCCTATTGGTCCGCCCCCGCCTCCAGACGTTACCTCGACGAGGACGAAGCCACCGACTATATCGGATTCCGCTGCGCAATGGCCCGCGTGGGCTCCCAAGTCCAAGGAGGAAGATAATACTATATAGTATATTACTTAACAATAAACCCCAAAAGTCGATGACTTTTGGGGTTTATTGTTAAGAGCAGCAGTCAATTATTCATCAAGAACCTTGCCGCTGTCCTTGAAACGGAAAATCTCAGTTTTGTCGGCATAGATGATCAATGTGCTGTCTTTGATGCTGAACGAGGTGATGTTTTCCCTCAATCCCTTTATGAACAGACGTTCCATGTCCATCTGCGGACAGAGTTTCTTCGAGGCGCTGGTGAGTTCCATTTGAAGTTTCTGCTTCTTTTGATAGTACGTGCCGAAGAAGATGTTGCAGCCCAAATATCCATTGGTGTTGCCGTCTTCCTGGAAAATGATGTACGGTTGCGCCATGGCGGTGCCAGGATCAATGGGTTTGCCATACAAGGCTTCTAATTGCCACTGAGTGTCAACCAAGGAACTGGTTTTGCCTTGGGCGGCCTTCTTGGTGGTTTTACAACCAAAGAAGACAAGGACTAGACTGGCCGCGATGGCCAAAATGAGTAATTTCTTTGTCATGATTCAGGATTATTATGAAACTGAAGGTTAATATTTTCTATATAACTGAGAATTTCCTCCTTGCCCTTGCCGGTCTCGGCCGACGACAACATACGGTACGGCATCTCCTCCCACTCCTCCGCCAACCTGTTGTAGAACTTCTGGACATTGCTCTGCACTTTCCCCTGCGAGACTTTGTCCGTTTTGGTGAAGATAATGGAGAACGGGACTCCTTTTTCACCCAAGCCCGCAATGAATTCCAAGTCTATTTTCTGAGGCTCAAGCCGGGAGTCGATGAGGACAAAGACCACTTGCAGGTTTTCGCGCGACACCAGATAGTCGTCAATCATCTTTTTCCACTTGTCGCGCATAGCTTTGGAGATGGAGGCATAGCCATAGCCCGGCAAATCCACCAAATACCACTCCCTGTTAATAAGAAAATGGTTGATGGTTTGTGTTTTACCGGGTTTGGAAGAGGTTTTGGCCAATTTTTTATTGTTGACCAACATATTGATAAGGGAGGATTTGCCGACATTGGAACGTCCGATGAAGGCATATTCCGGCATCGTCGGAGGTGGACATTTACGCCAGTCCACCACACTTTGCATAAAAATTGCATTTTTGATAATCATAGCTATCGTCTGGCCAGCCAGGAGTTCGGATTGAGATATGAATCGTTCTTCCAGATCTCGAAATGGAGCTCGTAAGTGTTGGAAGTGGCACTCTTGGCCACGGTGCCAATGGTCTGTTTGGTGGAAACCTTGGCGCCTTTTTTCACACTGACAGTCGCCAAGTTCTGATAGACGCTGATATACTCGCCGTGGCGGATGATGACGACCTTGGTGCCCATGACATCCATGACGGCAGTAACCTCGCCTTGATAAACAGCCCGGACGGGGGCACCGGCGTCGGTCATGATGTCGATGCCACGGTTCTCAATCATCACAGAGGGGACGTCTGGATGGGCATAGTTGCCGAAATCGCCCACTTTGGCGCCCTTGGCCACAGGCCAGGGCAGGCTGCCCTTGTTGCTGACAAAGGAGTTGTTCAACGTCCTCTCCTCCGGGGTGAGGGCAATGGTGGCCGTTGCCCGCGGGTTTGCGGCGGTTGACGTAGAACTGGAAGCGGCGGGTTTTGACGTGTTGCTGCTTGTGCTTGCCGCCTTGTTCTTGGCTTCAGCGGCACGCTTGGCGTTGGCTGCAGCTATCTCCGCCTGTATGGCCTTCTTGATGGCCACGTCTATATTCTTACGCTGCCGCTGCTTCTCCTCCAATTGGGCCTTGAGCTGGGTTGATTGTTTCTTGAGCTGCTCGGAACTTTTAGTCTTCGCACGACGGTCGCTTTCCAACTTCTTGATCTCACTCTCCTTCCCGGAAAGCAAATTGAGTTTTTCTTGCTTCATGGCAATGATCTGCTCATTCTTCTCCTTCAACTCGGCCTGGGTTTGCGCAATCTTGTCGGCTTGTGTACGGACATTTTCCGAAAAGATGGTGTAAAAACGCAGCCGGCGGAACATCTGGGAAAAATCATCCGCCGCCAGAATAAACGTCACCTTGTCCATCAACTTGCGGTTGCGGTAAGCCATATAGACCACCTGCGCATAATCCGCCTTCATGTAATCCAGCTTCTTTTGCAGATTGAGGATCTCCTGCTGGTTCTGCTCCTGCTCTTCCTCCATCCGGATGATCTCTTGATTAAGTGTTGTGATCAATTTCTCGCGATTGGAAATTTGCTGACGCAGCACGGCAATCTGCTGCAACGAGGCCTTCTGGTTCTTCTCGTTCTTCTTAATCAGACTCTGCGTGTTGGCGATCTCTTTCTCGATTTTCTGCTTGTCCTTCTTCAATTGCGAACTGGTTTTCTGCGCATCGGCGGAAGGAATAACAAGCACACCCCACAGCAGAAACACCATGAGAGCTGTTTTCCATATATTTTTCTGGGAAAATTTCATATTACACCGTTTTAACTTGCAAAAATAGTCTATTTACTTGGAGTAGTAAAATGACAATCACTTTTTTATGAACGGAGTGTTGTTGATTTTATTCTGCAAGATGCCCAATTATATCATTCTTTCATAAAACATTCCCGCACCCGTTATCATCCATTCATCCAAGCAGACTGACGTATCATCAGAACACGATGGGCAGCAGCAGTTCCACAATGAGGGCGGTGAGCACCGCCACGAGGGCAACACGCACCAATCCGCGGTCTTTCCAGGCTAAGACGATGGCGACCATGGTGGCTACGGCGGCGGAGACGAAATGCGGTGACGTTGCGCCGGCAGGCGTGGTCGAATACAACACATCGGGGAACGTCATGGCCGACAGCACACAGAAGGGAATGTAATAGAGGAAGTCCTGTATCCACTCGTTGTCCATTTTCCGGCGCACAAAACCAATCGGGATGACACGGATAAGGTAGGTGGTGAGAGCCATGATGAGCATGGCGATGGCGACGTTCTGGAGACTACACATGGGCACCTCCTTTCAACATGCGGCGACGGAACCGCTTGATTTCCTTGATAGAGGCACAGATGGCGGCACCCAAGATGGCAGCCACGATGATGGCCCAGCCGCCGCCACCGCTCTTGGAAAGCACGTTGAGACCCGGCACATACTTGAAGAAGCAGGAGAGCAGCGCCGACACAACCACGGCGATGGCCACCTTGCGACCCTTGCGCGCCGGCGGGATAATGATGGCGATAAACATACAGTAGAGCGCAATGCCGAAACAGCCTTGCAACATCGGGCTAAGCAAGCTCGAGGCCACGGCACCCAGCAATGTACCCAAAGTCCAACCTGCAATCGGTGTGGTCATCAAGCCCCCGAAAAAGGGGAAACTCACGTCGTCCTTTTCCATGGCCGCCAAGGCAAAAACCTCATCGGTAATGCAAAAAGCCATGATGGCGCGCTTGTAGAAGGGCATATCGGAGGCCACCTTCTGCGACAGCGACAGCGACATCAGCATATAGCGCAAATTGATGACAAAAGTGGTGATGACCAGCTCTATGTAGGGCGCGCCCCCCTCAATGAGCCGTATGCCAGCGAACTGTCCCGCCGAAGCCATGTTGGTCATCGATATAATGGTGGCTTCCAACGGATTAAAGCCCATTTTCACAGCTATCAACCCGAAGGTGAAAGAGACGGGAATGTAACCCAAACAGATCGGAAATCCCTTTTTTAAACCTCTAACAAACTCACTCATAAATCTTTGCCACTTTCCAAAAACGGCAGCAAAGATAGTAAAAAAAGGGACAAGGAAAAAGGATCATTGTATTTCAGACATCGACACAATCGACACTGCGGTTTTCAGGCCGTCGATGGCGGCGCTGACAATACCACCCGCGTAGCCTGCACCCTCGCCCATGGGATATATGCCGGGAATGCCGCACTGCCTGTTTTCGCCACGCAGGATGCGCACAGGAGAAGACGAGCGAGTCTCCACGCCAGTGAGCACAGCGTCGGGATCAGCGAAACCTTTGAGCTTCCTGTCCAGCTGCGGGATGGCTTGGCGCAAAGCATCAACCACATAGTCGGGGAGGCAGCGGCCGAGATCGCAGAAGAAAACCCCATGCGGATAGGAGGGCTTGACACTGCGATAGCGGTCGGCAATCTTGCCGGCCAAAAATTCGCCCACAAGGTTGCCCGGGGCGCGGTAGTCGCCCGCAATCCCGAAAGCGGCACGCTCGTACCGCTCTTGGTAGTCCAACCCATCAAGGGGGCTTCCCTTGAGATAGTCATCAGGATGCACACTGACAAGCAGGGCACTGTTGGCATTGGCCTTGTCGCGGCTACGCTCACTCATGCCGTTGGTGACAATGGTGCCCTCCTCGCTGGCGGAGGCCATCACCGTGCCGCCGGGACACATGCAGAAGGTATAGACCCCGCGGTCGCCAAGGTGAACAACCCCCTTGTAGGAGGCAGGTGGCAGAATGCGCGCCGCTTCCCCGTATTGCATGCGGTTGACACGTCGCTGCTGGTGCTCGATGCGCACGCCCATGGAGAAAGCCTTGGCTTCCATGGCCAGCCCCCTGTCGTAGAGATGCCGGATGGTGTCGCGGGCGGAGTGTCCCAAGCCCAAGAGCAAATGCCGGGTGAGGAACCGCTCCCCCGTGTTGCAAGTGACCAGCAAGGCTCCATTGCTTTGCTGGAAGTCGGTAAACGTGGTGTTGAAGTGGAACTCACCGCCCAAGGATTCGATTTCGAGGCGGATATTGCGGACCACACGTTCCAGGTAGTCGGTGCCCACATGCGGATTTTGCATATAGAGCACATCCTCGTCGGCCCCGTGTTTGTAGAACTCCTCCAGCACAAAGCGGTTGTACTCGCCATGGACATTGGTATTGAGTTTGCCATCGGAGAAGGTGCCGGCACCGCCTTCGCCAAACTGCACGTTGCAGTTCGGGTCCAGCTTCTTGTCATGGAGAAAGATCTCCACAGCCCGCTTGCGTTCCTCGATGCGCGCGCCCCGCTCAATGACGATGGGCCGCGCCTGGCAACGCGCCAAGTAGAGGGCGGCGAACATGCCCGCCGGGCCGAAGCCTACCACAACGGGACGATGCTCGCCCTGCCACGCAGGGTACTCCATCACAGGCTTTTCAGGCCACTCCGTCACATTGGCATCCGACAACAAATACTTATATCTGTCCGGAAGCGTCAGTCCCACCTGGTAATCGAAGATGACGCGGTTTTTCTTGCGGGCATCAATGGCCTGGCGCAGGATGCGGAGACCACGCAGATCTTCCACTTGAATGCCGAACTGCCGATTTATCGCAATCTCCAATCCGTCCTTACTGCCGACGGGGATTCGTATGTTCGAGAGTTTTATTTTCATTAGAATTATAATGTCTTGAGTATATTGCGGATATGCGGTTCATAAATCATCAGCACCACAATATCGGGATTCACTTGGCGGATAATGTCATAATTGGCACCGTATTTCCATGCATCGAATATGAAGAGCGATTCATGGAAATATGGCGTGACAAAGGGAATGATATTGTTGCAATAGGAGTCGCGGATGAACAGAATCTTCGGATGGTTGGTGCGGTTGGTGCGGAATTGTTTCTCATATTCATGCGGATAGACAAACCTTTCAGTTGGAATGAAGTCCTGTACGGTGTCTTCTACTGAAGCAAAATCAACGGTATCTGTGTAAACAACAGCATATTCCCAATCTTTTTGGTATTTTGGGGAATTTCCACGTATGGATATCCAGGAGTACAGGTTCCCGTCACTACGGATGTAAGGGATGAGGGTGAAATCCTGTTTTATAGAAAATGGCAGCAAGGGAAAGTCTTTGGAGAGGGTCTCCATGATTTTTTCAGCTCCATACGAAGCGCCAAGCGAATTCCAATGATTGTCGTTCTTGCGATACAGTAGCGTATCCCCTTTATGTTTGAGGAGGGTGGATTTGAGGTAGGCGAGCGGGATCTTCGGCGCACGCTCGTGCATCACCCGGCAGAATTTCTCGGTAGCCGTCTCCGAGGTCCGTTGCAAACAAGGAGGCAGGTATTCCGAATAAATCTCATACGAAGTTGGGGCGAGGAATATGTAGTAACGGATGCCCATCTTCTGAAGAGTTTCAAAACGTCGGGCCAGCTCGTCCGCCACAAGGCCCATCTGCTCCTCTGTAAACACAAGGGTTCCCTCATAGAGCTCTTTCTCTTCCTTGCCACAAAACAAGAAATCATCTTCCCCGATGATTACGGCGGGTGTAGGCGACTGGTGATTGTATTGGGAATAAAGGAAATAGGCATCTAAAAATTTGTCTCTGAAAGGAAAATGGTCATTGAAGTAGAGATCGAACTGGGCAGGGAATTTGTCCAACTGAGCAGGGTTCGGTGATGGAAAAGCAACCAAGGTCCTGTTCTCCCGTTGGCTTTTGGTCGACTGATTGCGATGGCACACCAGATGAAAGGCCGGAAATGCCAGCATGCATACGAACAGGATGACGGTGAGGATAATATAGGGATTCTGGCGCTCTTTCATGGTTAGAATCGGAAATAGATGAAGGGATTGTAACTGCCGGCGACTAAAAAGCTGCTTACCGTCAGCAACAGGATGGCGATGGCGGCGATGGTGCCGATGTGCTGCAGGTGCCATAGCGGTTTGTTGCCTCTAACGATGGCTGTCTGAAGGGCTTCATGGCAGCGGACGAACAGCGGGGTGCAGCCGGCCACGCCTATGATGGCAAACAGGATGAACGAAGGCTGGAAGTATTGCTGCAGGAACAGGCCGCTGCCGGAGCCGCTAACGAAGACGAACATCTGCCGCACATAGTGCAAAGCGTATATTATTCCGTCGGCACGGAAGATGACTAATGCGATGACCACCACCAGCAGCGCGTACAGATGTTGCACAGGCTTGAAAAACTTGCCTATAACGCGGTCAAAGCCGATGCGCTCCAGCACCATGAAGGAACCATGAAGAAGGCCCCAAACCACAAAATTCCAGCTGGCCCCGTGCCAAAGGCCCGTGAGGAAGAAAACGATGTAGAGATTGAGGAAGGTGCGTTTCTCGCCCTTGCGGTTCCCACCCAACGGGATGTATAGGTAATCTTTGAGCCAGGCCGAAAGGGTGATGTGCCAGCGTCGCCAGAATTCGCGGATGGAAGTGGCGAGATATGGGAAGTTGAAGTTCTCGGGGAATCGGAACCCGAACATACGTCCCAATCCGATGGCCATGTCGGAATAGCCGGCGAAATCGTGGTAGATTTGCAGCGAGTAGCAAAGGGCACCGATCCAAAGTGCCCACCATGGCATGGTTTCCGGTGCACGCACGAAGATGTCGTCAACAATGATGGCCATTTGGTTTGCGATGAAAACCTTACGTGCCAACCCAATGCAGAAGCGGCGAATGCCCTCATACATGTTCCCGAAGCTGAAATCACGATTTGAGAGTTGCGGCTCGATTTCATGGTAGCGGATAATGGGCCCGGCTATAAGTTGCGGAAACAGGGCGATGTAGGTGCCTAATTTGATGATGTTAGTCTGCGCCCGCACCTGACCCCGATATACGTCCACCAAATAAGAGATGCTCTGGAAAGTGTAGAAGGAGATGCCGATAGGCAATACTATGTTCTGCAGAGTGATTGGCGACATGCCAAACACGCCACCCAAGATGTTGAAATTGTCCACTATAAAGTTGGCGTATTTGAAAAATGCCAGTGCGGACAAATCTAAGATGACGGCTAACACTAACCAGAAGGTCCGCCGATGTCGTCGCGCGATGAGCAGACCGCAAATGTAGTTTACCAAAATGGATACAAGGAGAATCAGCGTGTAGCTGACACCGCCCCAAGCATAAAAGAGGATGCTGGCGATGAACAAAAGTGTGTTCTGATAGGGCACTCGCCGACATAATGCCAACAAGCATACAACAATGGGAAGGAATAGGAATAAGAAGGTCAGCGAGCTGAAAACCATGTTCCTGCAAGGTTGTGGGATCGGGGCCGACTATCGTCCCTCGTACATCTTCCTGTAGTACTCCACGTATGCGCCAGAGGTGACATGTTCCAGCCACTCCTCATGCGAGAGATACCAATCCACGGTTTTTTCGAAACCCTCGTCAAATTTCACCTTCGGGCTCCAGCCCAGCTCGTTTTTGATCTTGGTCGGGTCGATGGCGTAGCGAAGGTCGTGGCCCGCGCGGTCGGCAACGTAGGTGATGAGCGACAGCGAGGCACCTTCGGGACGGCCCAACTTGCGGTCCATGATCTCAATCAGCTTCTTGATGAGGTCGATGTTGCGCCACTCGTTGTTGCCGCCGATGTTGTAGGTGGAACCGGGCTGTGCCTTGTGGAAAATGAGGTCGATGGCCTCGGCATGGTCCTCCACATAGAGCCAGTCGCGCACATTGATGCCTTTTCCATAGACTGGCAGCGGCTTGTTGTTCTTGATGTTATGAATAAAGAGGGGGATCAGTTTTTCAGGAAACTGGTTGGGGCCATAGTTGTTGGAACAATTGGAAATCACGGTGGGCAGGCCGTAAGTGTCGTGGTAGGCGCGCACAAAGTGGTCGGCGCTGGCCTTGGCGGCGGAATAGGGGCTGTGCGGATTGTACGGGGTAGTCTCCGTAAAACTGCCTGTATCGCCCAGAGCGCCATAGACCTCGTCGGTGGAAATCTGGTAGAACTTCTTGCCCTCGAAACTGCCTTGCCAAATGTTCTTGGCGGCATTGAGCAAATGCACGGTGCCCAACACGTTGGTGTGGATGAAACTCATCGGGTCGGTGATGGAGCGGTCCACATGCGACTCGGCGGCCAAATGGATGACACCGTCAAATTGATATTCTTCAAAGAGCTTTTGAACAAACTCCTGGTCTTCGATGTCGCCCTTGATGAAATGGTAGTTGGGCATACTGTCCACATCGGTCAAGTTCTCAAGATTGCCGGCGTAGGTCAGCTTGTCAAGATTGTAAATTTCATAATCAGGATATTTGTTGACAAAAAGTCTCACAACATGAGAGCCTATAAAACCGGCACCGCCAGTGATCAGAATTTTCTTCATAAGAATTCAAGATAATAGTAAAGTGGGCGCAAAAATACAAAAATATAGGATAAGGGGACATGGAGTTTATATGACTATTTTTTATAATTTTGCAGCTTCTTGTGTACTATACGAACCCAACAATGAAACGAAAACATATCCTGCTTCTGTTGTTTGTCTGTCTGATGACGACATATTCCTGCCATGACAAGCTTTTTGACTTTGACATCCAGCACATTGAGGCCGATGGGGATTGGGGAATACCGCTGTTCAACGGTTCCTTTTCCGTAGGCGAGCTCCTTGACCGTTTGGACAGTGTGAGATATCTGCAGGTCGGCGAGGATGGGACATTGCTATTCCGTGTTGACGAAGAGATCAAAAATGTCGTCTCCTTAAAGGACATGCTGCATATTGGCGACCAGACCATTGACAAAACGAGCGCATTCAAGGTCCCGCACCTGCCGGATTTTGGCATTTCCGGCGCCACCCGGTTCAGTTTGAACACACAGGATTTTTTCCTGAAGAGGGTGGAAGTCAAAACCGGCACCCTGTCCCTGTATTTCAACATTGAAGAATCCTTCCCCTATTCCGCAGAACTTTCTTCGGAAAACATCCTTGACGGGCAGGGCAATCCCATCGTTTTGCACTTGAGCGACCTCCAACAACAGCAAATCATCGATTTGAGCAATTGTATTATGGAAACCGATGCCGCCGGCTTTGTCAGCTTCTCCGCAAGCGTCTTGGTCGGTAACTCAATCCCACTGGACACCATCCATTACAGTTGCCATGTGGAGACAAGGAATATCACGATCAAAAACGTGGTGGGCATGTTCAGGGCGATTCCCTTCGCACTTGACGAGTCCGCACCTATCGACATCCCGCAAGATCTCATCCAATTGGATCAGGTCGGCGTGAACAACATTCATTTGAGACTGTTCAGCAGAAACAATCTGTGTGCCATCAACGGGATTTTAGACGAATTGTCATTTGTGAGAGCCAACGGGACCATAGCGCCGCTACTCCCCGCCCATATCCCGTTCAATTCTCCTTTATCTTCCGAGTACATCTTGGCAGCGGAGACTCATATTCCTTCCGTCTCCTTCACATCTGACGTGGACTCTTTGCGCCTCAAATGTCATCTGACCCTCAACCCCAATGGCTTTAGTGCAGGAGACATTTCCATAAATGAAAACACCGCTTTGGATCTCAAAATCAATGCGGAGATCCCCACCAACATATCCATTGACAATGCCATCTTCAAGGACACCATGGACAACGCCTTGCACCATTTGGCTGACACCCTCGATTTCGTCACCATCGAAAGCCTTCTGTTGCGAATTGCTTTCACAAACGCGCTTCCCGTGGATTTAATCCCGTACATCGCTTTTTATAACAGCGAAACCGGCGAGGTTTATGTGCCCGACTTGAACGGTTTGCAGATCCATGGCTCATACGATGGTCAGCCAGTCGTGCAACAAGCATACTATGTGGAGATTCGGAAAGAAAACATCGCGACCATAAGCGCCGCGGACAAGATGATTTTGAAATTCACGGCCAACACCCAAGGTCATGGTGTCACAGTGAACTTCTCTCAATTCATCAAAGCCAACATTGGTGCCCGTATCAAATATTCATCCTTTAATTTGTAGCGTGTCATGAAAAGAACACTTACCCTTATCTTGTTCCTTTCACTGTTTGCGACGGTTTCCGCGCAAGATGGAGCCACCCTGCATTTTATGCGGATGAACCCTTACTCGACCAACTACAATCCATCGACATTCATTCCCTATAGATATTATGTGGGCATGATCGGCATTGGCAACGTGAACGTGGCCGCCTCCAACACGGGCTTTCATTATAACACGCTGTTCGGGAAAAACGCCGGGAGTCCCATCACCACGATTTATCTGAATGATTTTGTCAACCATTTGGCTCGAAAAGGCAATACCTTGAACACAAGTGTCGCCTTAAGCCTTGTTGATTTCGGCTTCACGACAAAAAAAATTCGCTTTGCCTTCAGCTATAAAGTTCGGTTTGACGAGAACTTTCTGTACAACCAGGACCTGTTCGCATTTCCCGTTTATGGAAACATGCACTTTGCAGGCGAGGAGAACGCCGCCCATCCAGACCTGTATGTGGGCCTGAACGCCTATCACGAGATTGGCCTGGGCATGCAAACCGAGCTGACGCCCCGGCTTTACCTTGGCGTGAAACCAAAATTGCTGTTCGGGTTGGCAAACGTGCGGGTCAAAGATGCTTCTGCCACCATCATCACCGATCCTGACGACTACAGCATGTCCCTCTGCTACAATTTGGACGCTTCCGCGATGTGCGCCATCCCCTACTCCATCGATTCCGCATTCAACGGTGAATTCAACCCTGGCTCATTCAAAGCCGCCGATGCCTTCAAAAATGTCGGGGCCGCCTTGGACTTGGGTCTGACATACAGGATTAACGACCAGTTCGGGATCGCGGCATCCCTCTTGGATCTGGGCTTCATTCGCTGGAAAACGAATGGCAACCGCTTCCAAAGCGCCCTGCAGGATGCGGGCACCTACTACAACGACGGCAGCTTCCTGTTCTCCGGACTCTCCACGGAGGATGTCGAAAGGATCATCAACGACCCGGAGAGCTTCAAGGAGGAGTTACTCACCTACTTCCCGCTTCATCACGAAGGAGTGGACCACTACACCACCGCCTTGAACGGACGTTTCATGGTGGAGGGGTATGCCAACGTGGGCCAATGCCATCGCTTCTCCGCGCTGTTTCAAGGCCGTATAGTCCATAATAAGTTCCTGCCCTCGTTCACAGTGGCATGGAACGGTAATTTCTGGAAAGTTCTGGATGTATGTGCCACCTATACCATGGCGAAAAAAAGCTATGCCAACATAGGGCTGGGACTTGGCGTCAACATGGCCGTGGTGCAACTGTACATAGCCACGGACAACATCCTGTCTTTCATCAACTCAAAAAGCATTCAACGTTCCCTGCTGAACACGCCCAACGCCAACGTACAGTTAGGCCTTGTCTTCAACTGGGGCAAGCTGCAGGAGAAGGAGCTCCGAGCCCGCCAGGCGGCGAAAAATTAGTAAAGAGTGATCAGTGAGCAGTGATCAGTGATCAGAGGGTGGATGGGCAACGGAGTGCGTTGCGGAGGTTCTGTGCGACCGGTCATCCCCGTTAGGGGATACATATCTGTAGCTGGGCAGTGAGCAGTGAAGAGTGATCAGTGATCAGAAGTTGGGGGATGGCGCGGGCATGGTATGCGTGGTGCAGGCCGTAGGTCTGCAGGGCTCGGTAGCAACGGCGGCACACAAGCACACACGCACGCCGTAGGTGTGCGGGCGCGGGTCAGGCTCCCGCGGACCACACGGATCCGCGCGGAAGATGTCCCCTGTGGGAATCTTCGGCGGTGGCGGATTTTATGTGCGGGTGGCACGCATTGGTGATTTTTGATGGGATAATAGTGCTAAAAATCTGCTGTTATAGGGTGTGAAATCATGTGAGGCTGATTATTCAAAAGAATTTGCTTAAGTCTTATTCTTGGCAATTGTCTTCCTTTTCCTTTCTCATTTGCCAAATAAGTTCTCCAAAAGTTGTCGCCTCCAATCAAATCAGGTTGTAAAACATGTAAGGATGAAATACAATCTTCAAAATGGCATTTTTCGCTCAGGGGAACATTTGCATATCCAACAGTTATCCCGTATGACACATGAAACCATTTCCACGCAAGTCCATTACTAATCCCGTCATACACAATGGTATCTATTTTTACAGTTGAGAGGGTATCAAGAAGCTTAAATCTCGTATTTCCAAGCCATTGCCCACTTTCATTGAAAATGCGGTTTTTTCTTTGTAATTGATAAACAGGGAAAGAAACGCCCGTTGAATCTACGACTAGATAACTTGCGACATACTGAGCAGTGTCTGTATTAACCATTTTGTAAGCTTGTTCACCGTACTTTTCTAACATGTTGTTTATTAGGAACTGCCACCACCCATTAAAAGAATTATCCGCATATTCTATGAACAAGTATGAGGTTATGGAATCCCGGTTGTATTCAAAAATATAACATAGATCAGAACCGCCAAGCAAATACGACACTTGTCTCGTGTATGGAATATTCATACAATACCCTACCCTGTCTGTCCCCGGTTTATAGCAAATCGTAACATAATCCTGTGATTTGCAACCACATAAAACCAAGGCAAGCAAGGTAAGGAAGGTCGTAAGGGGAATGATTTTCATGGTCCTGATGATTTGTTGCGGCAAAGATAGAATTTTTTTTACAGTCGGCCTGTTTTTCCCAAAAAAACCGGGAATAAGTTCAACGAGGAAAGTTATGAAAGCGGGCACAAAATTCTATGAATCAACCAAAGATAATTTTTCGCATTTTTGCCACGTAAAAGATGAGACCGAACCGAACATATAGCCCATCAATTCCACAGTTTCTCGCAGGTGACATTTTCTTTGCGAATTCGTGTGGCCTGCGGAATCCCGACCCGCGCCCGCACACCTACGGCGTGCGCGTGGGCTTGTGTGCCGCCTTTGCTACCGACACCTGCAGACCTACGGCCTGCACCACACACACCATGCCATCGCCATCCCCCAACTTCTGATCACTGATCACTCTTCACTGATCACTGGACTCACAACCACCGCCAAATCTATCCCATCAGATACTCGTCGATAGCCTTGGCGGCCTCTTTGCCGGCACCCATGGCGAGGATGACGGTAGCCGCGCCGGTCACGATATCGCCACCCGCGAAGATCTTCGGATGCGAGGTCCTTCCCCGCTCATCGGCAGTGACGCAACCATGGCGGTTTACGTCCAATCCCTGCGTGGTGGAAGCCACCAACGGATTTGGGGAAGTACCCACGGCTATGATGGCCATGTCTGCGTCAAGGGTGAATTCAGAGCCCGGGATGGGCACCGGACGTCTTCTGCCGGAAGCATCGGGTTCGCCCAACTCCATGCGGATGCAGGTCATACCGCGCACCCAGCCCTTCTCGTCACCCAATATGCGCACAGGGTTGCAGAGCAGGTTGAACTGCACGCCCTCCTCCTTGGCATGATGCACCTCCTCGGCGCGCGCCGGCAACTCCTCTTCGGAACGGCGATAGACGATGGAGACCTCCGCACCGAGGCGTATGGCCGTGCGCGCAGCATCCATGGCCACGTTTCCGCCACCGACCACAACCACATGGCGCCCCACGAAGTTGGGGGTCTCGTAACCCTCCTTATAAGAAAACAGCAGATTGTTTCGTGTCAAAAACTCATTGGCGGAGACCACCCCGCAGAGGTTCTCCCCCTCCACGCCCAAAAAGTTCGGGAATCCCGCACCGGTGCCCAAGTAGATGGCATCGTAACCCCACTTGGTCAGCAGATCGTCCACCGTCACGGTACGCCCGATGACAATATCGCTCTCAAAGCGCACACCCAGCTTCTCGACATTCTCCACTTCGGGTCGGACCACCTTTTTCTTGGGAAGACGGAACTCGGGGATGCCGTACACCAAGACGCCGCCGAACTCGTGCAGGGCCTCGAAGACGGTGACGTTGTAGCCCTTCATCCGCAGTTCCTTGGCACAAGTGAGTCCCGACGGGCCGCTGCCGATGACAGCCACCTTGCGGCCGTTGTCGGAAGCCGGCTTGGCAAAAGTGAGCTTGTGCTCCCGTGACCAGTCGCCCACAAAGCGCTCCAACTTCCCGATGGCCACCGGGTCGCCCTTGCGACCGAGTATGCACTTGCCCTCGCACTGCGTCTCCTGCGGGCATACGCGTCCGCAGACCGCCGGCAGGGCAGAATCCTCGTTGATGATGCGCGCAGCCTCAGCAAAGTCGCCCTCGGCCACAGCGTGGATGAAGGCGGGGATGTTGATCTGCACAGGACAGCCCATGACGCACTGCGGCTTCTTGCAGTTGAGGCAGCGCTTGGCTTCCGCCATGGCCTCCTGCTCGTTGTAGCCGTAGCAGACCTCCTCGAAGTTCTGGCGGCGTTGTTCAGCGGGCTGCTCGCGCACGGGCACACGGCCCTGGGTTTTTGCAGATTCCGGCACAACGGGGGATGTCTCCCAGCACTGGCAATCTTTGTGCTTGTGTTCCTCTATGTGGTCGTACATGGCCTGACGGCGCATGCACTCGTCGAAATCAATCAAGGAGGCGTCAAACTCAGGTCCATCGACGCATGTGAATTTGGTTTCGCCGCCTACGCTGACGCGGCAGGCACCGCACATGCCCGTGCCATCCACCATCAAGGCGTTGAGGCTGGCCACGCAAGGGATGTTCAGAGCTGCGGCCTTGCGGGCCACGAACTTCATCATGATCATCGGACCGATGGCCGTGATCTCGTCATAATGACGTCCCTCCTGTTCCACCAAATGTCCCAACATGTCTGTCACATTTCCCTTGAAACCCGCACTGCCGTCATCGGTGGCAATGTACAGGTTGGAATTTATGGCACGCAACTTCTCCACATAGAACAACAATGATTTTGTGCGGGCTCCGATGATGACATCACATTCCAACCGATGCTGTGCCATCCACTTGACCAAGGGGAATATCGGCGCGATGCCGACACCGCCCGCGATGAAACAGTAACGCGATCTCCGAAGCTCCTCCATCGGCCGGTGTATAAACTCCGACGGCCGGCCAAGAGGACCTACCACATCCTGGAAAGATTGTCCCACTTCAAAAGTCACCATCTTGCGAGTGGAGTAACCTATGGTTTTCACCACCAAAGCGATGGTTCCGTCCTGAAGATCGGCATCGCTCACCGTCAAGGGAATGCGTTCGGCGTGTTCATCAGCCTTGACGATGACAAACTGGCCGGGAAGGGCGGCCAAAGCGATCTTCGGGGCTTCAACTTCAATCAAATAGGTGTCTTGTCCGAGTTCTTGTTTCTTGACGATTTTATACATGATGCCAAATATTTAGTTGGGATACGAGGGTGCAAAAGTACGAAAAAAAAAAAATAGGGTTCAGAGCCGGATCCACACTCCCGGGCTGTCGATTGAAAAAAAGGGAATGATATAGCAGTTGACCTGAAGAAACAACAAAGACGGGCTATTCCAACGCTTATTATGTTTGCGGCATCCAGTGCCGCACACACTCTCTACAAACTGGCCAGGCAAGAAATCTCATCGGGCAAGGCGATGCCCTCCGAAAAAGGTGCGACCATGGCCCGATTTCTGGTGTCGTCACCGGTACCGAGGTCCAGTTCATTGGTAAAGATGACGGGTATGTCACTGTCGATAAAGCCAAACTGCTGATAGTATGGCTTCAATGCCGGATCGGCAGGGATGAGCATGGCGGCTGCGAACCCGCAATTGCGGGCGGCCGCGACGGCTTCGTGAATCACCTCGCGGGCAAGTCCCTTGCCACGATACCCGGGCAGTGTGGCGATGCCGTACAAGTACGCAGTGGGGCCCAACTCCGTGATACAAGGGATCACGAATGCCATGGAAACGACATGTCCCCCGTCGCGACGCACGAAAGCGCAGTCAGGGAAATAATAGCGAGCAAGGAAGCTGTGTACGAAAGAGTCCTCGTCACCAAAGCAGACTTGCCATACATGGAGGATATCGCGCATGTCGGATGTCAGATGGAGAGCCAGGATCTTAGGAGCCATATTGACGGGCATATAGGAGAGCTTGGACTTGCGCAGGCCGGGTAGTCCCAAGTCCTCTTCCCGGTTGATGAGCGTATATTGAGGCGGCAAATACCGGGCAAAAAGGTGGTTGATCATGGCGTAGGCACCGTCGTATGAAGTGTCGGCCTTCTCCACATGTGTACAGAAAGTGTGGTCGTTGAGCCGGGAACCATACGTGAAGGCCACGATATTGTCGTCCACGCGCAGGACACCGCCAAGAAGCTGCAGTTCCTCGAAATGGTCGAAGGCATGGCGGATGGCCTGCTGCTCGGCTGAAGGCCCGTCGGAGGAATCACCATGCTGCCCGCGCCATACACTCTCCAAACGGAGGCACTCGTCAAAGTCCGCACGCGTAAGAGCTCCGTAAGTATAGTCATACAGGCGCGTGAACTTGTTGACATGGTTGCGTTTGGGCGCAAACTTTCGCCCACGCAACTCGGCCAGTTCCGCGCGGCTATAGACATAGTCCTCCAAATCCCGATTGCGGTCCAGCACAAAGGAGTCGGGGCACTGTGACAGCAGCTGGCCGCACTCGCGCTCACTGAAGCTGACGAGCATCAGGGGGTGTCCATGCGCGTTCGCCTCCTGCGCCAGCAAAGGTACAATCTCGCTGTAGGGATGCGAGTCATCGATGTCAATGACCATATAGCCGATGCGGCGTTCGCCATTGAGATGGCAACGGATGATCAGCCACGACTCCCATTCCGCCCATTCCATCTTGTAATGATCCTGCCAGCAAAAGAGATTGGCGAAGGTCCAGTCACAAGTGGTACGGTCATCCTGAAAATATTTTAGGAAAATCGGGCGATCAGCAATAGTGATGGGATGGAAATGCATGATTCAACGATTGGACAACGCTTGCGTTAACCCTGTTTTGAGTTTTGACTTTGTTATCCCAATGCTTCCACCAACTGATCGACTTGCCCCATCTGTTCCTCCTTCATAGCGGACTTGAGGGTGACGATGGGCTCCACTATCGTGTTGGGTTTCATCTCGGAGAATATCTTCTGAATCTCCTTGGCAGCCACGGGTGCCCAAGTGCCATTCTCGACAATGCCGAAGGTTCGGCCCTGCAAAAAATGAGCCTTCAAATCCAGCAGATAGTTTTCCATGGGAGGATAGAGACCGCCGTTGTAGGTGGGGGCCACCAACACAATGTGACTGCAGCGGAAAGTCTCCGACACCAAATAGGAGACATGCGTGGCAGCGACATCATACATACGCACATCTCTGAAGCCCTTTTCGCCCAACTTGTTAGCCACGACAGTGGCGGCGGACTCCGTGTGACCGTACATCGATCCGTAAATGACAACGGCGGCCTTCTGTTCGGGTTCATAACGGCTCCACAGGTCATGTTTTTCGATGAAGTAGCCTATATCCTGGCGCCAAACAGGACCATGCAGCGGGCAGATCATCTTGATGTCAAGATTGGCAGCTTTCTTGAGCAAAGTCTGCACCTGAATGCCATATTTGCCCACGATGTTGGTGTAGTAGCGGCGAGCCTCGTCGATCCAGTCGCGATCGAAGTTTACCTCATCGGCATAGAGGTTGCCGCCAAGAGCCCCGAACGTGCCGAAAGCGTCGGCGGAGAAGAGAATGCCGTACTCAGACTCATATGAGACGACCACTTCGGGCCAGTGTACCATCTGCGCAGTGACAAAGGTGAGCGTGTGTCGGCCCGTGTTGAGGGTGTCGCCCTCCTTCACCGTCTGGATGTTGACTTGGAGACCGTGCGAGAAAAACTGCTGGATGAACTTGCCGGCCATGGCGCTGCAGACCACGACAGCCTGCGGATGGCGCAACAGAACCTCCTCCAAAAGGGCCAGATGGTCAGGCTCCACATGATGGATGACGATATAGTCCAGCGGGCGTCCGGCGAGCGTACACTGCAGATTCTCCAAGAACTGCGCGCCCACGGCATTGTCCGCCGTGTCGAGCAGGGCGGTCTTCTCGTCCAACAAAACGTATGAGTTGTAAGAGACACCGCGAGGCACGGGCATCATGTTCTCAAATTGGGCCAGCCGACGGTCGGAAGCTCCTATATAATAAAGGGCGTCTTTTATTTTACGGGATGTATTCATTGGGGATTGTTTTTTGTTTCTGTCGTTGGTTTTGTCTGGATTTCCTTGTTCTCCATGCGCAACAGGACCACCTCAAAGATGGAATAGAGGAAATATATGACGAGGAACGCAATGGCAAAACGTATGGCATCGGCCCTATTGAGGAACAGGTAGAGCAAAAGGAAAAGCAGGCAGGAGAGAAGTTTCACAACACGCGACAGCAGATAGTTGGAGACAAATCGCTTGCCCTCCTTGCCTTGGTCGTCGCGCATGACAACAAACATCGTGAAAAGCGTGATGACAAAGAAGAAGAGCACGATAAACGGCAGGGCGGGTGAGGCGAGTTGCGGAAACAGCCATTGGAACAGCACCGTGAGGCCGGCGATGACCACGGAGAAAATAATAATGCGGAAGGAGAACTTTCTAATGGGTATCTTTTGGCTCATCTTTTTTTTCGTTTTTGGAATGAAGCACCGATTTGATCATCACATACATGGCAATGGCCACCGCAGCCAACGACAGGATGACCGTGAAGGCTGGCGAGCAATTCAGCTTCTCATCCAGCTTTATGCCACCAAACACGCCGGCAGCAATAATCACGCCCATCTCTATCCCCATATTGGAATAGTAGGCGTAACTATGGAGGGCGCGACCGTTAGATGCTCTCTTGGAGGACATCGGATGTCCGAACTATCTTTTTTCGGGTTGCGGAGCGGCGGCGGCAGCGGCGCGCTGGTTGTTCATCTTGCAGTTGCCGGAGAATTCTGCACCCGGTTCGATGGCAATTTTGCCGGCACTGATATTGCCGACCACATTGGCAGTTGCCTTGAGGAAAACCAAATCGCTGACATTCAAACTTTCCGCACGGATGGTGCCTTCAATCTCAACATTGGAACAGGTGACATTGCCGTCCACCTTGCCGCTGCGGCCAATGATGATCTTGGCCTTGGAGGTGAGATTCCCTTTTACCACACCGTCAATGCGACAGTCGCCGTTGGTGATGATGCTTCCCTCTACTTGGGTGCCTTGCGCAATGACGTTGATAACGCCAGTTTCACGAGTATCAATTTCTTTCATAATATCAAAATTTCGTTATTGTTATTTTTTTAAGTCGGTTTTAAATTAAGGCTCTTGAAGATAATGCTCTTTGAAAAAGTCGTCGTAAAAGACACGTCCCTCCTTGTTGTTGTAGAAAGAGGTGTAGTTGACGGCGGAAATGGCGTAAGGTATAATGGTTTTTCTGTTAATGTCCGCACTGAACATCTCGTCCTTGACGAGAAGGTTATAGTAGTTCATGGCCAACTCGGCATTGGTGAATTTCGCGATTGTCACCATCTGCTGGGTGTTGTTCACGTAAAAGCTGTTGACATTGAACCGCTGCAAGCTGAAATAGGTCTGGTTGAAAGTGGCCACATTCTGCTTCACAGTCTGCACGGGGAGATCGGCAGTGGTGACCAACAGAATGATATAGTGCATCTCATCAGCATTGTAGTTGAACGGGTTTGAAGGTGTCTTGGGCACTGTGGCGCCTTGGAGACCCTTCTGCGCACTGGCAGCGGAGTCGGCAGCGGGCACGGGATTGAGGGAGGCGAGCTTCTGGGCATCGAAAATGGAAAGATAGGTGCGGGCCAAGTCGGCCACCTCCGTGGTCGGGAATTCACTGATGATGCGCTGCAGCCCCTTGATGAGGGTGTCCTCGTTGAACACCTGCCCAGCAGCGACCGTGCGCAAGTAGGTGTATTTGGACTTTAAGACAGGATCGGTGCATTGGGGAATGGCGGCATCGGCTGCCTGCACAACAGCACCCCACTGCTTGTTGTTAAATTGGGCATAGACATTCTCGTATTGGCGTTCCAACGTCTTCTGCTCTTCGGCCAAACGTTCATAATAGTGAGGATCCTTGATCAGCTTGGCATAGTCGGTATTCGCATACTTGGTGAGCAAAATATCCTTGTAGTGGTCCGACTTCACCTGATCCACCCCTTGGTAAAGGGTATAGAGCAGATACGTTGCGGGCAGCGTGTATTCGCCATCCGGGAACCGCTGCAGAAGGGACTCGAAAGAGGCGCAGGCGCGAGGAATGTCATGGAGCAGGTCACGGTAAATATAACCTGCCTCATACAGATTCTTGGCGATGATGGCGTTGGAAGAGTCTATGGCCCCGGGGGTCATCGGCAGGTCCTGCAGGTAGTAGGCCTCCTTCTTGGGGTCGGTCTCGCGCTTGGGAATGGGGTTGCCGTCGTCATCATATTCAACCGAGTCTGGTGCCAGACTCGGGTCGTTCATGAGGGCCATGTCGTCGAAGGAGATCTGTTGCTTGTTGCTGATAAACCAGTTGTCCTCCAACTTACGGTTGCCCCAACGGCGGTAGAAGTCCTGCTGTCCGGATGTCACCAACGACTGATTGTAGAAATACCACTTGCCGTTGGAAGAGGTGGTGTTGATATTGGTGTAGGAGGCCGCATTCTGCATGGCCAGCATACGTTCCGCCTCCTCGGCGGCGGCCTTGCGCTCCGCCTCCGTATAGTCGGCAATCATCTTCTGGACCCACGCCTTGCGCTGGCTGTCCGACATCTTGGCAATACGCTGCAGGCTGTCCTGAAGGTCGATTTCGTCAAGCTTGTCCACCAAATCCTTGAGCACTCTCGACTTTTGGATCACATGGTCGTAGTCCGGATAATTTTTGGGGATGCTGAGAGCAGCAGTGTCGTAGTAAGCCTGCGCCTTGCGATATTCGTTCTCGTTGAAATAAAGATCTGCGAGTGTAAGGCTGGAGAAAGTGCGCTGATAGTTGTTCGTGGTCGAGGTGGCCACCGACTTGGCGAGATAGTTCTTGCGCAGGGTGTCGTTTTCGTCAATGCGGGCGATTTCAGAGTAGGCGTAAAAAATCTGGTCCTTGAAATCCTCGTTTTTTTCCTCCGCAAGCATCTTCTTGAACTGTTTCGTAATGGCATTCCGCGCGGAGGGACTGCCATCGTAGTTGGAGGCCAAGTGCATTTGGGCGCTGAAGACCATCTCGTAGTTGGAGGACTTCTTGATCACCTG
The DNA here is from genome assembly GCA_017651425.1 of Bacteroidales bacterium. Classification (GTDB taxonomy): domain Bacteria; phylum Bacteroidota; class Bacteroidia; order Bacteroidales; family WCHB1-69; genus F23-D06. The sequence goes on from JAGCCZ010000031.1 coordinate 51,941, forward strand.
CTCAAAGCGCTTCTGGGCTTCGGCCTGCTGGTTCATCTGCTCGTACAGTTGCCCGAGGATGAGGTTCAGACGGGCCTTGAACTCACGCTTCGGATGAGCTTCGATGGCGTTGTTGAGGTAATCGATGGCCTCCTGACGGTCGCCGTCGGGAGCGGTGAGGTGATATTCGGCCTTGGCGGCGTTGAAGAGGACGTTGAACTTCTTGTTCTTCTTGCTGGTGGCCAGATAGTGGAGATTCTCCAGCTGCTCGTCAGCCGAAGAGAAGTAGTTCTGGCGCAGAGCCGTGCGCGCCAACATGACCGCCGCCTCATTGTAGGTGTTCGACTTCGGGAAGTTATGGGTGATATAGGAAAACACACGCTGCGCCTGCACATAGTCCTGCTTGTAAAAATAGGACTTGCCCATGATCAGGTAGGCGTCATCGATGGTCTTCACATACTCCTTGCCTTTGAAGAGCATAGAATGCTTGTAAATGGCCTTGGAAGACTTCTCGATGGTGCGGTCCAAGTGAGACAGTGCGGGACCCAAGTCGCTTTTGGCCGGATAATAGTAAACGGGCAGAATGGTGGTGTAGTTGTCCTTCGACAACTTGTTCAACTCCGTTTCTGCCGACTTGAAGGCCTGCTGGCCGTTCCAAAGCACATTGTACTTGCAAGTGACGTTGTGGTATGCCCTGTTGATGGCGGTGTTCTTGGAGGTGGAACACCCCGTCACCCCTATCATCGCAATGACGAGGAGCATAAGAGCCAATATATTGGTTATGTGTGTTTTCTGTTTCAAATTCAAAAAATTGTCGTTATTCGTGCCAAACTAAAGAAAAAATATAACGGCGTTTTGGCTTTTTTATTTTTGCTGTTGTGCAAAATATTCTTCGATAAGATGCTGGACATATTTGCCGAACACATCGAATTCGATATTGACCACGGTGCCGGGCCTGAAATTGTGGAAATTGGTAACCTTGTGGGTGTACGGGATGATGGCCACGGAAAAACGTCCCTTCTCGGAGTCCACCACCGTCAGGCTCACTCCATTGACGGAAATGGAGCCTTTCGGTACGGTGAAGTTGTTTTTCGAGGCATCGTAGGTGAAATAATAACGCCAGCTGCCATTCTCATCGACCACCTTCTCGCAGGTGGCGGTCTGGTCCACATGCCCTTGCACGATGTGACCGTCGAAGCGACCGTCCATGCGCATGCTGCGCTCCAAGTTCACCTCATCACCCACTTTCCAAGTACCCAGATTGGTCTTCAACATGGTTTCCTCCATGGCCGTGACCACATACTGTTTCTTCTCCTTGTCCAATTTGACCACCGTAAGGCAACACCCGTCGTGCGCCATGCTCTGGTCTATCGACAGCTCGTCCGCAAAATCAACCTCGAGTGTGAAATCGTAGTTTGTTCTATCTTTCTTTATATCAATAATTTTACCTGTTTTCTCAATAATCCCAGTGAACATAATTTACCATTTTCTAAAAACGCGCAAAAATACAAAAAAAGGGAATAGACTCAAGTGTCAAGAGACTATGAATTTGCAATTTGTAGCTATTGGACGGAATTTGCATACGCGCACATTCCTCTCCTCTCGGAAAGAGGAGCCATCTTTTGTGAAAACGTATCAATACGTTTCCGTCGTGATCCCTTTGGCCCTGACTTTTTCGGCGATCACCTCGAGTTTCTCCTTGTCGAATTTATGGAGTTGCAGGGCAGGTGTCTCACGGTCGAGGGAATATACCATCACTTTGCGGGGGCGGATGTCCACCACACGCTGAAGCCATTGCGAGAAATTGGGATCCTCGCTGTTGTCGAAGGGTACGCCCTCCTTTTCACCGCTGAGGAACATGGATTGGATGATGAGGTTGCCGTTAAAGGATTCGAGATGTTCTACAATCTCCTCGATATCAACGGGCACAATGGGTGCGTTGATCGTATCGAGCATCTCTTGGGTGCCGGCATCAAGCTTCAGCAACGGGTTCTCGATGCGCTGGAGGGCGGCACGCACCTCGGGGCGTGTCAGCTGCGTGGCATTGGAGAGGCAGGAGATCACGGCATTGGGATAGTATTGGTCGCGCAGGGGAATGAGTCTATCGATGATTTTGTCGAAATGCGGATGAAGGGTGGGCTCCCCGTTGCCGGAGAAGGTGATGCTGTCAACGGGAACATTGTTGTCCCTGCATCTTATAAGCTTGTATTCAATAGCTTGCAACACTTCCTCCACAGGGTAGTATTCACGGGCGGTCAAGCTTTTCTCCAAAGTCCATCCGCACTCGCAGTAGAGGCAGTTGAAGGAACAGATCTTGACATCGATTGGCAGAAGGTTGATGCCGAGAGAATGTCCCAGTCGGCGGCTGTGGATGGGTCCAAAGGCAATGGACTCCCAAAGAAAGGTGGACATGTTTTATGGTTTTATTGGTTGCTGTATTGGACCACTTCGTCGGAAAAAAACTCGATTTGTACGCCGGCCTTGGCGAACATCTCCTCGGATTCGGCGCCGGCGTGGTACTTTTGGGCGCACACCACGCGCGTGATGCCGCAGTTGATGATGAGCATGGCGCAGACACGGCAGGGTGTCATCCGGCAGTAGAGGGTGGCGCCGTTGAGGGCGATGCCTAACTTGGCGGCCTGGCAGATGGCGTTCTGCTCGGCATGGACGGTGCGCACGCAGTGTTGCGTCACAGTGCCGTCCTCATGAACCGTGCGTTTGAGCTGGTGCCCCACGTCGTCGCAGTGAGGCAGTCCCTTTGGGGAGCCCACATAGCCGGTGACGAGAATCTGGCGGTCGCGCACGATGACACAGCCGCTACGCCCGCGGTCGCAGGTGGCACGCTTACTCACCGTGTCGGCGATTTCCATGAAATACTCATCCCACGAGGGACGCACATATTTTTTTGTCTCTTCCATAGCAGTCGTTTTTGAGGGCGCAAAAATACAAAATTAGGGGATATGGTCACAAACCGGGGACATCCTTGGATTCTTAACCTTCATGCCTATTCCCTTTTTTTTGTATTTTTGCCGCCTGTATATAAAAACCGCAGATGGGAAAGTTCGAGAAGGTAAAATCGATTTGGAACAAGGTGAAGAGCGAGTGGAAAACCCGCTACCGGCTCGTGTTCTCCAATGAGGACACGCACGAGCAGGAGTTCGTCATCCGCCGAATCACCATCCAGCGCATCTTCGTGGTGGCCGTCATCGCCGCGTTTGTCATCATCCTGCTGACCTCACTGCTCATTGCCTTCACGCCGCTACGCCTCTACATCCCGGGCTACACCGACCAAAAGGACTACAAGCTTTACAAGCAGACCGCTGCCCGCGTGGATTCGTTGGAGCGACTTGTGGAATACAACCAGGCCTTTATCGACAACTTCACCACGATGATCGAGGGCAACGCCCCCACCATGGAGGAGACGAAAGAGAGTGCCGAGAACACGCCCAACACGCACACCACCATCCGCGACAAAAAGCGCATGGCCGAAGCCGAAGAGATGGAGGAGCAGGCCGACCTCATCCTGGGGCGCATCAGCGAGGACAACGCCTCGCAGGGCAACACGCCCGGACTCAGCCAGGCCAAGATCTCGACGCTCTCCATCTATCCGCCCTCCATCGGTGCCGTAACCCGTCCCTTCGATGCCTCGAAGAACCACTATGGCATCGACATTGCCTCTGCGCGCAACTCCGTGGTCGCCTGCATCGCCGACGGGGTGGTCATCGCCGCCCACTACAGCGCCACCGACGGCTATGTCATCATCGTGCAGCACCCCGGCAACCTCATCTCTGTATATAAGCGCAACGCCGCGCTCCTCAAGCAGCCCGGCGCCCGCGTCAAGGCCGGCGACCCCATCGCCGCCATCGGCAACACCGGCTCCGGCGAAGGCAACACCCCGCACCTCCACTTCGAACTGTGGTACAACGGCTTCCCCATCAACCCACTCGACTATCTCGTTATTGAATAACAATGGAAAAAATTATCACGATAGACCCTGACATTGTCGTCGCACTCTACGGCCGACAAAATACCAACATTGACCTGTTGACGCACATCTTCCCCAAACTCAAAATCATCGCGCGGGGCAACGAACTCAAGTGCTCCGGCGAGGACAGCGAGGTGGAACGCTTTGCGGAGCGCATCCATCTCCTCGAACAGCACATCGAGGAGTTTGGCAGGCTCACTGAGACTGACATCCTCAACATCACCTCCCAGGAAGACGACAGCTTTTATCGCCTGCGCACTACTGGCGACGTGCTCGTCCACGGCCGCGAGGGCAAGGCTGTGCGCGCCATCACACCCAACCAGAAGCGGCTTGTGGAGAGTGCTGACAAGAACGACATGGTCTTTGTCATCGGCCCCGCCGGCACGGGCAAGACCTACACGGCCGTGGCCCTCGCCGTGCGCGCCCTCAAGAACAAGCATATCCGCCGTATCATCCTCACCCGCCCCGCCGTCGAGGCCGGCGAGAACCTCGGCTTCCTGCCCGGCGACCTGCGCGACAAGCTCGACCCCTACCTCCAGCCGCTCTATGACGCCCTTTGGGACATGATGCCCATGCAGAAGCTCGTTTCCTACATGGAAGACAAGGTCATCGAAATCGCGCCCCTCGCCTTCATGCGCGGACGCACCCTCGACAATGCATACGTCATCCTCGACGAGGCTCAAAACGCCACCGCCGCCCAGCTCAAGATGTTCCTCACCCGTATGGGCAAAAATGCCAAGTTCTTCATCACGGGCGACATCACCCAGATAGACCTCCCAAAGCACCAACAGTCAGGCCTCCTGCAAGCTAACCGCATTTTGGGCAAGATTCCCGGCATTGACTTCATCTTCATGGACGAGAAGGACGTGGTGCGCCACCATCTGGTCACCAAAATCATCAAGAGCTACGAAGCCTACGAGAGCGCGCAAGCCCAGAAGGCGCAGGAACGGCGCGAGCAGCGTGCCGACGGAAACGCAAACCCCAATCCCGCCGACCATGAGCCGGCCCTTTAAGATACGGCATCTCCTCATGCCACTCGGGTGGCTCTTCGGACAGCTGGCGCGACTGCGCCGCCGTCTCTACCGGCGTGGCGTGTTCCGCTCCTACAAGGCCTCCGTCCCCACCATCTGCGTGGGCAACATCGCCATCGGGGGCACGGGCAAAACCCCGCACGCCAGTTACTTGATCCACTTGCTGGCGCAACAGCGTCATGTGGCCATGCTCAGTCGAGGCTATGGCCGCAAAAGCAAAGGCTTTGTGCTCGCCAACACAGCGCCCGACGGGACTCTCTCCGCGAAGCTCATCGGCGACGAGCCCCTGCTGCTGCACAAGCGCTTCCCGCAGCTGCCCATCGCCGTGGACGGCGACCGCGAGCACGGCATCCGCAAGCTGATAGAGTACGACCCCGGCATCCAAGTGGTCGTGATGGACGATGCCTACCAGCACCTCTCCTTCACCCCCTCGGTGAAGATGGTGCTCACGGAGTATCACCGCCCCTATTTCCGCGACTACCCGATGCCTGCCGGACGGCTGCGCGAGTTTCCCGATGCCGTGGCCGCCGCAGATCTGGTGCTCGTCACCAAGACGGACCTCCCCGACGAGCAGGTGGACCGTGACCAGTGGCGCCGCGACCTTGGCCTGCGCGACAGCCAGCCCCTCTTCTTCACATGCTACCACTACGGCACGCCCGAACCCGTGACAGCTCCCGCCGCCAACATCGACCCTCGCACCGCCGATGTGGTGCTGCTCTCCGGCATCGCACGCCCGCAGCCCCTCGAAGAATACCTGCGGCAGCACTACCGCTGCATCCGGCATATCAAATATCCCGACCATCATAACTACAATACACTTGAGATTAAAGAATTACGAAAAACATTAACCGAGAAGGGATCCGCTTCCAAAGTGCTCTTCACCACCGAGAAAGATTGGATGAGACTGCAGTCCGAAAATCTTCAAAAAGATGTATCTTTGCTGCCCGTATTCATCGTCCCCATCGAAGTGGACTTTTTAACGGAAAACGAAAAAATAGAGTTTAACCATATTATCGAAAACTATGTTACAGGAGACCAAACAACAGATCCTTGAAACCGTTGAATATCTGAACAATCGCAAAACCATCAATCCAAAAGTGGGCATCGTCTTAGGCTCCGGACTCGGTGGATTGACCAAGTCATTGGATATCGTGGACGAACTCCCCTACAAGGAGATTCCCAACTTCCCCGTTTCCACGGTGAAAGGGCACAAGGGCACGCTGATTTTCGGACGGCTGAACGGTGTGGAGGTGGTCGTGCTGAACGGACGTTTCCACTACTATGAAGGCTACCCGATGGAGGTGGTGACCTACCCGCAGCAGGTGTTCTGTGGCATTGGTGTCAAGACCATCATCCTCTCCAACGCGGCAGGCGGCATGAATCCGACTTTCAAGGTGGGTGACATCATGATCATTCGCGACCACATCAACTTCTTCGGCACAAACCCGCTGTTAGGCCCCAATGATGACGAGCTCGGACCCCGCTTCCCGAATATGAATGAGGTCTATTCCAAGCGACTCATCAAGTTGGCGCACCAGAAGGCCGCCGAAAACAACATCCATTTGCAGGAGGGCGTCTATATGGGTGTCTCGGGTCCCTGTTTTGAAACGCCGGCAGAATATCGGGCCTATTGGATTCTCGGTGCCGACGCCGTGGGCATGTCCACCGTTCCCGAGGCCATCGCGGCACACCACCGAGGCATGGAAATCTTCGCCCTTTCGGTCATCACCGACCTGGGAGTCGTGGGCCAGTTGGCAGAGACCTCTCACGAGGAGGTGCTGGCCGCTGCCAACAGTGCCGAGCCCAAGATGGTGAAGCTGATTTGCGAGATGCTGCCGGAAATGTAAGGAAACTTTTAGGAGTAGATGCGGAGGCGCGCGCCATCGAAGCGGGTGGCGTAGCGGCGGGCCGGATAGATGGCCGGGCCACCTAACACGTTGCCGTCAAGGATGTTGAAGGTGGAGCCACACAGCGAGTCCACAAGCCGCAAGCCGTCGGGGGCTACCCAAAGCCACGACTCATGATCCTCCCAGTCGTAAGAACACGCACGGTCATAGGCCATGAAAGTCCATTCGTCAAGACGATAGACCACAATGCCGTTGACACCGCCCGTGAAATACTCGTAACCGCCGTATGTGTTAAGACGATAGTACATCACATCGTTGGGATAAACGATAAAATCGACCTTCGCATTCGGGATGGTCGGGTGGTTGTACATGTCGCAACAGACCAACAAGGGGGCGGCAAGACACAATATGATGAGTAGTTTCCGCATATACAGTCTTTCAAAAAAATACAATTATCAATAAATGCCAGGGAAAATCTTGTACCGTTTCTGGGTGGTGAACTCCTCGCCGAAAAACTGGGTATAGCGTTCGTAAACGGCTTTGGAGCGGGGCACAATATTGGCAAACGTCCAGATGAGGAACACCAGTCCGGGCACAGACCACGTGAGGATGGCAAAGCCAAGCCACTCGAGGATCTCGCCGAGGTAGTTGGCGGAGTTAATGCGGCGGAACATCCACCCGTCGGGCAGATAGTAATTGTTGTCCATGTCGTTCTTGCGCAGCTCGCGAATCACACGGTCGGCATAGATGTTAACCACCATGCCGAAGAGGAAGATGCAGGTGCCGATGATGAATTGCGGCGACCAGAACCACGAAATGGGATAGGCACTCATGGGCGCGAAAAAGAAGAGCCAGCCGCCCTGCATGATGGCATTGAACGTGTTGAACGTGAAACCTGTGAGAATGATGGACAGCGGCATCTTGCTCTGCCCGCGCATCAGCAACGGGAAGATGAACGATCGCTGGAAATAGTGAAATTCAAAGAAGATGAACATCACGAAAGTGACGAGATTGAAGGGCCGGATGTGGTAATAGAGAGAGATGAAGTACAGGATGAACATCGAGAAGAAGACAGGCGCCTCCATGATGAACCATCCCAAATTGCTTCGGATCGACGGTCCCCAGCGGTTGTTGAAGGTCATTCCGTATGCCGGAGTGATGAATTGTAAAAGGATGAATACAATCACACCCAAAACGGTCATCACAATCAGCATGATGTCATAAATATGGTTGAAAAGTTCCATGATGAGGTACGTTTAGGAGAATGATTTCCCGTCAAATATTTTTTTGCGTTTGAAATAATGCAGGAACACCACCGACTTGGGATAGGTGTCCGTGAATGCGAGCTTAGGCATGGTGTTACGCTTGGCCTTGCACTTCTTGTAGTTGGAATAGAAGTGGATCATGGCTTTATAGACAGCTATGAAATCCTTGAAATGGCCCTGCAACAGGAAGAAGACGGCGGCCACTTGGTCAAGGAAAAACTTGACTGTCAAGGTTTTGGCGATGCGTTCTTCTGGAAGATTCTTGAGCAGGAGATAGAGGTTGTTGCGGAAGTTGAGGTAGGTCTTGAAGGAGTTGTTCTTGGGGAGGGTGCCGCCGCCAATGTGGTACACGACCGATTGGGGGTTGACCTTTATCTTATAGCCGGCGTTCTTGATGCGCCAGCAGAAGTCGATTTCCTCCATGTGGGCGAAGAAGTCGGCGTCGAGGCCGCCCATGGCGCGAAAAACGTCGCTGCGCACGAAGAGTGCGGCGCCGCTGGCCCAGAAGATGTCCGCCACATCATCGTATTGTCCATGGTCATCCTCCACATGGCTGAAAACACGACCGCGGCAGAAAGGATAGCCGTATTTGTCCACGAAACCGCCGCTTGCGCCCGCGTACTCGAAATGGTCGCGATGGTAGTAGGAGAGGAGCTTGGGCTGCACCGCCGCGATGCGCTCATCGGCGTCCATCTGCTCGATGATGGGCTCCACCCAGTGCGGCGTCACCTCGATGTCGGAGTTGAGCAAACAGTAATACTGGGCATCAACATGCTCGAAGGCATGATTGTACCCCCTTGCAAAGCCCTCGTTCTCCGAGTGTTCCAAAAGACGGACGGACGGATGGTTCTCTCTCAGGAAAGCCACGGACCCGTCGGAGGAGGCATTGTCCGCCACGACAATCTCCGCATAATCGGGTAGGTATTGTTCCAAAACTGGCAGGAACTGCTCCAAAAAACGCTTTCCGTTCCAGTTGAGAATGACTATCGCTAATTTCGCCATCAAGCTCTTTTTTTTGAATTAAGGCGCAAAAATAGTTTTTTTTTCCAATCAATGAAACTATCAAGAAAAAAATGTATTTTTGCCGCCGGAAAAAAATAAGGAAAAAACATTAAAAATTAGACGCTTATTATGTATTTAACGACAGAAGTAAAAAAAGAAATTTTCGAGCAGTATGGTAAGAGCGCTACCGACACTGGCTCCCCCGAGGCACAAGTCGCCCTCTTCACCCACCGTATCAAGCACCTGACCGAGCACGTCAAGGCCAACGGTGGCGACCGCGTGACCAAACGCGCCCTCATCAACCTCGTCGGCAAGAGAAAAAAAATGCTCGAATACCTCAAGAAACAAGACATCGAGCGCTACAGAGCACTTATTAAGAAGTTAGGTCTCAGAAAGTAATTTTCCGAGTCGTCTTATATCAAAAAGGCAATTTTCACAATTGCCTTTTTTGATTTTGCTTTGTACTCCACTTACCAAGTATCAACATTTATTTAACTCAGAATCACCATGTTAGGAATAAACACATCTTTTGATTTGGGTGATGGCCGCATTGTGACTATTGAAACCGGCAAGTTGGCGAAACAGGCCGACGGCGCCGCAGTGGTCAAGATGGGCAACACCATGATTCTTGCCACCGTGTGTTGCAAGAAAGAGGCCGTTGAGGGCACCGATTTCATGCCCCTTCAGGTCGAATACCAAGAAAAATACGGCTCCCTGGGTCGCATCCCGGGTGGCTTTTTCAGACGCGAGGCCCGTCCCTCCGAATATGAAATCCTCATCGCGCGTCTTGTGGACCGCGCCATCCGTCCCCTCTTCCCGGCAAACTTCCACGCCGAGACGCAAGTCATTGTGACGTTGATCTCCGGCGACAAGAACCAGCTGCCCGACTGTCTGGCATGTCTGGCCGCCTCTTCCGCCATTGCAGTCTCCAACATCCCCTTCGAGTGCCCCATCTCCGAGGTGCGCGTGGGCCGTGTGGATGGCAACTTCATCGTCAACCCCACTGTGGAGCAGATGGAGAATTCCGACATCGACATGATCGTCGCTGCCTCCATGGACAACATCATGATGGTTGAGGGTGAGATGAAGGAGATCTCCGAAGAGGACATGGTCGCCGCCCTGAACTTCGCCAAGGACGCCATCAAGGTGCAGTGCCAGGCCCAACTCGACCTGGCCGCCAAGGTTCCCACCGCCTTCCCGAAACGCGAGTACTGCCACGAAACCGACGACGAAGAGATTCGCGAACGCATCCAAAAGGAGACTTACGACAAGGTCTATGCCGTCGCCAAGTCCTTCAAGGGCAAGCAAGAACGCAACGCCGACTTCGACCAGATTTTGGCAGACTTTATGGAAACCATCCCTGAGGAGGAGCGTCCGGAAAAAGAGGTGATGGTGAAGCGCTATTACGACAAAATCCAGTGGCACGCCATGCGCAATATGATTCTTGACGAACGTATCCGTCTTGACGGCCGTGGCACGGAAGACATCCGTCCCATCTGGATCGAGACCGGCTACCTGCCCTCCGCCCACGGTTCCGCCATCTTCACCCGTGGCGAAACACAGGCCCTCGCCACTTGCACGCTCGGCACCAAGCTCGACGAGCAGACCATCGACGGCGCTGTGGTGGAAGGTTCCAGCCGTTTTATGCTGCACTACAACTTCCCGCCCTACAGCGTGGGTGAAGTGAAGCGCATCGGCAGCACCGGCCGCCGCGAAATCGGCCACGGCAACCTCGCCAAACGCGCCCTCGCCCCGATGATCCCCTTCGACGATCTCTCTTTCCCCTACACGGTCCGCATCGTCTCCGACATCCTGGAATCCAACGGCAGCTCCTCCATGGCCACTGTCTGCGCCGGCACCCTCGCCCTGCTCGACTGCGGCGTGAAGATGAAGAAGCCGGTCTCTGGCATCGCCATGGGCCTGATTACGGACGAGAACAGCGACAAATACGCTATCCTTTCCGACATTCTCGGTGACGAGGACCACCTCGGCGACATGGACTTCAAGGTCTGTGGTACTGAGGACGGCATCACCGCCTGCCAGATGGACATTAAGGTGAAGGGTCTCTCTTCAGAAGTGATGGCCGAGGCATTGGCCCAGGCACACCGCGGCCGTATGTTCATCCTCGGCAAAATCAAGGAAGCCATGCCCGCACCGCGCGAGGATTATCGTCCCTTCGTGCCGCGCATCGTCCAGATGCAGATCCCGCGCGAGTTCATCGGCGCTGTCATCGGACCGGGAGGCAAGGTCATCCAAGAGATGCAACGCGAAACCCACACCACCATCAACATCGAGGAGGTGGGCGAATTCGGTGTCATCGACATCGCCGCTCCCAACCTGGACGACATCAACGCTGTCATCGAGCGCATCAACCTCATCACCACCAAACCTGAGGTGGGCGAGATTTACGAAGGCACGGTCAAGACCATCACCGCCTTTGGCGCTTTCGTGGAGTTCCTGCCCGGCACCGACGGCCTGCTGCATGTCACGGAGATCGCCTACCGCCACATCGACAATGTCGAGGATGTGCTCAAGGTCGGTGACAAGATCAAGGTGAAGCTCATCGAGATTGACGAGAAGACTGGCAAGTTCCGTCTATCCCACAAGGTGCTGCTCCCGAAGCCGGAGGGCTACACCGAGGCGGAGTCCCGTCCGCGTGGACCTCGCGGCCCGCGCAACGGCGGCGGCAACAACGGTGAGCGCCGCAATGGCGAACGCCGCAACGACAACCGCCCCAAGGGTGGCAACAACGAGCGCCGCGACCGTGGCCCGCGCCACAATAACAACAACGAGCGCCGCAACGAACCCCGCCCAAGCAACAACAACGAGCGTCCCGCTGAGCCCCAGGCCAACGACCTCCCCGACTTCCCGGAATTCTAAATCTATATCTTAATAATGTAAGACGGACGGTGTGAATGCATCGTCCGTCTTTTTTTGCAACAAAAAAACGGGCGCGAAATTCGCACCCGTTATCTTTTTTTTTCTGGATCCTCTCGTTCCGATTACTCAAGGCTGATGGCCTCGCACGGGCAAACATCGGCGCAAGCGCCGCACTCGATGCAGAGATCAGGGTTGATGGAATAAGCAGCACCTTCAGAGATAGCTTCTTGCGGGCATTCGCCAATGCAAGTGCCACATGCGGCACAGAGATCCGGGTTGATTTTGTAAGCCATTTTTTTAAGTTTTAGTTGTTGTTTTTTCGGCGGCAAAAATACACTTTTTTTTGTACTTTTGCCCACTAAAAATCAACCCTATGGAAAAAGCCAAAGAGACCCCTTTAATGCAACAATACAACCGTTTTAAGGCGCAGCATCCCGATGCGATTCTCTTATTCCGTGTGGGCGATTTTTACGAGACATACGGTGACGATGCCGTCACCTCCTCCAAGATTTTGGGCATTACCTTGACCAAGCACGGCAAAGGTCTCACACAGACACAATTAGCCGGGTTTCCGTATCATGCTCTCGATGTCTATTTGCCCAAACTCGTGCGCGCCGGCATGCGCGTCGCCATCTGCGAGCAGCTCGAAGACCCCAAGTTTGCCAAAAAGCTCGTCAAGCGCGGCATCACCGAAATGGTCACCCCCGGCGTCTCCATCAACGACAAAGTTTTGGAACAAAAGGAGAACAATTTCCTCGCCGCCATCCAGTTTACCGAAAAAATCTGCGGCATCGCCTTCATCGACATCTCCACAGGCGAGTTCTATTTGGCCGAAGGTGACTATGACTACGTCGATAAGCTTTTCCAGAATTTCAAGCCCTCCGAATTGGTCATCCAAAAAGGGAAAACCAACGCTTTCAAGGAGCAATTCGGCGAAAAAATCCTGCTCACGCCGTTAGAGGACTGGGTTTTCACCTGCGATTTTGCCAACGAGTTGTTGCTCAAGCATTTTCAAACCTCATCCCTCAAAGGCTTCGGGGTGGACAACCTGACGCAGGGCATCATTGCCGCCGGTGCTGCCCTACAATACCTTTATGAGACCCAGAATCACAAGATTCAACATATCAACAAGATCACCCGCATTGAAGAGGAGCACTACGTATGGCTCGACCGTTTCACCATCCGCAACCTGGAATTGGTGGGCAGTCCGAACGAGAACGCCGTCACGCTCCTGCAGGTGCTTGACCAGACCCAGACCCCCATGGGGTCGCGTACCCTGCGCAAATGGATGCTCATGCCTCTCAAGGAGAAAGTTCTGATTGACGAGCGCCTCTCCTTGGTGGAGTATTTCATCAACCAGGAAGATTTAGCCGACGAGCTGGGTTCCACTCTCAAGCGGGTCGGCGACCTGGAGCGCATGGTCTCCAAGATTGCCACAGGCAAGATCAACCCGCGCGAGGTGTTGCAGCTCGCACGCGCTCTGCGCGCCATAGAGCGCATGAAGACGCTGTGCGTCCAAGGGGAGCATCCCGCCTTGGCAAAAATCGTCGAGCAGCTAAACCCCTGCCTCACCATCTGCACCCGCATCGAGAAGGAGATCCAGGAGGAGGCTCCCGTGGTGGTCAGCAAAGGCGGCATCTTCAACCGCGGTGTCGATGCCGAGCTTGACGAGCTCTTCGCTCTCGCCACCAACAGCCGAGACGTCCTCGTTGACATCCAACGACGCGAGTCGGAGCGCACCGGCATCCCCTCCCTCAAGATCGGCTTCAACAACGTCTTCGGCTACTATATTGAGGTCACCAACACCCACAAGTCGAAAGTGCCGCCCGAGTGGACACGCAAACAGACGCTCACCAACGGCGAACGCTACATCACGGAAGAGCTCAAGGAGCTTGAAACGAAAATTTTAGGCGCACAAGACAAGATGCTCGAAATCGAAACCCGCCTGTACAACAAGCTGTTGATAAGCTTGCTGGATTACATTCCGATGATCCAGTTAGATGCCCGCTTGGCCGCACGGTTGGATGTTCTGCTCTGTTTTTCCACTGTTTCCAAGGAGAACAACTACACCAAGCCGACCATCAACGAGGGCACGGCCCTGGACATCAAAGGAGGCCGCCACCCTGTCATCGAGCAGCAACTTCCGCCTGGCGAGCCCTACATCGCCAACGATGTCTTTCTCGACAACACCAAGCAGCAGATCATCATCATCACCGGTCCCAACATGTCGGGCAAGTCGGCCCTGTTGCGGCAGACAGCCCTCATTGTGCTGATGGCACAGATGGGCTGTTTTGTGCCCGCCCGCCGCGCCGACATCGGCATCGTGGACAAGGTTTTCACGCGTGTGGGCGCCTCCGACAACATCTCCACCGGCGAATCCACCTTCATGGTCGAAATGAACGAGACGGCCAGCATCCTCAACAATATCTCTGACCGAAGTCTCATCCTGCTCGACGAGATCGGGCGCGGCACCAGCACCTACGACGGCGTTTCCATCGCCTGGTCCATCGCAGAATTCCTCCACGAGAACGTCCGCTATCGCGCCAAGGTGCTCTTCGCGACCCATTACCATGAGCTCAACGACATGGCCAAGCAGTTCCCTCGCATCAAAAACTATCACGTCTCCGTGAAAGAGATCGACAACAAGGTGTTTTTCCTGCGCAAGTTGGAAAAGGGCGGCAGCGAACACAGTTTCGGCATCCACGTGGCACGCATGGCGGGCATGCCCGCACAAGTACTGCGCCGCGCGGAGGAGATTCTGAAACAACTCGAGAAATCGCGCTCCGATGCCAACGGCAACAAAGTGACCATCGAAAAATCAGCTCCCGGCTACCAGTTGAGCTTCATCAACCTCGACGACCCGCTGCTGCTGGAGGTGAAGGACTTGATCGTGGGGATCGACATCAACAGCCTGACGCCTGTGGAGGCCCTGATGAAGCTGAATGAAATCCAACAGATCCTGACAGGAAAGAGAAAATAGACGGTCAGCCGTTCTGCATGGCATACTTTTTGCCCGGCTTGCAGACAATAACCCCTTTGAGTTCCAAACAGAGCAACAACGCGGCAAGTTTGGAGGGCGTAAAGGCGGGCAGTGACACCGAAAGCTGGTCAATGAGGATTTCGCCGTTCGAGCGGATGAGATCGACCACCTGCTGCTCCTCCTCCGTCAGATCCACGAAAAGCGAGGTCTGCACCGTCCTCGGGCGCGAATCCCAATTCATCATCTCGAGCAAATCCTTGCCGGAAGTGAGCAACGCCGCCACATTCTGGCGGATCAGTGCATGGCAGCCCTCGAAATGGGGGTCGAAAACGGAGCCTGGGAAGGCAAAGACATCCCTGTTGTACGACTGGGCGATGTGCGCGGTGATGATGCTGCCGCCGCGCAGGGCCGTTTCGACCACCACCACGGCGTCAACCATGCCCGCCACAATGCGGTTGCGTCGTGGGAAGTTGAGCCGGTCGGGCGGAGTGGCATAGCTGTACTCACTCAGCAACGTCCCGCCATGCTCCACAATCTGCTCCGCCAAACGCCGGTTCTGATTAGGGTAAATCGTGCCAAGACCGCAGCCCATCACGGCATGGGTCGTCAAACCATACTCGATGGAGCGGGCATGCGCCTCGGTGTCGATGCCGTACGCCAATCCGCTCACAGTGGCCACCCCGGAGTCCTTCAGCTCGGAGAGCAGCTTTCGCACGGCTGAACGACCATACTCGGTCGCCTCGCGCGTGCCCACAATCGCGACAAGCCGGGACGCATTGAAGCCGTCCTCCCCCTTGTAATAAAAGGCCACCGGCCCATCAGAACAGTTCTTAAGTCGGTAAGGATACTCCTTGTCAAGATAGAAACACTGCCGCACTCCATTCTTCTCCATCAGCCGGAGCTCCTCATCGACCGACCGACGCAACTCGTCACTGATACGCGGAAACGGAACACTCTTGGCACGCTTGCGCACATGAGACATCCATAAATCCTTTTTAGTAAATATGTTAGTCGCCGAACCGGACAATTGCAACATCTTTTTCATCGTGGCAATTCCGTATCCTTCTATGGACGACAAGGCAATACGATAAAACTCTTCTGAATACATTCGTTTTTTCTATTACTATAATACTATTACAGACTTTTTCGCGTTAATTTTATGGTTGCAAAAATAGCAATATTTTGTTTGTAAAATTATTATTAATAAAAAATAAATCACTATGAAAAACAGACTGTATTTTTTACTGGCAATTGTCCTGTTGACCGTTACATCTTGCAAGCAGAAATCGGTTCCGGCCTTCAAGGTGGACAATTTTTCCACCGGGAAAGCGGGAGAGATGATTTTGGCCATCGACACCAATTATTGGACAAAAGCGGCGAGAGCGGAGATCTACAAGGTGATTCAGCAACCGCAACCTGCCATCAACCAGATAGAACCGATGTTTGATGTCATCGAGTGCAGCAATCGTGACTTCCTGGCCTCCTTCACAAAACATCGCAACATACTGCAATTCGACATCAACAGGAACCATGCAAACAACACGTTCGAGCTCAAGCGGGATCCTTATACCAGTCCACAAATACAAACGACCATCCGGGGCAACAACGCCGACTCATGCTTGGCGCTTTTCCTCGCCCATAAGGACGAGATCATCGAGGCCATGTATGAGAACGACATCAAGCGTTTGCAGAATGCGCATCGGAAGCTCAACAAACCGGACCTGGAGAAGAAAATCCATGACAAGTTCGGCATCTCGATGACAGTACCTGACGGTTACTTTGTTGGCCGTGAGGAGGAGGATTTCCTCTGGCTTTGTTTCCGGACGCCGAAAAACGACCGTTTTGTGATGATCTACAAGTCGCCGGCCTACGAGCTGACCACCGAGAACATCGTCTATGAGCGCAACCGCATCACGAAGGCCTACATCCAGGGTGCGGTGCAAGGCGCCTATCCCATCGTGGCCGACGTGGAAGGTTTCCCCCTGATGCGCGAAAGGAAGCAGCACTATCACGACGGTGTGGAGCTCAGAGGATTATGGGCATCCGTGCGCGACAAGATGGGTGGTCCCTTCTACAGTTACACCATGCTCTCTCCCGACCAGACATCCTGCATTACGGTGGATGGTTTCGTGTATGCGCCCCAGGAAAAGAAGCGTGATTATCTTCGCGAAGTGGAGGCCATTGTGAAATCCATAAAATAATTTTTTTCTTTGTAGCATTTTTGCACAAAAGTGCATCTATAGTGGGCAATGCACGGTGATTCAAAAACGCAAAAGCTCATCGAGGGGTGTCTGAACAATGATCGGCAGTCCCAGCGCGCGCTATACGAGGAGTACGCACCGAAGATGTACCCGGTGTGCATCCGCTACGCGGGCAATGAGGCCGAGGCGGAAGACATCCTTGTGGAGGCTTTTCTCAATGTTTTCACCCACCTGCACGAGCTGAGAAAGCAGAGTTCATTGAACAGTTGGATCTATGCCACCGTGGTGCGGACCGCGCTGATGCACCTCCGCAAAGAACGGCAGCAGCCCTTCGCGGAGCCGATCGACGCCGCAGGGAACAACCACCACCCCTTCATTGAGGGGGAGGATGCGATTGTCGCGAAGATCGACGCCAAAGAGGCGATGAGCATCATCGCCCGTCTGCCGGAAATGCACCGCATCATCTTCAACATGCATGCCATCGACGACTTCAAATTCCGGGAAATCGCGGATGAACTCGGGCTCAACGCAAGCTCGGTCAGGGTATATTATCAGCGGGCACGGCAATGGATTCTAACTGAAATGGAAAAACTGAAACTATAGGGACATGAAAGAGCTAAAGGATTTATTGGACAACTACACGCAACAGCCGCCCGCTGGCGGTTGGGAGCGGCTCAGCAACCGGCTGGACATGCTGGCGCCAACAGGCGGCGAGTCTGCGGGAGCCTCGTCGTCGTCCGGCGCAGCGACAGGCGCGGCAGCCAAAGGTGCGGCCGTGTCCGTTTCCAAGATGCTGCTCATCGCGGGCGCAAGCCTGCTGACCACCGCCGCCGTGGTCACCGCCATCGTGAAAGTCCACAACTCGAAAGCCGAAGCCCACGGCACTGAACCATCGGATGCCCAACCCGCCATCGTATTGACGGACAGTACACAACAAACCGAAATCCAAGCTGACGAGAACACCTTCGTTGTGAAAGGGGCTCCCTCCTCCGACAATCCCGCCACTCCCGCATCCATTGCCGACAACAGCACCGCACCGACGGCCTCCGAAGCGAAGCCTGAAAATGTGTCTCAACCGAATGTGCCGGCAACTCCATCTGCCGTGGTTCCGACGTCCAATATCGTGGAAACACGGACAGAGGCTCCCAAGCCTGCCATAGCCCCGAAAACTGCCGCCGCCCGCCCCAACGTGACACCCTCTCTGCCCAACATCTCCCTCCCCGACCAATCCTTCCTGCTGCACCAGCAGCAAGAAGACCCCGTGGTCCAAAACATGAATCCGGAAGAGATGACCTGGAGCCAGCCCATGAAAATCGAAATCCCGAACGTCTTCACCCCCAACGGGGATGGCATCAACGACAACTTCGTCATCCTCGGCCTCGACAACTGCACGCGCCGCGAGCTGATTGTCCGCAACTATGGCGGCACCATCGTCTATCACAGCCGCTCCTACGAAAACAACTGGAATGGCGACAATTGCCCCGACGGCACATACCGTTATCAGTTCCTGTACAGCAACAACGGCATTGAACAGGAGCTTGTCGGTACAGTGAGTATCATCCGGAAATAATATCCCATGGCGCACGGCCGTGCGCCTCTACCGACGATACAGAAACAAGATATTCGACACCCCGCGTTCCCCTTTGTGGTCGTAAAGACCATTATCGGAGGGGTGGTTAACGATGCCGTTGTCGGGATAACCGTTGACATACATTGTGGTAGAGCCGCCGCCGTCGAGATTGAGGGCATCGCGGCAACCGAGCCAACGCAACGTGGCGGAAAGCTCGTCAAGCGTCATGCCCTCCGACTGGCGTGTGCGGCCGTCCACCACCAACAGCAGCACTGTGCCGTCGGGACGTACGCCCACCGCCGTACGGTTATGGCGCCGGTTGACAAAGGATAGATCGTTGCGCATGGGCTGCATCGAGTCCTGATAGATCAGCAACGGCCCGGCCGTCATGATGTTGCTGTCCGGCAGCATCCGTTCCCAAAGGCGCGCGCTGTCGGTGCGCAATATCACGGGACGACCGTCGCGCAGCACCATTGTGCCATACTGGTAATATTTGCGATGCACCGTGTCCTTGCCCGGCTCGTTGACACCAAGCTCCACACCGTCGATACGCAGATGGCAAATCGGATTGTGACGATCCATGTCGAAGAACGATCCGTTCAGCGCCACAACAGCATCGTGTTCCTTGGCCATGACCGAGACAGGCGTGCGCTTCGGCGCATACGCGAAAGCAAATGAAAGACCCACCGTATCCGGAACCTCCACTACGGCAATATACTGATTGCTATGGAAATACTCGCCGTTTGAAAAATGCACCGTCTTCAACACGACACCTTCTATGGTGTCAACACTCCACGGCGCGCACACCAACGTCAAAGAGTCCTTCTGCCCAAAAACAGACCCGCAAAAGAAGAGGCAGAGGAACACGAATAACAATCTCCAGAATCGCATGATATTTTCTTTTAGACAGAGGCAAAAATACAAAAAAAGGTATCATCTTTTTTACTATCTTTGCGGCTTGTTTTACTGGATGAAAAACCAACTCTGCACATTACTGTTACTCATTGTTTCCCAGATTGTTATGGGACAGACCGGCATCTTTGGCATACCGTGCGAAGATGCACCCACTGTCACCGATCACGAGGGCAATGTGTATGCGACAGTCCAGTTTGGCCCGCAGTGTTGGATGGCGGAGAACATGCGCTGCATGTCCTCGCCCTCCGGCAAGGATTGGGTGCGGAATCCGGTTTTTTACCAAGACAGGCCGGTCTATAAATCCTATTTCGTCGCCATTCGCGACGCCTCCTACGGCAATCTCTACAACTGGTCGGCGGCCATGGACTTGAACATCAACGAGTACAGCTTTTTCCACACAGAGAAGCAGCATCGCGGCATCTGCCCGTCGGGCTGGCATATCCCGTCCAGCGACGAATGGGCTTTGCTGCTCGAGTCGTTAGGCGGCTCCAACAAGGCCGGTGCGGTGATGAAATGCCATACATCCAAATGGATCAAGCCTGTCATTGCGGAACAGGTGAGCGGTTTTGGCGCCATCCCCGCCGGCATCTACACCGAGGAGGGACTTCGCCACACCGGCAACTACGCCTACTTCTGGAGCGCCACCACCTACGACCGCCAAAATGCCTGGGGCTGCGGCCTCTTCAGCTACAACAGCGATTGCTATAACATTTTGGACTATAAGTGCTACGGGCGCTCCGTCAGATGCCTGAAGGACGAGCCGGAAGAGCAGCTCACCAACTCGGACCGCTAAATTTCAGCTTCAGCTTCCTTGAAATCCAACGTGTCGGCAGTTCCCTCGGAATCCTGCCATTGATACGTATCAGGCTCAATGGCCTTAGGCTTCGGTTGTGCCCAATACCGCTCCACACGCTCTTCGTCCCAATTTCTCCAATGGCCGTAGTCGTATTTCCGGGCCACGTTCACACCCGACACAATCATCGTGACAATACTTGCCAAGAAGAGCACGAACATGGTCCACAAAGACCATGATGGAATTCTGGAGTCACGGCTGAAAAGACGCACGCAAAGCATCACCAACGCAACAGCCGGAATCAGCAGGAAGAGGATGACGCTGACGAGCAGAATCACTTCCCACGTGCCAAAGGCCAGCCCGGGCAGCATGTCGAACAACAACAAGCAAAGGGCTGCGAACACGCCCAGCACCCCCGACAGAAGCGATATGCCCACGAAAGCCAGGAAAATGACCAACACCACTTTGGCGACAGTGCCCAATGCGTTGTTGCTGTGCCGCTCCTGCGTATCGTCTTTGGGCTTGAAGTTGCGGATATTGTCGATGGTAGGTTCGACACCCTGCATCTCAAGTTGTTGCGAAACACTTGTAGCTTCCGGGGCGATGATCCAGACCAGGATATAGCCTAAAAACGTCCACCCCACGCTGATGACGAGCAACAGAAGGAGCAGCACGCGCACCAAAGTCACGTCCCAGTCGAGATAGGCCGCGATGCCGGCAGCCACGCCGCCAAGACGCTTGTTGCTGCCGTCGCGGTAGAACTTGCGACGCGGGGCTCGGCCCGGCTGTCCCACTGCGGCATCCTTAGGAGCACTCTCTCCCCCACCCGACTTGGCATCCTCGTCCGCAAACTGGTTGGGCGTGCCAAGCGTCTCGATCACCTCCTCCACATCCTTGATCTCCACCACGTTGCGATGCTGCAACTTTTGGTTGAAAAGCTCCGCAATGCGCGCCTCGATGTCGTTCATGATCTCCTCGCGCTCACTTTCAGGAAAATGATGGCCCAATTCCGCCAAGTAATTGTTCAGTTTGTGGTAGGCATCCTCATCTATATTGAAGACCATACCATTCAAGTTGATTGTCAATGTTTTTTTCATTGTAATATGTTTTTTTGTTCTTGATTCATAAACTACTGTGCGACAACAATGGTGCTGTCAACGCTGATTTTCTCGATGGTATGACGGATATCATTCCAAGCGTTCTCCAACTCCCGGAGAAAAAGGCGACCGTCATCGGTAAGCTCGTAATACTTGCGAGGGGGGCCCTGCACGGACTCCTGCCACTGGTAAGAGAGCAGCCCGCCGTTCTTCAGACGCGAAAGCAGCGGATAGAGCGTGCCTTCTACCACAATAAGGTGAGCCTCTTTCAGCTCCGAGATAATATCCGACACATAAGCAGGTTTCTTGTTGATAATAAGCAAGATGCAATACTCAAGAATGCCCTTGCGCATCTGTGATGTGATGTTTTCTGTTGATATGGCCATAGCATTATTTTTTTGCGCGGCAAATATACATTTTTTATAATACCTTGCAATGCAAAATACTAAAAAAATTTTGGTAATGATATAGATGTTGACCTACAGTTGGTTTGCTATTCTTGTTGAAGAACAAATGCAAATATTTTCTTTGTCCGCACAACAGTGCGGACACCTCATAACTCCCCTTCTGTTTTAGAAGGGGTGGCCGCAGGCCGAGGTAGTAACATAAAGAATTATAATACTTTATAAAAGAAGCAACCACCATTAACGGCATCAGAACCAAAGACCGCTATGTCCAGAATCTCCCTGTGAACATATATTTGTCGGGTTATGCTCGCACGAATCGCAAGGCGAACAACAAGGATGGCCTAACGGCCAATCTTTTATATTAACTACCCCGCCCTTCGGGCACCCCTTCTGAAAATCAGAAGGGGAGTTGGCGCCTTGTGGCACGAAGGTGCCACAGGTGTTTATGGGGTGTCGCGCCCGTTGTATTAGTCTCTCTGGGTCAACTTCTATATCATTGCCTAATAATAACAAACCAACCACAGGTCAACATCTATATCATTGCCTTTTTTTATGGTATTATCCCTTCTGGTCTTGTAAAATCAACATTATGAATCCCCTAACGGGGATTTGGACCGCGCAAGGGAACATCGCCGGCTACAGATATGCATCCCCTAACGGGGATGACCGGTCGCACGGAACCTCCACAACGCACACCATTGCGCACCACCTTCTGCTACCAACCCCTGCAGGCCTACGGCCTGCACCACGCAATCCCCCATCCCTCTTCTGATCACAGATCACTGTTCACTGATCACTCCCCTTACACTACCAACCCCTGCAGGCCTACGGCCTGCACCACGCAATCTCCCCACCCCTCTTCTGATCACTGATCACTCTTCACTGATCACTCTTCTCACTCCTATCCCACAAACACGCAAATCAGACCTTATACCGATACCCTTGCAAGTTGGCCAGCTCATCGTTGGCCTTGACAATCTTCTGCTTGAGGCCTTGCTTGTGGGCGATGACCTTCTCGAACAGCTCGGGGTCGCCGTTGGCCATAATCTGCATGGCGAGGATGGCGGCGTTCTGCGCGCCGTTGATGGCCACCGTGGCGACGGGAATGCCCGGTGGCATCTGCAACATGGCCAAGGCCGCGTCCATGCCTTCCAATGAGGACTTGACAGGCACGCCGATGACCGGCAGCGGCGTCATGGCAGCGATGACACCCGGCAGGTGGGCGGCCATGCCCGCAGCCGCGATGATCACCTCGATGCCGCGTCCGTGCGCCTGTTTGGCGTAATCCGCCACCTCATCGGGCGTGCGGTGCGCCGACAGCGCCTTCACCTCGAATGGAATCCCATTGCTCTCGAAAAACTTGAAGGCAGCCTCCATCACCGGAAGATCCGACGTGCTGCCCATGATGATACTCACTCTTGCATTCATGTTAACTGTGATTTTTAAGGCTACAAAAATAGCATTTTTAGGGTTATGTACACAACACGTACAGGTCGTCTCTCTGGTTGATGCACAACACGGGAAACTGCGCCGCGTTGCCCACGAGTTTCTTCTCGACAGAGCCCGTGAGGATGTCGGCAAGCGTGCGATAGCGGGTCATCATCGTGACCGTCAAGGTCGCGCCGACCGTGGGGGCGAACTCCAGGGCGTAATGGTCGATGTTGGACTGCGGGGCCACTTCGTCCAGCTGGTACTTCACCTCCAGATTCTGGTAGAGTTTTTCGACAAAAGCGATATTGTCGGCCACCTGCCGGTGCAGGCCCTCGTCGGGATAGTTGCAGTGCAACACATGGATGGTCGCCTCGTAAAAACGGCTGAAATAACCCGCCCACAATGCCTTCTCCTTGGCTTGCCGCTCAATGTCGATGGGCAGCACCACCCGCCGGAAGGCGTTTTCCTCGGGCTCTTTGCGCCCCACCGTGAGCACGGGCAGTCGCGAGGGCTTGATGAACCGCAGCGCACGACGCCTGTTGAAGAGGGCTTTCCTATCCTCGTCGTCCACACCGATTACAAACATGATGGTGTTCTTCTCGTCGGCATAGCGATAGAGCGTCTCTGGAAAAAAATAGCCGTCAGGAACGAGATGGCCAGCTTCGGGATCCACAGGCGGCAAGGACGCTTGTCCCTTCTCCACATACGAGAAGCCAAACCGTGCGACTACCGTGAGGGTCGCGCCAAAGACCTCGGTCAGCTTCTCCCCGAAACGCAAGGCGTTACGTCCGCAGTCGGATTCGTCCACGACAGCGATGATGTTCAGCCGCTTCTGCTGGTCTATGGGTTCGTGTATTTCCATGATGCACGGTAGCTTATAATCCTTTTACATGGGGTTTGGCCGCCACATATTCCTTGAGATAGAAAGGCTCGAAATAGGCGGTGTCGGCAAACTCCCGGGCTTTCCAGCGACGCAAGGCGGGCACCAACAGATGCCTTGCGGAGATCGGGAACTCCGCAAAACGGGCGTTGGCATGCTGCGCCAGCAGCTCCCTGCACTTGGGCATCCCGTTGCCGCAAAACACTACAATGCCCTGCGCCAACGGCTCATCGTAGGCATGTTCATCAACGATGAGCGCGGAAGGGACCGCTATCTCCTTCAACTCACCATCATACCGGGCCGTGAACACCTCCATGCGGCGCGCATCAATCATGGGTGCAATTTGAAAGGGAGAAGAGGGGGACTCTTTCAAGAAATCACATTCCGAAAGCGCGCCGTTGGCGATACTCTCCAACGTGCCGACAGCCATAACTGGCACATTTAAAGAGTAGGCGATGCCCTTGGCGGTGGAGACACCGATACGCAGGCCCGTATAAGAGCCCGGGCCGACGCTGACACTGACGCCGTCAATGTCCTGCAACGTAATCCCCGCAGCATGGCAGGCCTTGTCAATATAGGGCAACAAGTTCTTGGAATGCGAGTTGCCGTCGTCGGATTCGTATACCGCCAGCAGGCGGTCGCCCTCCGACAACGCTACGGAACAGACCTCTGTGGCCGTCTCTATATGCAACAATATGGGATTATCTTTCATGTCAGTCTTTGTTTTTCATCATTTTCACCCCCTCGTAGATCAGTTCGTGCGCCTTGAGGCGGATACCGCTTTGCGACAGTTTGTTGGGATAGCAATCGGGATAGACGCGGTTGGAGAGGAACACGAAGGTCAGCTTTTCGGAGGGGTCGCACCACACCACAATACCGGTAAATCCCTGATGTCCAAAGGTCTCCTTGTCGGCGGCCTGCGGCACGATGGAGCTGGTGCCGCCGTGCTTGGGGGTATGATAGCCCAAACCGCGCACATTGCAGTCGTGCATGGGATACGCCGCCGTAAAGAGACGGACCGTCTCCTCGGAGAGGTAGCGTTTGCCATGGTAAATGCCGCCGTCAAGCAACATCTGGAAAAGCGCGCCCAACTCCGGGCCGGTGGTGAAAAGGCCCGCGTTGCCCGCATTGCCGTTCATCAGCGCGGCCGTCTGGTCGTGGACATAGCCACGCACCACCTGTCTCCTGAACTCGACATCGTTCTCCGTGGGGGCGATGGCCTCCTGATCGAAGCCCTTCTCTAACGGGTTGAAACAAGTGCGTGTCAATCCCATGGGCTTGTAAAACTGCTCATCCAAAAGCACTTCGATGGATTTCCCCGTGATCGTTTCCACCATATCTTTCAACAGCAAGAAATTGAGATCGCTATAGACATATTTCTTAGCACCTAATTTGCAGTGGGCCACTCTATAACGAACCGTGTCAGGATATGTGGACAACAGATAGATGTCATCGGCCACCTTGACGGAATATTCGGGACTTTCCGTCTTTTGGAAATAGGCAGGATTCCCCTGTATATCCTTGTAGAAAGGAATGTAGGCGGGCAGGCCGGAAGTATGGGTCAGCAGCTCGGAAATGGGGATATTGGCCTTGTTGGTGCCAGTCAAGTATGTCAGATACTTGCCAATGGGGTCGGTGAGCCGGATGCGCTGTTCATCATACAGTTTCATCACAGCAAGCGTGGTGGCGGCGGGTTTCGTGAGCGAGGCCACGTCGTACATGGTCTGCAAGGTCACAGGACGGGTCGTGTCGTAGGTCAAATTGCCGAATGCCTTCTGATAGACGGGATTTCCGTCCTTGAGGGCGACCACCACACAACCGGGATAGATCTGGTCGCGGATGCCGCCGGCGAGCAGTGCGTCAAGGCGTTCCGTAATGGATTGCGGCAGTGCGGAGAAGTTCTGCAACTCCTCCGGGGCGCCCAAGCCCGTGCCGGAGACATACTCTTTCGTGGACACCGGCAGCAGGCCCTCGCATCTGATCTCCCCGAAGCAGGCACTCAATGCCGCCTTGACCGTGCTCGGCGTGAACTGGTACGCCACCATCACGGCCTTGAAAGGCGCGGTGGTGCCCAGCTGGTCCAAGGCATAAGGATTGCCCAGATGCACCAGCACAGCCGGCTTGCCGCGTGCCAGGACGCGCAGATGCTCCGCCACCTTGCTGTCCACGCCATAATTGGAGCCGGCAAGCTGGTTGGAGCCGCCAAAGAGCACAATGACGGATTTGAAGGGTTGCAGGTTGGCGATAACCTGAGGGTAATCCTTGGTGTTGTATTTCTTAGGCAACCAAAAGAAAGGAAGATTGTATTTGTCCGCCAATTTGCGGTATTCACTCTTGTATTCGTCTCTGCCGACACACAGTACAGCCACCTCGTTGTTGAGGGCCATAGAGGGCGGGATGGGCAGAAAATCCTCATCTTTCAGAAGTGTCAGGGCCTTGGCCTCAATGGCCTCGTTCAGGGCCACGCCGCTCGGGGTGTTCAAGAGGGCGTTCAACTGGCGCAGGTCGGCGGACGGCTGGTGCCAGAACCCCTTCATCTCCTTGAAGCTAAGCACGCGCAAGCAACGTTCATTGATCAGCGACATGGGAACAAGGCCGCTGTCCACAGCATTTTTTATCGCCTGGATGACCGCTCCCGTCTCACCGGGAAGCAACAACAAGTCGGCGCCGGCAAGCAAGGCCCGGATTTCAATGTCACCCTCAAAACGGTTGCTGTTGCGCACGCCTTTCATTTCCAAACCATCGGTAATAACCAACCCCGAGTAGCCCAGCACCTGCTTCAGAAGACCTGTGACAATGGGCTGGGATAGCGACGACACGGACTTGTGGCTGTCGTCGAGGGCGGGAATGTGCAGGTGTGCCACCATCACCATCTCGGGATTGCGGGGGAGAAGCTGGCGGTAGGGATAGAGTTCCATCTCGTCGAGTTGGGCGCGGCTCTTGTGGATGGTGGGAAGGCCGAGGTGCGAATCGGTCTCCGTGTCGCCATGACCGGGAAAATGTTTGATGCAGCCCGTGATGCCGCCATCCTGCATGCCCTTGAGATAGAGGTAGCCTTTGGCGACCACCTTTTCACGGCTCTCGCCGAAGGAGCGGCTGTTGATGACAGGATTCTTCGGGTTGTTGTTGATATCGATACAGGGCGCGAAATTGAGGTTCACCCCGAGCGCACGACATTGGCGGGCCACCTCAAGGCCCATCTGATAGATGAGGGAGTCGTTGGCGGACGCAAGCGCCCCGAGGGTCATCTGGCGCGGGAAAGCCGTGCAGCTGTCCAGGCGCATGGCAGGGCCCCACTCGCCGTCAATGGAGACAAACAGGGGCACCTTGCTCAGCTGCTGCATCCGGTTGGTGAGGGCCGCCTCGCGCACGGGGCCGCCCTTGAAGAAGCAGACACCGCCAGGCTGGTAACGCTCGATGTCAGCCAACATCTTGGCCGTCTCCTCGGGTGTGCCCGTGGAGCTGACACGCACAATCATCAGCTGCGCGATTTTCTCCTCCAACGTCATCCGCGACATCATCTGCCGTGCCTGCTGCGCCTGCGCTGAACAGGCAGAAGCGAAAAGGAGCCACAACAGCAGCCCGTAACAACAAATCTGGATTTTCCCTTTGTGCATCGTGAACAGTTAGTTTTCCTCTCCGAAGATCACCTTCGTGTCCGGCTCGTATAAACCGCTTTCGTTAATCATGATGAAATCGGCGATGGAATACTGCTTGTACTCCGCAGGCAGCTTGCCCGGACTGTCCAACAGTATCTTGCGGGTTTTATCGTCTATTCCAACGACCACATCCGTGGGATATTGTGTATGGTGCGCGAGGTACTCCTCGATGGTCTTGCAGAGCTCCTCGGCAATGTCTTTGAATTGCTGATAATCGTATTTTTCCATAGGTTTTTAAAGGTTTATGATCAATTTATTGCTGACTCGACACATACGAGTTCAACTCACTTTTGCTGCTGCTGTATGTGAACACGGCATTAACCAAATAGTATTTGTCCTTTTCTACACAATGATGGTAGGCAAATTTCGCGTATTCGAGCTTGTCGGTTTCATAGCTGAACGTCTTGCAGATCGAGATAACCTGATTGACCGAAAGCATGTTCTGTCCGGTCACCTGCTTGGCCAGTTCGAGGCGGTTGGACTCAAACTTCTCATCTTGGATGAGATGGAGGGCTTTGGTAAAGTCAACCTCGCTCATCCACGCCGGTTGGAGAACAGGTTCCGGCACCGGAAGCTGTATCGGGGTTGCAGGAGGTGCCACGGGCATGACGTTCTGCCCTTGTGACGGAAGCACATTGTGAGTTGCAGGTGGCACCGCGTTCACGGGAGCGTAATGGACGAGCGAAACCGTCATGCCGGGGTGGAACGCTCCGTGAATGGGCGTGAATCCGAACAGATGGCGCTGGTTTTCCAGCCGGAAAGCAGTGGCCATCCGCCCGACTTGGGCAAAGCGCCCTATGGTCGTCTGGTCCTGATTGTCCATGACCACAGAGAAATAGTGTTCCCCGACAGGCACGTTCTCAACCAGCAGGGAGTTGACCGGCAGGCTGTTTTGCTGCACATTGTCCACAAACAGCCAAAAGGGTTGGCCGACAGATTCCACATAGAGGGATGACATCGGCTGGCCCAGACCCTGGCCCGGATGTTGTGCGAAAAGCGCAACGGCTGCGCAAAAAAACAAGGTAAGTAACAATAAGACTTTTCT
Source organism: Bacteroidales bacterium (assembly GCA_017651425.1). Classification (GTDB taxonomy): domain Bacteria; phylum Bacteroidota; class Bacteroidia; order Bacteroidales; family WCHB1-69; genus F23-D06. The sequence goes on from JAGCCZ010000031.1 coordinate 80,908, forward strand.
TTTCATAACACAATGGCTTATGGTTTTGAGATGTGCAAAAATACAAAAAAGAAGGGAATTATCTACTTGATGGCACAAATCAGGGATTTTGCTTCTTTTTTTTATTTGGGCGTGCCGGCGCGGCGGCGCGGAATCACGTTGCATTCGCATACACCATTAAATGCCGCCGCGCCGTCGGGCTTTCCGCTCCAATGATTTTGGCTTAGAACCCACCGCCAATCCGCGAGACGCGAAGCGTCAAGCGGAATGGTGGTGGGTTCTAAGCCTGTAGATATGAAGAAAACAAAGAGTCGTGTTTGAGTTGCACATACATTTCATTGCGAAGCCAGATCCGTTTTTGATTTATTCTTTTAGCATAAGTGATAAAAGCAATATCAGCGGAATCTTGACAAATGCTTGTAATCAATCCCGACAATGTCATTTTCCTTAGTTTGTTGCTGATTACAATGACATTATCATCGTCAGGCACATAACTCACAGTGTCAGTTTTGTCATAGAAAATACTTTGAATATTATGAACGATAAAATCCCAATTATGAATATCAGACACAATAATATTTATAGAAGTCGAGTCTTCTTGCCAATAATTAATGCCATTACCTGCGTAATAATAATTGTTTTGCGCATTTGAGCACAATAAAAAACAAAACAAAAGCAAATCTAAACAAAAACAATTTCTCATATTATTTTTCTTTTTCTATACATGACAACTTACAAATGAGCCATCCTCCCACAGAGTCACACCCACCTGGAACCCCAGCCCATTGGTTATGCCCACAAGGATGATATGGTTTCACAGAAATGTTGGCCTCAATGATTTCGCCGGTCTGATACTCTTTAGGAACAAAGCCACAAACTTTAAGATGTGAATATGGACTTCTCCAATTATGATCGTGAATGATACTGTCTGGCACATTTTCTGGAATCAAATGTGCCACTATAGTGTAATATTGTTTGTTACACCAGTTTTGATAGCGATAGGGTTCTTCTAAATACACAATTTTATAAGACTCAGCAAGTTCGCAGTTTGTTTTGACACACGACACCAATCCTATCCCCGCCAATAGCAGCCATACAATTGCAATGATTTTCATTTTTCTTTTCATATCTTTTTGATTTTGAAAATAATTCTTTTGGGGACCTCTCTTTTTACCATTTCACCTCCACATTCCCAGACTCTGCGAGGTCCGACAAACAGAATCCGAAGATATGGCGCTGCAAAGATAACAACTTTATCTATTAAGGGTTAATATTTTACTCTTCATAAGGAATGTCGTGTTGGGTTATGGAAAAAGAAACATTTTCAGTGTTTTTCATAAATAAGCTATTGTTGAAACCTTGTTTTTAATGAATTGGTTTAGAATAATTTCTGTTTTTTAGTGGACTTTTATGATTTTTTCCACGACATACTTCGGCAAAGCAGCGGGAATATGGTTGCCTGTGCAAGCCGTGGCGGACATAAAACGATAATCGTCCTCTTGGGTTGCAGGTCGGCAAACCATTGTTATTTGACACCCAACATGTAGAGATTGCAACCAATTGGCTCCTTCGCCTGTGTAGATCAACTCCCCAGTTTCCACATCATTAAAATATGGTATGGCGATACTGTTGTCGTAAGAGACAGAACAAGAAGGACATGCGGGACATGTATATGTTCCATTTTTCACATACAGATCCTTTGGGTTTTTCACATCAACCACCCAGCAACACCCGTGACATGGATCGATGAATGTGTTGATTTTGCCCTTAATGACAATGCCCGATGTCGGGTCTGTTCGATCGCAACCAAAGAAAGAAAACACAAACACAATAAGAGCGGCTACTGCTAAAAGTTTCGATAAGTTTTTCATAATAGTGTTTTTTTATAAGGAATATATTATTTCACAGGGCAAAAATACGGATTTTCAAATGTGATTCATTTATTTTTATGTTAAAAATTGTTTTTTGCGGCAAAAATACTAATAATGATGATATTTTTATCCCTTCACACCAGAAATGTGAACCCCCTGCTGCAGAAATATGAACCCATGAAAAAATCAATCTTTATGGTGGGGTGCAAAAACTTTGATAATCAACGTGTTATAAAACAAACGAATTGCAACGATGTGAAGGGATAAAAGAGATATTTTGTGAAGGGTTAAGACAAAACACTGTTTGCCGTCTCTGATAATTGACTATAACCACACGTTGCAAATCGCACATTGCCCGGAGATTCCGCTCAACGCTGTCGCGTTTCGCGGAATGGTACGCCGCAAGCGGGGAGAAGAAAGGGAGATGGGATGCAGTCAGTAGCATCTCTCCGAGATGCCGGGTGGCATACAGGCGCTCCATCACCACGCTGCGTATGGTGTTAATTGCACTCCGTGCGTGCCGCCTCTCCGAGGCTGTATAAGTGGTCGCAAACCGTACCACTCAAATTATTGTCCC
>JAGCCZ010000032.1 GCA_017651425.1 Bacteroidales bacterium
CTCTTTCAAGATACCTTTCAATTATGGGGTTTTCGCAGACCTTCAATATGGGCTCGTGGTGAAATCGGAATCCGAGCTGACGATGAAAGGGATAAGGATGCGCACCTCCAAGGAGTTACAGGACTTGCGCTACGGAGATGTGGATATGGCGCTGTTCGCCCTTCCCGACGAGGAGAAGGCCATTGTCATCACTCTGGACGAGGAGGGCAACATTGTCTATCGTGAATGCGACAGCTTGAAAATCAACGAGATGCTCACCCAGAAAGAGGGAAAGTATGTGGAAAAGATTTCCGATGAGGTTTTCGACAAAAAGGTGAAGAAGGGATACGTGCTGTTGGATTTCGGGGCGAGATGGTGCGGTCCGTGCCGGCTGCTGGAACCACGCTTGGAGAACCTTGCTCGCCAGCACCGCAAGACGGTTGCCTTCTTCAAAATCGACATTGACGAGTCGCCCGTGACCGCAAACCGCTTTGGCGTAAAAGTAGTGCCGACCGTCGTTTTGCTGAAAGACGGCGTGGAGGTCAACCGCTTTGAGGGCGGAGGCCTCTCGGAAGCGGAAATCGGGAAGTGGATAGAGGAGAATATGCGAGGTAATTATGAATGATGAATGAAATAATACACGAAGATACGTGTAGATAATATTGGCAATCGAAAATCTTCCAAAATGAACCCCACCGCAAAACTTTTCGCCCTATTCTGCGCACTGGCGCTCCTGCTCCCCGCGTGCGTCACCGTGCGCGACTGCGACGGGAACCGCTACCGCACGTTGAAAATCAACGGGATGCGGTGGATGGCGGAGAACCTGCGGACGACCCATTACGCTGACGGAAGCCCGATTGTGCGGGGCGAAGTGACAGACAAGGACACGACCGTTGCCTGCTATTTCGACTACGGCAACAATCAGGATTCCGTGCGGAAGTACGGGCTGCTCTACACCTGGGTGGCAGCGGTGCGCGATACGGCGAAGACCACGGGAAGTGTGCAGGGTGTCTGTCCCGACGGGTGGCACCTGCCGAATGATGCCGAGTGGACCGCGATGACACAGGGTTGCGTTGCAGAGGGCTACCAGTATCGTATTCCCTACTCACCCAAGAATATGCGTATTATCAAACGGTTTGTGCGTCCGGTCTGGAGCGGCTACCGCTATCCCGGCAACTATACGGAAGTGGGCGAAGAGTCCTTCTGGTGGAGTTCCACGCCCTCAAGCGACGGCACTGCCACGGGCCGCTATTTGGAGAACTTCAACTACCCCTGCCCGTACGTCTGCTTCGGGAAGGTGTATAACGGCTACAGCGTGCGCTGCGTAAAAGACGGGGCGGAGGTTACCACCCCGAAGCTCAAGGCCAAGAAACGGAAATGACCCGAAACGGTGAAATGATTCTCGGTGATTGGGGTGAATTATGCGAAAATTATTCCCGTTGCAGCCAAAGACTCATAATTGGATCCGATAAAAATATCTTTTTGTCCTCAATGACGATGAGATCCTTGTCCAATAGGGATTTCTTGATGATGTTGACGTTGGCGGATGATCCTAAATGGTAGTCCCGTATGATTTTGGCAGAAGACAAACCAGTGTGATTTCCATCTGCCACGGCCCGCAGGAAATTCATTTGATAGGCAGTCAGTTCATCGGTTTTGGCTTCGAAAACATCATTGCATTGATCCACTAACTCTTGGAGTGCATCAGCAAGTATGTTTTCCGACACTTTTCGTGTGGTTCTCTGGAATACATACCAAGATAGCTGCTGTACGTACGAAGAGTTTCCGTCAACGTGTTCCACAATCCACAACGCCTGGTTCTTTGAAATGACTTTTCCCTCCTGTTTGAATTTGTCTGTGATGTATTTCACCCAATAATTGGCTGGAATTCGTTGCAAATAGAGAATGTCTCCGAATTTGTAAAATGGCTTTGTGTTGTCATCAAAAAGGGCCTCCATCATGTGTTTCCTGCTCCCGAATAAGCAGTAGGAGGTTCTCTCGTGGTGCTGCCAAATCGAACGAAGTTCGGTTTGAAACTGCAACGAGTCAGGGTAGTTTCCAATTTGCTGAAACTCATCCACACATACCACGATTTGAATGTCTTTGCGTTGTGCTATCCTTTCCGGCAATTGGAGCAAATCGTCCATAGAATGATCTTGTGGCGAAAGCTGTAACTTGATGGTCATTTCACTCATTGGGTCTGCAGAAGCGTTCACACCAAAGCTAAAACGACTGAGAAAGTTTTTGGCATTCTCCATCCATTCCTCCATCTTGTTGGCCGTTTGGGATAACACCGCAGAAGCAAGCTTTTCACAAAAATCCTCTCTGTTGCGACACTTCTGCACATCAATATACACGACTTTCAATGACTTATTCTCTGTCAACCCCTTCACTTTTTTCACCAATGATGTCTTACCCCATCGGCGTGGAGATACAATGAAGGTGTTCACGCCATATTGAAAGTTAGAAACCAACTTGGTTGTTTCTTTCTCTCTGTCAGTAAATGTGTTACCACTAACAGTCCTCCCAAAAACGAACAATTTTTCCATACTATTAAACTAATTAGATTATAACTAATAAACGTATTAGTTATAATCTTATTGCATGAAAATCAAAAAAACTCAACACCTTCGCACGAAAAACTGCGGAGTGTCATCCATATTTGTACGACGTCAATTACTTGAACGCCATACCTTTTTACCGGTCCTTCTCTTCTTCCACCTGCCGGCTGAAAAGGACAGCGGTCATAAAGGCCGTCAGGGGAACCAGGCCCGCCAGGGTCACTATTAACAAGATTCTTGCAGGAGGCTTATTCCTTCACGAATTTCACCGTGTTCACTTTGCCACCGCTGGTAATCTTCACAAAAAAGATGCCCGACGACAAATCAGAGACGCCTATTACCGTGTTGGCAGGTGCATTGTCAACACTTTTCACCTGTTGGCCTGCTGCGCTGTAAACCGCAATGCGGGTGCCTTCGACATTGTTCAGACGAATGACATCGGCAACCGGATTCGGCGATACCGAGACGGTGTTCGTCCATTCTTCAACGCCCACACCTTCCACGAAGTAGCCGAACTCTAACCAACCGCCCGGTACGCTCTTGTCAAATTTGGCGTAACCATACTTGTACGGGGAACCCGCGAATTTCAATGCGGCATAGCCTATATTCATCCCTTGTCCGGAATAGGTGTCCAGCGTGACCATGTTGGATGACCAGACTGTGGAAGAATTGCAGGCGTTCCACACTTCATCAAGGGAAGCATATTCCGCCACCGTGTATTCCTGGTCGGTGCTGGGCACGGCCACAAAACCTCCCATAGGGTCAATCTGTATTTCATTAGGGTCATAATTCGGGACAACGAGTTGAACAATACCATTCACAGACAAACGGTTATCCACAAGTGCCACGGGAACCGTCGTATAGTTTTGAGCGAAAACATTAAAAGCACACACAAGGCAGAGTGCCATTGCCATAAAGATGTTTTTCATACAGCTATATTTTTTGTTGTAAATTACTATAATTATAACGTAACAAATGTATCAAAAACTACAAGACAATGAATTAACTATGTTTATTGCTTCGGTTTCCTCACATAGTGCGGCATCTCCATCGGGATGGGCATCGAGAGTTCGATATAGCCGGCGAACTCGCCGTCCTTGAACCAGGGTGCCTGGTAGATGAGTTTCTTGACACCGTTTTTCTCGATGGTGTAGGCGTTCACATTGTGGTTCTTCAGCATCTCCGCCAACTTGGTGCGGGCGGGCTCCGGATGGCAGTCTAATAGGTTCTGGCCGATGATTTGTTGGCCGTGACTGAGCACATTCACCGCCATATCGTTCATTTCCAAAATTTTTCCGTCTTTGTCGCAAATAGTGACGGAATAGGGCGCTTCGTTAAAATAGTTGAGCATGGTAACAAATTTTTTTAAGTTTCTTCCGATTTTGTGAAAAACACTACTCTTTTTTCACACGCCTCAAATCCAGCATGTTCACGGGGTTGGTGCCGAGTCCTGTGATGTTGGTGCGGGTAAAGCGCACCACTTTGTCATAATAGAGCACCACGAAGGGCGCGTCAGCAACCAGGATGGAATCCATTTTGATGTAGTACTCAGTGCGTTGTGTCCCGTCGGCGCAGCGCTGCGACTGCTCGTAAAGCTTGTCGAAGGCGGGATTTACATAGTAGGTATAGTTGGAGCCGACCGGTTGCAGGTTCTTGGAATAAAAGAGGGCCATGTAGTTTTCGGCATCGGGATAATCGCAAATCCAGGAGCCTCGGAAAAAAGGGAGTTGGTAGTTGCGCATCATCTGTCGTTGTTGCGCGCCCTGAGCCACGTCTAATTTGAGGTGGATGCCAATCTCTTCAAGTTCGTGTTGGATATATTGACACAGGTCCACATAGGAGGCGGAGACGGTGAGCGAGATGGGAGGCAGCCCCTTGCCGCCGGGATATCCGGCCTCCTCCAGCAGGCGCGCGGCCTTGACGGGGTCGTATGTGTAGCCGCCCGTGCGCGCGGGGTCGTGCGAGGGCATGCCCCGGGGCACAAAACCACCAGTGCCAGGATAGCCCACGTTGTTGCGCAAATATTTCATCATCTTCTCGCGGTCGAAACCATAGTTGATGGCCTGCCGTACCCGCTTGTCCAGCAGCGGATTCTTTTTGTCGCCTGGCTTGAGCATGAAGCCGAGATACTCCGTGTTGAGGTAAGGGCCGGTGAGGAGTTTCACTTGATCCTTGTATTCGGGGTTCAGTGTGCCCTCCTTGGTGAGCAGTGCGTCCTTGTAGCAGGCCTCCACCCCAGACATGAAGTCGAGAGTGCCCTTCATGAATTCCATGAAGACCGACTGCTTGTCGATGATGAAGGAGATGGCCACGGCGTCGAGGTAGGGTAGGCGATTGCCTTCTTCGTCGCGTTCAAAATAGTCGGGGTTTTTCCGCAGCACCAGTTTGACACCCTCCTGCCAGAGCTGGAATTTGAATGGGCCGGTGCCGACGGGGTGGTCGCGGAAATCCTTGCCGTAGCGTTCCACCACCTCTTGAGGCACCACAGAACAGTATTTCATTGTGAGGATGCCGAGGAAGGGAGGGAAGGCTTCCGCTAATTGTATTTGGAATATTGTGTCATTCAGTGCTTTGAAAGCGGGATTGCCCTGCTTGTCCCGTTTGACCTTCTGGAATATCCAAGCACCAGGCGAGGCTACATCGGGGTCGAGGATGCGCGAGAAACTATAGACAAAGTCCTTGGCTGTGACGTATCGCTTGTTCTTGAAAGGAAAAAACTCGGTTTGGTGGAAGGTTACGTCGTCGCGGAGATAGAAAGTGTAGGTGAGCCCGTCGGGAGAGATGGTCCAACGCTTGGCAATGGAGGGCACGATATTCAGCGAATCGTCCATATCTACCAACCCGTTGTAGAGCTGGTTGCAGGGCCACATTACCGTCTGGCCGGAAGCAAAAGCCGGGTCGAGGGTTTGTATGCCTTCAGACTGGTTGTAATGGAAGATCTTCTTGTCCGAGTGGTCGTACTTGGAGTTGCAACCCGTAAGGACTGCGGCAATAATCAATAGGAACAGTGATATCTTTTTATCCACGAATTGCACGAATTATACGAATGGTGTTTTTTTAAAACTCTTTACTTCCAGTTTTAGCTCAGAGCCTGGTTCACCTTCTTGGAAGACTCCAACAGCTTGTTGTATTCTTCAGGGGTGATATCGACGTTGAAATAATAGACAGGGTTGACGCGTTGTCCGTTTTTGATGACCTCGTAGTGCAGGTGGGAACCGGAAGCAAGGCCGGTGGTGCCAACGTAGCCGATGACTTGTCCGCGCTTCACCTTCTGCCCCGGACGCACGGCCTTTTTGGAAAGGTGGGCATACAACGTCTGGTAGGTGTAGCCGTGGTTGATGACTACGGCAATACCGTATCCGCTGCCGGGATTTTCGCCCGACACGGTGCCGTCGGCGGTGGCATAGACAGGGGTGCCCTTTGGCGCAGCGATGTCCACGCCGGTGTGTGCGCGCAATTGTTTCAACACAGGATGATAGCGGCGGCCGAAACCGGACGTGATGGAATACATGTTCTTCAGAGGGCGTATCGCGGGAATGCTGCTCAGCATTTCGGCCTTGTTGTTCACGATCTTCTCCAACTCGGTCAGTGACTTGGTTTGGGCGGCCAGGCGCACGGTCAGCTTGTCAGCCCGCTTGTTGGCATCCTTCAGCAGGACATAGGCTTCGGAGCGTGAAAGGCTGTCGAAACGGCGGTCTTCCAGAATCTGTGGGTAGCGCTCGGTGGCGGGCACCGGGTCTGCCTCGAAGATGGTCCGGTAGATGTTGTCGTCGCGGTCCTCGATGTCGAGCAATACGTCCGACATTACTTCCATGCGTGAGGTCAGATACTCCACCTCTCCCTTTAACTCGTTGTTCTCGCGCTCCAATATCTTCACTTTCGGGGAATCCACGAAATAGAAGGCGATCCAGACGAAGATAAGCGCGAGGGCAAAACCGCTTGCAAACACCCATGCCACCCGCTTGAACACCTGCTTGAAAGTGAGCTTCACTTTCTCGTAGGAGAGCGTGTCAGGATTGAAGCGATAGAATGACTTGGGCATTGGTGCTTTGTGGATAGAGGTGGGTTTCAGGATTTCTTATTTGCAGCCGAGACAGATTTTGTCGCCGATGCCGTAGCTGCTGATGGCTCCGCTGTTGCGTTTGATGAGGAGCTTCAGTTGGATGCCATATTTTTGTGCAATGTAGCGGTATGTGTCGCCCTCTTCAAGCGTATGGTACTCCACGGGCGTCCTTGTGCTTTTCATCTCCACGTAAATAACCTCGTCCTCAATGGGCTCGGAGTCGTCGTAAACATCGTTGTAAAGCCGCAGGTTCTTCTCGCTGAGCTGCATGGAGGCGGCCAGTTTCTTGTAAGTGTCGCCGGCCTTGGCGATGATGAATTTCGTCTTGTTGTTCTCGTAGGCGGGACGGGAGGTGTAGGGATAGTAGGCCGACTTGTAGGGCACAGAATAAGGGTTGAGGGTGAATATGTTCTTTCCCTGAACCTTTTCCGGAGTTGTGGTTGGAGTGATATTTGTCGTGGACTCCTCTGCTGTATTTTGCTTGGAAGGAGTGGGCTCTTGTGCGGCGGGTTTCGGCTGCTGGACAGGCTGTGGCTGCTGCACGGGCTGCTGTTGCTGGGCGGGTTGCTGTGGCGTGACCGGACGCGGGGGGAGCTTCTCCTTGGGCATGCCGAAAACCACGTCTTGGTCAACGCGCTCGAGTTTCGGGGGTGCAACAGTCCGTAGCGCACTGGAATCTCCGATTTTTTGGGCCACCTTGCGGTCGTAGTGCATCAGAAAATATTTCTCGATAATGGAGATCAGCGTGTCGGCATAGCGGGGGTTTCCGGAATAGCCGGCATCTTTAAGCCCGTGTGCCCAGCTCTTGTAGTCCGTGATGGGGTAGTAGAAAAGTTTTACATAGCGGCTGCGCTGCGAGAGAAAGATGGAGTGGTCGCGGTAGGATTCCTCCACGGACGCATATTTGCGGAAACAGTAGTCGCTGCTGTGGTTGTCCGTCTCGTAATACTTTTCGCCGGTCCATTCGTTGGTGTGGCACATGATGCCGAAGTGGTTGTTGGCCTCCTGCGCAATACGGTTTGTGCCTGCCTTGGAGGCATAAATGGCTTGGGCAAGCGTTATGCTGGCGGGGATCTTGTAGAGCTCCATCTCTTGCATAGCCAGGTCTTTGTACATGTCAATGTAGTCGTAGATCTGGTCGTCGAGGGTGTATTGGGCGAAGGCAATCGCATTGCCCAACAGGATGATGGCGAGAAGAATGGTCTTTTTCATAGCTTTTTGTTTTAATGTCTTAAGAGAATCTGGTCTCCAGGATGTATAATGGTGTTTATGTCTATGGCATTGTATTTGAGGATGTAGTGGAGTTGCACGCCGTAGCGTTGGGCAATGTAGCGCAGCGTTTCTCCAGCCTGGACTTCATGTGTGCGAGTGGTGTTGGTCTTGGCTTTGGCTTCGATATAGACGATCTCGTTCTCCACGGGCTGGCTGCTGTCGAACACGTCGTTGAACTTGCGGAGGTTCTCGGGCGTGACTTGCACGTCAGCGGCAATGCGCTCGTAAGTGTCGCCGCTTTGGGCTATGATGAAATAGGTGTGGTTGTTTTCGAAAACTTTGCGGTAGCTGAAGGGACTGTTGCCCGCAGGGTAGTCGTTGCCGATGGCGGTGAAGACCTTGGATTGCCCGCTGGAAGGCTTTTGCTTGGGCGGGACAGGTGTGTCGTAAATGTTGCTGGACTTGTTTTCGGGCTTCGGATGCGTGCTCTTGTCAGCGACCGGCTTCTCTGCCGGTTGGCGGGGCTCGTAGGTGGCCACGGGTACGTCGATGCCCTGCTGTTGCAGGCAGAGCGTGTCAAAGCGCGCGATATTGAACCTCTCAATCAGGCTGATGAGCCGGTCCGCATATTGCGGGTTGGTGGCGTAACCGTCCTGCCGAAGGGTCCGTGCCCAAGCGGGATAGTCCAGTATGTTGAGCAGGAAAAGGTTGGCGTAACGTGGTCGCTTTGTGAGAAAAAGGGAATGGTCGGTATAGGAGTCGGCCACGGTGGGATACCGGCGGAAACACTCCTGCAACTCGTCATCGTCGATAAGAATGGTGTCACCGCTCCAGTCGGCGTGGCATTTGATGCCAAAGTGGTTGTTCCCGTCTGCGGCAAGGTGGCTTTTGCCGCATGCACTCTCAAAGATGCCTTGGGCGATGGTGATGCTGGCGGGGATTTTGTACTCTGCCATCTTCTGCATCGCCACATCCTTGTACTGGTCGATATAGGCGTAAATGTCCTTCTCGGTGTATTGCGCCATAACACGTCCCGGATACATTGCTGCAAGAGAAAACGACACAAAACAAAGCCAGACTAATCCTCTGTTCATCATTACATCCAATCTTTTAACTCTAAACTCTAAACTCTAAACTCTTAACTCTTAACTCTTGTCCCTATTTCCCCATCGCTTCGAATACCATTTTGGTATAAAACTCCGTGAGGTCCAATTTATTGTATGTGACTTGTCCGGGGACTATGCTCAAGGCGGTTTGTCCGGGTATGGTGTTGACTTCGAGGAAGTATGGCACGCCGTCGTCTTCGGAGAGAATGAAGTCCACCCGCACGACGCCACGGCAGTCAAGGCGGCGGAATACGCGCTCGGCGTAATCCCGGACGACTATAGCCTTCTCTTCTGGGATGTCGGCGGGAGTGAGCAGCTTGTGGCCGACGGCGGTGTATTTGGCGTCGTAGTCGTAGAATTCGTTAGAGGCGACCACCTCGGTGACGGCGAGCACACGCACATCGCCATATACGGAGGTGATGCCGCAGGTGAGCTCCCGCCCGCGCACGAACTTCTCGACCATCAGCTGGGTGTCATACTTGAAAGCCTCGGTGAACGCATCCGCCAGCTCCTCGCGGTTGTGGACCTTGGTGACCCCTACACTGGAGCCGGAATTGCAGGACTTGACAAAGCATGGATAGCCGCACACCCGCTCGATGCGTTCGGGATCGACGGGGTCGGTGTTGTAGAAATGCAACGACGGCGAGATGGGAACGCCCGCGTTTGCCACCGCTATGTTGCAGAAATATTTGTTGAAAGTCAGCGCGGAACTGAAGAAGCCACAACCCGTGTAGGGTTGTCCTATCATTTCAAAATAGGCCTGCAGCTTGCCGTTTTCTCCCGGAGTGCCATGGATGACGATGAACGCCACGTCAAAGATTACGTGCTCCCCGTCAATGTGCAGGGAAAAATCATTCTTGTCGATCTGGTATTTAAGGCCGCTCTCGGATGTGTAGCTCCAGTCTGAACCCTTGAAATGAATCAAATAGGGAACAAAAAGACTGCGGTCGAGTTGGTTGAAGATGTTGTCACCAGTCTTCAACGAGATTTCATATTCACCGGAATCTCCCCCGGCAATAACTGCAACATTATACATAATTAATCACCTTTATGTTAAACGCGCAAAAATACGTTTTCACAACGGGCGAGTCAAGGGCTGTCGCTCGTTTTTTTGAACATGTCCGTGTGTATAAAAACTACTGTTGCAGGGTGTGGAAATGGTAGTATTCGCCATGCAGCTGCATCAGCTGCTCGTAGGTGCCGCTTTCGACGATCCGGCCGTCGCGGACAAACAGGATGACATCCGCGAAACGGATGGTGCTCAGACGGTGTGCCACGATGATGGCCGTGTGCTTGCGTGCGTATGGCATCAGGGCTTCCTGGAAAAGATACTCGGATTCGTTGTCGAGAGCGGAGGTGGCCTCGTCGAGGATGAGTACCTCGGGGTGGCGCAACAAGGCCCGGGCGATGCTGATGCGCTGGCGTTGGCCGCCAGACAGGCGTGTGCCCCGGTCTCCGATGACGGTCTGGTACCCCTCCTCCATCCCCATGATGAAGGAGTGGGCCTGCGCAATCTTGGCGGCGGCGACGACTTGCTCCTCTGTCACGTCGGGCAACCCGAACACGATGTTCTCATAAACCGTGTCGTTGAAAAGAATCACGTCTTGGCTGACCATGCCGAACAGCGCGCGCAGGTCGGAGATGACATAGCGGTCCAGGGATTTGCCGTCTAACAGGATCTCTCCAAAATGCACGTCGTAAAAGCGCGGCAAAAGGTCCACGATGGTCGATTTGCCGCTGCCGGAGGGCCCGACAAGCGCCACAGTCTGACCCTTTTTGATGGAAATGTCAATGTGGCGCAACACATCGCATTCATCAGCCGTTTTCACGTCGCGATAGGAGAAGGAGACATCTTTGAACTCTATTTTCTCTTTCAGATGCTGGACAGAAATAGGATTTTCGCACTCTGTGATTTTCTCGTCGGCGTCGATGATCTCATACACGCGGGCGGCGGCGGCCATGCCCCGCTGCAAGGTGTAGATGGTGGTCACGATGGCCTTTGCCGGGACGATGAGGCGGGCGAAGACAACAAAAAAGAGCATGAACAGCGCGCTCTTGCCCAAAGACAGGGCGGGGAAGAACTTCAATCCCACTATGGTGATGAGCATCAAGGCCAAAATACAGAGGAATTCCACCAATGGCGCCCCCAGTTCGTTGATTCGGAACACTCTCTTGTTGAGACGGAAGAATTGGAAATTCTCGTGCTGGAATTTCTCATACGTGTTTTCGATGGCGTTGTATCCCTTGATGACACGCACCCCCCCGATGGCTTCGTCGAAGAGGGAACTCATTTTTCCCAGCAACTGCTGCGCGCGTGTGGAATATTGCTTGATACGCTTGCCGATGTTGGCCAGAAAATAGGCGATGACCGGCATGACGGCCAAGACGATCAGCGTCATGGGCGGGCTGATGGAGAAAAGGACTATTACAAAAACGATGATTAAAAGCGGGTCGCGGCAGAGCGACTGCAGGGAGGAGAACACGGACCATTCCACCTCCTGCACGTCGGCGCCGATGCGGCTCAGGATGTCGCCCTTGCGCTGCTCGGAATAGAAGGAGAGCGGCAAGATGAGAAGGCGGTGGTACATGTCGTTGCGCAAGTCGCGCATGATGCCGGAACGCACAGGCGCCAGCCAGTAGTAGCCCAGATAGCGCGCTGTGTTGGAAACCAATGATGTGAACAACATGACGCCCGCAACGTAAAACAGGGCCGACTGCTTCCCGTGATGCGCCATAACGACCCCCATGTAATAGTAAAATGTGTCGATGACGTACCGCGAAGTGAGGGAGAATTCCGGCTTGGCGGCCACCTGCTCGACCTGCTCGAACAACACGGACAAAAAGGGCACAATCAGTCCCAACGTGAAGATGGAAAAGAAGGCGTACACCACATTGACCAGCAACACAGCCGCAATGTGACCCTTGTATTTCCCCAGATATCGAGATAGGCGCTTGAGCAGATCCATATATTCAAAAGTGGGCGCAAAAATACAAAAATAGGGGATTGAATACAGTAAACGGGATAAAAACAATGAATTGTTGTTGGTCATCGGCCGTTAGCAAATGCCAAGGCGGTGTGGAAAATACTATCACTATTTTTTGTATTTTTGCCGCCGTTCTTAAATTGTATAAATGATGAAATATCCGGACTCCATAGACAGGATCACCAAGGCTCGGCTGCGTCTCTCAGCCTTCGGGTCCGTCTTCAGCATCGCACTCACGATGTTTTTTATCGGAATGTTGGCGTTTTTTGCCTTCTTTTCCACGGAATATCTGAAGAATCTTTCCAAGAAAATTGAAATGGAGGTGCTTTTTTATTCCGACATCAAGGAGGCAGACATTGTGGCATTGGAGCAACAGATCAAACTGAAGCCCTATATCGCGGCCTCTCGTGTCTCGTCCCGCGAGGAGAACACCCAAAACGCCATCAAGATTATTGGCAACAACTATACGGACATCATCCCCAACCCGCTCAACGCCTCCATCATCATCAGTGTGGTTCCGGAATATGCCAACAGCGATTCCCTAAAAAAAATATCCAAGGAACTGAAACGCAATGAAATAGTGCAGGATGTGGATTATCCGGATTTCATTGTGAAATCCGTGAGCAACAATTTCCATAAGTTCCAATGGATTATCATTGGCATTTGCCTGGTGTTTATGATCATCTCCATGCTTTTGATTGCCAATTGTATTCGATTGAACATCTATGCCAAGCGTTTTAACATCAAGAGCATGCTGTTGGTGGGTGCTACACCGCGCTTTGTGCGGAAACCGTTCGTCACGAAGGGGCTCGTGCAGGGCATCTGGGGCGGTATCCTCGCCATCCTCCTGCTGGCCGCCACCCTCTATTTCGGCAATCGGAGCATGCCCGAGTTTGTGGATTTCTCCAAGATGCCTGTTATCGCCACCATCCTTGTCGGCATCCTCCTGTTCAGCATCCTCTTCACGGTCATCATCTCCGCCATATCCGTGAACCGCTATATCAGAATTAAAGACGAAAGACTCTATCTATAAAAATCAAACCCAACAATGGCAAACGTTATTTCCACACAGAAAAAGTCATCTGCAAACGAAAACAACCAAGGCAAACGTCCTCCGTTGTTCAGAAAAACCAACTATATCCTGATGATTGTCGGGGCTATCGTCCTGATTGTAGGCTACATCTGCTTGCGCGGCGGCGCCGTGTCCGATCCCAACACCTTTGACGGCGAGATCTTCAACGCCCGCAGGTTGGTGGTTGCCCCCATTCTGATGTTCGCCGGCCTCGTCATCGAGGTGGTGGCCATCATGTGGCACCCCCGTTCTAAAAAAGAGCTTGACGAGAACACCGAAGCATAATCCATGAGCTGGTTAGAATCCCTTCTCCTTGGCATCATCCAAGGCCTGACCGAGTTTCTGCCGGTGAGCAGCAGCGGTCACCTCACCATCCTGTCCAATCTATTTGGCCTCTCTGGCGAGGAAAATCTCACTGTCTCCGTCGTGTTGCACGTGGCTACCGTGCTCAGCACGGTGTTCGTGCTGTGGAAGGAGATTGTGTGGATTTTCAAGGATCTGTTCGCCAAACAGTCTTGGCGCAGCTATAGTGGCTTGAACGACGGCACGAAGTTCGCGCTCAACATTCTCGTCTCCATGATTCCGGTGGCCATTGTGGGCTTCTTTTTCAAGGATTACGTGGAATCCGTTTTCGGCTCGGGGCTGCTGATTGTGGGCATCATGCTTTTGGTGACGGCGGCATTGCTCGCCTTCTCCTATTTTGCCAAACCGCGTCCACGGGAAAACATCACCCCGCTGCATGCATTCATCATCGGCGTGGGGCAGGCTGTGGCCGTGCTGCCTGGGCTCTCCCGCTCCGGCACCACCATCGCGACGGGCTTGCTGCTGGGTGACAAGAAGGAGAATCTCGCCCAGTTTTCCTTTCTGATGGTCATCCCGCCCGTGTTGGGCGAGGCCCTGTTGAATGTGAAAGACATCTTTGAGGTGGGCTTTGCCGAAGCGATGAACGGAGTATCCCCGTTCGCCTTGCTGGTGGGATTCGTAGCGGCCTTCATCACGGGCTGTCTCGCCTGCAAATGGATGATCAACATCGTGAAACGTGGCAAGCTGGTATGGTTTGCCGTCTATTGCGCTATCGTCGGCATCCTGGCCATCTGTTTTGCCTAAATCATGAAGAAAAAACTTGTCCACGAGGCTACTTTTGCACTTCCGGAGTTCGAGGTGAACTCCGAAGGCGATGTCTTGTTTTTCGACAAGCCCTATAAGTGTACCTCTTTCGACATTGTGGGGAAGGTGCGCCGCATCGTGCAGAAACAGGCGGGCCACAAGGTCAAGGTGGGCCATGCAGGCACGCTTGACCCTCTCGCCACGGGCCTGCTCATCATCTGTGTGGGCAGGATGACCAAGCAAATCGACACTCTGCAAGGGCAAGAGAAGGAGTATACGGGCACTTTCCGCATGGGCGCCACCACGCCGAGCTTCGACCTGGAACATCCGATCGATCAGGAGTATCCCATAGAGCACATCACGCCCGAGATGGCAAGGGAGGTCGCACAGCAGTTTGTCGGGCAGATTGAGCAAGTGCCTCCCATCTTTTCAGCTATCAAGCTGGCGGGCCGGCGTGCCTACGAACTTGCCCGCGAGGGCAGCGAGGCGCCCATCGCCGCCAAGCAGGTGACCATCCACGAATTTGAACTCACCCGCATCGAACTTCCCGACATCGACTTCCGCGTCAGATGCTCCAAAGGTACCTACATCCGCTCGCTTGCACGCGACTTTGGTGCGGCTTTGGGCAGCGGAAGTCACCTTACCGCCCTCCGCAGAACCCGCATCGGTGACTACTCTGTGGAGGATGCTATCAAGCCGATTATCTTGTAAGCTGTTGATTTTCTGATTGTTGTTAAATTTTTCAGACTGTTCATAAATATTTATCGTAACTACTTGAACTATATAAAAAAAAGTGTATTTTTGCACTCCAAAATTTTAGACAATTAAAAACGCGAGAAAATGAAAAAAGGTATCCATCCGAAAGAGTATAGAACGGTCGTTTTCAAAGATATGTCAAACGATTACGCATTCCTTACCAAATCCACCGTCAGCACGAAGGACACCATCCAATGGGAAGACGGCAATGAATATCCGTTGGTGAAGCTGGAGATTTCCAACACTTCCCACCCCTTCTTCACAGGTAAGATGAAGTTGGTTGACACCGCCGGCCGTGTGGATAAGTTCCGCAACAAATACGCCCGTCATTTGGACGCAAACAAAGCGAAATAATTTCGTGATATTTTTGTACTTTCGCTGACCTTTTCCGATTGATTCGAAAAAGGTCAGTTTTGTATTATAACGTACTCTATATGAAAGACATATCTCTGATAGAAGATTTTATCAACAACGAATCCAATTTCATACCGTTTTTCTCTCTCGACGATGAGGAGAAGCTCCGAAAGGCGGCTGTCCCCGACGAAATCGCCCTTCTGCCTTTGCGCAACACGCTCCTTTTTCCCGGCATGGTGATTCCTATCAATGTGGGGCGCACCAAGTCCATCAAATTAGCCCAGGAGTATGCTCGCTCCAATGCCCCCATAGGCGTTGTCGCCCAGCGCACCAACGATGTGGAGGAGCCCACGGCTGACGATTTGTATCGCGTCGGTACCCTGGCCAACATCATCAAGTACATTTCCATGCCCGACGGCGGCGTCACCATTATCGTGCAGGGCCTCCGCGGTTTTGTCCTCAAGGAGATTACCCAGACGGAGCCCTATTATAAATGTTCGGCCGAGCCCTTTGAAACCAACGAAACCGATCCTGCCATCACGGGGCACAAGAATTTCAAGGCCCTTATCGCTTCGCTGCGCGATACGGCTTCCCGCATGGTCAAGCTTTCGCCCAACATCCCGCGTGAGGCCTCCTTCGCCCTCAAGAATATTGACAGCGATCCGTTCCTCATTAACTTCCTCGCCACAAATCTCTCCACCTCCGTGGAAGACAAGCAGGCAATCCTTGAGATGAACAACATTGTTGATCGTGCCAAGAGTGTGCTCAAGCTCCTGCAACGCGACCTGCAGCTGGTGGAACTCAAGAACCAGATCCAGGACAAGTCGCGTCATGAGCTCGATCGCCAGCAGCGCGAGTATTTCCTTAACCAGCAGATGAAGACCATCCAGGAGGAACTGGGCGGTTCCCCGTCTGAAAAGGACTACAGCTCGCTTCAGGAACGTGCTGCCAAGAAGAAGTGGAACAAAGAGACGGCTGACATTTTCCAGAAAGAGTTGGAAAAATTGCAGCGCACAAACCCCATGGCGCCTGATTACTCTGTGCAGCTCAATTACTTGGAACTGTTTGTGGATTTGCCATGGAATGAATATAGCAACGACAATTTCAACCTCAACAAGGCACGCAAGGTGCTTGACAAGGACCATTACGGTCTCGACAAGGTCAAGGAGCGCATCCTCGAGTATTTGGCTGTGTTGAAACTGAAGGGCGACATGAAGTCGCCGATCCTCTGTCTGGCCGGCCCTCCTGGCGTGGGCAAAACCTCCTTGGGCAAGTCCATTGCCGCCGCGCTCGGGCGCAAGTATGTGCGTGTCTCTTTGGGCGGACTGCGTGACGAGTCCGAGATCCGCGGCCACCGCAAGACCTACATCGGTGCCATGCCGGGACGTATCATCCAAAATATGCGCAAGGCGGGATATGCCAATCCTGTCTTCGTGCTCGACGAGATTGACAAGGTCACGGGCATGAACGTGCAGGGCGACCCTTCCGCCGCATTGCTTGAAGTGATGGATCCGGAACAGAACAACGCGTTTTACGACAATTACTTGGAGACATCATTTGACTTGTCCCGCGTGCTCTTCATCGCCACGGCCAACAACCTCAACAATGTCCATCCCGCCTTGCTCGACCGCATGGAGGTTATCGATATTGCCGGGTATTTGGCCGAGGAGAAACTTCAAATTGCCAAACGTCACCTTATTCCCAAGCAGATGGCTGAAAATGGGTTGAAGAAGGGACAGCTTAATATCAAGGACAAAACCATAGAGGCGCTTATCAGCGACTATACCCGCGAGTCGGGTGTCCGGACCTTGGAGCGCACGGTGGCCAAAATCATCCGCAAGGAGGCTGCCAAATATGTGCAGGAGGGCTTCCTGGACAAAAACATCGAGCCCGGCATGCTGAAAGAGCTGCTTGGTGCTCCAATCTTCCAGTTGGAGAAGGCTATAGACCACTCTGTGCCCGGGGTGGCTACAGGCTTGGCGTGGACTGCAGTGGGAGGCGAAATCCTCTTCGTGGAGGCCCTGACCAGCCCCGGCAAGGGTGAGCTCACCATGACGGGCAGTCTCGGTGACGTGATGAAAGAGTCCGTCACCATTGCCTACGAGTATCTCAAGGCGCATGCGGACGAATTCGGCATCAAACAGGAAGCCTTTGAGAAGCAAAAAGTACACATCCACGTGCCCGAAGGCGCCACTCCGAAGGACGGTCCCTCTGCCGGCATCACGATTCTTTCTGCACTTGTCTCCGCATATACTGGAAAGCCCCTCCGCGACAAAATTGCCATGACAGGAGAGATAACCCTGCGTGGCAAGTTGCTCCCCGTGGGCGGCATCAAGGAGAAGATACTCGCCGCCAAGCGCAGCGGCATCTTTGACATCGTCATGTGCGCCGACAACAAAAAGGACATTGACGATATAAAGGAGAACTTGATTGAAGGGATGGCATTCCATTATTTCACTTCAATGAAGGACGCTGTGGATTTTAATTTTGGTAAATGATGACAGGATTATAATTCTAAAACCAAAATTCAAAGGGAATGGAAAGATTTTTCAAGTCGGCATTGACGGAGCGCGAGGGCATAGAACAGCCCATGAATGTGAACCCAAACCCCGTGGTGCGCAAACGGCGGAAGTTGTCGTTGGATGAGTATTGCCAAGGCATTCTCGACGGTGATCGTACCATCTTGAGCCGTGCCATCACGATGATTGAAAGTTCCAATCCCGATCACTTGGCGTTGGCGCAGGAGATTATCGAGCGCTGTCTGCCGCATTCCGGGAATTCCTTGCGCATCGGCATCACGGGCGTGCCCGGCGTGGGCAAGAGCACCTTCATCGAAGCTTTTGGCAAGATGCTCACCGGGATGGGCCACAAGGTGGCGGTGTTGGCCATCGACCCCAGCAGCGAGCGCACCAAAGGCAGCATTCTCGGTGACAAGACCCGCATGGAACAGCTGTCGGTGGACCCTGACGCCTTTATCCGACCTTCGCCCTCTGGCAGCACCCTCGGCGGCGTGGCCCGCAAGACCCGCGAGACCATCGTGCTCTGCGAGGCCGCCGGCTTTGATGTGATTTTGGTGGAAACCGTCGGTGTGGGTCAGTCCGAGACGGTGGTCAAATCGATGGTGGACTTTTTCCTGCTGCTGATGCTGGCCGGTGCCGGCGATGAGCTGCAGGGCATCAAGCGCGGCATCATGGAGATGGCGGACGGCTTGGTCATCAACAAGGCCGACGGCGACAACAAGCCAAAGGCTGTGGCCGCCCAGGCCCAATATCGCGCTGCCCTCAAACTGTTTCCCATGAACGAGAGCGGCTGGACCGTCCCTGTGGAGGTGTGCTCCGCCTTGGATGGCTTTGCTATCGACAAGGTGTGGGACATCATCCAGCAATATGTGACGCAGACCCGTGCCAACGGCTATTTTGAGAGAAACCGCACCGAGCAGAACGTCAACATCTTTTACAACTGGATAAATTTCACATTGCAGAATCGTTTTTACAACGACCCTGAAATCCAGAAGCGCATAGAGGATTTTTTGCCGAAAATCCGCAACAAGCAGGTGTCACCCTATATGGCGGCGGGAACGCTTACGGAAGGGTGATTTGCGGTTTGCAATTTACGTCGTAAGGTTGGTCGTCGATGGAGACGTGCCACGGCACGTCTCTACTCCCCGTACGAGGAGCCGTCGAAGCAGTGGGTGCAGATGCGCTCCTTGGGCAGTCCGATGGCCTTGGCGATGGTGCCCAATGTATTAAACTTCAAGGTGTCAACGCCCAAATGTTGGCGGATAATCTCCACCATTTTGGCATATTGCGGTGTCGTTTCATCCATATAAAGATGAAGATTCTTGGTGCTGTCGCCTTCGAGCTCCTCGATGACGCGACGGGTGATGAGTTCCATTTCCGTCTTGGAAGCCGAGAAGTTGAGGTAATAGCAGCCATACAGCAGCGGTGGGCAGCTGATGCGGATGTGGACCTCCTTGGCACCGGCGGCGTAAAGTTTGCGGACATTGTCGCGCAGCTGGGTGCCGCGCACGATGGAATCGTCGCAGAACACCACTCGCTTGCCCTGCAGCAATGTGTGGTTGGGCAGCAGTTTCATCATGGCCACATGCTCGCGTGCGCTCTGGTTGGAGGGCATGAAGCTGCGAGACCATGTGGGCGTATATTTCACGATGGCGCGTTCGTACGGGATGCCTTTTCCCTTGGCATAACCCACGGCCATTCCAATGCCGGAATCGGGGATGGCGGAAACGAAGTCGGCTTCCACATCATCCGTCTTGCCCATCTCGTAACCTTCAATGTAACGTGCATTCTCCACGTTGATGTTTTCATACATGGTGGAGGGATAACCGTAGTAAATCCACAGGAACGAGCAGATTTGCATCTTGTCATTCGGGGCAAGCAGTTGCTGGTATCCGCTGGCGGTGACTTTGACAATCTCGCCCGGTCCCAAGAAATACTCGGGTTCGTATCCGAGGTTTATGAAGCTGTGGCTCTCAAAGGCGAGCGCATAGCCATCGGCATCGCGTCCGATGACGATGGGCGTGCGGCCATAGAGGTCGCGGGCTGCGATGATGCCCTCGTCGGTGAGCAGCAGCATGGAACAGGCACCCTTGATTTTACGGTAAACGTTCTGGATGCCGTCCACAAAAGTCTCGCCCTGTGTGATGAGGAGGGCGATGAGCTCGGTTTGGTTGGTGACCCCGGAGCTGAGCTCCGTGAACTGCTGGCGGTTGTCAAGACACTCCTTCTCCAGTTCATCGAGATTGTTGACGCGTGCCACCGTCACGATGGCGAAACGGCCGAGGTGGGAGTTGACCACCAAAGGCTGTGAATCGGTGTCGCTGATGGCCCCGATGCCGGAGTTGCCCGTGAATTTCTCAAGCTCATCCCCGAATTTGGTGCGAAAATAGGAGTTGTCAATATTATGGATGGAACGGCGGAAAGAGCCATTGTCCAACGTGACGATACCGCCGCGTTTTGTTCCAAGATGAGAGTGGTAATCCACTCCGTAGAAAAGATCTGAAATGCAGGGTTTTGTGGAGACCACACCAAAATAACCGCCCATAACTTCTTGATATTAAAATAGTTTGTAAAACAAGATAGGATTAAGACGGGCGCAAAAATACATTTTTTCTTGAAAGAAAGATGTCAATTACGATAAAAGAATATGATGGAACTCGTACCTTATTGCATTGCAAAGAGATACATTTTCAACATTTTTTTTAACATAACGTTATGCATGTGCCACACAGGCCCTTGGCCGTGACCTATTTTCATCTGGGAACCATAGCGGATGGCTCCTGTAAGATAGGTTTTGGCCAACTTGACCGACTTTTCGAGGGACTTGCCGTTGCCCAGGAATGTGGCGATGGCCGACGACAGAGTGCAGCCCGTGCCGTGGAGATTCTCTGTCTTGATTTTCTTGTTGGAGAAACGCGACAATTTACCATCGGAAAACAGCACATCGCACATCTCATTGCCTTCTAAATGGCCGCCCTTCACCAGCACACTGGTGTGGTGTCTCAACGCCAACTCTTCCGCTGCCTCTTCCATCTCGGATATTTCTGTTACGGGTCTGTTCACCAATAAGCTCACCTCGTGCAGATTGGGGGTTATCAGCGTACTGAGCGGGAAAAGTTCCTTCTTGATGATGTCCACGGTCTCCTCGGCCATCAGGCGGCAGCCGGAGGTGGAGACCATCACGGGGTCATAGACCACAATGTGCGGCTGGTGGCGGCGCAGACCGTCGGCTATGGCTCGCACGATGGCGGGATCGTTAACCATGCCAATCTTGACAGCATCCACTTGCAAGTCGGTCATGACGGAGTCAATTTGGGCGGCGACCATTTCTGGTGTCACGGGCAAAACGCCCTGCACGCCGGTGGTGTTCTGGGCGGTGATGGCCGTGATGACGGAGGCAGCGTAGCCCCCCAAGGCGGAGATGGTTTTGATATCGGCCTGTATGCCGGCACCGCCGGAACAATCGGAGCCTGCAATGGTGAGAATGATGGTGGGATTCTTCATTATTCTGCTATTTGGATTGAATGATTTGCAATAATTGATGGAAATGAGGTAAAAAATCCGCGTTCTCGCGGTTCCAGATGTCGCCCAACAGGGCCACGCCTCCGAAACCGAAGGACTTGACCTCGGGAATGTTGTCGGTGCAGATGCCGCCGAGGGCAACGACCTTCTTGTCAATGATGCCTCTGATTCGGGCTTCTTCCAACTGCTCGGCTGTGAAGTGCGCACCGTAGCCCTCCTTGGAGATGCTGTCGTAGATGGGACTCAGGAAAACATAGTCGCACGAAGGCTTCCACTCCTCCACCTCCTGCAGTGAATGGCACGAGCGGCTGATATGACCGCTGTAGCCTTGCGGAGGCATCGGATTGCGTGCGTTGAGATGGATGCCCTTCAACCCGTATTGCACCACCAGTTCAAAATGCTCGTGCAGGACTATTCTGTTCCTGAAGGGCTCTGACACGGATTGCAACAGATGCTCCACCTCATCGCCGGAAGAGTGGGGTTTGCGAAGGTGCAGAATCTCCAAACCCGCCTCAAACAATGCATTGATGGAGGCGGCTTCATCGGCAAGGAATGCCGGAGATGTGATCACAATCAATTTCATCATACCCGAATCAGGTGTTAAAAATCGTAAATAGCCGACTCCATCGTGCGCAGGTCGATGGTCCAGAGTTTGCCAATGAGGGGAATGCCGATGCCCGTGATGAGTTTGATGGCTTCGGTGGCCGCCACGCTGCCCACAATGGCCGGCGTGGTGCCGAGCACACCCTTGTCGCGGATATCCGTGGGCTGCACCACGGAGTCTTCGGGATATAGCATCCGATACGAGCGGGGGGGGGCGCCGGCGCTGAACACGGACACCTGCCCCTCAAAGCCCTTGATGGCGCCAAAAACGTAGGGCTTGTGCGCCTCGAGGCAGGCATCGTTCAGCAGGTAGCGGGTGGCGAAGTTGTCGCAGCCATCCAGCACCAGATCGTAGTGGGCCACGATATCAGCCACATTGTCTTGGGTGAGGCGGAACGGGTAGGTTTCAATCTTCACGTCGCTGTTGAGCGCGTGCAGGCGGCGGGTGGCACACTCGGCCTTGGAAAGGCCCACCTCCTCTTCGGTGTAGAGAATCTGCCGTTGCAGGTTGCTGATGCTCACCACATCGTCGTCCACGAGGCCTAAAGTGCCCACACCCGCGGCGGTGAGATAGATGGAGGCGGGAGAGCCTAGGCCCCCCACGCCCACCACGAGCACCTTGGCGTTCATTATCTTTTGCTGGCCAGACTCACCAAGCTCGGGCAGCACAGTTTGTCGAAGGTATCTTTCGGTCATTTCCATTTGTAATCAGTTGATAGTTTACAATAATAAATCTGCTATTCTCTAAAATTTCCCAACGCTCAAGAGTGGTGGTAAATTCAGATAACACCACTCTTTCATACGACGCGGCAAAGATAACATCTTTATCCATACGTTTCGACAACGCACCCAGTCTTCGCGAATCGGCTTCGGGGTGATTGCGGTGAGAATATTACTATCTGTAGTAAATATGAAGAAAAACTTAGTACATGACAAAAATTTCAGTCTGGTGTAAGTATTTGATTAGCAATGGATGAGAAGTTAAAAATCGGTATTTTGTATTCATTTCTGCCTCTCAACAGGAACTCCGTCACAATGTCGAGGCCGTAGCGGAAGATGCTC
>JAGCCZ010000033.1 GCA_017651425.1 Bacteroidales bacterium
ATGAAAAAATTTAGATGTAAAGCGAGGCAGAAAAATTTATTTGCTTAGCATCTGGTATTTGTTAAGCATATCTGTTATTTTAGTGATAATTACTTCTTGCATTTTCTCCGGAGCAAGAACCAACAACTCTTTGCCGAAAGAAGACAATTCCCGGATCAGCTCGTAGTTCTCGATGCAATCAATGGAGAAAAACGCGCCCCCGTCAAGCATCGGGTATTGTTGGCGCAATTCCTTTTCCTTCTCTCCTTTATAATGCCGCTGGGACTCGTGCAAGGGTTTTGTGGCGACATAATCTTTGGAATAGTCGCTGACCCAGAAGAGGATGGTCTGCAATGGATTGCCTTCGATGAGCGTCACCCCGATGATGTCCTCGAAACATTCGTTGAGATCGCCATCGTATTCCTTATAATGACGTGCGGACAACGGGACGAACTTGTCCAAGCGGTCGAGGGCGAAGCTGAGTATTTTGCCCGTGTCTTCGGCAGCAGCGATGAGATACCAACGACGGTTATACTCCTTGAGCAAATAGGGGAAAACCACCGCCGAACGGTCTGTTTCAGGCGTGTCGAACTTGTGGAAATGCAACTCCACCACCTGCTTCTGCGTGATGGCAGTGAACAACTCACCCAACAGACTCCTTCCTTCCAAAGGATTCTTGGTGAACGACACAATCTGGCGGTCGGTCTTCACTTTGAGACTTTCCCTGAGCCTTTCCAAACCCTCAAGATTCGGCAGACCGTCAAATTGTCCAAGGAGGGTGAAGGCTTCGCCAAGCAGATGTTTCTCGTCATCCGTAAGCTTCTGCGTGAAGATGGAGAACGATGGATCCGCATAACGATGGCAACTTTTCTTGACCGTCTTGAGAGTTCGTGGACTTACATCATCAATCTGATAATGCTCTATTTCAGCGACAAAAGGGCTTTCGTGTTCCAAATAATGAAGGTCAAGTTCAATGGTTCGACGGCTTACATGCTGTTCCCGTTCCTCCAACTCCTCGTTGACCAGACGGCACAAATCCTCGGTCGAGTAGTTGTGATAACGGTTCGCCAACAACTTGTCGAGAATGTAGTAGCGTGTGACGGCGTTTTTGTTTGCGGGCATAATGTTTCGATTTTTTCGGCCGCAAAAATACGAATAATTCACGAAACCTATTTTCGCAAAACCAACAGAGCCGTCATGATTATGGCGGCTCTGCCGATTGTTACATTTTCCTAAGCACCATTTCCGGGACGTATCGGTTCTTTGTTTCCATATTACCAAGTCCCAAACGAGGGTAAACCATACCTCCGATTCCGGGTATAACTTCGTTGCCTTCGCGTTCGTCATCAACGGCAAATGTGATGAAATGAAATTTGCTGTTGATCTCTTCCGGAAATTCACGCATCAGATTTGGCACGCCATCTTTGTACATTACCGGAGCAAGAATGGCTATCTGATCGGGTGTTGTTTTCCCTATCAGCCTGGTTAATTGCGTCTTAACCACGCAGGAAGTGCTGATAATAGATTTGACAATCACCAACAACCGGCAATCGTTGATAGGCTCTTCGTATGCTTTCTCTATGGGAGATATTTCCACTTTAGAGCCGTCTTCATTGGTGTGGATCACCTCGCGAGAGTTCCAATAAACCGATTTCTTCAATTCTCCTTTGCCAAATCCCGATTCCACCCCCGCCGCCAACCAGTCGGCGTCTTCAGAGGCACATACCAACATGGTATGATCGGCTAAGGCCATTCGATATTCAGACGCCAAAATCTTGCCCAATTCCACACCAAGCGTACGAAACGCTTCTCGGTAATCGTTCACATTGGTGTTCTTGTCTGCCAAAGCATCAAGAGAAGCTTTGATAACAGCTTCATCACCATATTGAAGGTTCTCAAACTTTCTCATAAGCCCTCCTTTCAGTTATAATATTGCAACCAACTCGCGTCTTTTGGTTGGCTTTTTATTTATAATTTCCTGTTCTTTTTCTTCAGGCCAAGGACAACTGCCTGTAAAGTCGCCAAGCCGCCAGTAAAACATTCTTCCGCTTACATAATAACGGAGCCCTTCTATGTTATCCAAAACCTCACGACAAGCATCACAGACTGTCCCATCCGAAAAGATGTTCAGATTAAAATGCTTTGTCTGCTCTGCACGAGCAACAATTTCCGACAAACTCACCCTGTGGTTATTTCCGCATCCTCTCCAAACGCCAAGAAATACCTGCGCCACATTTGCCAATTCATCAATAGTAGCGTTGTCACCATTGACAGAAATCTGACGGAGAGCATCAACAAATTCATTGCTGATAAGAATCAATCCGTTCAAATCCTTCTCGTATGGGAAATACTCCGCAGAAGTGTAATCTCGAATACTTTCCGGAATGTTATCGCCCACTTGACTGCCAGCCGCAGAATAGACCAACTTCAAGGCAAATGCCTCATTGCGCTCCCGACAATCTCTTATCTGGTTCTCAAAATCCGATGTGATAGTTCTTGTCGATGAGCCTGTATTCCAAGTCAAATTCTGAGTGCTCTTCAACTGATGGTACACGTTTTTGTCGGGATGAGCAATCAATAGATCATCGACAAAAGTGTCTTCCAGCTGCGTCTGCAAAGCAACGCCATCCAAAGCCGCTTTATACCGAGCTATACACGACACTATCTGAAATACCGCATAATAATCTTCATAAAGACCGCCTTTGGCATTGGAGGCACCTCCCTGGTGCTTGTTGGCAAGATAAGCCCTGTCTGCTTCACTTCTCATAAGCTTCTTCCTCAGTTATTTCCGTGAAACGCTTAATAATTTGACCATCCCTCTCAACAAAACCATCAAACATCTCTTTGGGACGAACCCAAACCTTGTGATCACCATATAGAGCCTGATATACGACAACTAACGCCAACGACTCACTGTCCTGACCAATAGCCAGAACTCTGTATTTGCCACCCTTAAAGTGACGATAGTATCGTGTTTCGTCAGACATATCAATCGTTATATTCACGGTGCAAAGATAAACTTTTAATTAAAACAGGCAGGGAATGATGAAAAAATATTCATCCACCAAAAGGTCAGTTGCAATATTATTGATGGAAGTTCCAATAGTAGTTATACTATTAATATTGATTATCAAACAGTTAACACTACTCTTAGTTGTATCATTAGTTCCAAGGTTAGTTGCACCATTAGTTGCATCATTATCGCTTCAGATTGTGGAAATAAACTCGTCACTTAAGTCTATCTCTGGAGCAAGGAGTTCTTTAACAAGCTGTCGTTCTTTTGAGAACTCTGATTGTACGCTGCTTATAAATACTTTATATTTGGGCATGTTCATCTTGTTATTTTGTCGGTTTGAAACGTATATTGTAGGCGGCAAAAATACGAAAAAAGCGGCGGCTGAGGCATAAAAAAAGAGCCCCAACGATTGTTGAGGCTCTTTGGTGCCCGGAACAGGACTTGAACCTGCACGCCTTACGGCACACGCACCTGAAACGTGCGCGTCTACCAATTCCGCCATCCGGGCATTAGTAGATACCCTCCTTTATGATGTCGTGAATATGAATCACTCCCAGGTATTCGCCATTGTCGTCAACGACAAAGAGGTTCGTGATATTCTTCGACTTCATCAGCTCCAGTGCATCGACGGCGAGGGCATCTTGCGAGACCGTCTTGGGCTGTTTTGTCATAACATCCTGAGCCAGCAGGCGGCTGTAGTCGGGGTTGCGCTCAATCATCCGGCGGAGGTCGCCGTCAGTGATGGCCCCGATGACTTTCCGGTCCTGCACCACGGCGGTCACGCCCAGGCACTTGCCGGAGATCTCAAGGACAACCTGCTGCATGGGGGCGTTCGGGGCAACCATCGGGACATCGTTGAACTTGTAGAGGTCGCTGACCTTGAGGGTCAGGCGCTTGCCAAGGATGCCTCCGGGATGGAGCTTCGCAAAATCCTCCGGGGTGAAGCCTCGCAACTTGATGAGTGTGGATGCGAGAGCGTCGCCGAGGGCCAGCTGCGCCGTTGAGCTGCAGGTGGGCGCCAGGTTGTTGGGGCTTGCCTCCCGTGCCACGGAGCAGTTCAGCACGAACTTGGCCTCGCGGGCAAGGAAGGACTCCGAATTTCCGACCATTGCAATCAGCACATTGCCATTCGTTTTGAGGAAAGGGGTGAGCTGTGCAATCTCAGGAGTATTTCCACTTTTCGATAAGCAAAGAACAACATCATCCGGCTGGATGATACCAAGGTCCCCGTGGATGGCATCCGCGGCGTGCATGAACACAGCCGGGGTGCCAGTGGAATTCAGCGTGGCGACAATCTTCTGTCCGATGATGGCGCTCTTGCCGATTCCCGTGACTATCAACCTTCCTTTTGAATGAAGAATGGTCTCGACACTCTCGACGAAATCCTCATTCAGATACTGCCTGATGCCATTCACGGCATCCGCCTCCTCCTTCAACACCTGACTGGCATAATCCAGTATTTCATTCTTCACGTCCACGTTGATTCGTCACTTCTATGGGACATTTTTGTTTGTATAGCGCGGTACAATCGCTCGTACTTTCTGCGCGCTATCGCAGTGTTTCCAAAATAGGTTTTAAATTCCTCGTTCCGGAGGTTTTCGAACCCCTGATTTTGGAGCCGCAAAAATACAGAAATTTTCGATATGTTCTCTTTGTTGGAAAATATTTTTTTATTCTTGGGGCAAACCTCCTGGCAAACATCGCATCCAAAAATAAGCGGAGCTCTTTCAAGCACCTCATTATCAGGATTTTTATTCTCATTCAAATGATAGGAAAAACACTTCTTGGCATCCACCCGATAGGGGGTCTCCAGGGCCTTGGCAGGGCATTTTTCAATACACAAGCGGCACTCCCCGCAGTCGGATTCGAGGGGAGAATCGTAAAAATCGAAGGTCGCGTCCGACAAAATGGCACCCAACACGAAGAAGGATCCGGAGTCGTTGTGGACAAGCCCATTTTTGCCATAACGCCCCACACCCGCCTCTACGGCCCAGTTCTTCTCGGAGATGCAGGAGCTGTCAACGGTGATTCGGCAACGACACACCCCCACCCTCTGCATCTGCGCCACGACATCTTCCAGCAAACGTTTCACGAGAACATGATAGTCCTCGATCCAGGTGTAGCGTGCCGTGCGGTAGCGGTCGGACGCGGGCACGGCATCCACCAGGTAATTGTAGGTCACCACGATGACACTCTGGCAGCCGGGCAGCAACTCCTGCGGGTCGAACCGCTTGTCGATGTCTCGCTCCAGAAAGTGCATGTCGGCCAGGAACCCTTTGTCTAACGACTCCTGGAAGCGTGCGCGCGCCGCCCCAAGCTTGTGCGCACGGGCGATGCCGCAGGCGGAGAAGCCTGCGCGGAGAGCAAATTCCTTGATCAACCGAGAATCCATCAATAATCCAACTCTATTTTTTCAACAATACCCCGCATTGCGGCCTACAGCTTTGTGGGGACAATTTCTATTTGAGGCGAGAAACGAGACGAGGCGAAACTGAACGAGACGAGGCGCGCCTCGTCTCTACAATTTCAATTCCTTAAATTTCTCCGGGATCCTGATCCCTGTGGGGCCGGGCACGTCAAATCTGATATTCTTCAGCGTGGCACTGATCGAGATGACGCGATCCAGATCCTTGAATGTCACTGCATTAAAGAATGATCGCGTTGAGTCCACTGCAGCATAGTCGCTGTATTCAAAAGAGAATTTCTGATGTTGGGGCAGTTTTGTCTCGTCGCCGTTGAAGAGGGCCTGTACCATCTGAAAGTCGACCGGAAGATGTGACAGAATCCGCAGCGGGCCGTATGTACCGCGATAATACTGGTAAGTAAGCTTGTTGACGTAAATGAAGCTGTCGGGGGTGCAAACCACCCGAATGATTTCGATGCCAGAGGAACTGACATTCAGGTACACGATACTGTCCACGCGATTGACCATGAAGAAGTTGCAGTTACGCGTGCCACCCGTGTCCGTGATTTGCGCCTTGCCGCGATAGGAAACCCACTTGTAGCCGGAAGCCATCGGGGGAAGCGTGTCCCAAACGGCATCGGGCACGTCATCGCCCATATCCTGCGAAGTTTGTCCCAAAGTCGGCACAGCATCATGCTGGAGAAAAGCATCCTTGAGAATCACAGCCGTGTCTTGCGGCACAGGCTTGTGCATCATCATGTCACGAAACGAGATCGTGTCGGGGGCTTGCGCGTGCAACACGGTCACGCACAACCATGCCATCAGGAAAAGGACCGTATTTTTCATGACTCTCTATTTTCTTCGCGCCAGCTCCAGCACCACATCGGCGGCCTTGGCGGAAGCGGACCCGTCGCCCAAAAGGGCAAACAGCTCCCGGTAGTCCTCCTTGATGCGGGCGATGTTGGCGGCATCATCGGTGATTAAACGCAGTTCGTCGCGCAAATGTTGTGTTGTATAGTCATGCTGTATCAATTCCGACACCACTTTCCTGTCCAGGATCAGGTTGACCAACGAGATGTAGTGGATACCGGAAATCAGCTGTTTGGCGATCAGGTAGGATATTTCACTGCCGGCGTAGCAGACCACTTGCGGGGTGCCGATCATGGCCGTTTCCAAGGTGGCGGTGCCGGAGGCGACCACAGCGGCCTTGGCATTGGCTAACATCGGGTAAGCGCTTCCCTCGACCCGCGTCACATTGCTGTTTTTCAAATATTTGTCATACAAAGACTTGGGCTGCCACGAAACCACGGAGACGGCAAACTGGTACTGCGGGAAGAGCGGCACCATCTTGAGCATCTGAGGCAAAATGGAGGTGATTTCCTGCTTGCGGCTGCCCGGTAGCAGGGCGATTATCTCGCGCTCGTCCAAGCCGTGCCGGCTGCGGAATTGGGCGACCTCCTCGCTGCCATGCAAATCTTTGCTGACAGCATCGAGCAGCGGGTGACCCACATAACGGACCTTCATGCCGCGGTCGGCGTAGTATTTCTCCTCGAAGGGCAGGATCACCATCATCTCGTCCACATATTTTTTGATCTTCTTGATGCGGTTCTTCTTCCAGGCCCAAATCTGCGGAGAGATGTAATAGCAAACCTTGATGCCGTTCTCTTTGGCAAACTCGGCGATACGGAGATTGAAGCCCGGGTAATCGACGAGTACCAGCACATCGGGTTCATAGAGGAGAATGTCGGTTTCGCAGATGCGGATGTTGCGGAGGATGGTGTTGAGATGGAGGAACACCTCCCAAAAGCCCATGAAGGCCAGGTCGCGGTAATGCTTCACCAGGTCGCCGCCGGCCGCCTCCATGAGGTCGCCGCCCCAGCAGCGGAACTCCGCCTCGGTGTCGCGTTGCCGCAGAGCCTTCATCAAGTTGGAGGCGTGGAGGTCGCCGGACGCCTCGCCGGCCACGATGTAGTACTTCATCCTTGCAATTGTTTGGTGGTCAGAAAAGCAAGTCCTTCAGACCCCTTACGCGAGCAGACGTTTAACGATGTCGGAGACCGTCTTGTTGTCGGCCTTGCCTGCAAATGCCTTGGTGGCCATGCCCATCACCTTGCCCATGTCCTTCATGCCGGCGAAACCGTTGTCGGCAATGATCTGCTTCAACGTGGCCTCGATCTCCTCCTCGGACATCATTTGCGGCAGATAGGCGGCAATCACGTCGAGTTGCGCCTTCTCCTCCTGGTAGAGGTCGTCGCGATTCTGCTCCTTATAGATGGCGGCGGAATCCTGGCGTTGTTTCACCAACTGCTTCAGCAGCTTGATTTCGGCCTCCTCGCTCATAGTGTCGGCGGCGCCTTTGGAGGTCTTGGCCAAAAGGATAGCAGACTTGATGGCGCGCAGAGCATTGAGTTTCTCTTTTTCACGGGCCAGCATCGCACGCTTAATGTCTTCATTGATACGTTCTTCCAATGTCATAATCGTAGATTTTTAAATTTGCGCAAAGATACGGAAAATGTATTTCCAATGAAAGGGAAATCGAAACGGATAACGGGCTAGCCGATGATCCCGCCTCCCACGACATCGTCGCCCTCATAGAAGACGGCGCTTTGGCCCGGGGTGACGGACTCCACCGGGGCATCGAACTCCACACGCACGCCTTCATCCGCATGGAAAAGTCGCGACGACACGCCCTTGTTGCGATAGCGGATGCGGCAATCGACCCGCATCCCGTCCGTAAAGTCCGCATATTTGGTCAGATTGAGGTCGTGGACGACGAGCGACTGGCACATCAGGTCCTCCTTGTTGCCCACTAACACGCGGTTGCTTTCGGCATCAAGGGCGACCACATACGCCGGCGCGCCCAAGGCTATGCCAAGACCGCGTCGCTGCCCGATGGTGTAGTTGTAGAGTCCGCCATGCTGTCCCAGCATCTTGCCTTCGGTGGAGACAAACATGCCGGGCGGCATGCGCTCCGCCAAGTCGGGCACATTCTCGTGCAGGAAGTTACGATAGTTGTTGTCGGGCACAAAGCAGATCTCCTCGCTCTCCTTTTTCTGCGACAGTTTCACAAAGCCATGTCTGGCTGCAATCTCGCGCACCTCGTCCTTAGTGAGGTCGCCGAGCGGGAAAATCGTCCGACGCAGATGCTCCGGAGTCAGTTTCCAGAGAAAGTAGGTCTGATCCTTCTGCGCATCGTGCCCTTTTCTGAGGAACAGCCGTCCGTTCTGCTCTCCAATCCGCGCATAATGGCCCGTGGCAAGGAACTCGCACCCCAGTTCATCGGCCATATCAAGCAGTATGCCCCACTTGATGATGGGATTACAGAGCACACAAGGGTTGGGCGTGCGGCATTGCAGATATTCGTCGATGAAGTTCTGGATGACCGTCTTGCGAAACGTGTCGCGGGCATCGAGGATATGGTGCTCAAAGCCCAGCTTCTCGGCCAGATGTTTCGCCTCGAAGATGGAATCGACAGAGCAGCAGCCCTTTTCGCGGGCCATGCAACTCTCCGTGATGGAGTCGAAAGTGCGGAAAGTCACCCCGACCAACTCATAGCCCTGCTCTTGAAGCATCATCGCGGAGACACCGCTGTCAATACCGCCACTCATCGCCATTAACACACGTGGTTTCATTGCCTTGCATTTTTGGGTGCAAAAATACAAAAATTAGACAACAAGGTCGAGAAGTACGGGGGCAAGAGTTTTCTCGAATTATTTTGATCAAAAAAATAATTTTATATAATATTTATTTAATATTTTATTATCTTTGCAGCGTAAAAACACATAGAACACACAACAGAACATTATCAATAACAATATGACAGATAACACATTAAACACATTTACCTCAATCATGAAAAGGAACAGTGTTGTTAAATATATTATAATATTATTCCAAATATTTATTACAATAACAACAGCAGGATTAACGGGAGAAGCCGCGGCTCAAAACAACATTCTCGATTATTACCGGCTACAAAACCGTCACGAGATGGCTGCGATGGGCGGCATGGTGGAGGGCTGTTCGGTTTCGTATTGGTTTCAGAACGATTATTTCATCTCAGAGTTGATGTACAATCTCATCGGAGCACATCTTTCACGGGGCGAGAATGGCGCATGGCTCTCCCTGTCACACGACGGCTGGATGCAATTTGGGGAAATGCGTCTTGATGCCGGCTATGCACGACGCTTTGGCAAACGGTTCTCCATTGCCCTTGGCGGAGTCTATCTGTTGAAACACGCCGGACAATACACCCCCGCACACTCCTTCACCATCGATTTTTCCAGTTATTGCCAGATCACGTCCACCATCGGTCTCGGCATACGGTTGTTCAATCCCATCCTGATGCGATACGGCGTCACTGGGGATGAAATCATCCCCATGGAATTCGCGTTTCGGATGCACTATAGCCGCGGCGACAAGATATTAGCGCATCTTGTGGTGGAGAAAAGACTTCCGGGCGGATTGGATGCCGCCATAGGATTACTCTACTTTCCCGTACCAACACTTGTCCTCACGGGGGGATGCGGACTACGCAAGATCGGCTTCGGCATACAGATCCCGTGGAAACATTTCCTTTTCGGTGTCCAGACCGACTGGTCCTATCGCATCAGTTTCTCCACCGCCGCCATGATTCTCTACCGTTTTCAACTATAACAATTTATGAAAAGAGAAATTTGCACCTTGATACTCATACTGTTGACTGTCTTTTTGCAAGCGCAAGAAGACAGTGTAATCCTGCGCGATGCGAATATCACCGACCAATTGGAGCTCTATTTGGAACAATGGGACGGCGAGTCGGCACTTTCCGAGGAGTTTGTGGAAGAGCTGTATGAGGACAGGTCCGATGGAAAGTTGAACCTGAATGAGCTCAGTTACGACAAAGCCATAAAGGAGTTGCAACTAACCGACTACCAATACTATCAGCTGCAACTGTACATTGAGAACTTCGGGCAACTGGTCACCGTTCACGAATTGGCAGCCATAGAGGGATTCACATCCGAAGATGTGGCGCGCTTGCTACCACGGGTAGAAGCATCCCCGACAAAAGAACGGCAGAACATCTTCCATGATTTTTTCCGAAAGAGCAAAAGCAGCCTGTTGGTCCGCTATGGCCAGATATTGGAACATCAGGCGGGGTATGACACCGCGCGGAGCAACCATTATCCGGGCTCGCCCGGGCACGCCTGTTTCCGGTTCAGTTTCAACTCGCAGGACAAAGTCATCCTCAAGCTGTCGGGGGAGAAGGATGCGGGCGAGCAGTTCTTCCGGGGGGAGCAGAAAAAGGGGTTCGATTTCTACGCAGGCTCGTTGTGCGTGCAGGACATGGGGGTGCTGCAGCGAGCCGTGGTGGGCGATTTCCGGCTCAACTTCGGGCAGGGGTTGGTGTTAGGCTCCTCGCTGCTGTCCGGGCGCGGCGGCGGAGTGGAGGGGGCACGGCGTTTCGGCAGCGGCATCCGGGCGGCCGCCCCCACCAACGAAGGCGACATCCTGCGGGGCGGAGCGATCACCATCGGGGACAACCACATTGCCGGCACACTCTTTGGCGGACGGGCATTCGGCAGCCTTGACAACCGCTTCGGTGCCGATCTGTCGTATCGCCGCGCCCTCTTCAAGGTCGGGGTGCGCGCCGTGCTCCTCACCACCACCGACACCCTGCAAGGGGAACGGCTGCGCAGCACATTTACGCCCGCGGGCTTCAACGTGGCCGCCGACTACCACCTCATCGCCAAGCGGCACCTGCTCTTCGGCGAGGCTGCCGTCAACCAATCGGGGAAGTTAGCTCTGCTGCAGGCGGCCCAGCTGAACCTCTCGCCGGTTTTCAAGATGCTGCTGCTGTTCCGCCATTACGACTGCGGCTTCAGCGCCCCGTTGGGGAGCGGCTTTGGTGCCAGCAGCCGCAACAGCGGGGAAACAGGCCTTTACATGGCCGCCGACTGCATAGCAGGGCGCAACTGCGAGGTTTCCCTTTTCGCCGACTATTTCCGCCTCTCCGAGCCCAGCTACCGCACCGACGCGCCCATCGCGGGCCTCGACTGCGGAATCTCCGTGGTGTACCGCATAGGGCGACACGGACAGTTGCTCGGCAAATACAGTTGGCGCACACGACCGCAGAATGGCGGCGAAAACCCACATCTTCACGAGTTAGCGGAACGGCAACGCCACAAGGTGCGCCTGCAATGGAGCCTTGTACCCCACCCTCTCGTGAAACTGAAGACAGAGATGGATTGGCAGCTCCAACGCGACGGAGACACCCGGAAGCATTATCAAGGCCTGCTGCTCTTCCAAGACGCCGCCATTGATATGGCACGCATCGGATTATCTTTGCACGCCCGCATCGCCTACTTCGACACCGACCGCTATGACGAGCGGCTTTACGCCTACGAGAACGACGTGTACTATGCATTCTCCGTCGGCTCCTATTATTACAAGGGTCTCCGGGGATATCTGCTGCTGCGATACAAGTACAAATGGTTCAGCATCTGGCTAAGGCTGGCCCGCACCCACTATATTGACAGAAAAAACGTCAGCAGCGGGCTCAATCAGATCGATGCACCGCACAAGACCGAGATAAAGGTACAAATAATGTTTTCCATCTAACCCTCCAATGCGCATTTTTTGTATGTTTGCAATTCTTTTTCAAAAAACGCATGACATCTTACATTCGACAACGAGAAAGACACTGGTTTCAGATTATCTTGCTGTTCATCACATCCGTGGCGGCATTTGGTTCATTGTTCCTTCACCCGCCCGTACACGACTTCTTCAACGAGTTTCTGCCCGAGCGCTTCGTCTTGGTAAACAGCATACGCCATGGCATCTTTCCCACATGGAATCCCTACCAATCCATGGGCACGCCAATACATGCCGATCCGCAATCCGGAGCCTTCTACCCGCCGCTATGGTTTTTCGCATTGTTCGGAGAATACACCTCCATCAGCTGCGCCTTTGACTTTATCCTGCATGCTTTCATTGCAGCATGCGGCTTTTATGTACTGACTTTCCGATTCACAAGGCATCGTTGGGCATCCTGCATCGCGGCTGCCGGATATATCATGTCGGGTTTCTTTGTGGGCAATGCGCAGCATCTTTCATGGATTATCGCCGGCGCATGGCTCCCTTGGGTATTGTGGGCGTGTTTTTCCCTATTCGAAAAACCAGACCTGAGAAACGCACTTTTCACCGCCATTTTCACTGCATTTCTCCTCACGGGAGGTTATCCCGGCTTTGCTTTCGTGCTCATATACATCATCTTCGCCATTTTTCTCTACCACGCCATCCGGCACATCCTATCCCATGACATACAAGGATTGTGGCGACTTTTGGCATTCAGCGGCATTGCCGTCGTCGGGTGCATCATCCTTGCATCCCCAACTCTATACTCGATTCTCAGCATACGTCCGCACATCACCCGGGGAGAAGGCCTTCCCTATGAGAGCATCTCGGAATCTTTAACAGCTCCCTGCCTTCTCTCTGTTCTCTTGCCCTGTTCTCTCTGCAGCAATGACATAACATCTCATGTCGACGCCAGCATGTGCAGCCTCTTCATGGGGCTTCTCACCCCGTTCTTTGTTGTGATCGGCATAATAAAAAACAAGAATGTGCCCCTCTGGATATTCTTCGGTGCCGGAATCCTGGCCTTGCTCACAGCATTCGGAACGAACCTGCCATTTCACAAGTTCGCATACAACTACCTGCCCCTCATAAGTTTCATTCGACTTCCTGCTCTTTTCCGAATATTCTTCATCATCCCGACATTGGTCTTGAACGGTGTCGGATTGGCCTGTGTCATGGATGAATGGCCCAAATTCCGAAGGCCGCTAATCATACTCTGCTTTGCCTCGACCTTGCTGCTGGTCCTCCTCTATATCCTCATGCAGACAAGTCTGTGCCCAAAATTCCAAGCAGAGATGGCTAATCATCAAAAAACTCTGATCGAATGGAAGATAGGCATTTTTGTATTCGCAGCCGCACTGATCATAGCACTGTTTCTCAGGACAAGAAACAGATTCGCTCCCTGGGTGCTGTTATTCTTGATTGACTTGCTTGTACACACCCACCTGTGCAGTCCCTACACGGTCCACAACCCCATGATAAAACACGATGCAATACCGTCAGAGGCCTATGTGACAGACTTCCCCATCCCCGACACTCTGACAAGTTGGCAAAACATCTTACAGGAAGACCATTACTGTATGTGGAAAAATGCAGGATGTTTTCGAAAAAAAGTGGAATGGCACGGTCGAAACCCCTTGATTTTCCGCGAGCACAAGCGCATGGTGCGCGCCTACCTCGACTCAGACAGCATCATGCATCTGCCCATTGCCTTTTTCCCTGCCGCCGTATCGAACGACACCACCCGCTCCTTTTACGACGCCGACACTGTCTTCACGACAGAATTTCAGGCACAGTATTACGATTCCACCTTCAACTCTGCACTCCGCATCCTGGAATTCAGTCCCAAGTGGATTATAATAGAAACTCACTCCAACAAAGCTCGTCCGTTAGTACTTTGCCAAAACATCACTCCCTGGTGGCAAGCCACGACAGAGAAGGGCGAACGGCTCGACATCGTGCCAGCCGACCATGCTCTGTTGAGCATCCTATCTCCCCCGGGCGACCATACCATCACATTCCAGTATCATCGTCCTATTTTACCCATCCTTTTCATCTTGGAATGCATAGCCTTTTTAATCGCCATTGCAATCATACTGAATTCATCCCGTAAAAAACGACAGGGACGAAGCATGTCAAATCCGAACACTTCGTCCCTGTGAAAAAGTGATATTCAACCGCAGGATTCCTACACGCCCGAATCCAGGATTTTGCCGTCCTCGATAAGCAGCGTGCGGGATGGAAACTTGTTGATCAAATTGAAGTTATGTGTAGCCATCAGGACTGTCGTGCCCGACTTGTTGATGTGATGGAACACCTGGAAGATCTCATCTGCGGTGATAGGGTCAAGGTTGCCCGTAGGCTCGTCAGCCAGGATGAGGTCGGGGTTGTTGAGCAGGGCGCGGGCAATGCAGACGCGCTGTTGCTCGCCACCAGAGAGCTGGGACGGGAGTTTGAAGTCCTTGGTCTCCAAGCCGACCAACGCCAGAACCTCCTTGCAGCGGTTCAGCATAGCCTGTTTGTCCTTCCAGCGGGTGGCGCGCAGCACAAAGAGCAGGTTCTCGATGACTGTACTGTCACTCAGCAGCTGGTAATCCTGGAATACCATGCCGATCTTCTTGCGCAAGTCCGGGATCTGTTTGGGTTTTATCTTCAGCAAGTCGTATCCAATCATCATGGCTTTTTCGCCCTTGGGCTTGATTTCCGCGATGAGAGTCTTGAGGATGGAGGACTTGCCTGTGCCGGTCTTGCCGACCAGATAGACGAACTCGCCCGACTTGATATTGAAAGAGACCTTGGACAGCACCATCAGCTTGCGCTGGTAGATATCCACATTTTGAAGGGAAATCACATCCTCAAGGATGGGTTTGCCCAGGTGCAGGGTCTCCTCTTTCGGGGCAGTCGGGGCGGCAGCCGACTCGGGTGCGGCTGCATTCTTGTCGTCAACAGGTTCCACAGCGGGCTGTTGCGGGGTTGCCAGAGCATTCTCGGCAGACTTGATTTCTTCGGGATTAGGCATCGATGTTGGCATAAGTGGCGTTTTGTTCAATAAATTCACGGCGTGGCGGGACCTCGTCGCCCATGAGCATGGAGAACACGCGGTCGGCTTCGGCGGCGTTCTCAATGGTGATCTGTCGCAACGTGCGGAACCCCGGGTCCATGGTGGTGCTCCACAGCTGCTCCTCGTTCATCTCACCGAGACCTTTGTAGCGCTGCACATGGACGCTGTTCTCGCCTCCGTTACGGCCCATCTCGCTGACATATTGCAAGCGTTGGTCGTCGCTCCAGGCATAGCGCTGGTCCTTGCCTTTCTTGACAAGATAGAGCGGCGGGGTGGCGATATAGACATGGCCCTGCTCGATGAGCTCGCGCATGTAGCGGAAGAAGAAGGTGAGGATCAGAGCGGCAATATGGCTGCCGTCCACATCGGCATCGGTCATGATGATCACTTTGTGATAACGCAGTTTGGAAAGGTTGAGGGCCTTGCTGTCCTCCTCGGTGCCGATGGTTACGCCCAGTGCGGTATAGATATTCTTGATCTCCTGGCTCTCGAAAATGCGGTGCTGCATGGCCTTCTCCACATTGAGAATCTTGCCTCGCAGGGGCAGGATGGCCTGGAAATGGCTGTCGCGGCCCTGCTTGGCGGTGCCGCCTGCGGAGTCACCCTCGACGAGGAAGAGCTCGCACTTGGAGGGGTCCTTGGAAGAGCAGTCGGAGAGTTTGCCCGGGAGTCCGGATCCGCTGAAGACGGTCTTGCGCTGCACCATCTCGCGGGCCTTGCGGGCGGCGTGGCGCGCCTGGGCCGCCAGGACCACCTTGTCCACAATCTCCTTGGCATCCTTGGGGTTTTCCTCCAGATAGTTGGTCAGCATCTCGCCCACCATCTGGTCCACGATGCCCATGATCTCGCTGTTGCCCAACTTCGTCTTGGTTTGCCCTTCGAATTGCGGCTCGGCGACCTTGACGGAAACGATGGCGGTGATGCCTTCGCGGAAATCGTCACCGGAAATCTCAATTTTATCCTTGGCGAGCTTGTCGAGCATCTTGTTGTCATCCGCATACTTTTTGAGGGTGCGGGTCAGCGCGCGGCGGAAACCCGCCAAGTGAGTGCCGCCCTCAATGGTGTTGATGTTGTTCACATACGAATGGATGACCTCGTTGAAGGAGTTGTTGTACTGCATGGCCACTTCCACAGGCACACCCTGTCTCTCGCCCTCAATGTAGATGGGCTTGCTGGTAATCTTGGTTTTGCCCTCATCCAGATAGGTGATGTAGTCACGGAGGCCGTTTTCGGAGTAGAAACGGCTGTGCGGGTGCTCCCCATTCTCGTCAGTATGGCGCAAATCGGTAATAGACAGTGTGATGCCTTTGTTCAAATAAGCTAATTCCTTCAGACGGTCGGCCAGAATGTTGTAGTCATAAACCGTCTCATAGAAGATTGTCTCGTCGGGGGTGAAGGTCACCTTGGTGCCGCGATAGTCGGTGTCGCCGACCACTTTGACAGGATAGAGGGGCTTGCCCTTCTCGTACTCCTGCTTGTAGTGCTTGCCATCGCGGAACACCTCTGCGACAAGGTGCTTGGACAAGGCGTTGACGCAGGAGACGCCGACGCCGTGCAGGCCACCGGAGACCTTATAGGAGTCCTTGTTGAACTTACCGCCGGCATGCAGCACGGTCATCACCACCTCCAATGCGGAGCGGTGTTCCTTCTCGTGCATGTCCGTAGGGATGCCGCGCCCGTTGTCAAGGACGCTGATGGAGTTGTCTTCCAGGATGTTGACTTCTATATTGTTGCAATAGCCGGCAAGAGCCTCGTCAATTGAATTGTCCACCACCTCATTGACAAGATGGTGCAGTCCACGCTTGCTGACATCGCCGATGTACATGGCAGGACGCTTGCGAACGGCCTCAAGCCCTTCGAGCACTTGAATGTTACTGGCACTGTAGGTTTCTTCAATAGGTTTTTGGTTTTCTATCTCACTCATTTTCAATCTATTTGATTATTTTCATATAACGTGCAAAGATACAAAAAAAATGGTTATCCCTGGCACCTCGGAACACAAAAAAAACATGGCCAAACCTTCTCGTCCAATGCGGGCAAAAAAGGTTTGGCCAAGGGTATGGATTCGCCTTGCGGGAAAGCTATGCATGCATTCTTCTGTCCATCTCCTGGGCGATGTAGGAGGCCACGTCGTCGGCATACGTGTTCATGCCGAAGCCGGCATCGAAGCCGAGTTCCTTGGCCAGCTCATGCGTGATGCGCGGGCCGCCGCAGACGACGATGAGCTTGTCGCGCAGGCCTTCTGCCTCCAGCATCTCGATCATCTCCGTCATGTTCTTGATATGGACATCCTTCTGGGTCACGGTTTGGGACACCAGCAGCGCATCCGCGTGCATTTCGACAGCCTTGGCGATGAATTCCTCGTTCGGCACCTGGCTACCCATGTTGAGGGCCTCAAACATGTCGTAGCGTTCGATGCCATAGTGACCGGCATAGCCTTTCATGTTCATGATGGCATCGATGCCGACGGTATGCGCGTCCGTGCCGGTGCTGGCACCCACGACCACGATCTTGCGACCGATATGCTCGCGGATAAATTGGTCGGTTTCCGGCATGGACCAGACCGTGGACTCCACCTTGGGCACATGGATGGTGGAATAGTCCACCGTGTGCGTGCAGGAGCCGTAGCAGTTCACGAAAGTGAACCCCTTGGTGAGTTCCTTATAGTAAACCACCTGCGGGTTGTCGAAGCCCATTTTCTTAAGCAGCTGTTTGGCCGCCTCGACGGCCTCGTCGCCACAAGGCACCGGCAGGGTGAAGCTC
This sequence comes from Bacteroidales bacterium, assembly GCA_017651425.1. GTDB lineage: Bacteria > Bacteroidota > Bacteroidia > Bacteroidales > WCHB1-69 > F23-D06. The sequence continues at coordinate 17,839 of JAGCCZ010000033.1, forward strand.
AGTTGTGTCTTGCCATCGTTCATGGTGTCGCCGTACGGCTTCACACGAGTGAGATCTAAAGTCTGATCAAAATCCTTTTGATCCATTGAATACAGTCCGCCACTCATTTTCTTGTTGATTTATTGATTTGTTGATTATTGGCTGTTGGCCTTTTAATTTCTTAGTTTCTTAATTTCCTAAAATCAGCTTTTCGCCCCAACGAAATAATCCTCTTTGTCCTCAAAGAGAATATTGAAGGAGGTCATGCTGCCGTAGATGCGGGAGATATACTGCTGCAGGTTCACCTTCTCCTCGTCGGAAAGGGAGTCGCTGCTGTTGATGTTCTGCTCCAACACGCGAAGTCGGTCGCGCATCATCACAATCTTGTGGAAGAAGGTCTCAATCGGCATCTCCTTGGGCTTGAGTTCGGTATTGGCAGGTTGGAGGATCATCGTGCCGCCGACCCACTTGCGGCCGAGCGTCGCCTTGTACTCTATGCCGTTGTACTTGTTGAGGATGTGCGTCAACACCTTCTCGAACTCCTTGAGGTTGAGCTTGGGTTGCGAGTCATCGGCCTCGACATTCTCGAGGACATCGAGTTGCACGCTCATCTTGGAGAATTCAATCTCGCCGCCGCGCACAAAGATGATCTTATAGGTCAGCGCATTGTTCTGGCTGATGATGCCTTCTCCGTATTTCTCATGCCGCACACGGGTTCCGGCCGGCAGGTTATCAATTTCAGTGCTCATTATGGGAAGATTTTGTTTGAAATTATTTTCTATCCTTCATCAACTGAATAAAGGGGTTGAAATAGTTGTCGCCCTTGGTGACGACACCGGCAAGTCCCTTGCCTCCGTTCATCGGACGCTTCACATCGCCGAAAGTGCCCTTCTCCAATGCGGTGAACAGTCCCTCGTCCACAATCTGCTTCAGCAAGTCGATAGCCTTGTCGAGGACCTCCTTGGCGCGGGCGCGGCAGATGCCTCCCTCGCGGAATTCCATCTCCTCGCCGATGCTCTTCATGTCATTGAAGATGTAACGGGCGTTTTCGATGGAGAGGTAACGGTCGCTCATGAAGGGGGTATGGATGGCTTCCGTGGGCATGCCTAACAACTGGATGCCCTGATGCGTCCAGATGCCGATCATATTGAAGAGGGCGTCCTGGATATGGCCCCTGAAGATGTTGCCCGTCATGAACTTTGTAGGCGGCATGTACTTGAGGGTAGCCTTTGGGAAGATCTCGCGGGTCATCTGAGCCTGCGCAAGCTCCAACAGGAAGCCGTTCTCGAGCATGGGATCCATCTCGAAGGCATGGCCGAGTCCCATCTGCTCCTCGGGCAGGGCTGCCAACAAGGCGAGTTGTTCGTTGATGAGGTCGGAGGCGAGCACCGTGTGGGCAGCCTCGACCGCATCGGCGGTGGTCAGGTAGTTGTCCTCACCGGTATTGATAATGACGCCGGCGTAGCCGTTGATGACTCTGGAGAAGTATTGGTCGATGAGGGTTCGCTGCGGGTTGATGTCGCGGAACAGGATGCCATAGAGGGCATCGTTCAGCATCACGTCAAGGCGTTCGAGCGCGCCCATGGCAGCGATTTCGGGCATGCACAGGCCTGAGCAGTAGTTGCAGAGGCGGATGTAACGTCCGACCTCCTCGCCCACTTCGTCGAGGGCCTTGCGCATGATGCGGAAGTTCTCCTGGGTGGCGAAAGTACCGCCGAAGCCTTCGGTGGTGGCACCGTAAGGCACGTAGTCGAGCAAGCTTTGGCCAGTGGTTCGGATCACGGCAATGACATCGGCACCTTGGCGGGCACCGGCCTGCGCCTGGACCACATCCTCGTAGATATTGCCCGTGGCAACGATAATGTAGAGATACGGCTTCGGACCCTCCCCGATAGTGGAGAGGTATTCGTTACGCTTGGCCACATTGCCCTTGATGCGGGTAAGACACGCATCGATATAAGGCTGCACAGCCTGCTTGATCTCGTCGATGCCGTGCAAGGGCAGCGTTGTAAGGTCTAACTTGCCGTTCATCACATCCTCGGCAATCTGCTGGGGGTTCTTGTTCGTCTCCAAAATGGCATTGCCCATGAAATAGAGCATGCCCTGGTTAAGGACGCCTTTTTCCAGGAGGGAGTCCACCACCACATTGGGCAATGGGACGCCGTTCTCGTCCACTCCGTCGATACCGATAAGGCGGCAGAGCGTGCGCTCCACCGTCACCGTCGTATAGCCGTCCACGAACTCCTGCACCTGGTCGGCGATGTTTTTGGCCAGCTGCTTCGCCGCATCCACACGCGCGAAATCAAGACCTAACTTACTCTTATTCATATTTTTGAATTTAAATTATTCCATTAATAAACGGCACACGTCGCACCTGTGCCGCAAAAAACCTGCAAAAATACAAAAAAATTTGGAATATCATATTTTCCTCTGTTATTCGCAGAGACGCGCCACGGCGCGTCTCTACAAACGGTAATTTCATGTGTCTTTGTATATTCGAAATTTATGTACCTTTGCAGTTCTAAAAAGACAAAACCGCGCTTATGTCAGAAAAGGATAAAAAATATGAATTGTTGCATCGGCAGATCCAATCTTTGGCAGAAGGAGAGACTGATGCCATCGCGCTCATGGCCAACATGGCCGCCGTCATCCACGAGACCTTTCACTTCTGGTGGACTGGTTTCTACCGAGTAGTGGGTGAAGAGTTGGTGCTCGGACCCTTCCAAGGGCCTCTGGCCTGCACCCGCATCACCCGCGGACGCGGTGTCTGCGGCACGTCCTGGCAAGAACGCCGCACCCTTGTGGTTCCCGACGTACACCAGTTCAAGGGGCACATTGCCTGCAGCAGTGCCTCACAAAGCGAAATTGTGGTGCCTGTTTTCAACGGCGAGGACGTGGTTGCCGTGCTCGACATCGACAGCGAGCGCCTCTCCACCTTCGATGAGACGGACAAGCACTGGTTAGAGAAGATTGTGACCTGCCTGGGCGATATCTGCTAACCAAAAATCCTGAATTTCCCCAAATGCCATTTCTGCAGGCGATACTGCAGGGCCGTCCAAAGTACACCTAAGCCGTATTTCATGCTGCGACGGAAATTGATGGAGGAGGCCTCCTGGAAATATTTCGTGGGGCAAGTGATCTCGGCGATTTCATAACCGGCATAGAAAATTTGCGCCAGCATCTGGTTGTCGAACACGAAATCGTCGGAATTCTCATGATAGCGGATGTTGCGGAGCACTTCAGCCGAAAAGGCACGGTAACCGGTGTGGTATTCCGAGAGTTTCTGGTGCATCAGCACATTCTGGAAGAGTGTAAGGCAGCGGTTGAAGAAATATTTGTAGCGGGGCATGCCGCCCTTGCGGGCACCCATGCCGAGGATACGGGAGCCTAACACCACTGGATAGACCTTGTTGACAATAACATAACACATCGACTCTATGAGCATCGGGGTGTACTGATAGTCGGGATGGAGCATGACCACCACGTCGGCCCCAAGCTCGAGGGCTTTGTCATAGCACGTTTTCTGGTTGCCACCGTATCCCTTGTTGGACTCATGACGGATAATATGCCGGATGCCCAACTGATGTCCGACCTCAATAGTCTCGTCCGAGGAGTGGTCATCGACCAATATAACCTCGTCCACAATGTCGAAGGGGATCTCATCATAGGTTTGCCGCAACGTCCGCGCCGCATTATAGGCGGGAAGCACCACACATATCTTACTGTTTTTCAGCATAGGAAGTCCAAATTATTGAAGCGCGCAAAGATACAAAAAACGCAACAGTCCGGACATCTGAAAGCTCAATGTTTTTTTGTAATTTTGCCGCCTCAAAAAAAGCCCGGATGGTTTTCAGCAGCATCGAATTCCTGTTCTATTTCCTGCCCGCAGCACTCATTCTCTACTATTTGGTGCCGCGCAAAGCCAAGAACGCCCTGCTGTTAGTGGTGTCGCTGCTGTTCTACGCATGGGGTGCGCCCACATTCATCCCGATATTCATCGTCTCCATGCTGTGCAATTTTTTCATCACGGGAAAAATGCACGCGACGACCGCCCGACGGCCGCGAAAGGGATGGCTTATCGTCTCGCTTGTCCTCAACATCGGCCTGTTAGCCTATTTCAAGTACATGAACTTCTTCATGGACAACGTCAACGGGCTGCTCCAGTGGGCCGGCCATGCTGCGGTGCAGTTCACCCGGGTGGCGTTGCCCATCGGCATCTCCTTTTTTACCTTCCAGTCCATCTCCTACGCCGTCGATGTCTATCGGAAGGTGTCGGAGCCGCTGAAGAAGTGGTATGACTACATGCTCTACATCGCGTTGTTCCCGCAGCTCATCGCGGGCCCCATCATTCGCTACAACACCATCGCGGAACAGTTGGTCAGCCGTGACATCACCGCCGAGGACCGGCTGGAAGGCATGTACCGTTTCGCCATCGGGTTAGGAAAGAAGGTCCTCATCGCCAACACTCTGGCACTTGTGGCCGACGAGGTGTTCGCCATGGACTCCGGGACCTTGGGCACCGGCACAGCGTGGCTCGGCATCGTGGCCTACACATTTCAGATCTACTTCGACTTCTCCGGCTACTCCGACATGGCCATCGGCATCGGCCGGATGTTGGGGTTCCGTTTCTCCGAGAACTTCAACGCGCCCTACATCAGCCAGAGCATCACGGAGTTCTGGAGGCGCTGGCACATCACCCTCGGCGCCTTCATGAAGGACTATCTCTACATCCCGCTCGGAGGGAACCGCGTCCCGCGAGCCCGCATGTACTTCAACCTCGGCATGGTGTTCCTCATCTCCGGCCTTTGGCACGGAGCCTCGTGGAATTTTGTGCTTTGGGGCGCCTTTCACGGGATCTTCCTAATCATGGACCGTATCTTCCTGCTGGACATCCTGAAGAAGACGGGGCGCATTCCCGCCACCATCCTCACCTTCTTGGCCGTGGTGCTGGGATGGGTGATTTTCCGGGCTGACGACCTCCATGCCGCAGGGCAATACTACCAGACACTCTTCGCCTTTCGAGGCGGAGAAGGCATCACCCTGACGCCCCAATTCCTCACCTGCCTTGTCGCCGCCGCACTCTTCTCCTTCCTGCCGATACTCAAACCAATTGAACGTCTTCAGCATCTCGTCTTTGACGAGCACCACACCCGCACCTTCTCCATTGTTTTCTTCTTCATAGCCCTGTCGCTGTTATTCCTCTCCGTCGGTTCCTTAGCCGTGTCCGATTTCAACCCATTCATATATTTCAGATTCTGATGAAAGACAAAACGCTACATAACATCCTGTTCTGGTTGCTGATGGCATTCTTCTGCCTTCCGGCCTTGCAGCAGTGTGCCGGACTCTTTCACTTCAAGGAGTTGGAAGGTTTTGTCGCCACCGAGGAACCTGTCAAACTAAGCTGGAAGACACTGAAGGACGACAGTTTCCAAAAGTATTGCGGACGACGGGCCAAAAACGGATTTGGATTCCGGGAATTTTACATCCGGACATACAATCAGCTGATGTACAGCTGTTTCAACCAGTCCACCAACGACCACATCGTCATCGGCAAGAATGGGGAGTTGTTTTTGAGGCAATACACGGATGTCACCACGGGGAAAGCCCTGCGGGATGAGTTTGGCACCGTGGACAGCGCGCAACGCGCAGCCATATCCAATGTGCAGGAGACCAAGCGCTGGATGGACACGTTGCGGGCACGCGGCATCCAGCTTTTGGTGGTCTTGGCTCCCGACAAGCCGGCCATCTACCCCGAATATCTGCCTGACGACATGCAGCGTCTTGCCGCCGAAAACCCATTTTCGTTGCAGGAGACCTACGCGGAGCTGTATCGCCAATACGGCATCCCGCACATCCATTTCACGCCCATTTTCCAGGAATGGAAAAAAACGACACCTTATCCGCTCTACACCCGCTATGGCACGCATTGGGCGCACTCCACCATTCCTGCCGTGACCGACACTATCCTGCGGAAAATGGAGGAGTTGTTGCAACGGCAGCTGCCGAGCGTCCAATACGTTGACAGCAACCTCACCACTCGCTACCAGGCCAGCGACCGCGAGCTGGAAGGCCAGCTGAACCTTCTGTTCCCTCTCCGCCACCAGCGGCTTCCCATGCCGACATTCGCCTTGAAGCCCGAGGGAAACGATGCCAAACCGAACTTGCTGGTGATTGGCGACAGCTATTTCACGCAATTGGAGGGTTCGCCCTTCATGGAGGCATTCAACCGGGTGGATTACTGGAAATACAACAAACAAGCCTTCTCCACCGAAAGCACGCGAAGCGAGAAAGTGGTGTACATTGACCGATACAAGATACTGGACGAAACCGACATCGTCGTTGTCATGTTCACTTCCATGTATGCCTACAAATACTTTTTCGGTTTTTTAGAGACCTTGGAGGAGACCCTGCAAGACGGACCTGATTACGACTGGATGCAGGAAGTCCGCAGCACCATACAGCGCATCAAGGCGGACCCGGTCTGGTACGAGTCGGTCAAGAGACAAGCCGAAGAACGGCAGATCACGGTGGAGCAGAGTCTGCTCGACAATGCCAAGTATGTGTATGAGATGGAGCACCAGAAACTCAACGTCCCTTAATATGCCACCCCTGTGAATTATGGCATTTTTTGTATTTTTGCCGCCCTTAATCCCTATCAGAACATGAACTCAACAAGACAACAGAAAATCGCATCCCTGCTCCAAAAGGAGCTCGCCAATATCTTTTTGCAAGACAGCAAGAGCATCTACAACTGCATGATCACGGTCACCAAGGCCACCATCACGCCTGACCTCTCCATTGCGCGCGCCTACCTGAGCATCTACATGGCCCCCGACAAGGACGCGGTCATCGCCGCCGTGCGTGCCAACACCAAGGACATCCGGTTCCGGCTGGGGCAGCGCGTCAAAAACCAGCTCCGCATCGTTCCGCAACTCGAGTTCTTCATTGACGACACATTGGACTATATCGAGAACATCGACCGACTTCTTAAGCAATAACTGCATTGGACACCTCCACGAACAAAACCGCCTTTTTCATCGCATTGAGGTATCTCTTCTCCAAAAAGAGGCACAATATCATCAATGTCATCTCCGCCGTGTCCGTTTTGGGCATCATGGTCAGCAGTGCGGCTTTGATTGTGGTATTGTCCGTGTTCAACGGCATGCAGAACCTGATCGGGAGCTGGTTCAACACCTTCAACCCTGATTTCGAGGTTACATTGGTGGAGGGCAAGTCCTTTGCCATCGATTCGTTCCCGTCCACCGAGGTGGCCGCCCTGCCCGGGGTGGCCGCCGTTCACGAGGTCGTCAGCGACCTCGTACTCACCACCTACAATGAGAAACAGGAGTTGCTGCGTCTCAAGGGGGTGACGCCAGAGCATATCGGCAGCAACCACTTTGACAAGCTGCTGATCGACGGCAATTTCGACTTGTACAGAGGCGAGCAGCCCTGCGCCGTACTTGGCACCGGCGCCGCAGGGAAACTTCTCATCCAGCTCAACCAATACGACCTGCTCAAACTTTACTACCCCAAACGCACCAAAAAGAACCTGGCCAATCCTGCGGATGCCTTCCGCACGCTGCATCTCTACCCTGCCGGAGTCTTTTGCACCAACACGGCATACGACCAGGAGATGGTCTTCTGCCCCATCGACTTCGCCCGCAATCTGATGGGATACCCCGGCGAGGTGACCTCCATGGAGATCCAGCTCAAGAAGAGCGGCGAATACAGCAAAATGCAGGACGACATCCAGCGCATTCTCGGGCCCAAGTATAAAGTTCAGAACAAATATCAGCAAGAAGAATCCCTGTTTCGGACCATGCAGTCCGAGAAGCTCGTCATCTATGTCATCCTCGCCTTCATCCTGTTGGTGGCCGCCTTCAACATCATCGGTTCCTTGGGCATGCTCATTCTCGAAAAGCAGCGCGACACCTCCGTACTGCGCAGTTTAGGGGCATCCAAGAAACTCGTCCGCCGCATTTTCCTGTTTGAGGGAATGGGGACATCCTTGGCTGGCGGGTTGGGAGGGCTCCTCCTCGGCACCATCATCTGTCTTCTGCAGCAGTGGTTTCACATCGTCAAGTTAGGTGGCGACGGCGGGAACTACATCATCCAATACTACCCTGTCCAAATGCGCGCCATAGACTTTGCCATCGTCCTTTTAACCGTCCTGTCCATCAGTCTGCTGACATCCGTCATTCCCGCAAGAAAACTCCAAAAGACCCTTCAAAGCATACCATAATGAAACGACTCTTATTCTTCATACTCAGTTTTGCCGCCGCCGGTTTTGCGGCCGCTCAAATACCCGTGGGCACTTTCCGCTCCCATGTGCCGCTCCACTCCTTCCACTCTGTGGCCGTGGCGGACGACTACGTTTACGCGGCCTCCACCAACGGGCTGATGATGTTGGACAAGGCCACACGCGACAGTGAGAATCCCGACATTACCAGCTGGAGCAAGACAGACGGCCTTTCCGACATTGACATTTCCATAATTCACTACGACAGCGACCATAAGACTTTGGTCGTGGCATACGCCAACGGCAATCTCGATCTCATCGTCAACGACAAACTCTACAACATCCGCGACATCAAGAACAAGCCGCTCACGGGGTCCAAGGAGCCACGGCACATCCGCTCATACGGCGACCGGCTTTACATCGCATATCCTTTCGGCATCGTCATCATCGACCCCGAAAGCCAGTTAATCGAGGACACTTGGTTCACCAAACGCAATGGGGTTCAAGTCGATGCCTACGACATTGCCGTTTCCAGCGACCACTATTATATCAGCACAGGCGAAGGAATCTTCAGCATTCCGAAAAGCAGCGGCAACCCCGCCAATTTCCAGGAATGGGAGTTAGCCTTGACAGCGGGAGTGTTTTTCTACGACCATATTGTCTGCAACTCCGGGCATGTATATGCCAACAAAAACGCCAGTGCCGCAAGCGACGGGGCCGTCCCCGACACGCTCTGCGAGCTTACGGACCATGGGTGGACGGCTACTGCGCACACTTACAGTGACGTTCGTTCCATGACCGCAAGCAACGGTGAACTGGTGGTAACCAATTGGGATCATGTACAGACCTTCGACGACCAGCTCAACGCGACCTCTCTCGTCTATTGGTATCAGGACAACAGCTATCCCAACATCTACGAGGCGGTGTCGGACGGGGACATCATCTGGGCCGCCGACAACACATACGGTCTCGTGCAGTACAACAGGACATTCTTCTACTACAGATTCTACACCGCCTCCGGACCATTTGCAGTCACGGCGGAAGGCATCTGCAGCACAAACGGGCTCACGGTCACCGTGCCCGGCACCCGCAAGAAATCGACGGCATACAGTCCGGGGTGGCTGTACCCGTCCTTGAGCTGGTTCAGCAACCAGGAGTGGCATTACAATGCCACCGATTTCCAATATTATGATTCCCTTCACCTCTCGAACGACCTCAACAACGTCGTCATCAACCCCAACGATGAGAAGGAGTGGTACGTTGCCTCGTGGGGCAATGGGCTCTTCAAATGCCGCGACGGCCGTGTGGTGGCACACTACAATGCCGTGAACTCCATTTTGGACTCCACTTCGGGCGGAAGCACATTCGTTTCCGGATTGGCATTTGACAGCAAGGGCAACCTATGGATCACCAACAGCCAATGCAGCAGAATGCTCAAGATGATTGAGCCCAACGGCACCTGGCACGCGTACAACGTCAGCAGCGGTGTCGTGACCGCCTCCCCCAACGGCGTGGTGGCCGAGCATGTGCTTGTGGACTCCAGAGGGTACAAATGGATCACTTTTCCCCGTGACAACAACTTCAACAGATACCATCTCGTCGCCTTTTCCGACAATGGCACTTACGAGAACATGAGTGACGACAAATTCGCACGCATTGACATGAACGTGGCCGCCGAGGTGAATTCCGCCACCGTCTATTGCATTGCTGAAGACCATGATGGCGAAATCTGGATCGGCACCGACAAGGGTGTCAAAGTCATATACTACCCCAACCGTGTCTTTGAAGGAACCGCCTATCCTCGCAACATCCTGCTGGAACAGGACGGTTATGTTTCCGTATTGTTAGAGTGGGAGGAGGTGACCGCCATTGCGGTGGACGGTGCCAACCGCAAATGGATCGGCACCGGCAAGGCCGGCGTCTTCCTGATGAGCGAGGACGGACAAGAACAACTCCTGCATTTCACTGCGGAAGACAATCCCCTCTTCGCTAACCAAATCACCTCCATCAGCATTGACCCGTTGAGCGGCGAAGTCTTCTTCGGCACCGCCAAGGGGTTGACCAGTTACCGAGGCACCGCCACCGCCGGGCACAGCAGCTACGAGGATCTTCCCGTGTTCCCCAATCCTGTCGGCCATGATTACAGCGGGGTCGTCACCGTGCAAGGTCTCAAGGAAAACTCACTTTGCAAAATCACCGACTCGGCGGGCAAATTAGTGTGGCAAGGCTACAGCAACGGCGGCGAGTTGGCCTGGTATTGCAAAGACCTCTTCGGGCAGCGGCCCGCCACCGGCGTTTACTATGTCATGTGCTCCGACGAGAATGGCAAGGAACACATTGTCACCAAATTCCTGTTCATACAATAGTTTCCCGACATGATGGTCTCCACCGCCGGCATTGTCATGCACGGCACCAAATACTCGGACACGTCGCTCATCGTCAAGATTTTCACCAAAGAGCGAGGCATGCAGTCCTTCATCGTCAAAGGGGCGTACAACAAGAAAAGCCGCTTCAAGGCCGCTCTGTTCTCGCCTTTGGCCATTGTCCATATCACCTACGACGACCACCACAGCGACCGGCTGATGTATTTGCGCGACATACAGCGACAACCCAACGCCAACGAATGGCTGTATGACCCGGGAAGAAGCTCCGTCCTGTTGTTTTACAACGAATTGCTATACAAAATCCTGGCAGACTCCGGCCCTGACAGCGTGCTGTTCGACTTCCTTGAAGAAGAGATCAACCGCATCCAGGAACCCGACATCGTGCTGGCCGACCAGCCCTTGCGTTTCATGTTAAGGCTCTGCATCGTGCTCGGCTTCCTCCCTGAAAACAACTTTTCCGACACCGATCGATACTTTTCTCTCTCAGAATGCCGTTTCCAGTCTTTCTTTGTGGATGAGAATAGCGAAATCCCTTTCGAGGAAAGCCAATACCTGTCCAGTCTGCTCCGTTTCGATGGACAAATCAACGTATCACGGAACATCCGCAACAGTTTGCTTCATTATTTAATCAAATACTACATGATTCACAACGAACAGGTTCGCAACATTGAGTCGGCGGAAATCCTGTCCAGTGTTTTGCACTGACACAACTACTCCTTGCGAAGGCGTGCCACGGGAATTCCCATCTGTTCCCGGTACTTGGCTACTGTACGACGCGCCACGTTGTATCCCTTCTCCTTCAGCATCTCACACAACTTCTCGTCCGCGTATGGAGCACTTTTATCCTCCTGTGCGACAAGATCGCCTAAAAGACTCTTGATGGCCTTGGATGAGACATCCTCGTCGTTGACGGCTTCTGAAAAGAGATGTTTGAGCGGGATAATGCCGAAATCGGTCTGCACATATTTGCTGTTGGACACACGGGAGACCGTTGACACATCAATGCCCACTTCCTTGGCCACGGTCTTCAGGACCATCGGCTTCAACGCAGCATCGTCGCCTGTCAGGAAATAGTCACGCTGGTGGTTCATAATGACATACATCGTATTGTACAAAATCATCTCGCGGGTGGAAAGCGCACCGATGAATTGATTGGCTTTATCGACGTATGTTTTCATAAAGCGTTCAGCTTCCTCTTTTTTCTTTTCCGATGCTTCCTTGGAGAGGAAACGATACTCGTTGCTGAACTCCTTGTTGATGCGCACCTTCGGGATGTACTGATTGTTCAAGGTGAGCGAGAGCTGGCCGTTATGGGAGGTAATGGTAAAATCCGGGATGATGGTGTCCGCCGACTTCTGTAGAGGCGAGCCCGCATCGGCAGGTCTCGGGGAGAGCCGTTTGATGACCGCAACAGCCTCCTTGAGCTGCTCTTCGGTCAGCGACAATGTATTTCGTATTTTGTCATAATGCTTTTTCAAAAAGGAATCAAAACACTGGTCCACAATCCGGGTGGCGGTAATCACATCCTCACTTTGCGGAGAGATCCTGCGAAGTTGCAGCATGAGACATTCCCGCAAATCACGTGCGCCCGTACCGGGCGGGTCCAATTCCTGCACATAATGCGTCAAGACATATTCCACCTCCTTCACATCGGTGTAGATGTTATTCATATAGAGCAACTCATTGACAATAGCCTGCAAGTCGGCACCCAAGTAGCCGGACTCATCAAGGTTTCCGACCAGATAACTGGCAATCTTGGCCTCCTGGTCATCCATGTCCATCTCGCCAAGTTGCTGCTGCCACTGTTCCTGTATCGACTGGTAAAAAACGCCCTGATGGTCGCGGTTCTCCTGCATGTCCGGGGCATTCGACCGCAGAATCCGGTTTTCAATCTCCCGTTCAGTAGGATAATCGTCCACATCGTCGTAACGGTAATAGTCATCCTTGAAGATTTCATCTTCAGGAAGCGGCCCGTCGGAAAGCTCGAGTGGGTCTCCATTTTCATCAAACTCGGAGAGCGGCTCGTCGGCAGCGTCCGTCCGGCGGTCCTCCTCGTCGTCCCTATAAGCTTCCAATGCGGGATTCTCATCCACCTCCTTCATGATTTCCTGTTCCAGAGATGTATATGGAAGTTCCACCAGCTGCATCAGCCGGATAGTCTGCTGGGTGGCGATTTGTCTTTGTACCGCCTTTTGTTCTTGATTTAAAGACTGCGACATGATTCTAAAAAAATCCCCGGAGTTGGAACCCGCGAGGAATGTCAATAAGAGAGAAAGGGGAAAGCATGTTTCCCCTTTCGATTAAAATTCAGCATTTTGAGGTGTCCTCGGGAAGGGGATGACATCGCGGATGTTGGTCATGCCCGTAATGAAGAGCAACAAACGCTCGAAGCCGAGGCCAAATCCGGAATGGGGTGCAGAGCCGAATTTGCGCGTGTCGAAATACCACCAGTACTGTTGTTCCGTCATGTGCAGCTCGTGTACGCGATCGAGTAGCTTCTGGTAGTCGGCTTCACGCTCCGAGCCACCGATGATTTCACCGATAGTGGGGAACAACACGTCCATGGCACGGACGGTCTTGCCGTCATCGTTCTGCTTCATGTAGAAGGCCTTGATCTCCTTGGGATAATCCGTCAAGATGACCGGGCATTTAAAATGGTTCTCCACCAAATAACGCTCGTGTTCAGACTGCAGGTCGATACCCCAGGAGACGGGAAAATCGAACTTCTTGTCTGCTTTGAGCAAGATGTCGATAGCCTCTGTATAGCCCAGTCGGACAAAATCCTGTTGCAGCACGGATTCCAACCTTCCAATCAGCTCCTTGTCGAACATGTCGTTGAGGAAGCGGAGGTCGTCCATGTTGTGGTCCAGGGCATAACGGACGAGGTATTTGATAAACTCCTCGGCGAGGTCCATATTGTCAGTGATGTCGTAGAAGGCCATTTCCGGTTCAATCATCCAGAACTCCGCCAAGTGGCGCGGAGTGTTGCTGTTTTCGGCGCGGAATGTAGGTCCGAAGGTGTAGATATTGCCAATGGCCAGTGCGCCGAGCTCGCCTTCCAGCTGTCCGGAGACGGTGAGGTTGGTGCGCTTGCCGAAAAAGTCCTTCTTGTAGTCCACCTTGCCATCTTCGGTGCGGGGCACATTGTCAAGGTCAAAGGTGGTGACATTGAACATCTCGCCGGCGCCCTCCGCATCGGAACCCGTAATCAGCGGCGTGTGGAGATAGAAAAAGCCCTTGTCGTTAAAGAACTTGTGGATGGCGAAAGCCATGGCATGGCGGAGACGGAGCACACAGCCGAAATAGTTGGTGCGGGGACGCAGATGGGCGATCTCACGCAAAAACTCCATGGAGTGGCCCTTCTTCTGCAAGGGGTAGCTCTCGGGGTCCGCGGTGCCATACACTTCGATGAGGTCAGCCTGCACCTCGACAGTCTGGCCCTTGCCGGTGGATTCCACCAAAGTGCCCTCCACATGGAGGCAAGAACCCGTGGTGATGAGCTTCATCAGCTCATCGCCGAACTTGGCGGGTTCGGCCACGATTTGCAAGTTAGTGACGATCGAACCGTCGTTCAATGCAATGAAAGCCACATTGCTGTTGCCGCGCTTGGTGCGCACCCACCCCTTCACACAAACTCTGTTGCCAAATCCTATCTCTTCCGGATGTTTTATAATATCAATGATTCTTGATCTTTTCATAACTAAAATGCTAAGAAACTTATTCCTAATGATAAATTGCTAATTCAGGTAATTTTGCAAAACACGGCATTTGGTGTCGTGGCGCAGGCGGCGGATGGCCTTCTCCTTGATCTGGCGCACCCGTTCACGCGTAAGGTCGAACTTCTCCCCGATCTCGTCCAATGTCATCGGATGCTTGCTTCCCAGGCCGTAGTAGAGTTTCAGCACATCCGCTTCCCGTTCGGGGAGCAGGTCGATGACGCGTCTCAACTCGCTCTGCAAGGATTCATAGATAAGCTCCCTGTCGGGCGGGGCGGTCTCCTCGCTCTTGATGACATCGTACAGATTGGTGTCGTCATCCTTGGTCAGGGATGCATCCATGGAGAGATGGCGGGGCGAGTTGCGAAGAGAGTCCTTCACCTCGCTTTCGGGGATATCCAGTTTCTCGGCTATCTCCGAGATGCGGGGTTCTCTTTGCAGTTCCTGCTCCAGTGCCGCCACGGTCTTGGAAATCTTGCTGATGGCCACGACCTTGTTCATGGGCAGCCGGACGATACGCGACTGTTCGGCGATAGCTTGCAGAATAGCCTGGCGGATCCACCACACGGCAAATGATATGAACTTGAAACCACGGGTCTCATCGAAGCGATGTGCCGCCTTCATCAGGCCGAAATTGCCCTCGTTGATGAGGTCCGACAGCGTGACACCCTGGTTTTGGTACTGTTTTGCAACAGAGACGACAAAACGAAGATTGGCTTTCGTAAGTTTATCCAACGCCTCGTCATCGCCGTTCTTGATACGACGTGCCAATTCAGCCTCCTCGTCGGCGGTGAGCAACGGCACCTTCGCTATCTCGTGCAAATACTTGTCCAAAGACGCAGTTTCGCTACGGTTAGTGACTTGTTTAGTAATGTGTAACTGTCTCATTCTATAAGCTCGAAAAATTAAAAACAGCGTTTTTTTACGAACCGATAATGGTTATGTTACATTAGAAACTATAGCCAACACCGATACCGAGCATTTCCTTGAACTGCACGCGGGCACAAGGATGGCCGGCAGAACCTTCCACACCGTCCCAGTCGGGCTTGGCAATCATCACCTGGTCGTAATACTTCAACGAAGTCATCAGACTTACGCTCAAAACCTTCAAGAAGTTGTAGGAGATGGCGAAATCCCAGTCAATGTCGAAGTTGCCGAATTTTTGTGCCTTGGATGTGTACGGAGTGAACAACGAAACGGTCGTGATGATTTTCAGGTTCTTAATTTTGTCATAAGTAATGCCGCCTTTAATGCTAAGACCAAGGGCCGAGTGCGAATACGGACGATAGAGGGTGCCATCCGCGCGCTCCTTTTCGGGGATACCGTAGTTGGCACGCAACATCGAGTCGCGACAGAAAGTAAAACGGCCCGCTATCGGAGAGACATAAATGCTGAAGATGTCGTTCGGCCGCCAGTCGATACCAAGGGAAATGTCAATATAGGCAGGAGAAAACCAGTTGGATATCAAATATTTGTCACCTGCATCATTATTGGCATACTCATAACCTGGCGCATATTGCGTCCGGAAGCTTCCCAAAGCGGTAAGATACCACGTTTTGGCCAATTCATAGCCGAACTTGGTAGAGAGGTTCAACTTGTCATTCGATTTTCTCCATTTGGGATTGAGGTCAGCGGAAAAAAGTTCACCGAACTCCGTGTCAAGATTGCTGTCCCATGAAATTTTGTCCTTCTTGTAAGAGAGGGTCAGGTTGGCATAGAGCACACCCGTGACATTATTGTTGCCACCGGCTGCCCAGTTCCAGAACTGGGTCTGGGAAGCGTTCAGTCCAAACATGCCGGAGAACTTCCAGAACTTGACGCTGTCTTTGATTTCGTTGGACTTGACCTTGGTTCCCATTGCGGCCTCGGCGGCCTTCTTGGCCTCGTCGTCCTGGGCACGCAACACAGGTGAGCCGACTAAAACAACGGCCACAATGAGTAAAAGTAGATTTTTTCTCATAACAATTTATTTTTAGTGATTTAACTTATTATATGCTTTCCACCATCTCTCCGAGATCCTGTCGTCGCAGGCCATTTCATAGTCGTGTTTGGAACAGGGGAGATAGTATTTTTGTTCTATATTGTTTTCCTTGGAGACAATCGGGACCACGACCCACCAGCGGCCCGTCTTGCGGCTGCAGTAGAAGACCAGTTCGTCTAACGCGCCCGAGACGGCGATGCTGTATTGCTTGTAGTTGAGCCGGTTCTTGAACTGGTCGTCCTGCTGGCGATGGAGGAATCCCTCCACAAAATACCATAATATGTGGGCGATCAGCTGAGAGGTCTGGTTGCCGTAGTCCATTGTGGGGTCATACTCGTAAATGCCGAACGAGGTGAGCTTGTCGCTCACGCCGGCATACTTGGAGATTTGGCAGATTTCCTCGCCATAAAAGCCGTTGGAGGAGCTGTGCGGACAGCCGGGGGCGTCGGGGCGACGGACGGCGGAGATGTCCACCGACATCATGTCTGCGTTACGGACAATGGGCTCCACCTCCTCGATGTCGCGGCGCATGGTGCCCACCCTATAGGTTTCAAAAAACAGCTCATCCATCAGCTTGATGCTCTCCTGGCTGTTCATGTATGTCTGATAGCCCACATTGGCGTAGTTCAGCAAGAAATTGGGCTGCTGGAGGACCATCTTGTTCAGGTAGGCATCCGAGCGGATGGGCTGATTTTCCGCACCAAGGTCGAAACGCGCATCCACCGAGACAACATTGACAACTCTTTCAATCTTCTCGTAGGCACGATAGTTGGCGAACGCCAAGTCATTGCCGCCACCGAGAATGATGGGGATGACATTGTTTTCCAGCATGTCTGCAATCACGTCGGACAACACCTCGTATGTATCTTCGGCGGTTTTGCCAACAATGAGGTTGCCCATATCGATGATGCGCACATTGCCCTGCCAGCGATAAAGCTGGTAGAACTGACGGCGTATCTCGTCCGGGGCCAGGGAGGTGGATGCGTTGCGGTAGCTGTTGCGAGACTCCGGGACTCCCACGATGGCCATTTGCGCCTCACCGATGCTCACCGGGGCATCCGGGTTGAAAAAGAGCACCGACGAAGCCAACTGTTGCGAAGACAGAGGCTCCTGCAAATCGAGCGATTCTAAACTGACGGGATGAAACAACAAGGAATAGTTCATAATCATGCTTTTTTCCGTGTGGAACGTTTCCTGGCAGTCGGAGCCGTGTTCTGAATAATGTTGAGGCACTCCTCGTATGTAAGATTCTCCGGGACAATCCCCTTGGCGAGTTTGAAATTGTCCGTGCCATTGGTCAGGTAGGCGCCATAACGGCCATTCATCACTTTGATATTCTCATCTTCGGGGAAAGAGCGGAGCACATTCTTATTTTGCACATTCTGCAGGAAATCTATCGCTTCCTCCTCAGTCAGGGCGCTGACATTCATGCCCTTACTAAGTGTCACGTTCTTTCCGTCATATTTCAGGTAGGGGCCGTAACGTCCCACGGCGGCATAAATCTCCTTGCCATCGAGATGTCCCACCAAACGGGGTGCGCGGGCGGCATCTTTTTCCTGTTTTTCTTTCAACAACTCCACACAACGCTCGAAGGAGATGGCCATGGGATCCTCGTCCTTGGGGATGGAGACGAAGACGCCGTTGTGGCGCACGTATGGGCCGAAACGGCCGGCGCCCACGGTGACTTCACCGCCTTCCCATTCGCCCATGGAACGGGGGAGTTTGAAGAGGTCAAGGGCCTCCTCCAAAGTCACGGTCTCAATGTATTGGTTCGGACGAAGACGCGCATAACGCGGTTTCTCGTCCATATAGTTTTCACCGATCTGCACCATCGGGCCATACTTGCCCAGCTTGGCGAACACCTTCGCATTGGTGACCGGATCGTATCCTAACAATCGTTCGCCGCTTGCCTTGGCGGAATAGTTCAACGCATTGTCGACAGACTGGTGGAAATCGCCATAGAAATAGTGCAGCATGTCCTGCCACTTCTCCTTGCCTTCCGCAATGTCATCGAAACGTTTCTCAACATCGGCGGTGAAACCGTAATCCATGATCTCCTCAAAATTCTGTTGCAGGTAATCGTTCACCACCATGCCCACGTCGGTCGGGAAAATCTTGTCCTTCTCATAGCCTACTTTTTCGGTCTTTGTCTCCTCTTCCACGCGGCCGCCTTTCAGCACAAGACGTTCATACTGGCGCTCATGCCCGGGGCGGGACTGCTTGATCACATAACCACGCTTCTGGATCGTGGTGATGGTGGGGGCGTATGTGGAGGGACGTCCGATGCCCAACTCCTCCAGTTTCTTCACCAACGTGGCTTCGTTGTATCGGGCGGGGGGTTGGGCGAAACGCTGCGTGGCCGTGATGGTCTTGGCAAACAGAACCTCATCCAGTTCCATCACCGGTAACATGCCTTTCACCTCCTCGATCTCGTCGTCCTTCGACTCGGTATAGACTTTGAGGAAGCCTGGGAAGAGAATCACCTCACCACTGGCAACGAACTTCTCTTTTCTGCCGGACACGGGAATGGTGATATTGGTTTTCTCAGTCTTGGCATCACTCATCTGGGATGCGATCGTGCGCTTCCAGATCAGCTCGTACAGATGCTTGACAAATGTGTCGCCAGGCACGGTCTGCCTTGCCATGTCGGTGGGGCGGATGGCCTCGTGCGCTTCTTGCGCGCCCTTGGACTTGGTCACATAATTGTGCATGTGTGAATATTCAGGGCCATAGGTCTCCACAATGACATCTTTGGCGGCAGCCAGCGCGAAGGTGGACAAGTTGACGGAGTCGGTACGCATATAAGTAATGTAACCGGACTCATACAGCTGTTGCGCCACCACCATGGTTTTGCTGACGGAGAATCCCAATTTCCTTGCGGCTTCCTGTTGCAGTGTGGAGGTGGTAAACGGCGGAGCGGGGCTCTTCTTGCCCGGGGTTTTCTCTATGGCAGACACCTTGAATTCCGCGCTCTTGCAGGCTTCCAGGAACTCGAGGGCCTCCTCCTTCTGGGCGAAGCGCTTGTTCAGTTCCGCATTCAGATGCACCTTCGCATCTCTTTTCGGGAAGAAGTCGCCCTCCACCCTGTAGGCGAAAGTGCTGTTGAACTTTTCAATCTCATGTTCACGTTCCACAATAAGTTTCACAGCCACGGACTGCACACGTCCTGCGGAGAGTTGCGGCTTCACCTTGCGCCACAGCACAGGGGAAAGTTCGAAACCCACAAGACGATCCAGAACACGACGGGCCTGCTGGGCATCCACCAGGTTCACATTGAGCTCACGGGGGTGGTCCAGCGCTGCCTCTATGGCGCTCTTGGTAATCTCATGGAAAACGATGCGACGCACCTTGGCGGGGTCCATTTTGGCCACCTGCATCAGGTGCCACGAGATGGCCTCACCCTCGCGGTCGTCATCCGTCGCGAGCCAGACCACATCGGCCTCCTCGGCTTTTTTCTTGATGTCATTGATCAAGGCCTTCTTGTCGTCCAAGATGACATATTTCGGTTCAAAACTCTTGCCGATGTCTATGCCCAAATCCTTTTGGGGCAAATCTCGCACATGTCCCTTGCTGGAAATGACAGTAAAGTCCTTCCCGATGAATTTCTGAATGGTCTTCGCCTTGGCGGGAGACTCGACAATAATAAGGTTCTTGCTCATATTCTTCTATTTTTTTGAATGATTGACAGACACATCCAATCACTCATTTGATATTCGTTTTTGTTCTATAGTATAAGGGTACCCCAACAGTTCCGATGCCAATGCTTCGTCGCCCTCGCGTATGGCTTGCCGGATCTTGGAGGAATGGACACCTGCCTCATGCAGCATCAGCTCCGGGATTTCCAGCACCTCGATGCCATGGCTCTCACAGAACCGCTTCAGCAGGTCATGATTGCCGGCACGGTTGTGCCCCATAGCGTGGTTCGGCCCCATCACAAGGCATCCCACATGAAGTCCGTCCATCAAATACTGTCTTACAAACTCCATATAGGAAAGTTGGGAAAAGTCACGTGTGAAGGGGATGACCACGGCGGCATCCACACCTTCCGCCTCTATCAGCTGCAGATTCCTTGTGAGGGAATTGATCACGAAGAAATCAGAGTCCGGGCGGAGCAATTGCTGCGGATGGGGGTCAAACGTCACGACGGCGCTTGGGACCGCATGTTCATGGGCATACGTGGTCAGGAAATGCAGAATCCGGCGGTGTCCCAAGTGGACACCGTCAAAAGAGCCAATGGCCACCACGGGGCGGCTCAACGGTATGGGTTCATCAAATCCTCTAAAAACTTGCATGCTGTTCCTTTCTTTTGCCCGACATGCATTTTCGACTAACGGAGCCGCGCGCCCGCCTCACGCTCGAAGGCGGCCACCAACTTGTTCATCGTCTTGTTGATCTCTTCGTCCGTCAAGGTCTTGTCCGGATGCTGAAGCACGAAATTCAAGGCATAAGACTTCTTGCCCGTGAGAATTTTATCGCCCTCGTAAACATCGAACAGGGAGATGTGCTTGACCAGCTTGGAGCCATACTTGTAGCCGATGCGCTCCAACGTCTCGTATGTGACGTCCTGATCCACCACCAAGGCCAAGTCGCGACGCACGGCAGGATGAACCGCAATGGGATGATACAGGACCGGGCGGCCGGCGACAGCTTCCACCAAAGGCTTCATTTGGAAAACGGCGTAATAAACGGGTTTCTTCAGTCCAAAATTCTTCGCCACATCCCAGCTGAGCTGTCCCATGCTGACAATTGGCGTATCCTGAAGCGCATAGGTGATATGGTCGGAGAACATGGGCAACGTGTCATCCGTAATATTTTGCAACTCCTGAACGGGGAAGTTTACCCGTTGGAGAAGGTTTTCCACCATATTTTTCAAATAGTAGAAATCCAGATCCTGGGCTGCGTGATTCCACGTGTCCTCGCCCTCCTTACCTGTCACGAACAGGGCCAGCTCCTCGCGTTCCCGATAGCGCAACATAACATCGTCCTCCCGCTGGGTTGCAGGATTCAAATGATAGGTCTTGCCGAACTCAAAGAGACGGAGATTGGCGTTTTTGTTATTGACATTGCGTTCGATATTCTCCAATCCGGAGAAGAGGAGCGTCTGGCGCAACACACCGAGCTCGCTGCTCAACGGATTGAGCAATTTCACCGTTTCATTCTCATCAATGAAATCGAACTTTTGCACATACTCCAACTTAGTCAAGGAGTTGTTCATCACCTCGAAGAACCCGTTGTCAGCAAGATACATGGAGATCTTCTGTTGCACAACAGGATATTCATCAACCTCCACTTTGTTATCAAGGCGGTAGGTCAGCACATCGGGGACTTCGATATTATTATAGCCGTAGATACGGAGAATCTCCTCAATCAAGTCGATGGGACGAGTCACGTCGGCCTTGGCGAGCGGCACCCTCACGGAGAGCTGTTCCTCGCTCAGGGGATGGACTTCCATGCCCAGTGTCAGCAATATCTTGGAGACGATCTGCTTTTCAATCACCTTGCCGGCCACTTCGTTCACATGCTTATAGTCGAGCGTGATCTGCACAGGTTCGAGTTTGACGGGATAGTAGTCCATCACCTCAGATATCACGGACGCGCCCGTAAGTTCAACGATAAGCTCGGCGGCGCGCTTGATGGCATAGACGGTGATGTCGGGGTCGCAGCCGCGCTCATAGCGGAAAGAGGCGTCGGTCTTGAGACCGTGGCGCTTGGCAGTCTTCCGAATGGAGACAGGATTGAAATAGGCGCTTTCAAGGAACAAGCGGGTGGTATATTCCGTGACACCCGACTTGAGGCCACCATAGACGCCAGCGATGCACATGCCCTCCTCTTCGTTGCAAATCATCAAGTCTTCCGCGCTGAGCTTGACCTCGTTTCCATCTAAAGTAACAAATGAGGTTCCTTCTGGCAGATTCTTGACAATCACATGGTTACCAGTAATCTGGTCTGCATCGAAAGCATGCATGGGCTGACCGATTTCCAGCATGATGTATTGGGTGATATCGACCACGTTGTTGATAGGGCGGACACCCACCGAGCGGAGCTTGTCCTGCAGCCATGCCGGAGAGTCGCCGACCTTCACGTCGTCAAAAAGCAGTCCCGTGTAACGCGGGCACGCCTTTCGGTTCTCGACCGTGACGTTGACTCTGAGCTTGGCATTGGACACGGGCTTCAGGTCTGAGGCCGTGGGCAGGATCAGCGGGGAGCAGGGGATGCCGTGCTGGGTGAGGGCAGCATAGAGGTCGCGGGCCACGCCCATATGGGAGATGGCATCGCAGCGGTTCGGCGTGAGACCGATTTCAAAGATGGTATCCGACTCCAAATGGAAGTATTCGCTGGCGGGAGTGCCGGGCACAGCCTCGGGGTCCAGCACCATGATGCCGTCATGCGAGCTGCCCAGGCCGATCTCATCCTCAGCGCAAATCATGCCCTCCGAAGGCTCGCCACGGAGTTTGGATTTCTTGATGGTGAAAGACTCGTCGCCCTGATAAAGCGTCGTTCCGATGGTGGCCACCACCACCTTCTGGCCGGCAGCCACATTGGGGGCGCCGCAAACAATGTGCAGGGGCTCTTCAGCACCCACATTGACCGTGGTGACATGGAGGTGGTCGGAATTAGGATGAGGCTCGCAAGTGAGCACTTCGCCAATGACCAGGCCTTTCAAGCCGCCGCGCACTTTCTCGAAAGTTTCAATGCCCTCGACCTCAAGACCGCAGTTGGTCAGAAAATCGCTCGTCTCCGCAGCCGGCAAATCGAAAGACAGGAGTTCTTTCAGCCATTTATAAGAAATCTTCATTACAGTATAGTGTTAATTTTTAATTAGATACATAAAAATCACGCCCGAATTTTCGAGCGTGCAAATATAAAATATATAATAATATAGTCGGTTCCCGTCCTCTTCTTTTTTTTAAGGCACTGGATCATAGCCACTACCGCCCCACGGATTGCAGGAGAGAATACGCTTCAAGGTAAGCCAGCCCCCCTTGAAGGGTCCATATTTGCGAATGGCCTCCAACCCATAGTTGGAACAAGTGGGGGTATAGCGACACGAGCGCCCAATAAGAGGGGAAAGGGTTGCCTGATAGATTTTAATTATCCCTATCATAATGAAAGACAGGAATTTGCAAAAAGCCCCCCATATTTTTTTCATTGTTCTCCCTCCATTATGGCATTATTGATTTTTTCGAAAAGAGCTACGGCAGCCTTGAAGAGCGTTTCCGTCGCAGGGATCTCTTTCCCGATATAGATCCAGCACATCTGGAGTGTCGTGTCCGGGTGCTCTCCAATCATCTGTTTTTGAAGACGGTAGGCCTCGCGCATTTTTCTCTTGATGGCATTCCTGTCCACCGCGCGCTTAAAGCGCCGCTTGGAGACCACGACAGCCACTTGGGTCGCGGTTTCCGCATACGGGATTTGGCGCCAAAAACATTTCAGGGGATACGAGGAGCATGAAAGCCGCCCTCCCACAATGGTCTTGATGGTCAATGACGACTTGATGCGTTCCGCCTTCGAGAGGGTTGCACTACCTTCTGCGCGTGGCGTTTTCCTTGAGGAAGGCATCGAGTGCATGGGTGATGGATGGGTATTCTTTGGTGGGGGCCACCACATGGGCTTTCCAGCCCGCCGCCTCAATTGCATTGACAGAGGTGGAGCCCAGGGCGCCAAAGGCAATTTCACCCTGCTCGAAATCCGGGAAATTGGCTTGCAGCGACTTGACCCCATTGGGGCTGAAAATAATGATCATGTCATATTTCGTGATGTCCACATTGCTTGCCAAGTCGGCGGGAGAGGTCTTGAACACTTCGGCAGGATCGTATTTGATGCCCTTTTCATCCAGGAAGTCAATCAACTGCGGGGTGACGCCGTCCTGTCCGCATGGAATCAGCATGTTCAGATCCTTGTTTTTCATCAGAAGCTGGTGAAAACTCTCCTGCATGCTGTCCTTGGCGGCAAAGATCTTGCGCTTCCGGTACTGGATGTATTTTTGGAGATAGAACGCCACGGCGTCCGTCGTGCAAAAATACTTCATCGACTCGGGCATCACCAACCGCATGGAAGCACACAGCTCGAAGAAATGATCGATTGTGTTCTTGCTGGAGAAGATGATGGCTTGATGGTCCAGAATGTTGACTTTCGACTTTCTGAACTCGATGGCAGAGACGCTTTCGATCTTGAAAAACTTATAGAAGTCGATATTGATGCTATACTTGCGTTTCAATTCGGCATATGGCGACTTTTCAAAATCCGCCGGAGCGTTCTGGGATATCAGGATGTTTTTGATCTTCATTTTCAATCAATTTCTCACAAGTTTCAAAACCCACACATCTATTTGATTATCATTACATTGAAACCAACTTCACCAACCAGACGTAGGGTATAATTTCGAGGGTGCAAAAATAGAGAAAAAAATTGAATAAATTGACCTGCCTCGGATTAATTTTCAATAATTTGTAAGAGAACAGGACAAATAAGACACAAAATACAGGAATATAGGCATATAACAACGGGAAAAAGCCCGCAAACTGCACAATGGCGAGAACCGGGAACAAAACGATGGCCGCATCAGTGATGAAAATAAACTTGTACAGGTTTATGGGATACAGGTCTTTGGGATGGTCGAACAGGGAAGTGTAGATGAAATTGAAAAGAAATTTGAGCCAATAGACGCCGAGCATGATGGCAAAGAGAACTCCAAAAGTCCCCATTGTGGAGAGCTTGTCCACCAAAGGGTTGCGGAATTGCCGCAGCAACATCAGCGCACCGAGCGCGAAAACCATCACGTCAAACAAGAGCATGAAGACGAAGACGCGTTCCTGGAGAATCTTGCTCTCGCGCGTCAACAAGGAGAAGTGGCGCTGCGAGAAAAGGGCACGGAGAATCAGGGAGCATTTCCGGCGGAACGGGACCACCACAAGGGTCAACAAGAACAGTGCGGCACAAATCAGGATGGTCGCCCATGGGTCGCCCTTAGACACCAATTCCGGATTGAATCCGGAAAAGGCCAGCTGGTGATTTTCAAAAAAGGAGTGCAAGGGAATCCTATTTTACCAAGAGTTTCTTGGTGCAGATCATTTTGCCGGAAGCATCCTCCAAGCCATAGAAATAGACGCCTGCCGGGACACCGGAGAGGGAGATTTGGCACTTGCCGCTGCCGTCCAGGGAGTGGCGGCTGACAACACCGCCCAGCAGGTTCTTGATCACAATGCTACCCCTGTTCCCCAGCGCAGAGCTGTATTCAACCGTTACCATAGAGGTGGCAGGATTGGGATAGGCATTCATTTCCTGAACCGCGGACAAGTCGCTGACGCCCGTGGCGTAGTAGTACATCGCATAGAAGCTCACGGCGTCGGAGGTGTTGTTGGCATTCTCAAAAGTGAACTTCACCACAGAAGTGCCTTCATTATCCGGCGTGAAATTGGCATGGAAGGAGCGCTCGTCCTCCGCGGAGACCGTTTCTCCCGCGGCGAGCTCGAAAGTGGCTGTTCCAGTCGCATAGCACTGGCCGTTCACGCACATCTGGATGGAATGGCCGGGAGCGAGATACTCCTCCGCGATGCGGGTGGTGAGTGTCAGTGCATTGCCAGACACATTCGAAAAGCCGAGCAGCGGTTCCACTAAAAACTCGCCAATGTCAAAAGAGGTATAGGGAATATACAGCGTGTCTCCGTCGTTCACGGCGTTGCCATCATAATACAGCTGAACAGACTGGGCGGAAACCATGGCGGACAAAAATGCCAATGCGACTACAGTAGTAAAAATCTTCTTCATAGCTTTTGATTTTAACGGTGCAAAAATACAAAAAAAACAAGAACTTGATGTCGTCCCACCGCAAAAGTTTAACCGATTTCTTCTTCCATCAAATTTTTTCCGGACAAGATTTTATCGAACAACGGATTGAAGGGCGGGGCCTCCACGTCGATCACAATGTGGGAGACTGGATGCTCGAAGCGAAGCCGGCGCGCGTGCAGGCAAATCGAGCCATCCTCATTGGAACGCTTCGCCCCATACTTGAGGTCGCCCTTGATGGGGCATCCGATGTGCGAAAGCTGCGCACGGATCTGATGGTGGCGACCCGTCATCAGCTTGACTTCCAAAAGACTATATCTTTCTGTCTTAACCAACACTTTATATTCGAGTTCAGCCCTTTGCGTGCCTTCCTTTTCCTCATCATACACGGTGGTCCGGTTCTTGGCCTCATTCTTGACGAGCCAATTCACCAAGCGGTTTTCCGGAAGTTCGGGACATCCCTCCACTATGGCCCAATAGATCTTGTCAATATTGCGGTCCTTGACAATCTGGATCATTCGGGAGAGTGCCTTGGAGGTCTTGGTGAGGATGACGGCGCCGCTGACAGGGCGGTCGATGCGATGCACCAACCCACAGAAGACGTTGCCCGTCTTCTGTTTCTTCACCCGGATATAATCGCGCACCATGTCCTGCAGCGCCTTGTCGCCCGAGACATCGGCCTGCACTGGTTCCTTGGCGCACTTGTTGACGATAATCAGGTGATTGTCCTCGTACAGCACGCGGTCCTCCGTGAGGATGGGGCCATCAATATTGTTCGGATTCATTGGGGAAATCGCAGCTTTTGACGTCATCAATATAATGTTCGATGGCACCCACAATCTCCTCGCTGAGATTCAGATAGCGGCGCAGGAACCTTGGGGAGAACTGCTGGGTGATGCCCATCATGTCGTGGAAAACGAGCACCTGCCCGCTGGTGGCGCCGCCGGCACCGATGCCGATGGTCGGGATGTGCAGGGTCTCCGTCACCTTGGCGGCCAAAGTAGCTGGGATCTTCTCCAACACAAGGGAGAAGCAGCCGTGTTCTTCCAACAGTTTGGCATTTTCAAGCAACTGATTTGCCTCCTCCTCTGTGGTGGCGCGCACAGCGTATGTGCCGAACTTGTTGATGGACTGAGGCGTAAGGCCAAGGTGCCCCATCACGGGAATGCCCGCGCTGAGAATGCGGTCAACGGATTCGATGACCTCCTCGCCACCTTCGAGTTTGATGGCATCCGCACCCGACTCCTTCATAATGCGTATGGCGGAGCTCAAAGCCATCTTGGAGTTACCCTGATATGTGCCGAAGGGCATATCCACCACTACGAGCGCGCGCTTCACGGCACGCACCACGGACGAAGCATGATAAATCATCTCGTCAAGCGTGATGGGCAGTGTGGTCTTGTAACCGGCCATCACATTGGCGGCCGAGTCGCCCACCAGCACTACATCTATCTTGGCCATATCCAACAACGTAGCAATGGAATAGTCGTACGCGGTAAGCATCGCTATGCGTTCACCTTCGTTGCGCATACGCTGCAACGTATTGGTAGTTATTTTGTTAACATTACTTGAAAGATACTGAGACATAGTTGTGTTTTTAGGCCGCAAATGTAGAAAAAAATATGAACACTGCAAAAAAAACCTCAACCATTCACTTCAACGCCCCGTTACAACGGGCGCCATCCTCTACAGGAGCAGCATCACCACCCGGTAACACACCCATACCGTGTAGGCCAAAAACAGCAGGGCCCAAAAGAAAGCCGGCACATGAGTCGTTTTGGCCAAATTGGTGGCATCGCCGGCCTTGTCACCGTCGCGAATGGCCAGCACAACGATGGTGATGGTGGAGGTGACAGACTCCACCAGAATCATCACGGCATAAAAGAGCGCGACATAATGCAGCCAGTCTGGCTCGCCATAATACAGCAGCAGCCCGTTGCCCACGCAGAAGAGAACCACCCAGAGTGCCCCGTACCAATTGCGTATCCAAAAGAGAAGCATCACCACAAAGAGGATGGAGAGCCCGATTACCAGGCCTTGTTCCGCCCCCTGTCGGATCAAATAAAATGACAGCCACGCCACTGATGCTGCAAACGGATAACCGGCCAAAGAGACCAAGATTGCAGAAAACCTGGAACTCGACTTCGTGGTCGTTGTGCCCGACGTGTCCCTGAACAGCTCGATCTTGTCCACACTACCGCCTGTGACCAAGGCCATCAAAGCATGCCCGAACTCATGCAACGCTGTGTTGATGATATTGAAAAACTTACCCACCACCGGGATGCGCGGCAGGATGAAACCCAACGCGAAGAAAAGCACCAGCAGCCAGTTAGACTTGACAAAATCCAACACAAGGGCAAAATCGACATGTGCGGTTAGAGGCATGAGCATCACGGCCAAAGAAAACGACTAACTTCTCCTGAACTTGTGGATGTCGGAGGAATCCCACGACTGGTGCATCAAGATTTGCTGAATCTCATTGATAATCAACACGAACAGTTTCAAATCCTTGTCTGCGAACCATTTCATTGCCGGCACATTCTTGCGGCAGGCGGCAGCAAACAACAGCAGAAAATCGCAGTGATACTTCTGGAGCCACTCAATGGCCTCGGGCTCGTCATCGATGGCATTGCTGAGCACCGCGAACTCGGGGTATCCGTTATCCAACAGCCACTGCATGGCGGCCACATTGGAATGGATGCCCTGCGCCAACGCCTCCAATTCCGGGAAGCCGTTCTGCATCAGGAACTCGCTGAATTTCTTGTCCCCTTTCAGACTCATATAGAAAGCCAGCAATATTTTAGTGTCGTAATCGGTGAGACAGTGCACGGGAGGGGGGAAGAAATTAAGAAACTAAGAAATTAAGAAATTAAATTGAGGTGCAATTAATTTATCAAGCGTTAGATGGGAAGAGCATTACCAATATCCAATATCCAATATCCAATATCCAATATCCAACATCCAATATCCAACCTTCCTTTACTGCTTCAAACTCACAGTCTTGTTGAACACCAGTTTCTCTTCGGTGGAGTCGGGGTCGGCGTAGAAGTAGCCGAGGCGCTCGAACTGGAAGTGCTTGATGGCCATTGCCTTTTCCAGCGTCAAGGTGGGTTCCACCCAAGCCTCGGTCACCACAAGGGAGTTGGGATTAAGGTTGTCGAGGAAGGTCTCGCCCTCGGCGCAGTTGTCCGGATCCTCCACGCTGAAGAGGCGGTCGAACAAGCGTACCTCAGCCTTCTTGGAATGCTGCACGGATGCCCAATGGATGGTGGCCTTCACCTTGCGGTTGCTGTCGGGCATACCGCTCTTGGTGTTGGGATCGTAGGTGCAGTGAATCTCGGTGATGTTGCCAGCGTCGTCCTTGACGATATGTGTACATTTAATAATATAAGCATACTTGAGGCGAACCTCACGGTCAATGGAGAGGCGGTAGAATTTCTTGTCGGCGTTCTCGCGGAAGTCGGCGCGCTCAATCCAGAGTTCCTTGGAGAAGGGCACGGTACGGGTGCCGGCCTCGGGTTCTTCCGGATTGTTGATGGCGGTCATCTCCTCCACCTGGCCTTCGGGATAGTTGTCGATGACGAGCTTCACGGGATCCAGCACGGCCATGGTGCGGATGGCGGTCTTGTTGAGATCCTCGCGGGCGCAGAACTCCAGCAGGGAGACGTCGATGATGTTGTCGCGCTTGGCCACACCGACGGTCTCGGCGAAGTTGCGGATGGAGGCCGGCGTGTAGCCACGGCGGCGCAGACCGCAGATGGTCGGCATACGCGGGTCGTCCCAGCCATTGACGTAATGTTCCTTCACCAATTGCAGCAGTTTGCGCTTACTCATAATAGTGTAGGTCATATTGAGGCGGGCGAATTCGATCTGTTGCGGGTGATGGATACGCAGCGCTTCGCAGAACCAGTCGTAGAGCGGACGATGCACTTCAAATTCCAGCGTGCAGATGGAGTGGGTGATGCCCTCGATGGAGTCGCTTTGGCCGTGGGCAAAGTCGTACATCGGGTAGATGCACCATTTGTCGCCGGTGCGGTGGTGGGAGGCGTGGAGGATGCGGTACATGATAGGGTCGCGGAAATGCATATTGGGCGAGGCCATATCGATCTTGGCGCGCAGCACGCGGCTGCCGTCGGGGAACTCGCCGGCGCGCATCCGGCGGAAGAGGTCGAGGTTCTCCTCCACGGAGCGGTTGCGATAGGGGCTCTCAATACCGGGCGCCGTGGGCACTCCCCTGCCCTTGCTGATCTCCTCCTGCGTCTGGTCGTCCACGTATGCCAAGCCCTCATTGATGAGCTGTTCAGCCCAGAGGTATAATTGGTCGAAATAGTCGGAAGCATAGAACTCCTTGGCCCATTGGAAACCTAACCATTGGATGTCCTCGCGGATGGAATCGACGTATTCGGTGTCTTCTTTCACCGGATTGGTGTCGTCGAAACGCAGGTTGCAGAGGCCGTTGTATTTCTCCGCCATCCCGAAGTTGATGCAGATGGACTTGGCGTGTCCGATATGGAGGTAACCGTTGGGTTCGGGCGGGAAACGAGTCTGCACTTTGGCGTCATTCTTTCCGTTCCTAATATCTTCTTCGATAATCTGTTCAATGAAATTCATACTCTTTATTATTTTTGAAAAAACAAGCCGCAAAAATACAAAAAAGCGGTTTACGATGACAAGGGTCCGCGCAAACCGCCATATTTTTTTTATGCGTGTTTGTTTTTTGTGTGTGTTGTGCCGTTCTTTTTCGTATTTTTGCCGCCGTTTAAAACCGAATATCCATTCAAAAATTAAAATTATTACTATGAAAGAAACCGTTTACAGAGCGACACACGAGAAACTCGGTGCCAAAATGGAAGAATTTGCAGGCTTTTATATGCCCATCCAGTATGACAGCATCACCAACGAGCACCTCCAGGTGAGAAACAAGGTCGGCGTGTTCGACGTCTCCCACATGGGTGAGTTCACCGTCAAGGGCCCCAAGGCATTGGCCTTGTTGCAGCACATCACCACCAACGATGTGGCCGCCCTGTATCCCGGCAAGGTGCAGTACTCCTGCTTCCCCAACGGCAAGGGCGGTATCGTGGACGACCTGTTAGTCTATAACCTGCACGACGAGGATTACCTCCTCGTGGTGAACGCCGCCAACATCGACAAAGACTGGGCATGGGTTGTGGAGCAGAACAAGGCCTTCGGTGCCGACATCGAGAACATCTCCGACAACATCTCCCAGCTGGCCGTCCAGGGTCCTCTGGCCCTCAAGGCGATGCAGAAGCTGACCGACGCTTCCGTCATTGATATGGAATATTACACCAACAAGATCATCAAGTTCGCCGGTTTCGACAACATCCTCTTCTCCACCACGGGCTACACCGGATCCGGTGGCTGCGAGATCTACTTCCCCAACGAGGTGGCCCTCCAGATGTGGGACGCCGTCTTTGAGGCAGGTGCCGAATTCGACATCAAGCCCATCGGTCTGGGCGCCCGCGACACCCTCCGTCTCGAAATGGGCTTCTGCCTCTACGGCCACGAGATCGACGACACCATCTCCCCCATCGAGGCCGGTCTTGGCTGGATTACCAAGTTCGTGGACGGCAAGGACTTCATCGACCGCAAGTTCATGGAAGACCTGAAGGCCAATGGCGTGACCCGCAGAATCGCCGGTTTCGAGCTCATCGACCGCGGCATTCCGAGAAACGGCTACGAGGTTTGCGACGCCGAGGGCAACGTCATCGGCGAGGTGCGTTCCGGCACCTTCGGCCCCTCCGTCAACAAGGGCATCGGCACGGCGCTCATCAAGAAGGAGTTCGCCAAAGCCGGCACGGAGATCTTCATCAAGGTGCGCAACCGCCTGCTGAAGGCCGTCACCGTGAAGATGCCGTTCTACAAGGCGGAATAATCATCCCATCCATTACTAACAATGCGAAAAGGCGCGGATATCCATAAGGATTCCGAGCCTTTTTCGTAAACCGCAACTCGCAAATCGAAAATCGTACATCGTAAATCGCATATGACCTCCTCCTCCGGCGAAATCACCTCCTCCTTTGAGAAAATCTCCGACACGTTCACCGCGTATGCCGAAATACCCTCGCAAGGGTTCAACCGGCTGTTCAAAGCGCAACGGTACGGCAAGTGGTACGTGCTGAAGGGGCTGAAGCCTGAATATCAGCAAAAGGAAGTCTATCGCCAGCTGCTCTCCAAAGAGTTTGAACTGGGTGTTCAGATGGAGCACCCCAATATTGCACGCATCTTCAGCAAGGAGAGCTGCGACTCCGTGGCAGGTCCCTGCGTGGTGATGGAGTATGTGGACGGCTGCACGCTCAAGGAGTTTCTTTCGCAAAAACCGTCGCGTAACACGCGGATGAAGATTGCGAAGGAGATTCTTTCGGCAATGGCCTATTACCACAGCAAGCAGATCATCCACCGCGACCTGAAACCCGACAACATCCTCATCACGAACAACGGCCACAACGTGAAGCTCATCGACTTCGGCTTAGCCGACAGCGACTACCACGGTATCCTAAAGCAGCCGGCTGGTTCCGACAAGTATGCCGCACCGGAACAGAAAGCGGGAAATGTAGCCATCGACAACCGCGCCGACATTTACGCCTTCGGGGTCATCCTACGGCAGCTATTCCCACACGATTACGGCGGCATAGTACGCAAATGTACGCAAGCCAACCGTGAGAAACGGTATAACAACGCGGAGGAGATTCTGCGGCGACTGCAGCGGAGCCGGCAGCTAATCCCCATCTTCATCACTCTGGTCTCTCTGCTTATCATCGTGGTGGGCGCGTGGATGTTGTGGCCGATGGCAAGCGAGGTACAATCCGAGCCCTTGACACCAGAGACAGAGGAAATTGCGCCCTCGGTTACACCATCCGAAAATATTGGGGAACAACAGCAGCTTCAGACTGCGCCGTTGCCTCAAGCGGAACCGGGCAATACGGCTGCGCCAACAACCCAAATGGAAAAGAACAGCCAAACTGCACAGGAAAAGGAGGTGGATGTGTTTTCGGAAGAGTATATTTACCGACAGATTCCCTCAGAGGCCAAACGGCAGATAGAGCAGTCGCTGGACACGCTTTTCCGTCCGTTCTGGGATTGGAACCGGGCTGCGGAGGCGCAGGGGATGGTTCCTATCGACAAGCTTGCGCACTACACCGAGTCCGACTTCTTCAAGAACAACTATGATATTCGGGAGCGGCACCGGGAGGTGGTGGTGAACGACCTCCTGCGGCGTCACCCGCAGTGCGAACCGGTCAAGGAGAAGGTGACGATGTACTACAACGCCCTGTTCGCGAAAAAGATGATTGCTGTGAACAACGTGGTGGTCGGGTGGCAGAAGGCAGTGCGTTAGTCGCGGAGACAGCGGACAGAAACAGCGTCAAGTAAAGTCCCTCCCATGTACACCCCTCTTCCACTTTTTTCCATCTGTATTATGTAAATATCGGAATTATTAGATCTAATAGTAGAACTCCAGAAAAGGGAAATTTCGTTGGTTTCGTGGGGACCGTATGAATAATGGCCAGCGGGGAGAGCCGAAAATCCTGTTGAATTATTGGCGTTCACATCAAATCCTGGTGAACAAGGATTAATGCTTTGCTGCCAACCTGAAGTGGCGGCCAATGACTGGGCTATGTCATTGCTGCCACATCCGCAACGGTATTCTACTCGACTGCCCAAAAAGTGTACCAATTGTTCCCATTCCGCTTTACTTGGCACGTGCCATCCTGTAGGGCAAATGCCCTGCACCCCGCTCGGATTGGTATTGCTGGGGGAGCATCCGTTCATCACGGCATATCTATTGTACAGGTAACCATAGGAAGAAACGAGGCTGCTGTCGTTATTCGGAATAAAACGGTAAGGTTCATAATAGACTGTTGTTCCAACTGGAATGGCTGTTCCATTAGGAAGGTGCGTGGTGCGGAGGTTCTCTCTCATCCAGCACTGCTGCCCGATAACTACGGTGTGATAAATGTTGCCATCATAATCGGTCAATGTGGAATCACAGATGAGAGAATCACAAGTGGTGAAACTTTGCTGTTCGCCATAGGCCGTGCCCACGCTGTTGGTGGCGTAGGCACGCATATAGTAGGTGGTGCCGGGCGTCAATCCGGCCAGATTCTCGGTAAACCTGCCCGTGCCGCTGCCATTTACAGTGTGATTGTCGCTTACGGTAGGGTTTGGAGCTGTGCTCCAGCAGAATCCCCTCCCGGTCACAGGTGTGCCGCCGCTTGCGGTCACAAAGCCCTTGAACTTGGCCGATGTGGAGGTGATGTATTCTGTTTGGGCGGTTGTCACCAAAGGTGTTACTGCATTGGAACTGCCCACACCCGAGTCATCGAGCAGACAGCGGACAGAAGAAGCGTAACAAACAACATTTGGCTCCACACTTATTCCGTCATATCTTATTGCAAGTGTAGCCGCGCCATGTAATCCATACGAATAGTGTTCAGTAGCAGAGCGCAAGTGACAACTTGTTCGATAATTAACAAAGCAAAACTGACATACACCGTTACCAGCGTAGCCCGCAGGAACAGCGGAAAAACCAGTGGCATTGTTGAGAAATTGATTATAGTCTGCATTGCAAGAGCTGACACCAAGGCATTCCCATCCAATATTGGAGGCCAATGCTCTAATGATGTTACTGGTATCTCCTCCGCACCCATACTGGCCCTGGCCAGCCACATAGGTGGTCAGTTGAGCGAATTCCGCCTCACTCGGCACATGCCAGCCTGGCGGGCAGATGCCCTGCACTCCGCTTGGATTCTCGGAACTGGAGGCAGCTCCGTGCATCACCGCAGCCCAATTGTAGAGATAACCGTAAGCAGGCACGTTTACACTGCTGCCTGATGGATAATAGCGATAGGCAGTGTTCTCTGAAAGCTCCGTTCCGATTGGGATAATGGTTCCGTCAGCATAGTGCGTAGTGCGCAAATTCTCTGTAATCCAGCACTGCTGCCCAATTTCCACCGTATGATAGACGTTGCCGTCATAGTCGGTCACGGTGTCGAAACCACAGAAGAATGGAGATGTGGTTGTAAAGCTCCGTTGATCGCCGTAGGCCGTGCCGACGCTGTTGGTGGCGTAGGCGCGCACATAATAGGTGGTGTCGGGTGTCAGTCCCGTAATATGGCTTGTGAAAACACCGAGGCCGTTGCCGTCATCGGTATGGCTGTCATTGAGTGTAGGGTTCTGTGCCGTGCTCCAGCAGACACCCCGGTGGGTCACGTACGCCCCGCCGGTGGCCGTCACATTGCCCGTGACCGTGGCCTTGGAAGCCTTGACATCCATCACATCCAAGGCAAGTACGGTGGGCATTTCCGCCTGCGTATCAAAATAGAGCACATCCCCGTAGGTGATACCCATCGCCGATTGAGCGTATGCCTGATAGTAGTAACGGGTGGCCAGCTGCAAGTTGGAGACGGTGTAGTGGAACTGGCCGCTTCCAGCACCGGTTGAATACTCCACAGCACCATTGAATTGCGTGTTATCTGCGAACAGGAAGCCCCTCTCCGTGACAGGATAGTCGGGATGCTCAGTCAACGAACCATTCAGCTGTCCCTGGGTGCTGGATATAGCCGTGGCGGCTTCTGTGGTCACCGTCGGCAACGGCAACGTGAAAATCAGCGGAATCAGGTCCGAGCCGTATTGAGCCTGCACTACCGGGACGCTTGCAAAGTCGCGGCCGGCAAGATGTACATTGCCCACATACGACATCGTGTCACCGTAATGGAACGGCATCGTGCTGTTTCCTTTAGAGCCATTATGCAGATTGTCCACCCTAAGTGAACCGCCTTTCCCTGTGTATTCGATGCGGCTTTGTCCGGCGTGGCCCGCATTGACCATCATAATCTGAACCACGCCATTCTCAGTACGGGCGTTCAGCAAATAGGTCTGCGGAGTCGCCAGCCACGCCCGGAACAGGTGTGTCCCCTGGTCGAGTGTGCCTTTGTAGGAGGTCTCCATCCTGCCGCTCAGGTCATAAATCTCCAACTGCACATTTGATGCTTCTGGCAGTTGTAAGGCAAAGTCCGTCACGCCGATAAAAGGGTTCGGCACATTCTGGAAAAGCCGCACACCTTGGCCGTCCAGACCAGGCTCTGCAATACCAACGCCACCAATATTGAGCACCGTGTCGGGGTAATAGAGCACCTCCTGCCAGCGTTTGGTAAGGTTCTCCACAAAGACGGTGTTCAACCGCACATACTGGCCGCTCTGGTCCTGCCCGGTGAACTGCAGGCTCACCTGATCCTGCGCGTGCAGGAGGAGAGGAATGGCGAAAAACAAAGCCAAAACAAACAAACGATGTAGTAGAGACGTGCCCTGGCGCGTCTCTACAGGAAAACAACCATATATATTTGCATTATCCATATTCACAACATTCATCATTCTTAATTTTCAATTCTCAATTCACCACCACCCTGATCCCGTTCGACACACTTTTGGCCTCACCGTTGTATGCATCCCGGCACGTCACTCGGCAATAGCTTGGGAGGTAGGTCCACGCGCCGCCGCGCAGCACAAACTTATCTCCCTCATACGAAACCGGATTTGTCTGCGACGTTCCGGAATAGGGACCGTACGCGTCCAAACACCATTCCCACAGGTTGCCGCTCATATCGTAAAGTCCCAATTCGTTGGGCTGCTTTTCGCCCACAGGGTGCAATATGCTGCCGGTGTTGCCCTTGTGCCAGGCCACATCATCCACACTGCTGCTGCCACTGAAGCGGTAATGCCGGGTATAGGAACCACCGCGCGCCGCGAACTCCCATTGGGCTTCGGTAGGCAGCCGGAAAGGGAGCCGTGTCATCGCGCTCAGTCGATCCGCAAACTGCTGGGCGTCCATCCGCGACACGTTGTAGGCCGGGAACTCGTCGCCTCTGCCATACTGTTCCGACCAGTCGAGTTCGTAGCCCATTACCGTGCGCCACTCCAGTTGAGTAACCTCATACAGGCCGATATAGTAGCTGTTCAAGGTCACCTCGTGCACGGGGCTTTCGTTGTCGGCAGCCTCCGGGTCATAGTTGTCGCCCTGCGTGTCGGAGCTCTGAGCGCCCATCTTGAAGGTGCCGCCATCCACCCGCACCAGGTTGGCAACCAGATTCCTGATTACGGTTTTCTGCTCCTCGCTGATTTCAACATTATCCGCCCAATGTATGATAATGCCGTTGACATTGTCAACACGGGTGAAATCGTCGTTTTCATAAATATAGTCACCCTGCTCGAAAACAGGGTCTTTTCCGCAGGAGATGGCTGCGAAAATGCCAAAAACAAACAGCAACGCAAAATATGTCAACTTTCTCAAAATCATTCTCAATTCTTAATTCTCAATTCTTAAGCCGCGCGACCGCACGCCTCTATAATTCTTAATTCTTCATTCTTAATTCTTAATTGGCAAACAAACCCCCACCCCCACTCTCGCCCCTACAGCGTATCGTGCATCATTGAGCGCGTTGAGGTTATATACCATACTGATAGCTTCTGCGGACAACACAAAACTCTTGATATGAAACATCACACCAACCGAAGCCGTTGGTCCGTAATATGTTCTTTTCGGATAGTGGTGCCAGTCCTGGTCGCTCTCGAATGTGAGGGCGCGGTAGCCGAAACCGGCCCCGATGTGAAGCGAGAGCAACTGATGGGGGCGAACGACCAGCCCGAGTTGGCCGCCCAAGTAAGTGGTCTTGGAGACACCGGTGAGGACGTAGTGTCCGTTGGACTGGAATGAAGAGAAGGCACCCCGGTAGTGGAAGTTGGTCATCGCGCTGAAATACCAGCCGAAGAGTTTCACGGTGCCCACCTTGAAGCCGTACGACCATTGCGGCATGGAGGTATAGGCGGCGTTGAGAGTAAGGAAGAAGATTTGCGGCAGGGAGTCGATGCGGGCCCTCCTTTCGGCGGCCTTACACTTGCGGATCTCGGCCTTCTGTGCTCTTTCGGCGGCTTTCTCCTTGGCAAGGAGTTCCCGTATGGAAAGATTTCTGAGTTCCTCTTCATAGCGGTGTTCCTCGTCGGAGGAGGGCTGTTCAGAGGATGGGGGCGACAGTGCCGCCTTGTCGGTGCTATCGGGTAATTCGGGTTCAAGATCCCAGTCCATGGCCAGCCGGAAGCCCGTAAAGTTGTCGCTGCCGCCCTGGTAGAGGCTTTTGCGGGCGCTCACGCGGCACTGCGGGGCGCGGCTGTCAGCCCCACCGCCGCGAATCACCCGGGCGATGCCGTCGGTGGCGCCGGAGGGGTTCTCCAAGGCCTTCTCGCCGTACATCCCGTAGAGGTCGCTGCACCATTCCCACACATTGCCGCTCATGTCATAGAGGTCGCTCCCATTGGGTTTCTTGGTGCCCACGGTGTGCGGGGTTCCGCCGCTGTTGTCGTAGAACCAGCCCACGGTGGCGAGGTCGCCGCCGCCGCTGTACAGCAGGGTGCGACCTCCGTCCTGCCAGTCGCCCACCCGCGCGGCGCGCTCCCACTCCGCCTCCGTGGGGAGACGGTAGTGCATCCCCGTCTTCTGATTCAGCCAAAGGAGGAAAATCTGCACCTCGTCCCAGGAGACGTTCTGCACGGGCAGGTCGTCGCCGACAACACGGCTCGGGTTGGTGCCCATGATCGCCTTCCACAGTTTCTGCGTGACCTCATATTTGGCAATGGCAAAGCTTTTGAGGGCGACCTGGTGCGCGGGCTTCTCGTCGAAGGCGCACTGCCCGGCCTGCTCGAAGGTGCAGCCCATGGTAAACGTCCCGGCGGGGATGACGACCATCTCCAAGCTCACGTTACCCTCAAGGGAGACATCGTTTTGGGAATAAACATGCAGCGGAAAGAGGGACAGCAAAAGACACACTGCCAGCATCATACACAAAAAAGGACGTGTAGCCGAGATGTTTTTTGCCATAACAGGAATATCTTTGATTAGATTGTGGAGAATCAGGCTGCAAAGGTAAATAAAATACAAATATACATATATAGTATTTGCCGAATCATGCCCAATTGCCGCAGCCAGTCTATTCCCGCGCCACTCGCGCGCTGTATGGTAGAACAACACCGGTTTCTGTTATTTGAATTAACATTTATCACAGTTGAATTTTATATTTTTGCATTCTCATTGTTGAGCGGAAATGTGCATCATTTTTGTTGTCCGCACAACTGTGCGGACACCCCATGACTCCCCTTCTATTTTAGAAGGGGTGGCCGAAGGCCGGGGTAGTAATATAAACAAACACAATACCTTAGAAAACAAATGACCATCATCAACGGCATCAGAATCAAGGACCGTCCTGTCCATAATCTACCAGCAAGCAGTGAACTGTCGGGCTATGCACGCAATAACCGTAAGGCAGGCAATTTGGCGGAAATCGTCTTTTGGCTTCAAGTACACAGAAAATCCTTCCACGGACTTGATTTTGACAGGCAGAAGGTCATCGGAAATTACATTGTTGATTTTTATGTGAAGAGACTTGGGCTTGTGGTGGAAATAGACGGCGGCTCCCACAACGAGAAGATGGACTATGATGCACGACGTGATGATTTTTTGGAGGGGCTTGGATTAAAGGTGTTCCGCACGACGGACTACGATGTCTTGCAGCATGTGGACATTGTGCTGGAAGACTTGAGGAAATTCATTGTTGAAAATTATGAGCATGAAGATGTCAAATAAGGAATCCCCAAAGAATCTTTAATTTCACAAGGATGGCCTAACGGCCAATCTCTCATATTAACTACCCCGCCCTTCGGGCACCCCTTCTGAAAATCAGAAGGGGAGTTTGCGCCTCGCGGCACTGCTGTGCCACGGGTGTTTATGGGGTACCGCGCCTATTGTATTTGTCTCTCTGGGTCAATATCTATATCATTGCCCTCTATTTTTATTCACGGAGGAGTTTATCGATATTATTCTCCTCCACGAATCGATTTTTGAAGGTTCGTGGAGATTTTTACATGCAACTCGTCGTCATTCCCGCACCACTCGCGCCTCCGTAAGCCCTCCTTTGTTGCCCACCACGAAGAGCGTGGGGGCGTTGCTCCCGTGTACGAAGTTGTCGAGGTAGAGCGGCTCGCCGATGATGAAGCAGGAGCTGTGGAAACTGTCGCCGGGCTTGAGTTTGGAGTTCTCGCTCTCCACCACTTGGAAAGCCCCCTCACCAAGATGGCGCAGCAGCACCCTGCGGTCGGGCGACCAGGCGATGCGCACAAAACCCTCGGCGGGGATGTCGCCAGGGAAGAGGGCACGGCCGAGCACCAGGTTGGAGGATTCGCCCGAGCGGCTGTGGTTGGCCAGGAAATCGTCCCAGTCGCGGAAGCCTACGCAGCGCGCGAGGATGGAGAGTGTGGAGTAGCGGGTGGTGTCGTAGCCCTCCACATAGCCCCAGATGCGCTTGAGGGTGGTGATGCCGAGGGTCTCCTTGCAGCGTTCCTGGATCACGCCGGTGAGGAACTGGAAATCGGCAGGAGTTTTCATTTTGCGGGAGACAGACGCCTCCACCATTTCACGGAGTTGCAGGATGGTTGTTTCGTTTGGGGACATTTTTGCGATTTGCAGTTTACGATTTGCGAGATGCAAAAATAATTAAATAATCAAAATAGGGTTTAAAAAAGTTATACAACATATTGATTATGTCATTCAACTTCCAGGTGACCATTCTTTAATTTTTTCATATAGTATTCCATAACTATTATGATTTTTAGTTTTTTTTCCTAAAAAACGCCGCCGCACCGATGACAACTATCAGCACAGTGACAAAGTTCACGAAGAGGGTGAGGATGAGGTGACTCTTTTCGTCTTCAGCTTGGCGTTTCAACTCATTTGTAAACATT
This sequence comes from Bacteroidales bacterium, assembly GCA_017651425.1. Taxonomy (GTDB): domain Bacteria; phylum Bacteroidota; class Bacteroidia; order Bacteroidales; family WCHB1-69; genus F23-D06. The sequence continues at coordinate 58,726 of JAGCCZ010000033.1, forward strand.
TCATTCTTATTTTTGCGAGAAGGACTGTTTCGTTCACACCTGCCTCGCGGGCGATGTCCTTCAGGTATCCCATCTCCTCATCGGACAATTCGCCGTCTTCGGCAGCTATTTCTATCATCTGGTCCAGTATGGCCTGGAGATCCGCACGCTCCGCTGCCGCCGCTTTTTCTTCCCCGCATATATCACAGTCATTCCTGTCAATTGGCTCATTACCGGTTCCGACATTCTGGACAAGGGCGGCGGTTTGTACGCCGGTACCGAGAAGACGGTTGGCCACAGGACGCCATTTGATCAGCATCTTGAGGAATTTTATCACGTACAACAATGGGGTCCCAGCGGCGGGAATAAGCGGCGCCACAGACTCAGCCGTCTCCAGAATGGATTCCAACGGCACGGACTGCATCGCTTTCTGCACTTTCAAGAAGGTATTTTCAGCATCCATGATCATCCCACAGTCTGAAGTTTTTTAAGGAAATCTATCAGATTGCTGACATCCTTGCCTGTTTTCTCCTGGTATTCCTCTAAAGACTTGATGGTGTTGCCGAGTTTCATCCTTTTAATAAGATTGGCGACCATGACATCCATAAAGGCTTTTGCGTTGTCTTTGACACGATGTCTCTTTTCGTCGATTTTCCCGAAAGTTTTTTTAGACGCTTTGACGAGTTGGGACGAGCAGTTCACTACCGCAGCAGAAACGCTCTCCTTTGCATTCTCAAGTCCGTTGCCTAACGAGTCTTTGAAGTTTTTCAATTTGAAGGCCATAGCAAAAGGATGGTTAATCGTTAAAAATCTAACTTTCCAGCTTTTCTAACCAAAGAGAGGGCATCGTCAATCGCACTGTTCTCTCCCAAAATTTTTCTAAAAAGGTTGAGTTCGGACATCATTTTGTCATTTCTTTCCTCTTCCGTCAGAAAAACCTCGTCAAAATCTCGGTTAAATTGGTCGGTATCGAAATAATCATCGCATTTCTGTTTCCGGAAAAGAGAACCTTTACAAGCCCGTTTTTTTACGGCGGCCAAAGATTCCCAAAGCAATCGGAATTCTTCGGGATCCATTCCCAAGCCAACGGCTTTTTGAGTCAGATAATCCAGGTCTTTTGGTGTGATCTCACTTTTTTTGAGAACGGCACGTGCCAAAGGGCGGAGAGGCTCATACTTTGCAGTGTGGCGAGACCCCACGTTGGTATTTGCGTCTTTCAAATAATCCATATAGTGTGATGTTGGGCTTTACAAGAATTCGATGATGCAAGCCACTGCTGCAGGGATGCAGAAAAACATGAAGGCATAGCTCAGTGCGGTGAAAACGCGGCTGTCGAAAAGGTCCACGCTGCTTTTCACCCAAAACCAGCGCGGCGGCACGGTTTCAGCCCAGCCGGTGAAGCCGATGATAAGGCCGAGCAGTGCCGAACCGGCACCCGCATAAAGCACCCAGTCCTCAATGTCGCCCATGGCAAAATAACCTATAGCTGCAATAAGGACAATGGGGCTGATAATGTTTAAAATCCAAAGAAGTACTTTCATAGACTTGTTTTTAACAAAGTGGGGCAATATGCCCCACTTTGTCTGAAAAATTACTTGCCTTCGGCAAAATCCAACAATTTCTTTCCGAGCTGTTGGACCGTCCAGTCCGGATCGAATTTGAATCCGGCCTTGGTCGCCAACTCTCTCAAAGCAGCTTTCACGGAGCCGCATTTTTCAACCATCTCCTTGCTCACTTCGATGGAGTTGTCTTCGTTTTGCCAAACCATGTGACCGGCAATCTTTTTGCCTCTTTTCTTGTCACCTTTTGTGATTTTTCCAGTTGCCATAAAAAACGTTTTTTAATGCATTAGTGCCTACTCTTTTCCGGATTTTCGGCGGCCTCCTTTAATCTGATTGTATTCAATGTTTTAACGCATTGCGAAATATGCGACGATACCCAAAATGATGATGGCGAGAATCAGCCAGAGAAGCCAGTTGAATTTCTTCTTTTCCGAAAGAACCTCCAAACGGTAGTTGCCACGCTTGCCAGCCCCTTTTTCCGTTTCACTGACTTCAAAATCAATATCATATCGCTGTGCCAATTGCGTGATTTTCTGGAATTTGTCGGCGGGCCACATCGGATTGGTAAAGGCCACTTTTGTCCCGTCTTTCAGGGTCAGGAACATGTCCATATCCCCAACTTGCTTGGCGAGTTTTTCTTCAAAATCGCCCGACTTCTTCTTGCCCGAAATGTTGTCCACAGAATCGATTTCGTTGCCGATTTCATTTTTCGGGAATGCTTTCTGCAAATCGGCAAGTGTGGCGTTCGGGTGCATTTCAAGATAAGCCGCCACAATTCCCAAGGCCGTCCATTTCTGTGACTGGCCATAAACTTTGATTCGTTTTGCCATCGTAATTTTTTTTTTAGTTTGTTATCTCTTTTTCTTCTCACGCAGTTTTGCAAGGTCTTCTTTCAGCTGGGCTAAAATCTCCTTGTTTCTTTTCATCGTGTGTTCAAGCCCTTCGTATGTCACGGACTTTTTGCCAACGGCCTTGTTGTATGCTTTTGCGTCGGCAATGCTTCTTTTCGCGGAATCGATTTTTGCTTTCAGATCCTCAATCTGCTTTTTTTTAGAAGCAATTTGCTTGTCGATGTCATCTTTTGATGAACGGAAAAATAAAAATCCCATAGTCGTTTCTTTTTATTTGAAGGTGTTCCTTTACTTTTTCAAATCAGCTCTCAACTGTTTCAGCTCTGCAATCCATTCGGGAGGCACCGTGTTGTTCTTGCTGATGTTGAGCGGATAGGCGAACTTATGTTGGGCAAGTTCCTCTGTTTCGCGGCATTCTGCCTGTTCCACGGTCTCGGTGTATTCCCATTCCCAGAAACAGCTGTCGATCAGCTTGTTGACGATTGCTTCGGCTGTGTTGTCATCCGCGTCTGGAGCAATAATAGCCCGCAACGTCCTTCGCAGCGTGGAACTCTTGAACGGACCGCGGATATGCCAGCGGATACGCCGACTCATGTCGTTGCTGATGCCGAAATATAACGCAAGATAAGGCGCTCCTTGAATAGAACGTTCTTGCAATTTCCTGTCGTCTATCAAAGTGCGATTCTTGAAATTAGCCAATAGTTTTTTTGCTTCAGCTTTGGGAAACCACCAGCGATAGACGCCGGGGCGTTTTTCCACCTCCGAACATCGGTTTTGAATCTGTTGCCGTATCAATGCTGCGAATTGTAGATTTTTCATATTTTAATGTTGATAATCATTGATGAACATACTGCAAAAGCTTCACTGGCAGGCACAAAAAAGGCGCGGCCTGTCTTTGTCGTCAAAGAGGTTCTAGCAAAACCCAAGCAGAAAACAAAAAACAATCCACGCCTGTTGCAGACATGATCACTGTAATTGCTTTTCTGCTGTTGGTTAAAATTTGCTAGATTTCTTTGACAAACAAAAAGCGATTGCACGATAACAAAAGAACGTCAGTTTTCCGTGGAAAACATGCTGCAAAAATATAAAAAAATCATACACAAGCGTGAATTGTGTTTTTTTTCAAAGAACGGCGTGAAATCCGTTGCATGTAATTTCACACCGCAAAAATAACAACTTGATGGATTGGATGTTTGGTCCGAATTGGTCCGAATTAGCTATTAGCCGTTAGCTATTGGCATTAGCTGTTGGCAGCCACGGCTGTAAAATATTTTTTCTACTTTTGCACCCCTAAAAACAATATCACGATGAAACACAAACTCTTTCTCTCCCTGTTCATTATGGCCTGTGTTGTCACAGGATGCAACAAACCCTTAGGCCCGTTCGCCACCATCAGTATCTCAGGAAGCCACTGCTTTATGGTCAAAACCGACGATCCCTACCTGCCCGAAGAGATGAACCCCTACGGCGTGGAGAACAGCTACACCCTCGTCTGGCCCCTCAAAGGGATGATGACCGAAGAGGCCGAGAAAGAACTCATCCGCCAGGTGTTCGCCGACAGCACCGCCTCCTCCGTGAACGAGGCCGCTGAAAAATGGATGAAGAATATGTGGCTGTATGACGATGAGGTCAAAGCGGTGTCAACCCGACCTCTCGACAAAGTGGACGATCAGAAGCCATACACCTACGCCCACCTCCAGAACAGTCTCCGGGAAGACGGCGAGCTGGTGACCTTCACCAACACCACCGAGACCTTCCTGGCCGGCGCCGCCCACGGCTCCTACATCGTGGAATACCTCACCTACGACCGAAAGAAGAAACGCGTGGTGCATCTCAACGACCTGGTGGACACCTCCAAACTCGGTGAGATCATCGTCCGCGCCGTGCAGGACCTGACCGTCAACAAAGAGGTGCTCGACTGCATGTTCGACGAGTACAAGACCGCGGAGAAAATCATCGTCCCCGACAACTTCTTCATCGACAGCACCCGGAGCACAATCAACATCGTGTTCCAGCAATACGACATCACCCCATACGCCTGCGGGCTGCAGACGGTGGTGATGCCCATCTACTGGCTATCAAAACACACTCCCCTCACACCGTACGCGAAGAAGGTGTTTGGGGAGGAGAGTTATTTGAGGGAGTAGTTTGAGACCGGAGAACGAAGACCATAGACCAGAGATCTAAGGTCTATGGTCTCAAGTCTAAAATCCGATTATTTCTTAAAATACCGGTTGAAGAGGCCTTCAAAGCCTTTGCCGTGGCGAGCTTCGTCTTTCGCCATCTCGTGGACAGTGTCGTGGATGGCATCCAGGTTCAGTTCCTTGGCACGGCGAGCGATGCGCATCTTGTCCTCGCAAGCGCCGCACTCCGCCACCATACGCTTCTCGAGGTTGGTCTTGGTGTCCCAAACCACCTCACCCAACAGCTCGGCGAAACGTGCGCAGTGGTCGGCCTCCTCGAAAGCATAACGGCGGAAAGCCTCGGCGATTTCAGGATACCCTTCGCGATCGGCCTGACGGCTCATCGCCAAGTACATACCCACCTCGGTGGCCTCCCCCATGAAATGGGCGTTGAGATCCTTCTTCATCTCGTCATCCGTATCCTTGGCGATACCGATCACGTGCTCGGTGACAAAATTCAGGCCGGCACTCTCGTCCAGCACTTTCCATTCCACCAGTTGTTTGCATTGGGGACATCTTTCAGGAGCTTCCGTTCCTTCGTGAACATAGCCGCAAATCGGGCATACAAATTTCTTCATCATTTTGGTTGGTTTTTATTGGGTTAGATATTAATAAATGTAGTTGTTGTCCATTACCGTTCAAACCACTTCAGCAGTTTCATCTTCAGTTCGCCGGCCTTGCCCGTGTAGGGGTGCTCGCGCAGAGGCAGGTTGAAGCGGGTGCGGCCCTTGAGGACGGTCTGCGGGTGCGTGAACTCGCGGAAGCCCCACTCGCCGTGGTAGGCGCCCATGCCGGAGTGGCCCGTGCCGTTGAACGGCACGCCCTTGACCATCATGTGGATACACACCTCGTTGATGCAGCCGCCGCCGTACTGTTGCGTCTGCATCACGCGGTTCGCCCAGCACATATCCTTGGTGAACAAATACATCGCCAAGGGATGCTCGCGGTCGGCGATGGTCTCCATCAGGGCATCCACCTCTATGTCGGGGAAGGGCACCACCGGCAACAGCGGGTTGAAGAGCTCGTGCTGCACGATATGCTCGTCCTTGTTCACGGGGTAGATGATGGTGGGGGCATAACGCTGTGCATTGCGGTCGCCCTCGCCGCCGAAGACGATGCGGTCGCGGTACTCGTCGGCTAATGCCGCGCACTTGTCGTAGGCCGCCGTCGTGATGAGTTTCGGGTACTCGGGGTTGGTGACTGGATGCTCGCCGATCTGGGCTGTAAAGGCCTTCTTGAGTTCCTCCAGAAAGGGTTCCGCAACCTCCTCGGCCACGGCTATCTGGTTGATGTTGATGCAGATCTGTCCCGCGTTGCAGAGCTTGAAGAAGGCGATCTTGCGGGCAGCGTCCTTGAGGTCGGCATCCCTGCGCACCACGCACCAGTTGCCGGTCTCGCCGCCCAGCTCCAACGCCACGGGCGTGAGGTTCTTGGAGGCCTCGGCCATCACGTGCTTGCCCACAGCGGGAGAGCCCGTGTAGAAGATCTTGTCGAAGCGCTGCGCGAGGCACATATCCGCGATGTCGTGACCGCCGTCGATGAGGGTGACGTACTCGGGCGGGAAGACCTCCGCGAAGAAGCGCTTGAGCACTTCGGTGCAGGCCGCCGACTTGCTGCTGGACTTGATGACGACGGTGTTGCCGCCGCACATCGCCGCCGCCACCACGCCGATGGTGAGCAGGATCGGGAAGTTGAACGGACTGATGACCAACGAGACGCCGTAGGGCATCTTATAGACTTTGGTGACGGTGCTCGGGAAGCACATCAGGCCGCTGCAGTGGGTCTCGGGGCGCGCCCAGCGGCGCAGTCCCCGGATCATCTCGTTGACTTCCACGGCGATGGGGCCCACGTCGCAGAGGTAGGCTTCCACCCTACTCCGCCCGAGGTCTGCGGTCAATGCATCCTCAAACTCGGTGGCATGGGCCATCACGGCAGCCTTCAGCTTCTTGAGCTGCTGTATCCTCCACTTCACGGGCAGCGTCGCGCCCGTGCGGAAGAACTTGCGCTGTGCCGCGACAATTTGTTGTATTTCGGTTTCAGTATAAGACATAACAAGATAAACTGGGCGGCAAAGATACGCATTTTAATTAAGAAGGAAGAATTAAGAATGAAGACCGTAAATCGCACATCGCACATCGGATCATTATTCTACATCCCCATAATCTCCAGCATCTCAGCAGGCGTGACGACTTTTGGAGTTTTCGGAAAATGGCGGATGTTACCCGTTATGAGATAAGCATCTTCTTTCGACATGGCCACTTCGAAAAAAACGATGTCGTCTGCATCGGGAAATGGGATATCTGTAGCCTCTCTGCCCGCCCAACAACCATTATCAACAAACAGGTCAAGCATATTCAGAACGTCTTCTTCTCGCAGGTTGAACTTGCTGCGATGCAACACTTCCTGATACTCCAATAGAATCTCGTCGTTGAACAATGGAATGACACGACCCTTCACCACTTGTTCCATCACTCTAACTGTGGCAGAGTCTGAATTATGTGTGATCATAGCCGACACCAAGACGTTGGTGTCAAAAACGGCGTAATATTTCATTTCTTGCCTCTGGCCTTGTTAATCTCATCGTTGATTTCATCCAAACCAAGCTCAGGAGTATTCCCATTCTCGGCCCATTCCCGCATATTGCGGAAGGCAGCCATCCGTTCGGCAACCGTTTTCTTCTCATCGGCCCTGATTTCGAAAGGGATGCACCTTCGCTGCACCACTGTTCTGGCAAACACGTTGATGGCAGTATTTACGCTCATTCCGAATTCGGAGCACAGCGCCTCAAATATGGTTTTCAGTTGTGAGTCCATCCTCACAGTCATTGACACTTGCGACATTTCAATATGATTTAAATTTACGCCGCAAAGATATAAAATTATTTCATATTGCAATCAAAAAAAATGATTCCGCAAAAGTATGAAAAATCAATACTCGTCACTGTACCCGCCGTCCTTGTTTGTCAAATGGATGACGATCACGTCAAACAACGGGTAATCCTTGTATTCCACGAAGAAGGAGGTCTCTCCCGTGAAACTTTTCGGGAACTGGATGCCCAGGAGCGCTCCTTGGGGGATTCTGCTGTCTTTCCCGCTTTTCGTGTTCGTGTCCGAATCCCCTTTCTCGTTAAGTTCATAGTCTCCATAGACCTCTTTCACCGTGCTGTCGGCGTTAAGAATCACCACTCTGCAGTGGAAGTTTTGGTAGGAGGTCTCGTTCACGACCTTCACCTGGTTGTAGGATTTCTCGAAGCCCTTCACCTCGAAGGACTTCATCTCTTGCTGGGCAAAGACGGACACCGCTGCCATCAGGAACAATGCGGACAAGAAAATTCTCTTCATATTTTTTACTCAAATTAATTTCGCTGCAAAAATAAAAATATTATCTTTGCATCATCGTTTTTGTATTATTTCTGTTATTTCTTTCTTATGCTTACGACAACCAATTTTTTCAAATTCAAAACGGGGAACAATTTCTTCGCGGCAATAGCCTTTTCAGCCATTCTAATGCTTTTGGCCGCCTGCACCCGCGAACCAGTGGAACCGACACCGCCGAACCCGACAATCCAGGAACTGCCGCCCATCGAGTACACCCCTGAAGTGAACGATCCGGTCACCAATGACTTCACGATGGTCAAAGCCTGCATCGGGAAAAACTTGAATGAAGCCGTTGCCATCATCAATGAGCGGGACTACCATTTGGACAATAATAGCAGTTCCGACCCGGGATTGGACCACTACATCCATACCGAAAACGGAACAGAAAAACACCTCGCGTTTTGGCGTCCAAGCCAATCCGTTGTTCATCAAGGCGAACTCTATGTCAAAGACCAGGAGTTGCCCGTAATGCTACTCTTTTACAAACAATGGCTGCAGGAATTCCGCGCCTCCTCAGCATACGGAAAATTAGCACGCACCTACTTTTCCGGGCGCGTGGATGGCAATACCCTGAACATCCAGTCTCTTGACGAGCTTATTGCCGCTATGGATAATCTCCAATCTGCCTCCGACATCAACATCACTGCGAATGGAAATGACATTTATGGCAACGAGTATGAAATATTTCTTTTATACGGAAACCACACCAAATGGGTGGAGTTGCGTATCTTAAATTCACGCGCAGGGCAACCTTCCGATGATTTCACCCAAAGCGACTTGCAGGATACGGATCTACACAAGAACATTCTGATTTCCAAAGTGGATTATCTCACATTCCGATACAAAGGATTCTATGCCCTGAATGTGCAAAACCCAGTTCAGACCGGCACCGAAATCCCATTCCTGGCCGAATACCAAGCACCTGGCGATTTCGGTTGGATCAAGTTATACTACCAAAACACAAGCAATCTGCTGATGTCCGGAAGCATCGTCTGGTCGGGATGCGGACACTTGGAATTCCCCACCGGTTTCCGGGCCGGCAGACAACTCAACAACAGACTGCCCTATCCAGGACAGAATAAGATTGCATACATCAACAATGCCGGGGCCTACCAGACCGTGACGGATGATGCAGACCTCCAGCGCATCTGGCAGACCGTCTCCATACAGCAAGAGTTCCAGCACTATTATGCGAACAGCCACAAAAAAGTGGCAGTTTATCTGTACACTCCGAGTGTTGGCATAGGCAACCCCGCCGACTGGTACTACCTGGTGTTTGTGGAGCAATAACGGCTGTTGGTGGCGGGTCGTCAGCTGTGAACCGTGATGAGTGATCAGTATGTGGTTTCCAAAAAAAACGGCGGAACAGGTACCCCTGTCCGCCGATTGATTTGTGGCATGGAGCAATACTATTTACATTTGTACATGTCCAGACCAGCTTCGTCGTTAAGCTTCTTTTCCATGGCCTTGCAGTCATCCTTGTTCATGTTCTCGTCTTCAAAGACGGCCATCGCATGGGTGACATCGGTCTTCACGTAACAATGGCAGCCCTTGCTGCAGGAGGTGGAGACAGCGGCCAGCAGAAATGCTGCTGAAACTAAAACCAGAATTTTTTTCATACTTTTTTTGAAGACTTCTTGGTGATAAGAATCAAGGGCACAAGTGATCATCTTTGCGGAAGTCTGTAACACAGAGACATCGGCTGGTGTCCTTTCTAATAGGTTCATCTAAAAATTGAGCGTCACTCCCGCCCCTCCCGGCGTGGGACCGAAACTCAGCCGCAAGGCCGTGGCGGGGGAGTTGAAGTTGTCGATGACGCGGTTGATGCGCACTTTGCTCTTGACGGTGAGCAAGATGGCGGGCACCATGAATGCGGTGGTGGCGAGGAGACCGCCGCCGAAGAAAAACACCCCCGCCATGGCACTGCGCCAGAGGTCAACACCCAGATTGTCGCTTTCGAGAAGCTGGTCACGGGCAGTCGCGGTTTGGATGAAAGAGGCGCAGAATTGGTACAGTCCGACACATGCGAAGGCGGCGGAGCATCCTCCGGCCACATAGAGCGGGATACTGACATAGCTGTTCCGTTTCGCCTTGCAGTACTCCGAGTAACCATCGGCAGGCAAGAGGCTCTTGAGGTCGTTGTTGTCAAGCTTGAACAGTTCGCCGTCAGTGCCGGTAAGGTACATGTTGCCGTGGTTGTAATAGAGCCTTCCGGCCCCTCGGTCCCGACGGAACGTCTCCAGAAGGTCCTCCTTGCTCATCAACTCGGGTTTGATCCGGGCATCGTAAAGATAGAGCGTATCGTAGGTGACCTCCTCCTCGATGATGACGATGGTGTCTTGGGCAGGCTTGGTCTCATCCACTTGGCCCATGGCGGTGAGGCAGACACTCATGAGTGCCCATGCCAGGATTAATCGGGATGTATTCTTTGTGTGCATTGTTCGGTTTGAGTTTTAATTGTCTTTGACGATAACTGTACTTTTGCGTTTGCGATGTACTTTCTTAACGATTACGGGCGTTTGAGGTTCCGCAGTGGTGGCGACAGTGTCGAGTTGCGTCGCGGTCGTCTCCACTGCGGCGGACATAGGGCGGACAGCCTTGGGGGATGCTGCGACGGGAACGGGTGCTGAAGTGACAACGTCATTCGTCTCAGGATATTGCATAGACAAGGTATCTTGGCTCGCGGTGGCGAGGCTGTCCGCAGCGACAGGTGGCGTGGAGGGAGTGTCGGCGGGAGCTGTCCCCGGCCGTGCAGGGCGGGGATGTGCGGTCCATAGAAGGCCGCCAATGGCAGCCGTGGCAAGGCCGGTGGCAACAATGGGCAGCGTGTGCGCCTGCAACCACACCCGCAATGACGGCTGCGGCAGAATCCGTGTTGCGGCTATGTTGAGCGGTCTCGTGGGTGCAATGGCGAAGCCGCTCATCTGACGGCGGCAGAAGCCGTCGAAAATCTCGTCTGTGTTGTTGATAAGTGGGAACATGAACATAAGCAGATGTCTTTTTTGTTTTGATTTTTCAAACAGGATCTCCTGCAGATGTCGTCTGGCCCTGAGCAGATGCGATTTGGAGGTGTTGACGTTGATTCCCAAGAGTTCAGCGATCTGCGGGTGGGTGTATCGGTCAAAGACGTAGAGATTCAAAACCGTGCGGTGGTGTTCGGGCAGTTGCGCAATCGCCTCCATGATCTCCTGCTGTGAGAAGTCCGCTTTCCGGATAGCGTTCATCATATCGTCGGCAGAGGCCTCCTCGGTTTCCATTTCCAAGTCGGCCACATCCTCCGCCAGTTCCACGGTCCTGCCTTGCTCGTTGAGATAGGCAAGGGCCTTGTTGACGGTGATGCGCCTCAGCCAGCCTTCAAACGATCCGGTGCCCTTGAAGGTGTCAGCCTTCTCGATAGCGGTGAGGAATGCGTCGTGCGCAATGTCCTCGGCTATCTCGCGCACCGGCACATAGCGATAGCACACACCGATCATCTTCGCGATGTTCTGATTGTACTTCTTTGTCCAAAACGACTTCATTCGATCCATCATCCTAACAGTTCAAGTGTTTTCCGCGGCAAAACTACATTAAATGCCAGAATAAAATTCAATTACAATCTTTTTTTTACTAACAATGGTTATTAAAATCAGTTACATTACATTGAGTAAAACTTCGTTCTACACAATAGTATGATAAGAAAAACGCAAAGGGTTGCACTTTGTTGGAATTTTTTTTTGAAAAAAAACAACCCTCGATGTCGCTTTTGTGGTTTGCATATCACGGTATCACTTTTTTTCCTACTTTTGCCCACGCATCATTAATGACACATTTGAAATTGAATTCACAAACTGATTCACCCATGAGAATTATTGAAAAGGGAAAAAACAAAGACGAGATCATCAAGCTTCTGAAGGGCACAAAACGCGAATACATTGAGGATGTGATAGAAGAACTGTGTGAAAACGGCTTCTTCGAGGCTCCCGCATCCACCCGGTTCCACCTCAACATGGAAGGCGGCCTGGCCCAGCACTCTCTCAATGTTTGCAAAATGGGCATCATGCTTCGCAAACAACTCCTTCTGGAAGATCCTGAATTGACAGAACTGCTTCCTGAAGACAGTGTGATAATAGTTTCGCTGCTGCACGATGTATGCAAGTCGGACATTTACAAGAAATGTCTGAAGAAACGCAAAAACAATTTCGGCCAATGGGAAGATGTCGAGGGTTACGAGGTGGACTACAAAAATTTCCCCTTAGGCCACGGCGAGAAATCCGTCATTATGGTTTTACGGATGGGTTTCAACCTCACTGACGAGGAGATCATGGCTATGCGCTGGCACATGAGCGCCTGGGATCTCGCATTCCAGAGCCCTGACATCAAAGGCAACTATAACAAAGCCAAGGAAATATGCCCGCTCTGCGCCCTTCTGCAGTGTGCCGACAACCTCGCCGCCAACATCATAGAACGCGAAGACGAGGAAGATGTCCTTATACAGAAGTTTTAGGCATCACCACCTTTGCAGTTTCTAAAACGATTCCTCCGCATGAAGACATTTTCTCTTCTCGGCAAAGTGCCGGCTGCGTTATTCCTGTCCTGCGCCCTGCTGCTGACCTCCTGTCACAGCTACCGCAAACTGGCGGGCACGGGCAGTTTCAAAGCCGTCTCGGACAGTATCTGGACCCACAGTCTCAGCCATCCGGACGGTTTCACCTTGGACATCACCACGATGACAGAGCCGGCGGAAGGGGTTATCGTGGCGTATGCAGCCACACAGGGCAGCCATTCCCGCAAGCAGCTCGCCAATGTGGTAAAGCACGCGATGCGGCACGACGGCTATGTCGGCGGCTGGCTGGACACCACCGACAGTCTCTACTACTTCGACAGTGCTCGACTCTTCCCCGAAGACTCTCTCAATGCCGCCATCCACTTCGCTGTCGAAAATGAGCAGCTCGCAGTGTTTGTCTTGTCGGAGGGGCGCGAGATACGACTGGACACTCCACACACGTCGCCCGAATGGACGATTCGGGAAGCCAAATGTGATGAAAGTCTGAACATTCAGCCCACGGAAGACACTATCATCGTGAAATTGAACTGGTGGCTCGCCAAGGCGGAACTCCGCGACTTCTCGCTGGCGCATCTCGACAGTGTGATGAACACCCTTTGTCATGCTGGCGCCCGTTTTGAAATCACCTATTGGGATTATCAATACGAATACTGGTCTTTTATCCCTGCTAAAATGAGAGCAGAGTACTTGTATGACCGGATGAACGAGGTGTGTCCGAACAGTGTCACGGCGGTGCATGTCCGGTATGAGATGTTAAAGGAAGGGGAAAAGATGCCGAATCATCCATCTTATAAGGTCTTGATGATTTGCCGGAGACATTAAAAAAGAAGTGCGGTTTTTATCATGAACAGAATAAAAAAGCAGCGGCAATTTCTTGTCGCTGCTTTCTTTCGGGCGGCAGGTCGGATTCGAACCGACGATTAAAGGCACTGCCGTTTTTTGCCCTTATTGATTTTTTTACTTGCAGATAGTTAATACATTATATTTTTCACAAATTCCAATTATAATTGTTGTTTGTCTCATTTCTCTCTCAGTACAAGGTGATGAAAACAACTGATTGAAAATCAGTTGTTTTTATTTATTTTTCTGAATCGCTCCCGCAATTCTTCCATTCTTTTCAATAACGTTGTAAAACTTGGAGCCTCTCCATAAATGAAGGATAGCAGCATGTTGTCATAGTCGCGGCTCCAATCCTCCCGTTGAGATACAGGGGGCACAAAATCAATCAGTTCAGGTGAGTGACGCTCATAGTCAACATATTTCAGCGAATAATACGTTTCACGATGTTTCACGATTTCCTCATAAAGAGCATTGTCCTTAAGTGCTTCGCACCCATACTTTGTATCCATTAGCTGGCACAAGTCATACAGATGCCTACTCATCCTTACATGCCTTGGTCTGTCTTTCTGGAACTCCTCGTTAAGCAGAAACGCTTTTTCCAAAAAAGTCCTCGTAGGCACTACCGTTTTGATGGATGAAGCTGTACCATTGTCCTCTTCTTGGTAATAGTTGCTGACCAATGAGCGTATTTCTTTCACCTCGCTGGGCTCAGACATGGACAAACAAGTGATTTCTACTTTCACTCTTGGTGGAATATAACCGATCTGTTCCTCACATACGGGTTCATACCATATCAAGATGCATGTGGGATCCTTGTCAGAATCTATTGTCGATCCATCATCCCTTGTGGTCACACACTGTATTCGGTAGCCGCGCAGATCCAGCTCTTTCATTTTCTCGTCCAGTTGAACCGACAACTCTTCCACGATATACGCTCTTGCTTTTTTGCGCAATTTATCCCGTTGACTCTTGTTCGTTCCATTAACGCCAAAGAAACTGTGGTCTATCGCGATATCCACATCTTCACTCAAACGCTCTATTAAATGCCACCCTTTGCTCAAGCTGGTGCCTCCCTTGAAGAGCATCGCTGGTGCCGCATCAGTCATAAACAATGCCTTTAACACCACTGTCACCCACCAGTCTTTTTCAATGGCAGCCTGCGGCAGATGTTCCCTCAGCGCCGTCTGCTGTAACATCACGACTCGCTCTCCTTTTGAATAATTCTGCCAAATACTCATCGTTTCTCCGTTATTTCTGTTATTTCTTTCTGCATCCATGCTGGCATCAGATGCAAGTCGTGTTCAAAAGTCTCAATATCCGTGTGTTCCTTCAATAACCGTCCTACAACATACCTTTGATCTTCTGTTAGCCCGTTTTTTCCAAGAGCTCTCATCGCCTGCGCAAGCAATGCCATTAATTCCCCTTTAAACTCAAAAGTCTTGGGCACCGAGCGTTTCAATTTGACCTTTGTGCCGCCAATGTCCAAGTCTCTCTCGGATCCGCTGGTCAAGTACACCAGTCGCATAGGCACTTGGTCCGACAACCCCAATTGGTTCAGCACCGTATTGCCACTGGGCAAAATCTTCGCATTGTCGCGTCGTGCCACTGCCCTCACCACTTTATCCGCAGACGGCAGCAATGGACCAAATCTTGTCATTTCGGGCTTATAGTATATCCCTTTCGATAGTTTCACGAAAGAGCCCTCGCGACACTTTTTGGCCAGGACACGGCAAGTGAACGCCACGTCATAGTCGGGATAGTCCGATAAAAACACCAGTGTCCCGACGGGCAGCATATCGAGTTTGTAGCTCAGGCTATTTTCTTTCAATATAGGCATATCGCGTCTTTCTGTTTACGCTGCAAAGATACACATTTATTCCAACCCCACTATCTAAAAGTCAAAATAATATGCATTTTTTTTGACTTTTAAATATCCTTGTCTAAATATGCCGTATCGAAATACCTTTTGTCCCGGTTTTAACGAAAAAATCAGCGGAAACTTACCGTAATCCGCTGATTTTTATTGTTTTGTGAGACTTTCGGGCGGCAGGTCGGATTCGAACCGACGACCCACGGAACCACAATCCGGTACTCTAACCAACTGAGCTACAACCGCCATATTGGGTGTCTCAAAAAGACGCGGCAAAAATACACTTTTTTTCATTTCCAAACCCGATTCCCATAAATTATTTTTTTTATGCCTTTTTTGTATCTTTGCAGCCTGATTAAATAGACAAACTATGGCCAACGTAAAACCCTCTATTCCAAAAGGAACCCGTGATTTCACGCCCACCGAGATGATGCGGCGCAACTATATTTTCGACACCATCCGCTCCGTCTTCCACCAGCACGCCTACCTTCCCATCGAGACCCCCTCCATGGAGAACCTCTCCACACTGATGGGCAAATACGGCGAGGAGGGCGACCGCCTGCTCTTCAAGATCCTCAACTCCGGCGACTTCATGCAGGGTGTTGACTTCAACGCCCCCGACGCCTCCCCCAACAAGCTGGCGGCAAAGATTTGCGAGAAGGGTCTGCGCTATGACCTCACGGTGCCCTTCGCCCGCTTCGTCGTGCAGCACCAGAACGACATTGCCTTCCCCTTCAAGCGCTACCAGATGCAGCCCGTGTGGCGCGCCGACCGTCCCCAGAAAGGACGCTACCGCGAGTTCTACCAGTGCGACGCCGACATCATCGGCAGCACCTCCCTCCTCAACGAGGCGGAACTCGTGGAGATCACCGACGAGATCTTCCGCAAGTTCGGCATCTCCATCACGATGAAAATCAACAACCGCAAGGTGCTCTCCGGCATCGCCGAGGTCATCGGCCAGGCCGACAAGGTCACCGACCTCTGCACCGCGATGGACAAGCTGGACAAGGTGGGCCAGGAATGCGTCTGCCAGGAACTGTTGGAAAGAGGCATCCCGCAGGAGTCCATCGAGCAGCTCAAGCCCGTTTTCTGCTTCGGAGGCGACAACAACGACGTGAAACTCGAGCAACTCAAGCAGCTGCTCCACACCAGCGAAATCGGAATGAAAGGCGTGGAAGAGCTGGCCGCCGTGCTCGACTACGTCAAGGAGATGGGACTCACCACCGCTCTCGAAATCGACATCACGTTGGCTCGCGGACTCAACTACTACACCGGCGCCATCTTCGAGGTGAAGGCCAACGACGTGGCGATGGGCAGCATCTCCGGCGGCGGACGCTACGACAACCTCACGGGCATCTTCGGGCTGAAAAACATGTCGGGCGTGGGCATCTCCTACGGCGCGGAACGCATCTACGACGTGCTCAACGAGCTTAACCTCTTCCCCGACGCCATCCTCACACCCGTCAAAGCCCTGTTCATCAACTTCGGCAAGGAAGACGAGAAATACGCCCTGCGCGGCCTGCGCGCCCTCCGCGACGCCGGCATCCCCTCGGAAATCTATCCCGACAGCGCCAAAATCGGCAAGCAGATGAACTACGCCAACGCCAAATCCGTGCCTTACGTTGTCATCGCCGGCGAAAATGAACGGCTCAACAACATCTACACACTCAAGAACATGAGCACCGGCGAGCAACAACAACTTTCCATCGAGGAGATCGCCAAAATACTGCAATAACATTCCACCGTCATGTCCGAAAAGCAATCCTTCAAGGCAAAACTCAGGCTCCTGTGGCGCAAGGTCAAGGATTTCGCCCAACTGCGCGAAGACACCGACTATGAGGCCACCATCGACACCATATCCAAGAGTGTGGAGTTCCGAGGAATGAACATGTGGATTCTCGTGTTCGCCATCATTGTGGCCTCCGTAGGGTTGAATGTGAACTCCACTGCCGTTATCATCGGCGCCATGTTGATTTCACCCCTGATGGGGCCCATCTGCGGAATCGGTCTATCCGTGGGCATAATGGACGAGCACCTTCTGCAGAAGTCCGTCAAGAACCTCGGCATTATGGTGCTGGTCAGTCTGCTGGCTTCTTTCCTGTACTTCCTGCTGTCGCCGCTCGGCGACGCGCAGTCGGAGCTGCTGGCGCGCACCCGTCCCACCATCTTCGACGTGTTCATTGCCTTTTTCGGCGGTTTGGCCGGCATCGTGGCCACCTCCCGCAAATCGCAGTCCATCACCGTCATCTCGGGCGTGGCCATCGCCACCGCCTTGATGCCGCCGCTCTGCACGGCCGGATACGGTCTTGCCACCGCCCAGTTCAAGTACTTCTTCGGGGCCTTCTACCTCTTCTTCCTGAACTCCTTCTTCATCGCCCTCGCCACCTTCCTGATGGTCCGGTTCCTCTCTTTTCCTCAAATACAATATGTGGAACCCGGACGTAACCGCGCCGTCAAGCGCATCATCACCATATTCACCGTCATCGTTTTGGTACCCAGCATTATCCTCGCCATCGATGTGGTGCGGCAGGCCGCCTTCAACTCCCAGGCCATCAAATTCGTGAACGACACGCAAGAGAGCGAACCATTCCAAAACATCCAGATTGTCAACTCCGTCCGCGAATACCACGCCAAGGAACAGAGTGTCACCCTGTCGCTGGTGGGACGTCCCCTGTCGAAGAGCGAAATCACTGATTTGCAAAACACGATGCAGAACCAATACGGCCTCACCCACACCAAACTGATTGTCAAGCAGACCGGGGAGGCCATTGACATCACCAAGCAGAACGAGATCATCGAGGATATCATCAACAAGAAGGACTTACGCATCGAACAGCAAGACTCCCTCATCAGCCAACTTCAAGGCCAGCTGAGCTCCGCCCGCAATGCTGAGACGCTCTCCAGCCAGATCGCCAAAGAGATTTATGTGCAATACCCCAATATCAAAGGGTTCGCCATCTCAGAGATGGAGCAGTTCGACCCCAAGACGCTTGAGCATCGCAGCGTGCCCATTGTGCTCATCCAATGGAAAGACGGGGGCACCAATCCCACCGCCGAGAAGAAAATCGTGGAGTGGCTCAAGGTCAGAATGGAGGTGGAAGAACTTAAAGTGATACATTAGACTTTTCTTTTAATCCAATCATAATGAACGACAAACATTTTCTTCCAATCACCAAGAAAGAGTTAGACTACTTGGGTTGGGACTATGTGGATGTCATCATTGTGAACGGCGACGCCTACGTGGACCATCCCTCGTTTGGGGCGGCGGTCATCGGGCGCGTGCTGGAGCGCGAGGGCCTGCGCGTGGCCATCCTGCCCCAACCCAACTGGCAGGACGACCTGCGCGATTTCAAGAAATTAGGCAAGCCCCGGCTCTTCTTCGGGGTCACCTCCGGCAATATGGACTCTATGGTCAACCACTACACCGCCAACAAGCGGCTGCGCAGCGACGACGCCTACACCGCCGGTGGCAAGGCCGGCTTCCGGCCCGACTACGCCACCACGGTATATGCCCGCATCCTGAAGCAACTTTTCCCCGATGTGCCCGTGGTGCTGGGCGGCATCGAGGCCTCTATGCGGAGGCTGTCACATTACGATTACTGGAGCGATTCGCTCAAGCCCAGCATCCTGGCCGACAGCGGCGCCGATGTGTTGGTGTATGGAATGGGCGAGCGCCCCATCATTGCCCTGGCACAGTTGTTCCGACACACAGACTGGCGCAACCACCTCTCCGAATGCCATCAGATTGCATATATGGACAAGGATGGTGAAAACTACCGGCAAGCGCATTGCATCCGGCTGCACTCCTACGAGGCCGAGTTGAAAGACAAGCGCAAATATGGGGAGGATTTCGTCAAGTTCGAGACAGAATCCAACAAACGCGAGCAAAGAATGCTGGTGCAACCCTACGGCGAGCAGGTGCTGGTGGTACAGCCCCCCTACCCCGTGGCCACGGAAGCCGAGATGGACAGTTTCGCGCTCTTCGACCGGATGATGAACGCCCCGCATCCCAAGTATCTGAAACGTGGCGAGATACCGGCTTTCGAGATGATCAAGAACTCCATCACGCTGCACCGTGGCTGCTTCGGAGGCTGCAGTTTCTGCGCCATCGCGGCCCATCAGGGCAAGCAGATCGCCTCGCGCTCCGACGAGTCCATCCTCGCGGAGGTGCGCGACTTGGTGCAACGTCCTTATTTCAAGGGGCATATCAGCGACTTAGGCGGCCCTTCGGCCAACATGTTCCGCATGGAAGGCCTCGACTTGGAGAAATGCCGCACCTGTCCGCGTCCCTCATGCCTATCACCCAAGATTTGTCCCAACATGCAGCTGAACCACAAACCTTTGGTGGAATTGTACGAGACTGTGAGGAAGATGCCCGGTGTCAAGCATGTCACCATCGGCAGCGGCATCCGCTACGAGATGCTGCTCAATGATGACCGCAAGGAGGACGAGCGCAACGGACAGTCGCAATATCTGCGGCAGTTGGTGGAGCATCATGTGTCGGGGCGTCTGAAAGTGGCGCCGGAGCACACCGACCCCGAGGTGCTCAAGTTGATGCGGAAACCCGATTTTGACAAGTTTCTGCTCTTTTTGGAGAAATTCATGCAAGCCAACCGGCAATGCGGCAAGAACCAGCAGCTCATCCCTTACTTCATCGGGTCGCATCCGGGCTGCACCATCGAGAAGATGGCGGAATTATGTGAGATCACGCAGGAGCACCACCTCATCACCGACCAAGTGCAAGACTTTACACCCACACCGATGACCTTCTCGACGGCCTTGTATTACCTGGAGTACAATCCGTATAATGGCAAGCCGGTATATGTACCCAAGCGCATGGAGGAGCGCAAGGACCAGCACATCTTCTTTTTCCCCAAGCTGCCGGAGAACCGCAAGCGCATCGCGCAGCTCACTTCCGCCCGAAATCGGCGGGGATCTCACCCCAAAGGGGGGTGTTCCACTTATAGATAGGATTGTCGTAGGTATTGTTTTTCAACCAGTTCTCCGCACGGGTCATCATGTCGAAAAGGACGGCGTTCTCCGCTGTGGGGAGGATGATGGACTTGTGTTTCTTGTGCCGCACCCAGGCCATGGCCGTGATGCTGTCGGTATAGATGGGGATATCGAGGTTGCGCTGCTTGCAGAGGGAGATGCCGTGCACCAAGGCCAGGAACTCGCCGATGTTGTTGGAGGCGTTGGGGAACGGTCCCTTGTGGAACCAGACCTCCCGTGTGGCCACATAGACCCCGCGGTATTCCATCATCTTGGTCACTGTGTTCCAGGCGGCATCCACGGACAGGCTCTCCAGGATGGGTTTCGGTGCCTCCTCTTTCAGAAGCAGCAAGGGAATGCCGCTTTGCGGCGAGGGATGGTTGCGGTAATAGGCAGCATAGCCCTCCTTAAATGCCGAGATGGCCGCCTGTTCAGTCTCGAAGGACTTGTATTTTGCGCCCTCAAAATGCAGAACATGCGCCTTGCAGTCGTTCCAATTGTCGTAAACGCCGGGCTTCACACCGGCCCAAACCACATAATATTTTCTCTTTGTTGCCATTTATCGTCTTTTAAATGAATGTTTTGCGACAGTTGCCGCGACATTGCCATCCCATGCGCAAAGATGGCAGAATTAATGTATTTTTGCAGCCGTGTTTGCGACCACAAAATCCAGATGCAAAAGTAGTTTAAATTGAAAGAAACTTCGAGTATGAAAAAAAGAATTTATCAACATTTTATAGTTATCGCACTCATCATCCTCACCATCAACACAATAGCCACAAGCTGCCATCGTGCACCCCGGCAGAAGGAGCCCATCAAGGTAACACATGAATTCCCCAATGGCAACTGGACATTCGAGGAGCAGGTCATCCAATACGGTTTCGACAACATTGACACCATAAGTGAGTATAGCATTGAATTTTACCTGAAGTATGACACCACCGTGGTGGTGGACGAAACGATTCCGGTCAACATCACGCTCACCGCCCCTGACGGCATGGAATCCTTCGTCACCAGCGTGCTCAATTTCGATCCCAAGCAGAACAAGGATATTACACCTTTTTCCCAAGGCAGTGTAAATTCCATGAGGCTTGTCGCATTCCCCAGCAAAACATTGACACAAAAGGGGCGCTACACCGTCACCTTCTATCGCAAGATGCCGAAATACGACAATCTGGGGTTCATCTCATTGGACTTGAACGTGGTGCCGAAGAAGTAGAGGGTGCGGCTTACGGATGTTTTGCCGTTTTATGATAATCATTTTATGGCAACAAGTAAAAAAATGTGTATATTTGCAGCGTGAATCTTAAATAAGCGTGCTATGAGAAATCCATTTATCACCAGTGGATATGCCGGACCCGAGTATTTCTGTGACAGGGAAAAGGAAACATCCATGTTGACCGATTTCCTGACAAACGGGAACAATGTAGCGTTGATCTCGCCACGACGTGTAGGGAAAACCGACCTTTTGCACCATTGTTTCCGACAGTCATCGGTCTGCGACAATTACCACACATTCATCATAGACATTTATGCCACCACCTCTGTCCGGGACTTTGTCAATGTTTTTGGCAAGGCCATTATTGAAGAGCTGCGTCCGAAAGGGCGTGCCGTATGGGAGCGGTTCCTGTCCGTGTTGCAGTCGTTGCGTCCAGAAATAAGCTTTGACATCAACGGGATGCCCGTGTGGGGTTTGGGCATAGGTGCCATTGACAATCCTTCGGTGACGCTTGACGAGATTTTCCGTTATCTGAATGAGGCGGATAAGCCATGTATTGTGGCCATTGACGAATTCCAGCAGATTACCCGATACACCGACAACCAGAACATGGAGGCATTGTTGCGAACCTATATCCAGCGCACGCCAAATGCCAACTTTGTTTTTGCAGGATCGCAACGGCATCTGATGGGGGCCATGTTCATATCGCCCTCTCGTCCGTTCTACCAGTCGGTCACCATCATGAACCTGCCTCTTATATCATTAGACAAATACACTGCTTTTGCACAAAAACACTTTATGGAGAATGGGCGAGTTCTTGATGCAGGGGTTGTCAACAATATATACCATCGTTTCGATGGAATCACCTCATATCTTCAGCGCATCATGAACATGCTATTCATACAGACCGCACAAGGAGAAACTTGCCATGAATACATGATAGAGACTGCCATAAACACCTTGCTTGACATATCAAGCGACACTTACCTCTCATTGATTTATCAAATACCTGAGAAGCAGAGAGATGTCCTTTTTGCCATAGCACAAGAAGGGAGAGCCAGAAGTGTGACGGGCGGCAAGTTCATCCATGCTCACCATCTGACTTCCGCAAGCAGCGTGCGTTCGGCCATAAACGGGCTTTTGGAGAAGGACTTCATCACGAATGACAAGGGAGAGTATTATGTCTATGACAGATTCTTCGGAATGTGGATTGAGCGGAATGTCTTGAATGCGGCACAATAATATGTCGTCGCCCATTTCCTGACTTTGGCGGTCTAATTTTTCACTTTTTTATTAAGTGTTTATAGCCAGGTAGTTAGCAAATTTTGTCATTTGTTTTGGGTGAATCGCTCCTCCTTTTTCGTACTTTTGCAGTATGTTTGTGCGCAAAAGGAGGAA